>NZ_JBFRGR010000002.1:0-623312 GCF_052115445.1 Paenibacillus sp. 2RAB27
CTACTTCTACTTCTACTTCTACTTCTACTTCTACTTCTACTTCTACTTCTACTTCTACTTCTACTTCTACTTCTACTTCTACTTCTACTTCTACTTCTACTTCTACTTCTACTTCTACTTCTACTCCTACTTCTACTCCTACTCCTACTCCTACTCCTACTCCTACTCCTACTCCTACTTCTACTTCTACTTCTACTTCTACTTCTACTTCTACTTCTACTTCTAATTCTACTTCTACTTCTACTTCTACTCCTACTCCTACTCCTACTCCTACTCCTACTCCTACTCCTACTCCTACTCCTACTCCTACTCCTACTCCTACTCCTGCTTCTACTCCAACCCCCCGGCTCAATTCGCAACCAACATGCCACATATCAGCAAGGACATTAAAGGGCGAATCTTCAGTTCCCCTTGTCCTTAAACAAACACTTCATCCTGCCATGCTGGATCCTCTCCACGCAAGAAAGGTGACGCATCTCTTCCTTGCTCTTGACCACTCGCTGCCACTCCCATTTATCCAGCCATCGTTTGCTGGAAGTCGACGACACTTACTAACTTATCCACAACTACCCTTTGTGGAATACTTGCAGGCCAACGCATCAGCATAGGTACACGATAAGCGGTCTCATACAGGTTGTTTTTATGGACAAGTCCATGCTCGCCCATATACTCACCATGATTCGATGTAAAGTTCCAGCTGAGTTCCGGTATGCTCCTTGTTTTGCCTCATATGTATCCGCTTATATTTCCCACTTGTGTCTAACTGAACATGAGAAAAGGAAGCAGCTAGGATCTGAGATCGAAGCTGCTTCCTCTTTATGCATCCGTATACCTATTCCACGTTATGATACACTTGTTGAACATCTTCCAAATCTTCTAAAGCATCAATCATCTTATCGAATTGGGTTTGTCCTTCATCGGATAACGTAACGTTATTTTGAGCAATCATCGTCAACTCAGCAACTGCGAAATCCGTGATGCCCGCCTTTTTGAGCGCTTCTTGAACAGCGTGGAACTCCTCGGGCTCCGCATACACCATGACCATGTCTTCTTCTTCAAGAAGATCACGAACATTTACGTCCGCCTCCATCAGAATTTCCATAATTTCGTCTATACTTTTATCTTCAATTCCGATCGCCGCTGTCGCGTCGAACATGTACGCAACGGAACCCGTTACCCCCATGTTACCGCCATTTTTACTAAATGCGGCACGAACGCTTGACGCGGTACGGTTTACATTATTCGTTAGCGTGTCCACAATGACCATGGAGCCATTAGGTCCAAAGCCTTCATAACGAAGCTCTTCATAAATTTCATCAGAGCTGCCTTTGGCTTTATTAATGGCGCGATCAATGATCGCTTTCGGTACATTATACGTTTTGGCGCGTTCAAGAACGACTTTCAACGCACGGTTTGATTCCGGGTCTGGCTCACCTTTGCGTGCTGCTACATAAATTTCGAGGCCGAACTTCGCGTACACACGACTCGTACTTGCATCATTCGAAGCTTTCTTCTCTTTTATGTTATTCCATTTACGTCCCACTATGGATCCCACTTTCTATTATGATTTCATTCCCTATCATAACCTATTTTCATGCGAAATTAAAATATTTCCATAGGTCCTGAAGATTTCGTCATAATAGATAATACCAAATTTCGAACGGTGTAGGGAAGATTTCAAACGATTTTTATTTGAAGTGACCCTTCGGTTTTCCTTTTTTACCGCAGATGAATTGTTATCGGGCTACCTTGATCCCAAAGATAAGTTTCCTGTTTCTCGAGCGTCACACATGTTAGTAATACCCCTTCCTCACCACGGGTAACGACTAAATCGAAACATGAATCGAACGCTCGAATTGAACGAAGCGCCATAGTGCCCCAGTGTTCAGGCATTCGAGGCGAACAGGAAAAGGTATGAAGACCCGTGGGCACGATGCCGAATAAACCTTCGACAATGACTCGTGCGTAAAGCGCACTTTCCGCAGAGAGGTGCCGCCCATTACCCTCGGGGAATGCCTCAACCGCATAGGGAACATGTTCGCCAAGCAATCTGTTCCGCGAATATTCGAGCAGATGTGTGATCCCCAGCTCTGTTTCACCCGCATTGAGAATGCCCCGAAGTGCATACAAAGTGGAGCGATCCCAGTAGGTGGTTTCCCCCGCCTGTGTGACAACTCCGCCGTTTACCCACAATCGCGAAGAGAGTAAAGCTGCAATCGTCTGTTCCTTGCGATCTAAGATATTCATTGTCAGAGGGACACATATCCACGAACGCAGAATGTCGTTTCCTTCATAATAGCGATAGGTCTCATAACCCTCAATGTTTGCGCCAAAATGGGATTCAATCGCTTGTCGCAGTTCAGCCGCCTCCTCCTCTAAGCGTGGGGCTTGCTCCGCTTTCCCGACTTCTCGCGCAAGGTGAGCGGACGAAAGAAGAGCACCGTACGCAAGCGACGAAGTGAACAGATTGGCGTCGCCGCTTGGAAAGCGATTCTCCAGTTCATCCGAATCTGATGCGACAACGCCAGCCTGGGTTCGTTTCCGCCGGCAATAGGCCAGACACCATTCAATAGCTGGCCATAGCTCCTCGGCTATTCTTCGACTGCCACTCGCCAGCGCAAACCGCGCCGCACCATAGGCGTACATCGCCGCATCCCCACGATCTCCCGCCCCCTCCCAAATATCTACGCCTTCGGCGATGATAGAGGATGGTATGGGATGAAAGTCAGGTCCCATGAACGGCATATAAAGTCGATAGGCATTCAAGGATGCCTCTATTGCATCTTGTTCGCCTAAAAAAGGAAAAAATGGACCCGCATATTCCGCCTGATCGTTCGTCCATACTGCCGCGTAGTAGGATCCGCCACCGGGACAGTGCATGAAACCGTTCTTGGTGCGAAAAATACTCTCCGTTGCACGGATTTTGGCCAAATCAAACATCCGGTTCAAATGGGGCTCTTGCGTTTCAAGCTGCAATGACGAACCGATCTCCTTCAAGAATTCCCGCCGCTTCCTTTCCTCGTATAACACGTCGAGACTTTCAGTGGATCCCTGCAATGTCGAAGCACAGATCCAACTCTTGAATTCCAGCGTCTCCCCTGCTCTCAGCTCCACGGTTGATGGCGCATCATGACCCGCTTCCACCATATAGACCCCTTTGGTACCTCTGCGATAATATACACATGCAATCCGTCCAATCTCGAGCTGCACATTGTCCTCCGTCATATTCTGAACTTCTACGCGTTCTAGTGCATATGGTTTATCTATCGCTGGAAATACAGTTCTACGGACCAGAACCCCTTGATCGGATACAGAGGCCAACTGCAGGATCCCGTCGAACGTGATTCTAAACAACTTTTCTTGAACTAATCGACCCCCAACACGCATGCAAGGTAAAAGCTCCTGTCCAAATGCCTCCATTAAACTAGCATGTGTATCATTCGGAATCGTGCGCAAACCAGGCCATACGACTTTACGTTTTAAAATAACGCCACCTTCCGAATCTACACCATACATCACGATGAGGGAAACCTCTTTCCCACTCATTTCGACATGATCCTGGTGGGCAAGATGTCCGAGATGAATGTCCCAGACGATTCCTGCTCCTTCACCTAAATGCCAGCGTATATTTGCTGCTGAGGAGGACTCATTTGAATCCGTTGTTCCCATCGTCTCTCGCCCCTTTCTGGTCTATTTATCCTTACTTCACGCGGATAATTTCTATGACAACTTGACTGCCAAGAGGTGATGATCATTTCGCCGAAATAGCGCATCTACGTTCCTTTCGATACAATGCCCCTGTGTTCAGTTATCCAAATCCACTGTGAATCGTGTGTTCGACGCATACTGAGGTTGGGCGTAGGAATGAGGCTGGTTTGAGGTTGGATTGGTAGGATTGTCGTTGGTTTGAGGCTTGTGAAATCATGGTGACTGCCAATTCGTGTTTAGATGTATAAACTACAGCTAATTTGCTCAAATCTGAGGTATTTTGAGGAATAGATGGAAAAAGTACATTTAATTTGTATGAAATTTGAAGAATTGAATAAATCGAAGGAATTTAGCTACATGAAATACAGTTAATCTTTCAAATTCGAGAATTCCACTTCAAATAGATGGAGAAAATCCAGTTAGCTGCGGGAAGCAGGTTTATTACTCATCGGTCATTAGCGAAAAAAGAGGCTATTTCAAAAAGTCAAAATTGACTCTTGAGATAGCCTCTGATACCTTACTTCGATGGATCCGGGTACACATCAAGCGAAATGCTTTTCCCGTTGGCCGTAATCATTGTTGCTGTGAAGGAAGCCACCTCAACAGGTGTTCCATCAATCGCTGATGTTGCTGGTTTGTAGATATACTTCGCATCTCCGCGATATAATCTGATCTTACTATTGATGGTGGAGAATACCCAGTCGGTAGGATCGACTTTACCGCCAGCGGTTGCACCAATATCCGCGTCTGTGGATGGATAGGTATAGCCAGCGGTTTCATCTCCTGCTAAAGGATAAGGCTGGTTAGACAATCCATTCACATTGTTAACACCTGTAATATTGGATTCAACTGCGAGATATCCTGAATCTGGTACAATGTTATCATTCGTCCATTTGACATTGCTAATAAAGATTTGAATACCGAAAATGGGTGCTACACGGATCACAGAGCTGTTTTTAAAGGCATTGTTTCCATATTGATCCATTAGCGTAATATTGCTAAACGTTTGTTTCAGCAGCAATTTCTTGGCCACCGTATCGATGGTGTTACCTGTAAAGATGTTAACGCCTGCTTTCAGCTGTGACAATCCCATAATTCTTGCTTTCCCATTATAAGTTGCTGTTAGTGAGCTAACGACTAAAGGATCATCTTTAATGGCGATGTTATCAAGGAAAGCCACTTTATTACCCGTGTAGTTAGACGGTTTGAATAGCACGGATATGCTAGTTGTTCCAGCATCCTTACCACGAATCCCATACCCGTCAGGAGCGTTTGCAACAGCACCATCAGCTCTTGGCTTATTCACAATGGAAGAAGCTCTCGTATTGGAAGTCGTGACCGATTTCAACTGTTGAATCGTGTTGTTCGGGAGCTGAACAATATTGCCGTTAGCATCCTTGGCCGTGAGTACAACTTTGCCCGAGAACATATTCTCTAAAGATACACTTTCTGTTGAATAAACGTTATTAATGACATTCGTAAGTGAGCCTTGCAGCGTATCCTTAACCTTATCGACAGCATAAATGCCATTAGCAAATGGTGTCAGTGTATACACCAAGTTATTGGCTTCTCGACCTTTCAGGAGCTGCGTCGTACCAATCGCTGTCGACATTAAGGATGCTGATCCTGCAGCAACCGCAGCCTCATCCCCTTTATACAACTGAGCTGTAACTTGGTACGTACCTTCATTGTTATCGCCAACCTTGGCAATAAAGAAGAAATCGCGATCCCGATAATAACCGAAATCAGTTGACACTTTACCTGAATCATAACCTTCTACCGTGCCATCTACACCTCTTACGATAAAAGAAGTTTTAGTTGCGTCCAAGAAGGCAGTTGTACTTCCTCTGAGTACATAAACTGCATCTGTAACCGTACCAGACGTTTTGGCAAAAGATAATTTCATCGAATAGCCTCGGTAATCGCGATCAAAATCTTCATTATACTGATCTTTGAACTTCAAACGGAACGCATTCTCCGTTCTTCCATTCACCATTTCGAGCGAAGGAAGCATCTTAGGTTTCGGTACAACGGAAAAGTACACGGTTTTCGGAAAACGCTTGGCAACAATATTCGTGCTATTCACAGCCGTTTTCTCACTTGTGAGGAGCGCAGCTTTAATCGTTAACGGACCTTTATTTACGTCTGATAACGTTTTTAAATCGGAGACGCGAATTGTACCTCTATTTGCACCACTCTTCTCGATTCCGCCAATTAGTCTGCCAAGTGAATCCTTGGCGCCAACTGATATACTGCCGTTTGATAATCCAAATACACTTATCTTATCGGCATTTTCTACAATTTCATCTGTCGTAAGGATCGTTCCGCCTTGGTCTTTGACAACGATTGGCAAGTAGAAATCCTCGTCTCCCACGGCTACCGTATTCGGGAAGTTACCTATACTAATCTCATAAGGCGCTTTGGAAGCAGCCACTTTCATCACCTTGGAAACGGATTGGCCTGATCCAAGTCCCGTCAACGTAAGCGTGACATCCTGGATGCTGAAATTAGTAAAGCTAGTAGCAGCTTTGACCTTCAACTCGGGAATGCCATCTCCGGTTTCGTCAGCAATAAAGTCAAATCCTCTTGCAGGACTTGTTGCAGACATGTCGATTACACCTGTTGCTGTGGAGCTTGTTAATGTACTGTTTGTTAAAATATCCAAATCCGTAACGGGATAACCATATTGGTCATAAGCCTTGTAAGGAACCGAAACCAGATCACCAGCCTCGAATTTCGTCTTCCCGCTCACATAAACAACATCGCTCAGTTCAACTTTGCTTACCGACTGCAATTCACCAACCGTAAACGTCTTGTTGGCTGTCACGGAGTAATCCGGAGCCATGATGGTGACGATCACTTGCGAGTCTTGACGCAACTTGTTGCTGTAGACGGCATGGGTAACATCGAGCATGACTGACTGTGAATCACCCGCAGGTATGGCATCTCCATCTAGGCTTGAATTGATGGTAAATACGGCTGCACTCAGATCGGATACTTCCTTATACTGATTCACAGCTTTAAAAGTCAGTTTGACTTTGCCCTGAGCAATTTTATCCGACGGTGTCGTGAAGTCAATTTGCGTGATTTTCTCGTTGCCAACAGACACTTCTGCCGTTGCTTTATCCACCGTTAAACCGCCATCTTTGACAGCCTCAACTTTTACCGTATAAAGGCCTTCTGTCATTTTCGTATCCAACGTGATCGTCACTTCGTTCTTGTTGGTATTCCACTTCTGAGCACCTGTAACGACTGATCCTGTAATGGAGCCACGAAGAATGGAAACCGTCAACTTACTCGTGTCAGCGAGTGAGCCATTCAATTTGACCACGAGAGTTTTAGCGCCCGTAGCTCTAAAGTCAGCCACAGAAACTTTGGACACAACGGGACCTCCGGCTTGAATCAGCTGATAAGCAGCGTATGCGGCATTGACAAGCAGCTCGCGATTCACTGTTTTGGTGAAATCAGCCATATCCGCCAAGAGCCCCACTTTAATCACAGAAGCCACATTCCCTTTCGCCCAATCGGACACGATGCCCTTCACTTTGGCCGTTTCGGTTTCATCTGCCTCCAGCTTGAAAACACGTGCAAGTACAGAAGCTGCTTGTTCGATCGTGACTAGGCCGGCTGGATCAAAATGATCTTTCTCCACACCTTGCATATAGCCCGCTTTGGTTGCTGCACCGATATAACCTGCCGCCCAGCTTGTTTCTGCCAGATCTGTATATATGGCGCTGGAAGGAACATCTTCCTTTAGACCATTCAACAAAACGGAGATTTTGGCAAGCTGAGCCCGCGTCACCTCTTTATCGAGTTCAGCTGACCCTGCTTCGTCGGAACCATCGAAAATACCTTTGTCTTTGAGAGCTTTAAACTTGGATGCCGTGTCCATCGTTGTTGCCGCTGGTGTCGTTGCCGTTGTAGTAGAAGTAGTTGGTGTAGTGGCGTCTGCGTAAGCAAAATCGACGGAAGCAAACAGTGAGAACATCATGACGGATACCATGACTGCGGATAACTTCTTCTTCATAACGTTTGTTTTCATTTTTCCTCCATCATTCCTTAGTCGAATTCGAAAATCATTGCATATTGCTTCCAATCAACCCGCTTTGTCAAATGCAAGCGCTTACCAAATTGGCGGTCCCTCCCTCCATTTCTAAGACAAATTATAGTTTATGGAAGAAATCGTAACATACTAGTTATTTAAGCCGATATTGAACTAACTTATGGTACAGGAACCATATCACATATTAACTCTAATTTTTCCTCCTCCGGAACTCTGTTGGCGAAACACCATGAAATTGAGTGAATTGTTTGGTAAAATGATGGACCGATGAATACCCGAAGTCCTCCGCAATGGCCGTTATGGAACGGTTGCTTTCCCACAGAGCTGCTTCCACTTGCCTCATAATGGATTTGGTCCAGTATGCTTTGGGCGAGATGCCTGTCGCTTGCTTGAATAGCTCATGAAATTGCGTTTTGCGAAGGCCACATTGGCTCATCCATTCGTCATAACCTCGACTTGCGTTCGCTTCCTTGTCCATTCGCTCAATAATCGGAACGATACGGTAATCGATGAAGTGTGGCGTTGAAGCAATTTGTACAAGCGCTAGAAGGAATGCTTTAAGAAGATTGCTTACGATTAATTCAGAGTAGTGGTCACTTTTCATGGACTGGGTCACGGCATGTATGAATAATTGACCAAGCGACGCATCGTGCTGGATGGGCGTAACGACAGGTAGCATGGCCAACTCTGAACACGGAACAATGTGCGTTAGCAAGTCATGATTAAAGTCAGACTCATTCCAAACGAGATGTTGACTACTTCTCAATTGATAATTCCAGAGATCACAATACAAGTTGTAGGTGGCTAAAGGATGATCAGGATGAGCGTAAAAGGAGTGACCCACTTCAGGTGGAAAATAGATCAGATCACCTTTCTTTACCGGGTATGTTTTCCCCTTGGCGGACACTGTCCCTTTGCCTCCGGCAACGAAATGAAAGGCATAGCAGTATCCGATCCTGCCCATCTCAGCTTGGTTTCGTTCGACTGGAAATTGATAATAATGGCCCATTCTTACATAGGGACTCACAGAAGATAAAGTAGTCATAGTAACCCTCGCATTCGTTTAGTAAATTGATTATAGGAATGATCGGAAGAATTGATCAATTGACGAACAGTGAAGCAAATACAACGAGCACATGACATGTTATATTTTCTATATTACAACACTTGTTGGAGGGTGAGTAGGTTGATCAAGCAAAATATAAGCGGAAGTTTAACTAACGAGCAATCGCAGTTTTATGAGGAACAAGGCTATCTCATCATCCCCCAGTTATTGTCGGAGGAAGATTTAGCCTCTGCGCGTGAAGCGATGACTCAGAAGGTATCGATGATTGCGGACGAACTGTTCGCGGATGGACTTATTACGGATAAGCTTGAAGATCGGCCCTTTCCAAATCGCCTAGCTGAGCTATTTCAGGATCTATCCGCCGAAAACTTCTTGAAATACGGCAGAAGCTGGCGCGACCGTATCCCTGGGTACTTCACCTTGATGAGCAATCCGAAAATTTTGGACGCGGTAGAATCATTAATTGGTGGAGAGCTATTCGCTAATCCGGTATACAACGTGCGGCCGAAGGTCCCGAAAGTAGCCGCTGGCGCAGTTCCTTGGCATCAAGATAAATCGTATTGGCCGGATGCGAATGCAAATCCCGTTATTACCGTCTGGATCCCGCTTGTCGATGCGAATGAAGTCAATGGTTGCCTCCATATCAAGCCCCAAACACATCGTAAACGTGTGCTCAAGTGGCATCGTGAAACGCACACTGGAACAGGGTATACAGCGCTCAAAGATAGTCAGCTTGGCAAAACGGAAACCGTCGCCCTGCCTGTATCCGCAGGAAGCGCAATTCTGTTCAATGATCGTTGCCTCCATATGTCCACCCCTAACATGTCCGATACGGTTCGCTGGAGTGTTGATCTGCGCTATCAGCCTACAGATCAGGATCCTATGGTTCAACATGGCATCGGCTTCCTAGCCAGAAGCTACAAATATCCAACACGCGTGGCTACGCTGGATGATTGGCTTGACGGAAGGCCAGAGCACGAAGAATAAGTGCCGGATACGGACGGGACAACAATGGCGGCGTTAAAAGGTGGACATTTTTGACAGACTTTGTTGACGGACTTTGCTGGTGGGGGTTGGTAAGTTTGGAGGGTTTGGAGAGGCTTGTGCGCTACTCAAATTGTTTAAATGGAAAATATGCAGCTATTTACGCGAATTTTGCTCGAAAATTCGATTTACATGGAAAACATGTCGCTAATTCTGCCACTTTTCTTCAGATCAGGTAAATTGGTTAAATTTAACTGTAGATTTTCCATTTATTCTGCGTTTGCTCGGAAAAACGAGAGTTTTAGCTGTAGGAAATCCATTTATTTTCCCCGGGAGAGCATAAAAATCGCCCAAGTCATATCCACCAGCACCAGATCCACGCGGTTCCCGTGCTAACGCAGTAAAAAGTCCTTCGGATTCATCTCCGAAGGACTTACAGTCATTCACAAAGGTTTACACGCCGCCCTTGCGTATCCAAACTGTCATCTCGCCTACCCCTCGATTGCCCCAGAGATAATACGGCACCGCCTTCAGTTTCACTCGCTCTGAAACCTCCTGCTGGGTAAATGGACGATACGGCGTATCCTCCGACCAAGAAGCGGACTCATTGGCATGACCTTCCGCTTCAATCACAACGGCTCCTCCTAACAAACCTGCATCGTAATTCACTTGCAGCTTCTGCATGGCATCAATCGATACGGTGGCTAGCGGTGTACCATTATCCACTTCTTCCAAACAATAAACGAGAGGTCCGCGTTCAATCGCAACTTTACCAGCATTAGCTCGGATCGCGGGATGAGCGATCGTCAACTGCGCCTTGACTGCAAGTTCCCAATCCACGTTATCCCCTTGCACCCATTGCCGTTCAACACATGCATAGCCATCCACGGTTTCATAAGCTGTCCGTACTCCGTTGATTTTCATAACCGCTCCACCCTGGCTCCAAGACGGGATGCGCAGCGCAAGTGTAAACGGATCTTGCGGAGCCAACGTTAGCTCTATTCTCACATAACCTTCCCATGGAAGCTTTGACTGCTGGGTAAATGCAACTTCGCCAACAGCAAGCTCAAAGCGAGCCTCACTGCCGATAAACAAATGTGTGTAGACGGTATTTCGCACCGGTGAAGATGTGTAGATATAACTGTTCAACGAACTAAGCAGGCGTGCCACATTCGGAGGACAGCATGAGCAGCCAAACCACTTCTGCCGTTCTGCTTTGACATGATGGCGAGATGGATTTAACTCCGATGCTTTGGGCCAAACCTCCAGCGGATTCACATAGAAATAATGCTTGCCATCCTGTGACATGCTGCCAATAACATTGTTGTACAGCGCGCGCTCCATGACGTCCGCATACTCACTCTTCGCTTCTAGTTGCAGCATTCGCTGAGCAAAGAAAATAAGTCCAATTGAGGCACACGTTTCAGCGTAAACCGTATCGTTGGGCATATCATAATCGAAAGTGAATGCTTCACCGTGATGTGTTGAGCCGATACCCCCTGTGATGTACATCTGCTTCTTGGTTGTGTTATCCCATAAGCGGCGGCAGGCCGTGAGCAAGGACTCATCTCCGGTCAATCTGGCAAGATCGGCCATGGCTGTATACATATAAACCGCGCGCACCGAATGACCGATGGCCACTTGCTGCTCGCGAACCGGCTTATCTGCTTGATTGTACGCCATTTGCGCTACTGTCGGAATCGGTTGCTTCTTTTGCGTCCAGTAACTGTAACCATCTCTTGCTTTACATTCTTCAACTAGAAAGTTCGGTTCAGAACCGCGCTCATCAATGAAAAATTGTGCCAGCTTCACATAGCGTTCTTCCCCCGTTGCCTGAGCAAGTTTAACGAGTGCAAGCTCGATTTCTTGATGGCCGTCATAGCCTCTGATCTGACCAGGTTCACGACCGAAAATCGTATCAATATAGTCAGCAAATTTGCACATGACATCTAACAGTTTTCTTTTTCCCGTCGCATCATAATAAGCAACAGCGGCCTCCATCATGTGACCCGCACAATATAATTCATGCGCTTCATGCAAATTCGTCCATGCCTGACCTGGCTCTTTGATCGTAAAATACGTATTTATGTAACCGTTCTCATGCTGAGCTTTGGCAATCAAATCAATGACCTCGTCTGCCGTTTGTTCCAACTTAGGATCTGGCGTGTTTGCCAGCGAAAAGCCAACTGCTTCAAGCCACTTGGCAAGGTCGCTATCCTGAAAAATAAAACCGCCAAACACTCCTTCTTCGAGCCCTGCTGCAATACGGAAATTGCGAATAGCATGACTAGGCTCCGCATCCGCAATCGCATCATTCAAAGCATCCCATTGATACGGAATCACCGTGCCTCGTACAAGCTCCATAAACGGATTCCAGAATTCATCTTGTATGCGTATCTTCGTGATAGCAGCCTGCATGTGTGTGGAATTCACCATATGTAAACTCTCCTCTTGTCATCCAATTTTATATAACATTTGATTATCAACTACTTACAGTTTATCCTTATGAATAAAGAGTAACTATAAATAATCCCAACTTATTTTATATAAAATTTAACACTTCACAGGGGAGGCGAATCGATGAGCGAACTTAGCCATATCTGGATGGAACTACCACCGCTGCCCTATTACCTCATGATTGGCTTGTCCACCTACCGTCCAGGGGAAATGCATCCAAGTCGACGTCATCTGGGCATTTTTGATCTTCTCTGGGTGACCAAAGGGACCTTATATATCGGCGAAGATGACAAGGAATGGGAGGTTTCGGAGGGTCAAGCCTTATTACTGCTCCCAGATCGCTACCATTATCCCGTTAAAGGCTGTGACAGCGAGACCGTTTTCTATTGGATTCATTTCGACTTCCAAGGAGCCTGGCAGCAGACATCGGATCAGGATCTAGGAACTGCTTTCCCTCAACAAGTTAGGAAGTCTTGGGAAAATCCGTATCGGATCCGCATCCCGCAATATAGTGCTCCACCCGAGTTCGCGCTTGCCGAACGTCATCTCCGCAAACTCTTGACCGACTCGGTTCACCATCGTTCAGAGACATATTGGAGTGAGCAGCAGCTTTTCATGGAACTGCTACGTCTCCTTGATGCTGGACATTCCCGCAACGATGCGTCACCTGCCCTGATACTCGCCGACAAAGTCGAATCGTATTTGCGCCAACATTATCAATCAGATGTGACGAATAGCTCACTAGCCGCTGAATTTCATTTTCACCCCAACTATATCGTCAGATGTATGAAAGAAATCTATAATTGCACGCCAATGGCCTATCTACACGACTACCGAATTGAGCAGGCGAAGCTGCTGTTGATCAAAACCGAGTGGTCCATCGCGCGAATCGCTGAACATATTGGCTTTCTTAATGCGCCATACTTCTCGAATTGCTTCAAGGCCGCTATTGGCATGTCACCACTTCGATTTCGCAAGCAATACTCGGCATGAAAAAAGGCTGACCGCTAGTAGAAACCTCTACTACACAGATCAGCCTTTTAGTTACCCTATTGTAGGACCGCAGCCCC
Organism: Paenibacillus sp. 2RAB27; assembly: GCF_052115445.1. Taxonomy (NCBI): domain Bacteria; kingdom Bacillati; phylum Bacillota; class Bacilli; order Caryophanales; family Paenibacillaceae; genus Paenibacillus; species Paenibacillus sp. 2RAB27. The sequence continues at coordinate 13,349 of NZ_JBFRGR010000002.1, forward strand.
AAAAGCTTCAAAGCTCTCACTAGAAGCGTTGTGAACTCGGCACGAGTAACACTGCGTTCAGGTTCAAAGGTTGTCGCACTCGTACCCTCAACGATCTGCTTAGCAGCTAGCTCCTTGATCACATAGGAAGCCCAATGGCTGGAAGGCACATCGGAGTATGTCTTGGATACTTCAAGCACAGCATATTTACTAAAGTGATTAATCTCAGCTTTGATGACATCTTTATCTAATTTGCCACCCACATACGTCAGTGTTCCATCTTTTTAATTTCTGTATCTAAGGTATTCGATAGACTTTGTGATAAATCTTGAAAGGATTCTAACGTTCGTTTCCTAACAGTCGTCGACTCGTACGTATAGAAAGAGGTCAGGAAGAACAACGTAGCCACAACAATAGAAAAAAGAGCTAAGCGTACATGCGCTTAACTCTTTTTGAGTTGACTAAACTTAACCCCCGTAAAAATTCGCCTGTGGGCCTTTCACATCTAGCTTTACTCGAAACAAAGCACCAGCAAGAGGCTGATTCACGCTTTCCTCATCGCTGACTCCTACACTAGCCGTCGTGATATACAATTCATCCATTTGCTCCCCGCCAAATGCGCAAGAGCTTGTTCTCTCCACAGGAACTGCAATCGAGCCTATTTTCTCCCCGGTCGCGGGGTTATACCGCCCTACCTGCCAGCCTCCCCATTGCGCAATCCATAACATGCCATCGTTATCTACAGCCATCCCATCTGGAAAACCTTCATCCTCTGCAATGATAACAACTGTGCGCGGATTGGAGATGCTCCCTGACTCACCATCATAGTCATAGGCTACGACTTTCTTCGTCGGAGAATCGATGTAATACATGATGGTATTATCCGGGCTCCAGCCTAGTCCATTGGATACCGTAATGCAGCCATCCTCGAGGGTACGAACGGTTCTGTCGATATCCAGACAATATAGTGAACCTGTTGCGACCGACTCACTTAGTGCCATCGTACCTGCCCAGAACCTGCCAGCTCGATCACATTTCCCATCATTAAACCGGTTATTTGGTAAATGACTCTCTGGATCAACAAGGGGTGTTAATGTCTCGGTTTCCAAATCTAACAGATGAAAACCTCGCTCCAAAGCTAGAACCATGCCACCTTGCTGTCTGGGCACGGCGGCTCCGACCTTTTGATCCAATGTAATTGTCCGGTTGCTTCCGTCTTTGGGTTTATACAGATGCAACGCTTGTCCATTAATATCCACCCAGATTAATTGCCCTGTCGTATGGTCCCAGACGGGACCTTCGCCAAGATTAGCTTTTATATCCCCGATGCGTTCAATTCCAGTAAACTTGTGTGCCATTACCATGCCTCCTTAGATAGTCGTTCGTAATCGTACTCATGCAATTTTGACGCTGAAACGGTTCAAAAGTTGTGCGCCGATACGCTAACTTCAGTCTACCAGTTCCCTACTAGCGTGGTCATGAATATGATTGAAGTACCACATGTCTTGAGGAAGGGGAGTCTTTATGATTATCCGTAAAGCTGTGCGCGTTACAAAGCCTAGAATCTCATTGACCAAACCACGCCTAATTGCAACTATTCCCGTCAGCAGTCCAGCTGTACAATTCGCTATCAATCCCTTAACGAGTCGGTTATATTTTATTCAAGGTGACAACCACCTTGGTGTTCTGGATACCAAAACCAACAAAATCATAACCACCATTCAAATTGGTAAAATGCCTTCCTACATGGCTGTCAATACGCGTACGAATCGTATTTATGTATCCAACTTTTACGATGGCACCGTTTCTGTTATCAACGGCCTTACGAACCGTGTTATTTCTACCATCAAGGTTGGTGAACGCAGCGATCATATCGCGGTCAATACACATACGAATCTGGTATACGTTTCAACGATCTCCTTAGGTTCGCGGAACGCCAATCTCGTCGTACTGAACGGAGCTACCAATAAAATACACAGCAAAATTCCATTCAAAGGACGCCCTTCACAAATACTAGTCAATGCTTTGACGAATCGAATTTACGTAACGAATACAACCACCGATACATTAGCCGTAGTCCGCGGAGATACCAGTAAGATCATTGCTACGCTGAAAGTCGGAAGAAATCCTGTCATCACACCAGTTCTTGATAGGAAAACAAATCAACTTTATATTGCTAATAATCTCAGTAGATACAGCTCTGTCGTCAACTTGCGTACCCTCCATGTCCGTAAGATTCAACTCGGAAGACGACAAAGAGAAATTACGCTCAACCCCCTAACGTGTCGAGTCTATATCTCGAGTGCACAAATTTCCGTGAAGGGACGGCTGTTTGTAGTAAATAACAGAACGAATAAGGTCATCGGTTCGTTAATTGTACCTGCTTTTTCGGATGTGCTGATTAATCCGCGAACAAACCACTTGTTCGTTTCAGAATCAACGGAAACAGGTGCAGTTCCACTCAACGTCTATCATGGCAGCAGCCTAAAGCCACTCGCAAAGCTCAAAGTTAGCGCTGGGTCTGGATCTTTGCTGCTTAATCCGCGCACGAATCCCATTTATGTTGGCGGAGAAAAGACAATAACTGTCATTCAGGACTAACGAAAACAACACCTCGTCAGGAAATATCCTGAGCGAGGTGTTGTTCGATTTTACCCACATTGTTCTATACAAGTCGTACACGTTCTTCACTTGTTTCACCTATCGCAACTGCCGTCCAGCCCATGGGAATGCGTTTTCCCTCCGGCACCTTACTGCCTCCTGCTTTAACTTGAGTTGCCCTCATGTAAGAAACCAAGCTCGAACCTCCTAAGCTCACTACATCTGCACGGATTTTAGATGAGCACGTAGATCTCGCTCCCCTCAACCTCTACCTCATAACCTCGCAATTGCACGCCGCCTTCGACCAAATGCTTGCAACCCTTCAAACCAAACTCCCAACCATGCCATGGACAACGCAAGATTTCCTTATCCCGGCCATATTCATATTCATAAAAATAAGGAGGGCAGCCGTGTCCCGCACACGACACCTTCACAGACAGGAGCAGCCACATGAGGACACATATTACGCCATGCATAGTAACTCCCATTTACAAGGAAGACACCGATTTCGATGCCTTTTACTAGACGAATATGATCTTTAATGTATTCGGATGGTAATCTTTTGAGCCAAGGCACTAAATCTCGAAGACCTTTGAAATTCTTATCCATTCGCCACATGAGATGCGGAAGCCAAGCTAACCCACCTTCAATGGCAACAAATTTAAGCTTAGGAAATTTTTCGAATACCCCTTCACACACTAAGCTATTGACATGAGACATGTAATTGATTGGTAAAATATTGTGCTAATCAAATACGATGTAGGATAGCCCGATGGCGTCGGAGCTCCTGCAATCCCTCTTCCCTCTGTACCTGGATGAACGGCGACAGGCAGTCCATTACGCTCAGCAGCTTCATATATCGGGTGAAAAAAGCGCTGACCGAACAGCATACGGGAGCCGCTGCACATGATAACCTGAATCATGTCCGGGTGCTTGGCCATACGATCAATTTCCTTCGCAGCCGCAATCGGATCAGCATGATTGATCAGGATGGATCCTTTATACACAGGACTTGCCTTCAACTATGCTGCGGATTACTGCCAGGGACTCCTCCACCATCAGGCACGGCGTCTTTGCGCATCACACCTACTGGAGAATGCCAGCCACCGCCATAGCCTGGTCCGGCGGAAAGCCAATAATCGTGCCAGACCTTGGGCAAATTATTAACTCCTCCACATTTGATCATGGATATAGCGATTACTTGACATAACAAAAATCCAGTTTTCCGCAACATATCTTCATGTACGTCAGCAGGTTTGATTCTTATAGGCGTTAACGAGAGTTTAAGTCCGAAATAGACGGGTCATACTTAAGAGTATCTACGATCATGAGGAGTGGGACGTATTTTCATTAATATCCTAATAGGCTTTGTTGTTCCCTGGTTATTCGGGATTGCCTGGTTTAAAAAAGCTCCAACCATAGCCATTCTCATATTTCCCGCTTCTGCCATCATCTCATCGCTTATTAATGCGATTGGCTATCACGTAGATTTTTGGGATTTCACACCAAAAATTGAAGATGATGAAACGATTTCTGCACTTCCTTTTGACATTGGACTCTATCCCTTTGCAGGCTGTGTAGGCATCTACTGGATTGATTTTAAGAAGAAGCACCCTCTGGTTGTCCTGATTTTACTTGCGATCATCTTAACTTGCCTTGAATCAATCGCGTATGTAGTTGGTAAAGTTGAGTATAAACATGGATGGACGATTGGATGGACTTTTGTCTCTTATCTCATCGCTGTTGCAGCTGTGTATGGATTCTATGCACTTGCGAGAAAGCACGGGGTAAGCTTTACTAGTACAAAGTAATGCTTTTTTATAAAACGAAAGATCCGCCCCAGCGTTAAGCTGAAAGGTAGATCTTTTGGGTCCTGTCGGAGACATCTTGGGTGTCCCCCTGTTAATGATTGATCTAATTCTTGGTTCTCATTGATCACAGGAATTCCAAGCTCCGCTAAGAAAACTACAATCAGCACTACCGCGGAATATCGCAAGTTGAGTGGAGTGGGTAGTGAAGTAGCTGTAGTGATGTTTTTCATCGTTACAGCGTGGAGAGGTGGGGGTTTCAGGCACTTTCGCGGCTGTAAGCGTGTTTTTCGTCGTTACAGCTTGGAGAGGTGGGTTACCTGGTCCCTTTTCGCGCCAATAGTGATGTTTTTCATCACTACAGCGTGGTGAAGTGGGTTACTTGGTCCCTTTCGCGCCAATAGTGATGTTTTTCATCGTTACAGCGTGGAGAAGTGGGTTACCTGGTCCCTTTTCGCGCCTGTAGTGATGTTTTTCATCACTACAGCATGCTGGGGCATGGGATTTCGGCCCATTTCATGCCTTTAGTGATATTTTTCATCACTAAAGCGTGCGGGGACCGATAATTCCGGCCCTTTTCGCGCCTTTAGTGATGTTTTTCATCACTAAAGCGTGCAGGGGGCATGAGACTTCGGCCCTTTTCGCAAAAAATGAGCTAAGCGCAACATGCCGCTTAGCTCATTTTTCACTTCCTTAAAATATCCGCTGCTTCCAACCGACCAGCTTAGCAAGCGCTTCAACGTAATAGTAATCGCCATAGATGAGCGAAACATTCACATTCGAATCAGCAGGTTTATTCCCTGTTCCCTCGAGTAGAATAGCTTGGTGTTCGGGCTTATCCCACGTACCGTAATTCACTGTAAGTGAAAGCAGCATCTCTTCTGCTGCACGGAGATACATAGCACCTTCGTTTGGCGGCAGGAAAGTCGCTAGCTCAATCAACCCGGAAGCTGCGCAGGAAGCGGCAGATGTATCTCTTGGCTCGTTATCCAGCGACGCATCCGCACGGAAATCCCAGTGTGCCACGTGATCTGCAGGCAGGCATGCCAAGAAGTAATTCGCCACGCGCTGAGCTGCTTTTAAGTACTTTGTGTCTCCTGTGAAGCGATACACATTGGCCAATCCGTGCAAGGCCCACGCTGCGCCTCGGCTCCAAGCCGATTGCGGACCGGCACCTTGACCGCCAAGCGATTCAATCAGCTCGCCTGTCTTCGGATCAAAGCTCAAGATATGGTTCACGGAGCCATCTTCCCGGATGAACTTCTGAACAACCGTGTCGGCTTGTGCTCTTCCGATATGTTCAAAGCGCGGGTCCCCTGTCGTCTCGGCTGCCCAGAATAAAATGGACAGATTCATCGTGGAATCGACGATCGACCAACCTAACTTGTCTTGGTTCCACGCGCGAAGGAAGTTACCTGCGATGTTGAATCGGCCTGCCAGGAAATTGGCTGCTTGCAGTCCACGACGCAAACCATCTTTATCACCTGTCAGCTTATGTTTAATGACCGCTGTCGGCAAGTATTGGAAACCGACGTCATGATGAAAATTATTATCTTGAATACTTTTTTGCTCAAACTTGCCATCCCACTCCCAGGCTGCTTCCTTGTAGTGCTCTTGTCCAGTCATCTCATGCATAATCCAAAGAATGCCCGGCCAGAAACCTGACGTCCACCAATCGATCCGCATATCATCATAAACGCCGTCTTCTTTGGCAACATGCGGAGATTTCTCCCCAATTTGCTCGATCATCCGATCAACCTTCACTTGCAGCTCTTTCCATACTTCCGGCAAAATATCTTCTAGCTTCTGTGCGTTATGCCATTTTGCTGCATTCATAAGTTCACTCATTTTATACGCCTCCTCAAAATGGTTACTTCACAACTTCTATGACTGCTGTTACCGTAGACAAACCTTCACATGCAGCACTGACAACGGATGTGTATTTCCGCTGAACATCTCTAGTCCCTAAGGAAGCCAGTGATGATGCTGGGCCACCTGCACTTACGAAATCCGTAACCGTCATGCCCGCAGGCAACCCACCAGTCGGATTTACATAAATTCCTGCGCGCCCACTAGCAAGCTGAACTTGTCTCGAACCACGAATCGTACCGAGATTATCGAGCAGCTTCCCATCCCCAGCTATCCCAAAACGGACAAACCTAGCTGCATCGGGACAAAAGATTCCATTTGCATCATACGCACCGACTTCTACGTAAACGCGTCCATCTTCTAAAGATTCCGTCTTTACTTGAATCTCTGTCGGCTCACCCCACGCATCCGATTGATACGTGAATTGCAGCTCGTCGCTTACAATCTCTCCGTTGCTGAAAGCTTCCGCACGTACATGATACTCACCCGCGGTCAACTCCGCTTCCCAGCGAAGACCCGCGCATGGAAAATCTTGCGAATCGCGCTGCTTCACACCCAAACTCTCTCCATTTAGAAAAAGCTCAACTTGTTCGGCGTTCGAGTACACTTTGATCAGCTTTCGTTCGCCCTCCGCGCCCCAGCGAATCGGCATCGTATGACCATAAATACGAACCATCGGCTTGTCTGACCAGTAGGATTGGAACACATAGAAAGCTTCTTTCGGCGTGAGATCACGTTCGACGATACCCTTCATGTTCAAATACGGAATCGGTGAATCCGGCCGTACCGGTGTCGCAAAATCCTTGAAAGACCACTGCGCCGCACCCGTCAGCCAATCCATCTTCTCCTGCGATTTTAAGTACCAATCGATCATTTCGCAGAAATACGTTTCCGACCAATCGCCATCTCGTGATACGCGAGGTTCGCCCCCCGTTAATAAGTAATCCCCATCACGCTCATCCGTGACGCCATCTGTTTTTTTCATAAAAGCAAAGCCCGTGAACGGTTTCTCCACATGCCGAGTTGGCAAATTGTCCGCTCCCCACTCCATATGGAAGAAAGAATCCACATTCTCAAAAGCCGTCAGACAACTTGATTCATAGTCCGTATATACACCACGATACCAGCCTGCCCAAATGGAAGGCGAATACACATCGATAATATCCTTGCAAAATTCACATCGACGGATCGCAGTTAATCGGCTTGGATCCAACTCATGCGACAGATCGTGCAGCTTTTTCATGAAAGTGCGAATCTCTTGCTGATCAAAATGATCGAAATCGCACTCCCAATCGTTCTCATTGCCTAATCCCCATAAAATCACGGAAGGGTGGTTGTAATGCTGTTCAATCATCGCCGTTAGCATATCGATACATTGTTGACGATACTCCGGACCACCTAATCCACCGCGGCACCATGGAATTTCCTCCCAAACGAGAATGCCCAATTCATCACATAGATCCAGCACGATGCGAGACTGCTGATAATGTCCTAGGCGGATGAAATTCGCGCCCATGTCTTTAATAAGTTGCATTTCTTCACGCAGCATTTCCTCTGTCATCGCAGCCCCTACTGCTGCATGATCCTCATGCCGATGTGTACCGCGCAGCAAGAGACGCTCGCCGTTCAGCTTAAACGGACCTTGCTTCACAAATTCAAACGTTCGGAAGCCGAACCGTTCTTGACTTGTCGTTTCGCCATCCGCACAGACGAGGGCAACGGAGCAGTCGAATAAATAAGGATCTGTGACGGACCATAGATGTGGATTCTCCACCTCTAAGGTCGCAATCTCCATCTCATCCTGCCACGCCGGTAAAGAAATTTCCGTTTGGCCGACAATTGTTCCATCTTGCTGCTTCAACACAATCGTGAGCTTAATATTCTCCGCGAGCTGATCAGGATTGTACAACTTAGCTCGTACTTTTACTTTCCCACTTCGAGCTGATTGTGCAGACACATCTTCCACAACAGTCTCCACATGCACCTGAGCCAAAGAAATCTGCGGCACATAAACAAGATTCACATAGCGATATACACCGCCATACAGATTGAAATCACTCGCATCCGAAGGAATCGTCTCCAATTCTCGGCTGTTATCACAAGCAATCGCGATCGGCACACGCCCCGCATATCGCTCGATTTCCTTCGATCGTTCTATCGCTTCCGAAATATCCACTGTGAATTCGTCATATCCGCCCAGGTGGGAATCCACCTTTTCCGTATAGACATACACATCCGTGCGTTGCCCTGCGCCTTCAAAATGCAGCAGCGTTCTCCCCTTCGGATAAGGGTTATGTACCTCCAATTTGTTGCGATACCAGCCTTGTCCTTGATAATATTTATGATCGGGATCCATCACATCGGTCCCGTTGTACGTGTGTGGAAGCGTGACCGATTCCCACGGGACATTATAATGATTTTGCAGCTTATCTGAACGCCACACCTCCCAAACACCGCCTAAGGAACCGCGATAATGCTCCCATTGCTCTTTTAAACGTTGTTTCAACATGTTACGTGTCTCCTCCTAGTTGCACATTCACTTAACTCCATCGTATCAAAAAAAAGAACATAAAAGTTTATGCCTCTTATGATAAAATGTTGTTAGAATACGATGAGGTGATCTCTTATGAAGCTGATGAATTACATGAACTTAAACGTGCACCCGGTGCAATTATCGTTTTTCAAAGATCGAACACACGCCTTCGAAGAAGTATTTCATGCTCATCAGGGAATGGAGCTACTTGTCGTGCATGAAGGCACTGGGATCGTCGTAATAGAACAACAAATTGTCGAGCTGAAACCCGGCTCTATTTTTTGCTTTAGACCCTTTCAATTACATCGCATTCGTATTCACAATCTGCCACAAGACAACTACATCCGCTCGCTTTTCGTCCTTGAGCCCGCTATCCTAGAGGCAGCGCTCTCTACTTTTCCAACGCTGCGCGAGTTCCTCATGAAGCTATGGAAGGATCCGCTTATGCCGCAGGCATTCCGGAGTGAAAGTCTTCCGGAGCTTGAAGTCTTACTTCGCAGCTACATGCCTAGACTCGATGCGGCCAAGGAACGAGGACCCGAGCGACTGCTGGAAGAGCAGACACTCTTCCTCGCGGCTTTCATACACCAGCTTCGTACCGATTCCGAGAAGCGATCCGATTCTGTGCCACATCTTTCAGGTAGAAGCTCATCAACTGCCGAGCGAATGCTCGCTTGGATTGAAGCGCACTACATGGAGCCCTTCAAGCTTGAAGAACTCGCAGCGTCTGTTCACTTGACGCCTAATCATGTATCTGCTACCTTTCATCAATCCATCGGCAGCACCATTACCGAATATTTGACCGCACGTCGAATCCGACAAGCTTGTTGGCTTCTGCGAACAACAGATATGTCCGTGCAAGATATTGGTGAGGCTGTTGGATTGGGGAACTTTTCCTACTTCTGCCAACTGTTTAAGAAGCATGTGGGGTTCACGCCCTATAAATTCAAAGGAATGAGTGCCTACACGATTTTCATAGAGTGACCTAATAACGCTTTTATATCTAGTGACAATATGCTCCTTTTCCTCTATAGTAGATATTACTTATAGACGCGCTTGAAGCACACCGCTCCCTCCCTACTCGGGGAAGGCGCGGTGTTTTTTGTCGTAGCAGCTGAGGGGGAATGTTCTTGGAACTATACGAATCATGGTTGGAAAAACACAGGAAAAATCTTACTGGCGAAGCTCTCCGTCGATTAAATGAAGGTCATGCTCACAATGAGAAGTTATTTGTACATGACCACCTATTTAATTAATTGGGAAGTCGATGATTTCAGCTCACATGCCAAACATGTAACCCGTCGAAGCTTTGAGTATGAGCGCGAAAGACAAAACCAATTGATGCTAGACGGCTGGCATATTTATCGTTTCCCTCTTGACGCGATCAAGGAGAAGCCTCGGCGCTGTCAGCAACTCATCCAGCAAGTGTTAGGAAAACTATACGGTGGTGGCGTGACCACGGAACTGAAACTCTCATTAAAGCAGCGGGAAATTCTTCGATTCGCTATACAAATACAGAGACCTTTCATGCCTCAGGAGATATGTGATCTGCTTGGGATCAAGGGACAGCACGCACGTAAATTACTTCACGAGTTAGTCCAATCCAAGCTGCTGCTTCCTGCATCAGGCTCTAGTCGCATTCGCACCTACCGTTTAGACAACATGGCCGTGCAGCGGCATCATATAACGTTATAGTATAACGCTAATCGGCTCCAACAGGCTCCCCAGCTACAATTAACGTTACGCGATAACGCTAAGAACTCCATAAGCTGACGTTTTCTCAGAATTTAATACTTTAACTTTATGTCATCACTTTATTCCAAGCAAGAACAGCAAAAAGCCCAAGATAAGTTGATGCCATCACCTTAACTTAATCCACAGGGCCGCCATTCGCACGCATGAAAAAAGCCTTGCGAGATTCGCAAGGCGGTTTAGGTTAATCAGGCTCCACACGATCGGGGAGTTGGGATACATAACTATCGGATAATTGCAAAAGCTTTAACGCATGATTAAATTCATCTTCGGTTGCTGATTGATGGTCGTTGGCATTGCCGGCAAGCGTATAATAATTGCCATCCTCGAAACCTTTGCCCGACATGAAAAGTTCTTCCTTATTTACAAATGAGCCAGTTGGCAAGTAATAACGTTGTGGCAATAAATTATAGGCCGTCTGGTTAAGTAAATCTTGACCAAAGTGTATATAGTTTGTCAATGACACGCCTAGAAGGTTGGCAACCGTAGGTAGAATGTCAATTTGACCACCGAGCTGACTTTGCACTTTCGGTGTGGTTACGCCTTCCGATGCAATGATAAGAGGAATATTAATGAGTTCCTTTTCGCTATATTCATGACCTAGTATTTCCGTCATCAAATGTTTGTCATCCGTTTTTAGAGAAAATAAGGGAAGCCCGCGGTGATCACCGTAGATCACGACGACACTGTTCTCCCAAATCCCCCGTTTCTTCAAATCCTCGATAAACAATCCAAGTGCATAGTCTGCATAATTCTCTGCGCGAATGTAGTCACCAACGAAGGTGCCTTCGTACCGCTCAGGCAAGGTCATTTTATATTTTTCTTCCGGTATGGTAAAAGGGTTATGAGAGCTCATGGAGATTATATGCGCGTAAAAAGGTGTGCCTTGATTTTGATACGATGCTAATTCTTCCGCTGTTTTCCGGTACAATACTTCATCCGACGAGCCATAGAAGAAGGCATCCTCATCTTTGAAAAACTGCTTGTCATAATAGCGGTCATAGCCGATGGCTTGATATAAATCATCCCGATTCCAGAAACCAACTTCATTTGTATGGAAATTCATCGTTGTGTAGCCTTGCTTCTGAAGAAGCTTCGGAAGGCTGGGTAAATCTTTCTTCCCATAGACTTGTGTAGCCGCGCCATCCGGTGGTACGTAATACGACGTGTTCACGATAAATTCGGCATCCGATGTATTCCCTTGACCAATTTGCTGATAAAATTTTGGGAAATAGTAGCTGGATTCAGCCAACCGGTTCAGGTTGGGGGTAACTTCAGTCCCATCAATATTCAAACCGATGAGGAAGTTCTGGAAGGACTCCATTTGAATGATGATCAAATTCTTACCACTCGCTGCGCCATGTAACGTTGGTTCCACGACAGCAACTTTATTCTTCAAATCGTCGATCGCAGACTGTGTAATTTGATCTGGACTAATGATCTCTTCTTTCTTCTGTGAAAGCAGGTTATACATTTCATAGTTTAATATGCCCATTTTGGACGCCTTCACATTCTCATTGAAGGAACTGCGGTTAGGAATCACACTAAGTGCACAAAGTAATAAGGAGAAGCAAGCGACACTAGCCACGATTTTCAAGCTAAGAGGCTTCCATTCTCTCGTTTTCGGCTTGAAAAATGCAAAGAAAGCAACAATCACGATATCCAAGAAGAACAGCAAATACTGGGGCTCAATCACAGAGAATATACTCTTTTTGACCGCACCGACTTGCTTGGCTTGGGTTAAAACGTGATACGTAGCGATAACTCCGAAATGCTTATAATAAATAACAAGTGCAAAAAACAAAATAGTTATTATGAGGTCAATTGCGAGATACCAAGCGAGTTTATGCTTTTTGACAACATATTCAACCACACAATACGTAATTAAGATCGCCGGTATTTCTGTCAAAAGAATCCTTGCCGATGGTCCTGTTTCAAATAAAATCATCCAAGCTACATAAATTTTAATCACAATAAATAATGGAAATAAAAATAATCTATGCCTGAGCCGCTCCAACATACAGATAGCTCCTTTCATTTACATCTCATGAGAAAAACTTCTATCGAAGTCCTTCGAGGATGTGCGACCGCGTTTTAAATGTTGTTTTTATCGCCAATTAGCACGACGTTTTCGAGAATCGAAAACTTATACTTTCTAATGTGGTAAAATGGACTGGAAGGAATGCCGAATCACATCTCCTCTGCTAATAATGCCTACCAACACGCCTCTTCTCAGAACGGGTAGCTTTTTTATTCGTTTTTTCCCCAAAATCGCTGCGATTTGCTCAATATCTTCTTCTGCATCTACAGCAATCACCTTCTTCTGTGCTATTTTCATCACATTTAAAGGAAGCAAGTTGCGCACTCGATCTTGAAATTCATCATTATCCCCTTTGATCACAGCCGTGTAGAGATACGAACCAAATATATAATCATCATGCTTGCCGATATATCGCATAATATCCCCATCACTGATGTAGGCCACAACTTCATTCCGATCATTGACAACAGGAAGTCCACTAATTCGGTGCATGAGAAACTTCTCAATAACCGCGCGAACTGTATCCCCTTCTTTTACTTTATACACCTGACTTACCATGATTTCCTTAGCTTTCAAATTGTGTCCTCTCCCGTCTATAGTTGCCTTGTATTCTAACAAGAAGTATGATGACACTATATACTTGCATTATACAACTATGTCGGATGAAGTCAATCCTTAAGAGACAGTCGATCACCCCTACTTTGGAAGATATTCAAATAATGCAGTGTATGTTACGATACAACCATAAAAGATTGCAAACACCTAACAAAGAGGTCTATGATAATGACAAAAAAACCCATTGAAACCATTGAAGTTGAATTAGGCATATTCATTCGCCGTTTTATCGCTGCAACTACAAATAAAAAAGTCGGCAATTTAGATCGTGCTGCTTATCTATTGCTCCATCAGATTTCGACACATGGATCTGCCGGCGTGAAAGCCTTGGCAGAGGAATTCCAACTCGACATGTCGACAATCAGCAGACAAACAGCTGCTCTGGAACAAAAAGGCTACCTCTATCGCATCCCGGACCCGCAAGATGGCCGCGCCTATTCCATGCAACTCACGGATACCGGCACAGCGGAATTAGCTTTGAACAAGCAAGCTCGCTTGGAGTATTTAACGAAACATCTCCAAGATTGGACTGAAGAAGATCAACAAAGGTTCGGTGAGCTGCTGAATAAGTTCAATGATACGTTTTAAAATCTTTGCCATGATAGGAAAAATTATCAAATCACAGAGCTACTATCCTCTTACGAGGAACAAACAGGTTGGTTTCCATCTTTAACGATAAAAAAACTTCCAGTTAACTAAACTGGAAGTTTTTTGCGTTAATTATCTCGTTACCAAAACATCATCGAAGTATGCCTTCGTATTCGCATACGTGCGTGCCCCGATCTTCCGCTCAATTCGATGAGCGCTTCGTGCCTCTTTTTGAGCAAATGGCCATCTTGACTACGATCTGCTTCTGGACGCTGCAGCGTCAGTCTGCCCATTTCCTTCTTCTCTTGGAGCGCCTTGCCGACAACTCGCATCAGTTCATCTAACTCTACAGGCTTGATTAAATAATCTTTGGCACCTAATCGGAGCGCTCTCTTGGCAAAATCAAACTTCTCATGGGCTGAAATGACGATAACTGGAAGATGCGGCTGCTACAGAAGAATCGCTTCCATCAGTTCGATGCCATTATGCAAGAAAAAAAGCGAGACCTGGAATCGCTCCATACCTCGCTTCACACTTCAATTAATTAATCGTCCACTGCTGATTATTGCCGCCATTCCACGTATATTGTATGTTCTGTCCTCCATCCGCTGTAGAGCTGCCACTGATATCCATAAATTTACGGCTATTGCGATTCTCAATGGCATAATAGCCAGTTCCTAGATCAACCAGCAGCCATTCTTGATTCTTTCCGCCATTGCTAGCATACTGAATGTTCGTTGCGCCATCCGCCGTGGATTGACCGTTAATATCCATATATTTGCCGCTTTGTTTGTTGATGATACTGTAGTAACCATTCGCTTTCTTCACGAATTGCCATCTCTGGAACAGCTCTGTCGTATCCGTAAACTGCTGAATCGGCGCTGCACTGAGCGTTTTATCCGTGCCGCTAACAGCTAGTGATTTATTACTATTTCGATTGAGTATCTTATAATTCGCAGTTGAATTAATGCTATAATTCGATCCCGAAATCGTCCCCGTCGCCGTATCAATTGTTAATTTGTCATAATACGTAAGGCTCATAGAAGTATTCGAAGGGAAGGATATCGGCAGGAATACGTACCTCGAGTCATTCACAATGCCTCCCCATGCACCTGCCCATCTATCCCCTATATAAAGGTAGGATGTTGTGGAAGTACCTTGAACAGGGACAATGTAAGCTGGCTGTGAATCAAATGAAGTACCATCTCCAACGTTGCTAAGCGCACTCCATGTCCCTGCGATGCTAGTTGCTGTCCCATATTTCATTTGATTCGGCGCCCAGCCAGTTGCTCCCGAGGTCACGAGGAAGTAGACGCCATTCCTTTTGAACATAGCTGCTGCTTCCCGTTGAGAACCTACCCAAACCTTCTGAACTAAGGAGGCAATGGATCGGTAATCGGAAGAAAGCTTATAAATATGCGTATCTAAATTTTCTCTAGCAGATGAAATAAAGTAGGCGGATCCATCGTCATCCACGAACAAGGTATCGTCACGAGACATGTACTGACCTTGTGGTTGGAAGCTGCCCTGCCAGGTGTAGTTGCCATCAACGGTGGAGGAGTACGCAACTGCTGCTCTTGCTTCGCTGTAATCAACGCCATTTTCTTTGTGCATCCACATGACGAATTGACCTGTAGAGGCATTGTAAATGACTTTTGGCCGTTCAATATTCGCAGTCGCGAGTTCTGGATCTGACGAATGTTTGAGTACATTGTTGCGGAATTCCCATGTTTTGAGATCCGTGGAGCGATAACAGGCAACTAAGTTATCTCCACTTCTATTCTCGCCAAACCAGTAGTAATACGATCCTACTTTAATAATTCCTCCGCCATGTGCTTGCAACAGATTTCCTGCACTATCCTTTATTTGAACGCCATTACTTGGAATGGTAACGCTTGCAGCTTCAGCCTTTTGTGTGGTCAAAAACAAGGATAGGAATAGCACAACAATCAATCCTACAATGAACAGCTTCCCTACGTATTTTTCATTTGAATGAACGTACACGGCTCTCATCCTTTCGTTCTGAACTGAGACAAGCGGTACTTCAATCCTACTGGGACATTCATCTTACTGCCTTATGTTCACCCCCCATTCCATCACCAACTAAAGTTAATGTTAGTGGATTCATGAGCTGTTTCATAGTGAATTATCTCAAGTTCTATGAACAATTCGAACAATGGGATTCCCCACTTTCACCATATTCCTGAACATTTTGCTTGTCCATCCCGTTAATTGGTCTAGAACCAAAAAGAGCCTCGCTGATTAGCGGGCTCTCCGAATATTTTAATGTGCGCTCTCGACTTCATCCACGTGTTTCAAATGCTGACGGTTCAGCCAAAGATAGATGACCGCGACAACAACACATGCACCGCCGACAATAAACGGCATATGCGGGTTGAACCATTCAGCCAGCTTACCTGCTAGGAATGGAGCGATGGCGCCTCCGATGAAACGCAAGAAGCTATAGGCTGCAGAAGCCGTTGGTCGTTCGACGGGCGCTGCATTCATGACTGCGGTCGTGATTAAGGTATTATTGTTTCCTAAGAAAGCACCCGCGACGATAACTGCGACGATAATAACGGTTTTGTCCGTTGTCCAATTTGCCATGACAAACAAAGTAACAGCGAATAAAAGTAATTGAACACACATGGAAGGCACTGTTCCAAAGCGTTTCTGAAGCTTCGGCGCTGTAAAGACAGAGGTAAAGGCAAGCATAAGTCCCCAGCCTAAGAAGACGTAACCAAGTTGATGCTCATCCAATCCTAACTTGCCCAAGACTAATGCGGCATATACAAGCAAGGTGAAGAATCCGAAGTTATAAAGAAAAGCTGCTATTCCGAATGTACGAAGTGCTTTGAATTTCAAGGCGCGGAATGGATCGGCCAATGAAGCTTTTTTGGGACGAATTTGCGTTTGCGGTTTAGGCATAATAAATAGAATCATGAAGAAAGCAATGACCATGAGACCGGCTACGCCGAAGAATGGACCTCTCCATGAGATAGCACCCAGCTCTCCCCCTAATAGCGGGCCAACGGAGATCCCCAGACCAACGGCTACCTCGAACAAGATAATGGAACGTGCGACGCCTGTTTTGGACAAAGATACAATCGCGGACAATGCGGTAGCGACGAATAGCGCGTTACCGAGCCCCCATCCCCCACGTAACCAAACAAGACTCCAAATACTATTTGACATACCACCCAATGCCGAGAAGAGGGCAATGATGACGATGCCAGCGAGCAGTGTTTTTTTGATGCCTAGGCGGGACGAGACGACGCCTGTGATCAGCATGGCTACAGCCATGACTGCGTTATAACTCGTGAATAACAAGGTAACATCACTGTGGGAAGCATGGAGCTTCTTAGCGATAGCGGGCAAAATCGGATCGACAAGACCGAGACCCATGAAAGCGATAATACTGGCGAAAACGACCGCCCATACCGCTTTCGGTTGACTAAACATACTGACTTTCTGCGCATTCTGATGCGGCTCTGCAGCCGTATTGGCCTTACTTGTAGCTGTAGGTTGCATATTACGAAAGACTCCTTTTATGTTGACATTTTAGTGATACCATCGTTGATTCGTTTCTGAAGGTGTTCAATTTCCTTACGAAATTCAGTCATTTTGTTGAGCTTCTGATCCACCATATCTAGCTGTTGGTCAACCATGATCTTCATCTCTTTTAGCTGCTGCAGCTTTTGCTCAGCTTCCCCGGTTTTCAAATACACTTCTTTTTGTTCGCCCATTTTCTCGCGAATCGCTACGAAATCCTGAATCTCCATGAGTGAAAATCCGAGGACATCTCTGGCATTCACGATTTGACTCAATCTTTCGATATGCTTACGCGTGTATAAGCGCATGCCGCCTTCACTTCGTTCTGGTGGAAATAATACGCCAATTTCCTCATAGTATCGAATCGTTCGCTTCGTCAATCCGCTCTCTTTGGCTACATCATCAATTTTGAATTTATCCATGTATACACTCCCATCCACATCGATTTCTATCGCTATGTGATTATCATAATCCTAATAAACGTTAACGTCAACGTTAACTTTCGAAGAAATGTGCATCGCCCCAATTACCTGGTTTAGTATGCACAACTTATCGCTTTCTATGCCGATCAGGCATCAAGCTGCTGGAAATAGGTGTATTCCCCTTCTAATTGCCTGCGGACAGAACAAAAATAAGCATGTTTCATCAATGATCTCATTGATCGAACATGCTTTTTCCTTACGTATGTTCATGATTGATACACTTCATTCACTGACATCGTGGCTACCGTTCGATTTCCTGCCCTATATCCCAATCTTCCTGCCTCGATTTGAACGTCAGCCAACGCCTCTTCCGTTATCCTTTTGATGTCAACAAGTGAAACCATCTCATCATTGACCATATCGGGGAGAATGTTAGTTAAGAAATAGTCTACACAGAATAAATCAATGTTTTTGATTTTTATTAATGCATTTCGATACATCGTAACGAATTCTTTCTCTGTATTTCCCTTTTGGATCTCAGCAAAAGCCTCATACACTTGATCCATTTTATCCGCAACTTCCAAAATGAGCCCTTCGATTGAACCATCTTTACCTTCCTGCAGTTGTTTATGGAACGTCTCTTTAAACTCTGCGGGAATATGTTCCTCAATGAAGTTATAGACCATTCCTTCTTCTACTTGTTGTATCAATAATCGAAGCTCGTGTGACGCATGCTTGACAGGCGTTTTGATATCTCCAATGAAGATTTCACCATAATCATGACTGCTGGTAATTTCATAAAGCTTTTTCCAGTTAATTATTGCACCATTTTTCTCTTCGATATCCGCTAATGTTTTGGCATACTGAACAACTTTCCATGAATGAGCCGCGACACTATGTTCTTCAAACTTGAACTTCCCTGGACATCGAATGATTCTCTCTAGCTCATTTAAAGACCTAAAATAAGTATGAATGCCCATAGTTGTTATCTCCCTATTTGTATATTCGGGTCCCTCTTTATACTATACAAGCTACCTGTTAATTGGAGATTAAAACTACGTCATACTATTGTTAACATAAAAGCTGCCACCCGGTTATGAACACCGAACGACAGCCGTTAGTTACTTTCGATTCCTATTTCCCGCAAGCTTCATGCATGAACCCTTAATTTCTTCTTGATTCTCGAGGCAATGATTTCAATAAGAATGGCAAAAGCGAGAATAAAATACGTAATGGCCCCAATTTCTCTTACATCATAATAAAAGGAACTCGCCATGAACATATCGTAACCAATACCACCAGCACCTGCTGCTGCTCCCATTGCTACCGCGACTGCAAAATTGATTTCAAATCTCATGAAGGTCCATGAAATTAAATAGCTGACTGAAGAAGGAATCACGGCTTGAAAAACAATTTGCCACCAATTTGCGCCACTTGCCTTCAAGGCTTCAATCGTTCCCTTATCCAGTTCCTCGAATGATTCCGAATAAGCTTTGACCAAGTAGCTGATAGAATGAAACGTCATGCCAATCACGGCCGCCACACTTCCAAGACCTGCTGCAATGGCAAAAATCAACACCCATAATACCGTTGGAACTGCTCGGATGAAAGCCACAACACCTTTAATGATGAGCGACAGCTTCGGATTGCTTAGATTTGAGGCAGCCAACAAGCCTAGAAATAGCGCGATAATGGCACCAAACAGAGTTGTTAGAAATGCTAGTCCTAGCGTAATCGTGATTTGCTGAAGCGCCTCAATAAACGTAAAGTGATGAAGACTTGGTTGAAAAAACATCGTCTTAATCGTTAGAGCTGTTTGAGAAATGGCTTGCAGCATTTGAATATCCTTGTAATCAAATGTAATAAATCCATAGATCGTCAATCCGACCAATACCAATAACGTTAATCGAATCACAAAGGCTTGCTTATTAAATGGTATAGTCCTCCTGCGTTTCTGAAGAACTTTAAACCGTTCCATATCCTTGTCAGAGACGGCTCTAATGGCTTCCTGAAGTCCCATTTACAAAATCACCTTCCTGACGTAATTAGAAACCGATTCTATAAGGAATATCGTAATTACGATGAAAATGACAACCAAAGATGCTGAGCTATAATTTAAGCTTTTGTAGTAGAGATTAAACAGAAAGCCAATGCCCGTTCCTGTCAAAATGCCAATTAAAGTAGCGTGTCGGATGTTCGTTTCTACCATAAACAAGATCCAACTAAGCAATTGGGGCATACTAGATGGAATAACCGATTGAAAAATAATTGAAAAATAGCTTGCTCCTGTAGCCCTTAAAGCTTCCACAGAACTGTTGCTTACTTCATCAATGGACTCCATAAAGGCACGGGTCAAGAATCCGAACGAACCGAAGAACAGAGCGAAGTACCCCGTTAGCACATTTTGCCCAAAAGAAATCAATAGAATCATCGACCATGCGGCAACATCAATGTTGCGAAATAAGGTAGCTATGGATCGACTGATCCAGCTGAAAACTCCGCCGACACCCGTTGTATGGGAACCAGCTATGGCGAATAACAATGCGAAGATTGCGGCAACCGTAGTTGCAGCTATGGAAACGAGCAACGTTTCAACCAGACTTGTTGCAATATCGGGAAGCTTTTTTAATGCTTTCTCATTGGGATAAAAATTGTTAAAGGCCCATTCCGCTGCTTTCGGTATCGAGGTAAAGCCTTTAATGACATTATACTCCGTAATGATTATGGCAATCACCGTAATGACCAGCATAATGGCACAGAAGAGCATCGTATTCATCCGTTTGCGAAGAAAGAAATTATCCTGCATAGCTGCTCTCCATCTTATCGGCATGTTCCTCAAGCTCTGCACCGTAGATCATGGATAACTGCTGGTGCTTAATGCTTGAAGGAGGTCCGTCGTAGACGATCTCCCCCTTGTTCACACCAATAATCCGGTCTGAATACTTAAGCGCTACTTCCACTTGATGAAGGTTAACAATAATGGTAATTCCCATCGTGGATGAAATGTTGCGCAAATGATCCATGATAACTCTGGAGGCATTCGGGTCAAGGGATGCTATCGGTTCATCACAGAGCATTAATTTGGGATCCTGTACTAGCGCACGCGCTATACCAACACGTTGTCTTTGCCCGCCGCTTAGCTGGTCACATCGCTTATAAGCTTGATCTTCAATGCCAAGAATTTTTAAAACAGCGTACGCATGGTGCTTTTCTTCCTTCGTATACAGCCCGAGAACTCCCTCCAACGTTGACTTGTACCCAAGTCTTCCATGAAGAACATTCTCAATCACAGTTAATCTGTTTACTAAATTGTAATGTTGAAATACCATGCCCATCCGTGTACGCAGCCGTTTTAATTCCCTATTGTTAAAATCCATGATATTGTCCCCGTCAAAAATGATCTTACCGTTGCTGGCGTCAATCATACGGTTCATGCAGCGAAGCAGTGTCGACTTACCTGCACCGGAGGGTCCGATAATCGAAACGAACTCTCCCTCTCTAACTGTAAAATTAACATTTGATAACGCGCTTGTACCTATCCCATATTGTTTGGACACCTGCTTGAATTCCAATAACTTTGTCATGGGCGCTCCCTCAATAAGTTATATAAGCCGGCGAAATCATCTTTCTCACTTAGATAGTTCTCTCACTGGATTGAACCACGCATCTTCAACAGGTAGAAATTTTTCTTTACCTGACTTTTGCTTGAATAAGCCAGAATCCTTTGAATCTTTCGGCAGGAACACCATTGGATTCTTGGTTACTGCATCTGAAGTAAAGACATCTCGAAGTTTCTTCTGATCCTCAACACTAATTGTCCCCGTATTGATAGCAAATGGTGAGTTAAGCACCGGTGTAGAAGAGATAATCGTAAACTCTTTGCCAATTAGCGTGTTAAAAGGTTCCGCTGCTCCCTGTTTCACTTTGTACACAGCGCCTGGCTTATTAGCTGTTCCAGATTCAAGCTCAACATAATTAGCCACACAAGTATCGCAGAAGGCTGCTACATCTGCTTTGCCCGTAAGTAGATTCACAGCAGACCCTTGATGCGAGCCTCCGTACATCACTTCAGTGAAAAACTTATCCTTACCGCCTTGAAGCAAATCGTCTGGTGTTAGACTCTTGAATTTGTCTTGTTTGCTGAAATAACTGATAATTCCAGCTGATGGTACTTTAAAGCCAGATGTTGAGGAATTGGAAACGAATGAGAATTTCTTGCCAGCTATCGGATCGATACCAAAGCCATTGCTATTTTTATAGGGAGCTTCCTCACCTTTACGTACATTTATCCAACTGAAGTAAACAGCATCATCCAGTGTTCCTGACTCCCCGCTAGAAACAACAAGTGGTTGAACTTTTTTGTTTTTAGCATTGGCTTCCACATAGCCTTGTGGACCCATAAAAGCAACATCCGCACTTCCGTTAGCAATCGCCTCGATCGCAATGATGTAGTCCGTAGTTGTTTTATGCTCAACTTTCTTTCCTGTCGCTGTTTCAATCACTTTCCCTAATTCATCCCGTGCATTTTTCAAATCTGCACCAGACTCATTCGGATACCACACCATCGTGATGGTGTCTTTCGTCTTTACAACCGCGGAAGCTTTTTCTGTTTCTCCCGATTTGGAACCACAACCAGCTACAACCGCA
The DNA here is from genome assembly GCF_052115445.1 of Paenibacillus sp. 2RAB27. Classification (NCBI taxonomy): domain Bacteria; kingdom Bacillati; phylum Bacillota; class Bacilli; order Caryophanales; family Paenibacillaceae; genus Paenibacillus; species Paenibacillus sp. 2RAB27. The sequence goes on from NZ_JBFRGR010000002.1 coordinate 35,756, forward strand.
ACCAGAGATATTGAAATAATGAGCGACATCATCTTTTTCACTTATGAACTCCTCCTGATCATCTCAATCGTATTTTACGTACAAGCCCAGTATAGTGCTCATTTATTTTCAGAATGTTCCGCTAATTTTAAGATGTTGTAAGTTATTTCGTTTTCTCTGCTACTGCACATGTACCGTTCCTTATTTGATACTCCCGATCACACAAATTCTCCATAAATTCAAGGTCATGAAAGATACCCAGCATGGTTGTGCCTTGCTTCATCAACTGTTCGATTAGAAGCTTGACCTTCAGTTTCGAGCTGTTATCGAGACTAGCCGTTGGTTCATCGAGAAGCAACAATCGCGGGCGCTTGACCATCGCTCTAGCAATATTTAACCGCAGCTTTTCCCCACCAGAGAAGGTTGCCGGGTAGCTGTCCCATAGACTGTGGTCCAACTCAAAGTGCTCTAGGATCTTAATTGTCTCCACCTCGGCGTAGTCCCTTGGGTGTCCCATTTCCACTATGGCATTCTGTACAAGCTCCCTTGCCGTTGTTCGAGGCATCACATTCAGAAACTGAGATACATACCCGATTTCATGCTTTCGAAGCTCAATGATGCTCCGCTCACTCGCTGCAGCCAAATCGATGGTGCCATACCTCTCCGAGTTATACCAAAGGTGTCCAGCATTAGGCAAATACGTTCGATAAATACATTTAAGGACTGTGGATTTACCACTACCGCTTTTACCGGTAATACCGATGAACTCGCCTTCCTTCAGAAACAAATTAACATCTTCCACCGCTGGAATATGCTTATTGAGGTTGTGCAATGTAAACGATTTGGTCAAATGTTCAATTGACAGCAGGTTTTCCATACCCTTTTCACCTCCTGTTAATCCCTATAATTCGTTTTTTGTATTAATTTACCGTCAACGAAAACGGTCGTTACAACGGGGAAGTCGTCCATATCTAAAAGCTCTATGAAGAGCAGATCGGCTTTCTTACCTTCCTGAAGGGAGCCGTAATCTGCATCAATGTTCACAGCCTGAGCAGGGTGCAGAGTGACCAATTTGAACTTCTCCACTAGGTCTTGCCGCTGAGGGCCTGCCAGTTGGAATACCGCATGAAGCATGGATGCTGGATAGTAGTCACTGCACAAAATGTCAATGCAGCCATCTTGTATCGCTTCGGTTGCACACAAATTACCACTGTGTGAGCCTCTTAGAATGACGTTAGGAGCACCGGCAACCGTATGAAGTCCTTTTTCCTTGGCTCTGCGAGCGATATCTAACGTGATCGGAAATTCACTTATTGTCGTACCAAAACTTTGAACGATATCCAGCTTTTCCAGTGAATCGTCGTCATGCGAAGCAATCGCAATGTTCCTTGCTTGTGCCATTCCAGCGATCTCGCGAATCGCGTCTTCTGTCATCTTTTCCTTCGTCTGATGACTTGCGAGTAGAACCGCGATATTTTCATCACTCACATGATCGTAGCCGCGCACATTTTTGATATACACTTCAAGATCTCTATACTGCCCTTGACCTGGCGTGTGATCCATGAAAGAAACGAGATGTACTTTCTCCTCTTGGATGTAATTTTTTAAATTATCGATTTGATCTACATTATCAATTTCAAATCTGGCATGGAAACGATGGCGGATGAGATGCTTGCTATTGTGCGTCTCTTCAATCAAGTCAATCAGTTTGCGCACATTTTCAGGTTCGCGAATTGGACGATACTTATAATCCGCAGACTTGAAGATTGACAAGGAGTGATACATCGTTGTTATCCCATGTGAGATGAGTTCCTTTTCTGTTTCGCGTATGCTTAACTTGAAGTTAAACAGGGAAGTCGGCCTTGGCGCCGTCATGTGCTCAATGTAATCCGAGTGAATGTCGATCATGCCTGGTCCCACATAGGCCCCATATGCATCAATTACTTCCACGCCATCTTCCATATGGATCTCGCCTGTAGGAGCTATACGTGCGATACGATCCTCCACCACCAGTAGATCATAACCTTCTAACATTGCATGTTCCGTAATCAAGATGCCGTTCGTTATCAGATACATTTCAAATCCTCCTTTTACAATTTGATTCTCTATAGTAGTGAGTGCACTAATTGCTGCGTATAAGCATGTTGTGGATCCTCAAGGATCTGATCCGTCAATCCCTGTTCAACGACATGCCCATCCAACATAACCATGGTTCGGTCCGCCAACATTCGGATGACACCAAGATCATGAGATACAAGCAGCATACTAATTTGCAATTCGCGTTGTAGGTGTTTAATAAGGTCCAACACATTCGCTTGCACAGATAAATCAAGTCCAGTCGTTACTTCATCCAAAAGTAGGATCGGAGGATTATTGGAAAGGGCTTTGGCAATTTGAACACGCTGCTGCATGCCACCCGAGAAGTTCTTCGGTGCTTCCATCTTCCTGTATACGGGAATATGAACCTTTTCCAGGAGTTCGCTTCCCCGTGCTTCCATTGCTGATACCTGTCGATGTCCGGCAGCGATCATTTTCTCGGCAATATTGCCGATCGAGGAGAATTCCATTCGTAAGCCTAGAACCGGATTTTGATACACCTTACCCATAAGATGATTACGGATATACTTTTTTTGCTGAGATGATTCTTGAAATAGGTTTCTCTCGCCTTGTTGATACGGTTGCAGATAAGCCTCACCGCCGCTGACTTCTTGGTCGAAATAAAGACATCGCATGAGTGTCGACTTCCCGCTTCCGCTCTCACCAACGATACCCAGCACCTCACCGGGATATAGATCGAACGAAATGTCCTGACAAGCATAGACGGTTCCGCAAGACCTGCAGTAGTTATTTTCCAACTTTCTTTGCTCCTGATTGTTGCACTGTTCACAGCCAGTACCGAATCGTTTATCCAAATGGCTCACACGCATAATAGGGGGTGCGATTGGGCTCATCTAAGCGCCTCCTCTTCCTCTTTAGAAAATCTTTTGGTTCAACCGATCCAAGCAATAGCTCGAATCATTGCATTGATAGAACGTAATATCTTCTTCTTCGTTATATAACTCATCCATGAAAACTTCCGTTGCTCCACATAGCTTGCAAGACACATCGGAGAACGATTCTGGCTCGAACGGAACATCGTCGAATGCCAATGAAACGACTTGTGTGTAGGGCGGAACGGCATAAATTTTCTTTTCACGACCGGCTCCCAATAAAATTAACGCTTCCGAGTAATTCAACTTATGATTATCGAACTTGGGTATCGGGCTTGGCGCCATCACATAGCGATCATGCACCATGACAGGATGATCAGCCCCCGTAGACACATTGCGGTACTTCATTATTTGTTCGAATAACATCAACCATGCGCCACTGTAGTCTTTTTCCCCATGCAACCGCTTTGTTTCACGTTCACTGGATTCGTACATGCGCAATGGTTCAGGCATAGGAACTTGTAGAACGAAAATTTGCTCCGAGGTAAGCGGAATTTCCGGAATCCGGTGGCGGGATTGAATAAGGGTGGCTTCCGAAGTAGCTTCAACCGCAGTAACCCCTGTCGTCTTATGAATCAGTTTCTTAATACTTACCGCATTAACCGATTCATCGGTGCCTTGGTCAATGACTTTAAGCACATCGTTTTTCCCGATCAATGACAAAGTCAGTTGTAAGCCCCCTGTTCCCCATCCGCGCCCAATCGGCAGCTCTCGTGATGCAAAGGGAACCTGGTAACCTGGAATTGCAATTGCCTTCAGTGTGGCACGCCGGATTTCTCTCTTCGATCCTTCGTCCAAAAATGCAAAGTTGTATTGAATTCGCATGTGCTTTACCCCTCCTGGTTTGGATCAGCTGAGCGTTTTCTCGTCTTGCGAACATCATTGAGCTTAGCTTGAAATGTTACATAATGTGGCATCTTTAAGTGAGAAATAAAACCAGTTGATTCTACGGAATCAATATGGAAGAGGACAAATTCCTCATTTTGCGTCGGAATCAGCTTGTCGCCCTTTTCAAGACTTTTATCTAAAATGCTCATAGCAATAGCTTTCGTTTCATTCTGTCCATAACAGAGACCGTAACCGAACTCTAGTTGAAGTTCCTTCCTGCCATTCTCTTTCTCCACGGTAACTGGAACCAGCATCTCCACTTCTGTCACCTTAATGTCGCCGATATAATAGGATTCTTCCTCTTCGTGAGAAGAGTCCAGCGGGGTATCTATATACACCGGAATATCGCCAACACGCAATTCACCAACGGTTGGATGAACCATTCCGTAGCCGCGGATAACCGCATACGCTAAGGAAGTGACGGCGCCTGTCTGACCTCTGGTCAATATCTGAAGTTTCTCACTTCGTGAAGCCGGGAACGTCAGGCTCGTGCGGGTTACATCGTCTGGTTCCGTGTTATCGATTGGACAATCAGCAATGAGACCTTCTTTTCTCAAATAATCCAATACTTTGGGTAGTCGTCCGTCCAGATCTTCCTTCTCATTCCTATCTATAAGCTGATAGGATTCCAACCATTCAGCTACTTGATCTTCCGTTTCATCCATTAAATCAAAGTCTAGGAGACGATGTGAATAATCGGCAGATGCGCCTAAAATTTGCCCGCCAGGGATATCTTTAAACGAAGCTGATATTCTTCGATCAACGCGCATTTCCTCCGGTGCCACTGTTCTGGAGTAATGCTTTCTTGGGAGCGTAGAACGATATGCCCTTAGTAGAAAGACAGCTTCTTCCGGATTACCTTCCGCCTGTTTGATGGCAAGCGCCGCAAGCTGCTCACTATACATGCTGCTCTCCGACATCACTTGATCAATAAGCCCTCTCATTCCTGCTTCGATGGCATCGACACTCAGTACTTTCCCTAGTCGTAAACGTTCGAACTGCATGCGTTTCAGAGATTCTTCTATTGCACGTGTACCGCCTTTAACCGCTACATAACCCATAATTAGAACTCCTCCTTCACAATCTGAGTGGTTCTAGGTAAAGCCCAAATGTGGTGGGAATCATCCACAAAAATCAAATCTATTCCTAACGGATACTCGCTATTTCGCTGTGTCCGGATATCCAACCAATCTTCGTTCATGGCGATCTCTATTTTCGTTTCCGCCTGAATGCCAGGCCCGGTCATCCGCACCTTGATTTCTTGAGCCAATAAACTAGTTGTTTCAATGATGATGGTCGCGGAGCGGTGGGGATCCTGCAGATCACCGATTTTGGCCGCTTCAAGGGCTTGCAGCAAACTCCCAGGAGCTGCATCAAGCAGGATAAAGATGAAGTCCGCCTTCTCCAACTCAGCTTCCTTGGCATAGGTTAGTTGACTCAGTAAATGAGCCATCTTGCTTTCACGTTCAGATACTACCTTGAACGTGACCTCCGTATCGAGCAGCATATGCGCTAGAATCGAAGTTGCCGCTAAGCACTCTAGCGTCTGATTAAGCTTCCCCGCTTCTTCAGAGAGATCAGCAATCGTTCCTGGCCTCGACATGACATCAATGACATGACGATAAGCTGTCTGGATGTCGTGAACTTTATCTAGCATGTTTCATTCTCTCCTTTCAATCTTCATCCATCGTTTCAAAGTCCACTTTGGTTTGCAGTAGCTTTCTTTGCTTCGCTTCGCGTGATGACGCAATAAGCAGACTTTCCCTTTGCAATTCAACTAACCAAGACGCCGTTTCTTCCAAATTGGCTGCATACGCCGCGTCGATAACAGCCAATTCGTAGGCTTTATCTGGTTCGTCTCCTTTGATGATGCCCATTCCTAAGGCTCCTTCGATCCGAACCTTGCACTCCGTTACAAGCACCTCTCCTAGGTAAAACAAGCTCTTCTGTGCAGTTTCTCTTACCTGAACCATCACAAGACCATGATTAGGCTCCTCAATAACAGCGATATGATATTTGCTTTTAATGTCATTCGCCATAGCCGATGTAAGTTGGGCTGAACCATGGATCAAAATTTCTGTCCGTTGCTTTCGATTCATTTGAAAGCCCCTTCCTGTTAACTTGTTTATTTCTCAAAACCTACTCTATCTTGTTGCCAGGTTAGCGGCAGTTAAGTTTGTGTAAAGATCAGGGCTAAATCACATAGGTAAAAACATCTCCACGGTACATCGTTTTGCTGTATTCCAAAGTTTGACCCGTTTTTTCATCGATACATTCGGATTCTAGGACCAACAATGGAATGAGTGAGGAACAGGATAGAAGCTCACGCTCATATTTCGATGGATGCGCCAATCGCAAGGTAGTCTCCGACGATTTTAAGTGTTGATAACCTTTGCTTTGATAGTAGTAGAACATGGAGGTAATCTCCTTACCTTCTTGTTCAATATACGGAAATGAAGTTTCTGCAACGAATGAGATATGAAGTGCAATGGGTCTGCCGTCAATGATTCGCAGACGGCCGATTCTAAATACACGTTCATTTTCACTAACGCCCAGTGACTCATAAATTTTATTGTTGAATTCAATCGACTCGCAGAATATATTAGTTGACTTATATTCATAGCCAAGCTCGGTCATTTTCTGGCTAAAGCTCTTATTCGTTTTTAGAACCAAAGGGATACGCAGGTTTCTGTCTTGCACAAAGCTGCCTTTCCCTTGCTTGGAGTAGATGTAACCAAGCTCTTGCAACCGTTCGTAGGCTTTCCGAGCGGTAATTCGGGGCACTTTGTAAGCATCAGCAAGCTCGTTCTCAGAAGGCAATTTATCATGCGGCTCATATCTGCCAGATTGGATCGATACGATAAGATGATCCATAATATCCATCTCTTCAGACAAGGCAATTCCCTCCATTCATCATCCATATTTTCTAATAAAAGCGGATAGATCGTTCAGTTCATTGAACCTTTCCTCTAATATTTCACGAGGCCAGTCCCACCAAGCAATTTTCAGCAACTGATCGACAACCTCTTGTGGAAATCTACGTTTCAACGGTTTAGCTGGCACTCCTACAACAACGGTATAGGGCTCGATATCTTTTGTAACAATAGCTCCGGATCCGACGACAGCGCCTGTTCCGATATGGACACCCTTCATCACGATCGCACCATGTCCGATCCAAACATCATGACCGATAGTAACTCGGCTGCCTCTACGCCAGTCAAATATTTCCTGATCATCCCCATCAGCAAATCCATAGGCAGCTCGCCGGTATGTCATATGATGCTGCGTAACGCGATCCATGGGGTGATCAACGGGATTAATACAGACATGGGAAGCAATCGAAGTGAATTTGCCCACTTCCGCATAATTAATTGTCACGTCATCCATGGTGTAGGTGTAATCACCAAGCTGTGATTCAAGGATTTTATTGTAAGGTCCGACAGATGCCCAAGCCCCAATGTCACTATGTATAAGGTGACTACTTGAGGAGATGGCTGGCTCTGAGGATAACGGAAGGCTGGGTTGTGTTTGATGGATGTGTTTCACAAATAATCAGTTCCTTTCCACGACACTTGTCTTCTCTACTAATGCCAGTTTGCGTTCCCAGAGCTCTTTTACTACGGCTATGCCTGGACTTTTACTACCGAGAAGAACTTCTTTTTCCCCATAAAAGCCATGGAAATCGGATCCGCCGGTTTGGATCAGTCCGTAGTGGAGCGCGTGCTCAATGGCCAATTGTTCATGTGCTTGATTATGAAGAGGATGCCATACCTCGATGCCTTGTAACCCTGCCTCCACCAGTTCTGGAAGAGCTTCGAAATTCCCATACTGGCCAGGATGCGCAAGCACAGGAACACCACCCGCTTGCAAAATCATACGAATCGCATCACACGCATCGACATACTCCGTTGGAATATAGGCAATACCAGGCTGTTCGCCGTTCTGCCCGCGAGAAAACAGCTTTTTATATAAATCACCATAGATCGTAGTTGTGTACCCTTGATCAATCAAAGCATGCATAATATGCTGCTTATAAATACCCGTTCCACCTTCCGCATATTTCATCACCTCATCCAGGGTAATCGTGTACCCAGCCTGAATCAGCCGATCTATCGCTTCGAGGCAGCCAAGGTGACGTCTCTTTAGTAACGGACTGCAGAACATTTCTAACTGCGTGTTCCCAGGCTCGATATAATAACCAAGAATATGAACTCTGCGCTTTCGATCAAAATCATAGCCCGAAATTTCAATCGCTGGGATGATCTCTATCCCCCGTTCAAGTCCTCTATTTATCATTTGAGGTAATTCGCTCGTCGTATCATGATTCGTTATTGCCAAATGAGTAACATCCTCTTGGATCGCCAAGTCTAAGATCTCATCAAATTTATATGAACCGTCTGATAGTTTGGTGTGACAATGGAATTCAACTTTCATAGCAACCAACAACCTCCTGAGCGAAAATATTGGATGAGTTGAGCTTGAATCAACCTCAATCTACATTCCCTTTGTTACTTGTACACAGTGTAACTTGATGCCAAGTTGCAAGGGTCAATTCCATGTAATGCTCATGTAAATAAATTGTAAAGGCGCTGGGAACATTAACAAAAAGACGCTCACTTTGTAAGTGAACGTCTTTTTGTTAAGTTAATTCAGTTATCTAGCCTTTTCTTGATAGAAGCACACGATCCACAGCCTCAACTATTCTTTCATTGCTAAAAGGCTTCACCAGAAAGTCTTTGGCACCAGCTCGTATGGCATCCAGCACCATTTGCTGCTGCCCCATGGCCGAACACATGATGACACTTGCCCGAGGATCGAACTTCATAATTTCTTTCAAAGCTGAAATCCCATCCATCTCAGGCATCGTAATATCCATCGTCACTAATTCCGGTTTATATCGCTTATACAATTGTATCGCTTCTTGCCCATTGCTGCCTTCTGCCACAATCTCGTGACCGAGGGTGATTAAGTAATCTTTTAACAGTGCTCTCATAAAAGCGGCATCATCGACAATCATGATTCTTCTCATGGGACAGACTCCCTTCCAACGATTTATTCCAAATATCCCTATCTATTCATCCTACTACGTTCCCATATTTTTCTAAAATTGGGTCACCTGACATGCCATTCACGATCTGTGCGGATATCAGAATTCTGTCTCTGCCGTTGATATTTGCTCTTGTGTGTTAACAATACCCTCACCCCATGTATGAAAATCTCGTTGATTTCTGGTCGCCGGCTGTCATGAAAATGAATAGCACTATATACCTGCCTGCCAAGTATATAGAGCCGCTCTCTCAAATTTCTCACAAAAAGGAAGATCGTGTCGAATATACACAAAAAGACGGAAAGCGATTGAACGCATTCCGTCTTGTTTATGCTTTTAATTTAAATATGCCGCTACGCTGGCACTCATTTCCTCAGGAGGCTCTATGCCGAGTTCTCTCAAATACAATGCTTTAAAATTGGTATAGTGCTTAGCTATTCGTTCCTTTTTCCCACTTTTCGCATAAACAACCATCAGCATTTGATGCATCTCTTCATTCAGAGGATACAACGTCAAATACGTGTCTATCTTCAACTCCGCTTTGCTCCAGGCTTCTTCACGCATGTCGCGTTGAGCCATTAGACATACAAGTGATGTATATCGCTTCCTATAATTCTCCTCCAATTGGGTTTTCCACAGATAATCCTTGCGATCTAACAACGAGCCTCGATAAAGGGAACATACCCTTTCTGCTCGCGTGATCTCTTGAATCCCTTCTAAGGAAGTTATCTCACTTAACTGGAACTCCAATAGATCATACATACTCCCTAACGTAACTAACATATAGCCATCATTCGTTTTGAGAATATCCATACCGATTTCCTGTTCTTTCAACAGCTTTTTCAAGCGATAAATTGTATTATGTAAATTATGCGAAGCGCGGTCTTCCAGCATATCCGGCCATAACATATCGGCCAAATACCATTTATTAATGTCCTGTCCTGGGTTGCAAAGGAAATAGGCGAACAGCTCCTCCGTCTTTTTCGTTGGCCAACGGACAAGTGCACCTTCTGGATTGCGTACCTCCAAACTTCCGAAACAACGGATCACAGATTGTCGCGTTTTGATTACAGTGGGCTCAGTCACTTGTTCTAGCTTCAAGAGGCGACTCGTAATGCGTTCAATGGCAGCAGGTGTAACTGGCTTTAGGATATAGTCAAAAGCGTAGACCTTGAAGGCATCTAACGCATACTCCTTGTAGGCTGTCGTAAAGATAATTTTGGTCTGCTCCATGATGTCATTTATTCGCTGAGCAAGTTCAAGCCCATTCATTTTCGGCATCTCTACATCCAGAAAAGCCAGATCAGGCTTCAGTTCCGGCATGGAAATTAACGCTTCCTGCGGATTATTAAAAGCCCCAACGATGCTATAATGCGGGTTCCTTCCGATCAGAACCTTCATTAATTCGAGAATCGGTTTTTCATCTTCAACGATAACCACCCTAATCAAGTTCATCCCACCTTTCTACGAAGACATCCTTATCGTTTCTGGTTAAAGGCAGATACATGGTAACCTTCGTTCCTCGCCCCATTTCTGAGCTGATCGACAGTGAAGCTCCTGGGATCGTATCTACCCTTTTACGAATATTCGCAATCGCAATGCCTCCACTTCCACGTTCTCCGCTCGCCATCTTATAGAGCAAATCATCTGGGATCCCGATCCCATTATCCTGCACCGTTACATGTAAATAGTCGTCTCCTTCTTGGATCGTTAATGTGACGGTTCCGTACTCATCTTTTTCGAACAAGCCGTGTCGAATCGCATTCTCCACAAAAGGTTGGATGCAAAGCGAGGGAATAGAGAAATGTTTCAGACTATCATCCACATAACAAATAAATTCAAATCGATCTCCATAGCGCGCCTTCTCAATCTCTACATAGGCATCAATCAAATCTAACTCCCGATGTAGATTGACGAATAAGTCATTTCGGTCCATATCCAGAATATAGCGCAGGAATTGGCTGAGCTTCGACAATAAATAAGCAGCTTTCTCGCCATCCGTATAGCAAAATGAAATAACACTGCTAAGCGCATTATAAAGAAAGTGAGGCTTAATCTGTGCTTGATGGAAGGCAAGCTCATTACGAATCGCTTCCTGGATCGAGGTTTTCATCGCAATCAAGGTTTGAATTCTCGCGAGCAGCGTCTCGGCTTCGAACGGTTTCGTGACGTAATCATTCGCTCCCACACTGAATCCAAGTGCGATATCTTGTGAAGTGTCCTTGGCAGTTGCGAATAAAATAGGCAAATCGAGAATGGAATGCTGGGTGCGCAACACTCGGCATAGCTCAATCCCAGAAACACCTGGCATCATCACATCAAGGATTATCAGATCAATTTGCGGGTGTTCACTCATTTTACTCATCGCTTCTTTGGCCGAAAAGGCTGTAAGCACATTATAGCTATGTCTTTTGAGAATATTGAGCAGTGTATACATATTGGAAGCCTCATCATCCACGACGAGAATCGTATGAGCGTGCTCCTCTAGACTATCCAAAGATTCATGGTCATTTCCAAGTCTTTGCTGATAGCTATCAACCGTCGATCGTTTTTGGCTCACATGCACGTAATTCATGGCCATCGGTAGTTTAAAAGCCATTCGCGTACCCTGTCCAACCTCTGTCCAGTCAATCCGAATGTCCCCACCCATTCGCTCTACGAGTTTGCGACTAATATACAAGCCAACCCCCATGCCTGTGTAGCCGTCCTCTGGTAAAACATGCTCCTGTTGTTCGAAATACTCGAATACTTTGGCGTATTTATCAGGTGAAATACCTGTCCCTGTATCCTCAACGGCAATGTGAATATCCTCTTCCACTATGTTTGCACTTACACGGATCTTACCTTGTTCGGTATGCTTCATTGCATTGTGCACTAAATTGTACATGATTTGCCGTAACCGATTCTCGTCCGCTTGGACCCACATATCCGAAGGCACTTGGTTATCCAAGCGTACCGCTTTACCTGCAAGCTCGAACTGCAAAACATCAAATACGATTTGGGTCACAGCCCGCACATCTACAACTGTCATAAGCAGCCGCAGCTCGCCATGCTTCAACCGCGTCACATCAATAAGATCCTGCATGAGCATCGATAATTTTACGGATGTATCCTTGACCAACCATAGATTTTGCTTCTGCCTAGCGGACAAATTGTGCTCATCATCATCCAGTAAAGATGAGGTAATGTTCATGATTCCGTGCAGCGGCGTCTTTATCTCATGTGAGGTGTGCATAAGAAACTCATCCTTCAATTGATTGGAGACTGTAAGTTGATGCGTCAAAAGCTCTGTATTCTCGTACGCATCGGTTAACCTTACCGCTAACAGCAGGTTCATTAACGTAATGAAACCAATAACCCCAACTTTATGCCATAAATCCGAGGATATCGCACTTTCCGAATATAAAACACCATCTATTAACGAGACCATTAAAGAGACGATAGCTACGATAAACAAGCCAAGTTCTTTCCGTTCATAGGTACCTCTCTTACTATTGAAGAACAGATAAATCATCCTACCGAGAAGCAGTAGGGGGACGAACCCAATGTATAGAAAGAATAAACTTCTCACTTCATTATAGAGAGCGTAAGGGAAGATAATGATAACGACTACGATCAGAACGATTGGAGCAATTAACAGCCTGATCTTGTTGCGTGAAATCAACTTCTGGTGAATGGAACAAAAAAACAATAAACAGAGAATCGAACTAACAAACTCAAAACTATCAAGCATTTTATACGTGATGTCAAAAGGAACCTGAGGTATCAATCGTTGAAACAGCTTCTCACCGTACAAAAACTGAACGCCTGCCGTGGAGAAGAGATATAACCCGCTCAGTAAATACGTTTTCTCTCGACTACGTAGGAAATAGAGACTGAGATGATAAGCTCCGAACATGACAAGCACCAAAATAAGGGATAAATCACCACCGATTAATAAGCTATTCAGTTTAGAAATGTCTGCATGCAAGCCAAACTGAATGGCATTTACAATCCCTCCAGACATATATTCGTAATTCGCCACTTGCAATAAAATTTCAAATTCCTGGGAATTCACATGAAAAAATGTGCTGTAGGGTGTATTTCCCGGCATGTTCGTTTCTTTATTCGTAGCTGGTAGTCCGCTTCCCCCCTCCAATTTGCCATCGACATAAAGCTGATGGGACATCCGGATGCTGCGCAGCTTCATGCCATATATGTCGTCAGTAGTACTCACCCGAACTAAGAGACGGTATGTTCCGTATCCTTTGTTGCTTATACCGCCTCCTATCGTCTTTCCATTCCATATACCTGGCACGTCTATATAAGAGACATCTCTGCGCGTGCCTGATTGAAAATCACTAGGCGTTAACAGCTGCCCTTCATAAAATTCCCACTCCCCATTTAAGGAAACAACGCCGAGCTTGTGTAAATCCTCCTTAGATAAATCCAAAACACCTTGTTTGGCGGTCTGCTTGTTTTGACTAGGGATCATCTGCGAATAAATGCCTATAAATAATAAAATAGAAAATGAGAACACCAAACTGATTCCTATGATTTGACGAAAACTCCTCACTATGGGTCCCCTTTCTGCGATTGTGTCCGATACGAGTGATTCTATCATTTCATACTCACAAAAATCTCACAAGCCCCTCAATAGTAGAGGCTTTTTCTTTTTTCATTTGCTACAATAAGCTATATAAGTAAATACGATTGGACGTGAAATCGAATGTTGGACAAGGCCGCCTTCTTACATAACTACAACTTTGAAGAAAAAGATCTAACAGATCATAATATTAACTGGGATACACTCATCGAAATTTTTAATGATTTTAACGGAAAATCTGCTGCATATTCAATACATGCCGAATACATTTCTAAAATTTTAAGGACAAATGGAAATATCCATACGGTGCGATCTCGTGTTAAAGATCCAGAGCATTTAGTAGCTAAACTTATTAGAAAGACACCTGACCGCCAAATATTAAAAAATGACCCCAATTTTCAATTTTCAATTGATAATTATAGGAGCAAAAATAGAGTCCAGAATTTCGGGATATCGTTCAGTTCATTATTTAGTTGAATTAAATCTTACTAAAGAGAGTATTGTTCTGGCTGAAATTCAGGTAAGAACCATTTTTGAAGAAGGTTATGGTGAAATTGATCATTTACTTCGTTACCCTCATACAAAAGTCCCCAAAATATTGGAAGATAATATCCTACTTCTGAATCGTATTGCTGGCAGCGCAGATGAAATGGCTTCATTCATAAACATTCTCAAAAGAGATTGGTTCTCGATGATGGGTAACTATGAAGAAATAATTGATACTAAAAATAAAGAAATTGAAGAGCTGACTAGGAAAATAGAACTTACAGAAATGAAGGCTCCTGACAAGAAATCGCTCTTAGAAATTGTAGGTAATATTAAAAAACACAATACAAACAATCCTTATAATACTTCTGATTTAGGAGTACTAGGAAATAGCTTTTTTACTATTGGTGAACATTCAAGAAAATTAGTTAATCGGCATGAAGAAGCTATTAAACAACTTGCAGATACTGCTTTACATGTAGTGAACAAACATGATCAAGCAATTAAATCACTGCAGAAATCACTTGATAACTCTTAATTTAAAAAGGTTATACCAGCAAGCCCTTTATTTAAGGGCTTTTTTATGTAACTGGATGTTGACGAGGCACCTCTGCTTGGAAATAAGGTTAACTGGAAATACTTCAGCTAATTTGGTGATTAATCCTTGAAAATTCAGTTTTGATGGAAAATGTACAGTTATTTCCTAAAGAAACAGCTGTAACGCTACTTTCTTCTGGAATTAGCTACATGAAATCCATTTATTTCAATTCCCGAGTCATTTTCGGCAAATTTAGATGTACTTTTTCTAGTTAATCGCAAGCACAAACGCAGAAGTATGAAATTACCGACCAAGGTACCCGTGTTATCCGCGCTGGATGTGCACACAAAAAAGCATGCACAATCCAAAAAATCTTGGACTACGCATGCTTACTCTTTTGCTGGAATCGCCCGTCGCTTACACCCGCTTCAAACCGAGTATCTCGAGCAACATACCCGACAATTGGCTAGGTGGATATGGTTTGACGAAATACATGTTTGCCCCGATTTCCTTCCCCTTCTCAATTTCATCCAATGCGGAGGAAATGAAGATAGGCATGTCATGTAAGGTCGGATCTTCCTTGATGAGATTGATAATCTCCCATCCGTCGATACTATTATTTAGCATGATGTCAACGATAACCGCATCTGGCCTCTTGACCGGCATATCTTTAAGCGCTTGTTCGCCCGTCGTGTAATTGATGACACGGAAGCCTTTCTCAGTGAGCTCCTCGGTGAGCAGTTCCGTCAGGCTGGCGTCATCCTCGATGAGCACGACGGTTTTGCCTGTGAATTCATTTGCTGCCGCTGATAGCCGATCGGCCTCGATAATGAGCTCAGGCCTGGAGATCAAGGGAAGGCTAACGCGGAACGTACTCCCTTCGCCTAGCTTAGAGATAACGGTAATTTCGCCTCCATGTGCTTCGACAATGCCTTTCACAATCGCAAGGCCTAACCCGGTTCCACCAATGGCTCTCCGATCCGAGTTATCAATGCGATAAAACTTCGTAAACAGCTTCGGAATGGCTTCTTCAGGAATACCCAGTCCATCATCGGTAATATCAACAACGGCATGCGAACCGTTATGGTAAAGCTTCGCTGTAATCCGCCCACCTTCAGGTGAATACTTGACTGCATTACTGACGAGGTTCATAAAAAGCTGCGTCAGATTATCCTGATCTCCAGAAATAACATATGGCATACTAGGCATGTGAATGTTGAAGTCATGCTTCGTGGAGCTGCCTTGCTGCAAAGTGAAAACACCATTTATCACGTCAAAGAGATCAACAGGATTTTTCTGATGTGTCGACTTGCCCGATTCCATTCGTTGGACATCCAGGAAATCATTAATTAATGAGGTCAGTCGAACGGTTTCCTGATGGATCGTTTTCAAATATTTCTGTTGCTTTTCTGGACTCGTCTCTTTGGTCAACAATCGTTCAGCAAAGCCCAATACACTGGAAAGCGGCGTACGCAGCTCATGGCTCACGGTGCTTACGAACTCTGACTTCAATTGGTCCACTTCGGCTTGTTTCGTCATATCGCGATGGACAAAAACCGTTCCGATTCTACCCGATTCTCTATACAAAGGCTCCGCATAGGCTTCTATAACCCGTCTTACCGGATAATCGATCTCATAGGTGTATGTCCTCTGATCCAAGCCATTTTCACTAACCTGTTTAATCATAAATTGCTTTAAGTCGGAACTATCCCCAATTGCATTGGTGGCGGATACGAAAAATTCACTTAACATTATATCCGACATCGGCTGCTGCACCGATATACCGAATATGTCATGCATCGTTGAGTTAGCCGATACAATTACGCCGTCCACATTGATAAACTGAACGCCTTCCTTGATCGTATTCATAATGTCTCTAGTTAAGGCTCTTTCATTGATGAGCTGCTCTTCGTTTTCTTCCATTTTGCGTAACATATCCTGAAGCTCTTCCTGCTGCATTTGTAGCTCTTCTTGCTGGGCAATCAACTCTTCATTCTGCGATAGGAGCTCTTCTTCCTTCATTTGGATCTTCTGCAGCATGGTATGAAAAGAATGATTGAGCAGGCCAATCTCATCGTTCCGTTTATCCATCTCCAGCTCAACAGACTGGCCTAATGTCACTTTCTCAGCATTATCTGCTAACTTGCGCAGCGGTCTGCCAATGTTTCTAGCTGTATGCGAGGTCATAAAAGTAATGAACACCAGAATACCAAACACATAGGCGAAGAATACATAATTGAGATTGGCTAAGGTTTTAAACAAATTCTGGGCTTCGATTTCTGATTGATCGGAGGTTTGCGTAGAGATGTCATTGATTTTGCCTAACAAATCATAGATACTTGTCCCTACACTGCCGCTCGGTGTCGCTGAGCCAGTCTTCACTAACGCCATGGGATCGACGTCGTGCGCAAGCTTGACATATTTGGGAAATACATTCTCGAAATAGTTCTTCTCAAATGACTTTAATGTTGTAAGCAGCTCTTTCTCCTGATCTGTTAAAGGAAGCTGCACAAATGTCTCCATTGCCTGCTCAAGCTCTGGCTTTTCCTTCATCACAGCCTCATATTCAAACTCCTGGCGGAATGCGTAGAAAGCTCTTGCATGTAAAAAGATTTGATTGTAGTGGAGATAAATGGAGGCCGTAGCCTTTTCTTTCACTTTGAGCAGCGTGATGCGTTCTTGGTAAGACTGTTGCACTTGTTTATCAGTAAATGAAACTCCAATGGCCCCCACCATGACAAGCAATGCGAAAAACAATATCATTCTAACAAATCGACGGGAAAGGCTCAACTTCACAAGGTTAGGCATGGCAAATCTCCTTTACACGATCATTTCATCAAAATTCGACAATTTCCTACCTGACCAATTCGGTGACTGCCAAGAAATTCCTCTATTTATCGTTCTACCGATCCGGAGGCGCGGCTGCAATATCCGAATCGGGTTACTTTTGGCAGTGAAAATAGTGCGAGTCTGGAGGCCTGGCTTGCTGTCAAAGACAATGATGCGATATGTGCGCAGTTTAATCGATTATATGGGCGAGGCCAAAGGGTGGCCTATCCGAGCTTCGCAAGCCGGATTCATGGATCTTGCCGGCTTTAAGAAAGCTAGCTATTACTTCCGTCAGAGCCTATAGAGCGCGGAACCTATGGCTTTTCTAGCCACAGCTAGTAAAGACGATCCCTCGTATCCGAGTAACAAAAGATGGCATAGCGGTGCTCCGCACTGACTGGAAGCATGGCGAGCTGCTTGCCTATGTTAGAGCTGGATTCACGGCCGGCCAGATCGTCGTGAAGGCTGAAGATTAGGATTTGGTCCCAGGTACGGTTGTCATTGCTGTGAAATCGTAGATGAAGCCAACCTATTTGCACACAAGAAAAACCAGATACCATCCGATTTTGCGGGTGGCATCTGGTTTTTGCAGGTTGGGTTGGGTTGGGTTGGGTTGCTTGGTGTTTTTGTAGCCAGCTTGTGCTCCACTCAACTTAACTGGAAAACATACAGCTATTTTCGAGAAATTTCCTCAATAATTCAATTTAAATGGAAAACATGTAGTTAAATCTAGCCAATTTGTTCAGATCAGGAAAAATGGTTAAATTTAACTGTAGGTTTTCCATCTATTCTAGATTTGCTTGGAAAATCTAAAGATTTACCTGTAGAAAATCCATCTATTTGCCGGGAGCACAGAAGATTTACGAAACATCCCTCTGACCAACTCCACTATGTACGCGTCCTACCCTCCCCAGGTCCCCACCAATTCCACTTGCCCAGAATGACCATTAATGCGGGAACAAGCACCAACCTAATCACCGTCGCATCAATAAAAATGGCAGCTGCAATACCCAACCCAAGTTGTTTCACGCCAACAACATCTCCAAACGCAAACGGTAACGTGACTGCAATCATGATCGCTGCCGCAGAGTTGATAATCTTACTTATGGACCCTAAGCCGACTAGCACAGAACGATGATTATCTTGCGTCCGCTGGTACTCCTCATAAATGCGCGATACTAAGAATACGCCGTAATCCATCGAGATTCCAAACGCCAGTCCAAAGATAAACACAGGAATCATAATGGCGATCTTACTGGGTTCTAAGCCGAAATGCCCCTCTTCAAACAGCCAAGCTAGAATCCCGAAAGACGCACCTAAGCTCAGGAGGTTCATGAGAATTGTTTTTAAGGGGATGAGAATGGAACGGAAAGCGATGAATAAGACCACATAGTTAGAAATGAGTATGAACAAGAGTACATAGATTAAATTGTCAAAAATATCATCGAAAATCTCCTGCTGATACTTCGCCTCACCACCAAGAAGGAAGGGGAGCGCTCCTGCTTCCCCCTCTATTTCCCATCGTCTCACCCAATCCATCACATCCTGTGATGAGGGTTCACCGTTTAATCGAACCTGAACGAGCATCTCATTCTTATGGACAAAAGCCTGAAAGATGCGCTCATTGCCCGCTTTTGCGTTTGGATGTTGAGATAACGAATAGAGTTGATCATAGGGCATTCGCAATTTCGAATAAATCGAATCTACCTTTTCAACGAGCGGATCCCTCTCTAATTTTTGTACAAGTAAAGAGGCGTTCTTCCAATCACTTTGGGTCAACTGAGTTGATTTTCCTCTGGCGACTAGATAGATATCTGAACTTTTTTTCGTGCCAAAATGTGTTTGGTACGCCTCGAATGCTGCGCGGGATTCATAGCCCTTCGGCAAAGAAGTCGCATCCGGTATGGCTAATTTCATCTGCATCAGCGGCAGGAAACAACATATAAGGATACAAGCAGCAAGCAGGCTCATTTGGATAGGTCTACTCATCACAAATCGTGCCAGTGCAAACCACACGTTTTTCGTAGCTTTTGTCGTATAGAGCGGTCTGCGTTCAGCCCGAATGGCTGGCCACCACAGGGTTAGAAGCGCCGGCACTAACGTTAGCGTCAGCATAACGGAAACGGTTAACACAGTCATTGCACCTAAGGCAATGGTCGAAAATATAGGAAGCGGAATGAACAATATTCCCATGAGGCCTAAAAAAACACTAAGTGCCGAGAATAAGACGGCTCTTCCAGCTGTTGTCATTGTAGTCAGGATGGCTTGTCCAACAGGAAGCACATGAATCTCCTCACGAAAACGACTAACCATCATCAAGGCAAAATCGATGCTCAGAGCCAGACCTACCATCGGAATAACATTCAGTACAAAGTTAGATAAATCAATTCGTGTTCCTATGCCATACATGATGCCCATCGTGCTCGTAACGCCGAAAACGCCAACGACGATAGGAATCAGTGAAGAAGTCATACCGCCAAAAGCCAGCCAAAGAATCAAAAATGCCGTTGGGATGCCTAAGCTTTCCGCTTTTCTCAAATCATGCTGACTCGCTCTGTTGACATCTTCTTGCACAACCGACTTTCCTGTCAATGACACGTTCATCTCTCGATGCCCGGGTAATCGTGTCTGAATGTCCTGCAATACAGGCTCCATGTCATGTGGACTTTGCTCGAATCCAAGCAGCGCATAGGCGTAATTCCCTTGGATCATCCCTTCCCGTTCGAGCGGAGATACAATTTCAATTAACCCTTGCATGCCGTGTAAAGTTATCATATCTTGCTGCATGTACCGTTCGAATTGCTGGGGCTCCAGCTTGCTATTTTTCTCAAATACGAGAATGACGGGATTCGCTGGAATGTGAAAATTAGAGGCGAGAGTTTGTTCGACCTTGACAAAAGCGCCATCTGAAATCAACCCATGATCCTTCAAAACAGCAGGCAGCTTAGGAGCATACCATCCAAAATACAGGAAGAATACGACCCAAAATAAGACGATGGTTTTGGGAAATCGGAGGGATATCAGTGCAAGTTTATGCAAGATCATAACCCTCCCCTTAATACTCAGTTTCTTTCAGCCTAGTCGCTTGCACGAATCGATCTGCCAATCCAGGTGTGAACTTAGTTGCAGCAAGCATCATGTGAGGCAAATACGGAAGGGCTAATATCCCCTGCAACCGATGTCCCCACTTCAAGGGCCCCTTGAATTCTCGATGTATAGCCCGGGTATAGTCATGCTCCCATTCAACTATGCTGATCTGGCCCTTCAGATAGCGTGATGCCAATGGTGCGCATAACATCGCTGAGCGGAGTGCCATCGACATCCCATCACCACATAACGGCGGCAGCATCATAGCGGCGTCACCTAATCGTGGAAATATATCCCACGCAAGGGGCTTGCGTGTTAACTTTACAGGCGCAACAGCCGCTTGTGTGCCAGGAACAGATTGTGCAGAAGATAAACGTTCCGACAGCTTACTATGCTTAGCGCTTGCCGCCTCGATTAACCCCAGAATGGATTTGTCTGCCCACTGAAAAGCCTCTCGTTCCAACAGGGCGGCCACATTCACCTGCCCACCTTCAATCGGGGATAGACCTAGGTAACCGCCTTCAAAGAAATAGAGTTCGACAACCCCATCCATGTCCAGCCCTGCATAGTGGGATTTCACACCGAGATGCGCCCCTTTGACGGACTTGGCATCGCGCGGTGTTTGACTTTGCAGTCCAGGAATAGCCGTTGCGCCACAGGCAGCGATAACAGCTCGTACGTAATATTCCTGAACCACACCGTGCTTTTTCGTAGTTATTATGTATCCTTGCTCACCGGGTTTCACAGAAATTACCGTTGTTTCAGTCTGCACCTGCACGCCTGCGCGCAAAGCAGCCTGATGAAGCGTAGAGTCAAGCTGATAGCGGCTTACTCCCCAAGCTGTTCCAGGAAGATCGATCTCCAGTGGCTTTCCCCGACTGAGAATCAAGCTTGTCCGTTGAATGATACTTGGCTTTAAAGCGGACACGGCTTCACGCAATCCAAGCTTTTTAAGCATCGTGAGGGACTCAGGAGATAGAAATTCCCCACAGACCTTATGCCTAGGGAACGCTTTACGATCGAATAGCACCGTATCCCAGCCATGATCAGCTAAGGACTTGGCCATCACACTGCCTGCGATTCCTGCACCAATAACGGCTGCCTCATAGATGTGAGTCATCTCGCCCGCTCCCTTTTTACAATGACGACTGCATACCTAAATAGCGGTCTCCACGAGACAAGCATGTCGGAGATATCCAATGCTTTGCGTAACATCGTCCAATCTTTTGCACGAAAACCTTTGGCTACCGATAAGGGGCCATCATTTAAAATATAACGGTTCTTGGAAATCATGCGAGCCGTCACCCACACTGCAGCCCAAGCAATCCAATGCCGATGAATATCATTAATGACAACGCCTACTCGGGATGCTTTCAGCATACAGCCCACAACTTGCGGAAGTTCCGTATTCGTAAAATGATGCACAAATTGCGTACCGGTCGTGATATCGACCCCATTTTCCGGAAGATGAAATAAACTGCTCCGCATCACGCTTACGCGTGGCTCAGTACGAAAGAACTCGCGCGCCTCCGCACACGCTTCCTCCGTAATATCGACTAGCGTAATACGCAGATCTACACCGTTCTCATCCGCCCAGCGTAAGAGATGGCGATTGACATCACCAGAACCAGATCCAACATCCAGAATCGATAATGTCTTGGGTTTGCCTGCTTGCAGCCATAAGCGTTTAAAGCCAAATAAGGTAGGCCCTGCAGCGCCAAAAATGCGATTAAGCAAACGTAAATGCTGCAAGGCTTGCCGAAGCTCGGGGCCTCCCGACGAGAAGTCATCCATTAATTCATGTTGCACTGCTCGTTGTTTGAGCCCCTTAAACATAGGATTCATCTAACTTCGTTTCCTGTATGGCGGCGATACCTCGATAGGTGAATTGAATCATTTCACACGTAAGACCTGGTCCGAATGCGAGAGATAACCCACTTGTCGGACCTGCTCCGCGGTTCACCAGTTCCTGCCTCATTTCATCGAATACGAAAAGAATCGTAGCTGAAGACATATTGCCATAATTGCGCAATACCGTGCGACTCGGTCGCGTTTCTTCCGAGGTTAATTCGTACACTTCCTCCAACGCATCAATAATTCCTTTCCCCCCTGGATGAATCGCCCAAAGTTCCGGTTTAGGTCCGCCATCAAGCAGATGCGCCACTTGCTCAGGAACCCAGGTTCCAATTAGTTTAGGAATATTCGGAGACAAATACAGATCAAAACCGTGATTCCCTACTTCCCATTTCATTTCGTCTGCGCAATCTTGCAAGAGAATCGAATGATCATTTCCTAATTGAAATATGGGATGATGCTGTTCACTTGCGATACCGACCACACAGGATGAAGCCCCATCTCCGAAAAAGGAAGCGCCAAATAAAGCCTCTCGATCACTTGAAGGCTGAATGTGGAGGGTGCACAATTCCACGCAGACGACTAGGATTTTGGCGAACGGGTTGCTGGAAGCGATTTGACGGGACAAACACACAGCCTTCAATCCAGCAGCGCAGCCTAGGAAATTGAAAGGGATCCGATTGACATTGGCGGCTAGTCCCAACCGCTGCGTCAATGCAGCATCTAGTCCTGGCAGGAACTGTCCTGTACAGCTTACGGTGATTAGATGCGTGATGGCAGACACGTCAACTTTGGCATCATCCAGGGCTTTCTCAGCTGCCTGTAAAGCTAAGGGAACTGACTCCCTTTTATAGGTAGCCATCCGTTCGGAAGTCGATGGTGCTTCGTGATTCGATTGTGAAAAGTACTTGCAATGCTCCGCTGTTTGAAGCAGATTCGGTTCGCAGGTATATCTCGTTTCTACGCCGCATTGCTTGAAAATTTTCTTCGCCCAACGCGCAGAGTTAGGGGTATCCCGTAACGCATCCGTTAATCGTTCAGAAGTATCTGCTTGCTCAAGACGGAATTCAGGCACAGCGGTGCCTATTCCCAGAATTGCAATAACGTGATTTTCTTTCATGGTCTATGCTCATCCCCTTGGCTCATTCAATTCTTGGTTGGACATGCAGGTCACTTTACATATATGTATGCAAGAAATGTGGCTTATATGAGAGAAATTTCCATAAAGAGGCTAGCTTGTCTAGGTGCGATATGCAAAAAAAAGACTACCTCGCAATCGATTCCTCGAACGCTTGCAAGATAACCCTTTTACATTCAAATTTCTGTCGCAGACCGTGCGTTTCATTCATGCTGCCAGACGTTTCATGTCGTGCTCGCGGAAGCCCCAATGCCCAAGCCTTGAAAAAAGGCTCGATTGCTCAGGATTCTGCTGTCTTCAGGAATAAAGGTGGCAGCAAACTCGTTGTGGTGATTAGCTCGTTCATTTTGTCCTAGCTTATTATAGCAGACGCTAAGCTGGATATGCGGCAGCCAGGTCCAGCAGGCATGCTGCAGCAAAGCTTGCGGATGCTGCGGTTTCTCCAGCGAAGCGGCCATTTGGTACCAATACGCAGCGCTGGCATAATCGCTTTTTTCCATATGATAATAACCCAGCCTGCAGCAGTTCTCCGCTCTTGGCAACTCGTAAGCGAACGATAACAGCACCTTCGCCTTCGCTTCCATCAGGTTGCCCAGCTTGTGCAAGCAGTCGGCCGCACGACCGCAGGCATTGATAATGTCTTCGATCCAGCCGTCCTTCTGTTCCAGGAACTGCTCGTACTTACGTAAGGAGCGCGCCCATTGCTGATGGTCGAATAGTTCATTTGCATAATAATACAAATCGCGGGAGGAGAACTTCCTCCCTTCTTTTTCCTTTTTTTCATAGAGATGCAGATTGCGGGAAGTTTGGGTATGCTTGCGATCGTGCGTTACGCATACATCGGCGTATTCGATCGCTCCAAACACTTCAAGATACTCGTGTACGACACCGATCCAGCGAAAACCTCTTTCTCGCTTAACTAGCCTGTTTCTGCGCAAACTGACCGTGACATGGCCAAATTCGTCGAAGGCGAGGTTGTATACCATCGAAACAGCATCTGTATGCCAGGGCAAAGATTGCTTCAGGACGAGGAATTTGTCAGCGTCCCCAGGCAATAAGATATCATCGGCATCAAGCCATAAAATATAGTCCTTCTTAGCCTTCTGAAAGGCAAAATTCCGCGCTGCGGAAAAATCATCAATCCAATCAAAATCGTAAATCCGATCCGTAAATTGACGAGCGATCTCTTTGGTTCGATCCGTGGAACCCGTATCGATAATAATGATCTCGTCAACGCATCCCTGTACACTGGACAAACAGCGTTCTAACGTTTCTTCCTCGTTTTTGACAATCATGCACAAGCTGACCGTAACAGCCCACTTCCAACTGTGTAACGCCAATGAGATATCCAATCCCCATTTTTCAAACGATTTTCGGCTATTTGTGCTAATTTGTTCATCATACAATGAAGGATCGTCAGCATATTTTCCATATTTCCGCTCGTAGCGCACAAAGCAGTCCTCGGCAACATAAAGCTCGTAACCTTCTTGTAAAGCACGGTAGCATAAATCGTCATCCTCGTAACTTTCTTCTTCGAATCTTTCATCAAACCCGCCCAACTGGTCGAAGGCGCTTTTACGGAGCATCACATGATGGCTTAGCACGCGAGTTACACGTTTGCTCCGACTTTCGCGCATAATGCCAATGCTCTCGGAGTAGGACTGCATCACTCGCGGGTTTTCGCTTATAATTGGCGTGTTTTGAACGCCGCTAATACCGCTGCTGACAGGGCCAACCACAGCCGCAAGCTTGTGCCGCTCCATGCAGTCGCTCAACCGACCGAGCCATCCATCCGTAACGTACATATACTCGCGCATGCATACAAGATGAGGTGATGAAGCAGCAGTAACGCCTATATTGTAAGCTGCCGCAACGCTGGTTCCAGGCTTGCAGAACACGACAGTTACGTTTCTATTCTGCTCTAGCCATTGAGACATTCGCAGAGAGTCTTCCTCCAACACAACAATTAAATGGTAAGGGTGCTCTGTAGTAGAGAGACGAAGGTTGAGGATGCATTCTTGCATAGCTTCAAAATGCTGAGCCATTAGGACGATGTCCGTTATCATACCAAATCACGCTCCGAGTTGTTATTCGACATAGTCTTGTTCCTACATGAAAAACAGCTGCAGTCGCAGCAATTGCAGACCACAGCTTCTTTCTTGATTAATTCTCCCTGGACGCTTTTGAATTCAATCCATTAATTCCTTGCGGATAAAGCTGCAGATTCTTCTCTTGATTTCCTAATTGACCGAATATGTTGGAGCCCCATGTATAATACACGCCGTTGGTCCCGAGTGCTCCGCTTGCATAGAAGCCTGAGGAGATTTGACTGGCGGCAATTCCGGGAACTTGCACAGGACTGTTTTGATGGCTAGGCGTACCGTTGCCAAGCTGCCCATAGCTGTTCGAACCCCACGCCCACACCGTACCGTCTTCCTTCAGCGCCATGCTGTACCATTCTCCGGCAGAAATCGAGGCCACTTGCGCGAGGTCAGCAACCTGTACGGGAGCAGCATGTCCTTTATTCGTCTTATCGCCAAGCTCGCCATATTCGTTATGCCCCCAAGCCCACACCGTACCATCGTTCAACAAAGCGAGCGAATGATCATACCCAGCACTGACCGCTTTTACTCCGTGAATACCGCCAATCTGGAAGGGGCGGTTGCGGGAGCTTGTCGTGCCGTCGCCTAGTTGTCCTTGGGCGTTAGCGCCCCAGGCCCACACTGTGCCGTCTTTAGTTAAAGCCAGATTATGCCATCCCGCAGCTGATACGGACAACACATCATTCAGACCTTGAACCTGCATGGGAACGGTTTGCTGAGTAGTCGTACCATCCCCTAGTTCGCCAAATTCATTCGACCCCCAAGCCCATATTGTCCCGTCCTTTTTCAACGCCAAGGTGTACGATTCTCCCGCAGAAATTGCTGTTATATCGCTAAGTGTAGAAACTTGTTCCGCCGTCTGACGAGATACAGTTGTACCGTCGCCCAACTGCCCGAAACGGTTGTCGCCCCATGTCCAAACCGTACCATCATTTTTTAAGACCACATTATGAGTTCCTATAAAGGCATCGGCAACATGATCCATACCTGTAACCAGCTTCGGCGTCTGAAGCGAGTTTCCACCTTGAGGCTGGACTGAGCCCCAGACCCAAAGCGCTCCACGATCGTCAATAGCCATGCTCTGCCCGAAGCCCATGCGAATACGGGGCTCATCCGTTCCATATACCGAATAGGTTACTGCCGTTACACTAGAAATAATTGGCGGCAATGTGCCATAAACCGCTGATTGAACATCATTTAAATACGCGCCTCTTGAATCAATCAGGAGACTGGAAGGTGCTTCGAATGCCGATTGCTCGGTAACATCCGTTGCCTGAATCGCATTCCCATAAGTAGTGGCCGAGGTCATGAGTAAACAACTAGCTAAAGTGGTGCGGATCCATATCTTAGTTCGCTTTTTATGCATTGGATCTACCCCCATCTGTCCTGAGCTTCTTGCCGTTTAGAACCTTGTACTAGTATCCAGAAGCGATTTTTTCAATTACGATAGAGATCCCTACTGCAGGCGATTGCGCTAATGTTATTGGAATAAATGAATCATTCACTATGTTTATAGTGCTACCCGCGCTCAATTGCAAAATGACTTTATTCGAAATTTGACTATTATTGGATAAAATTGGGATACGCGTGCCAGCATCTATCACACCATTTATGCGAAGCGCTATCTGAGCTCCGATTCCAGAAGTTGTCGATACTTGATAGCTGATCTCATAAATTCCGGCTTGAGTTATGTTAATTTGTCCCATGAAAGACGCAAAATAACTATCATCGATGCCAGATGTTACATAACCACGTTGGTTCAACGGTAGATTTGCATCAGCTGGAAACGGCCCACCCGATGGCAACACACTATACAAATAGCCAAAAGTGGACAAGCCGCCTGCGCCAGCCGCGCCGGTCGCTCCTTGTGCGCCTGTAGCTCCTGTGGCACCGGTTGCTCCTGTCACTCCTACTCCAGTTGCTCCTGTTACGCCTTGGGCTCCGGTTGCTCCGGTTACGCCTTGAGCTCCGGTTGCTCCGGTTACGCCTTGAGCTCCGGTTGCTCCGGTTACGCCTTGGGCTCCGATTGCTCCGGTTACTCCTTGGGCTCCGGTTGCTCCGGTTACGCCTTGGGCTCCGGTTGCTCCGGTTACGCCTTGGGCTCCGGTTGCTCCGGTTACGCCTTGGGCTCCGGTTGCTCCGGTTACGCCTTGGGCTCCCGTTGCTCCGGTTACGCCTTGGGCTCCGGTTGCTCCGGTTACGCCTTGAGCTCCGGTTGCTCCGGTTACGCCTTGGGCTCCGATTGCTCCGGTTACGCCTTGGGCTCCGGTTGCTCCGGTTACGCCTTGGGCTCCGGTTGCTCCGGTTACGCCTTGGGCTCCGGTTGCTCCTGTTACGCCTTGAGCTCCGGTTGCTCCGGTTACGCCTTGGATGCCTTGTGCTCCGGTTGCTCCTGTTACGCCTTGGCCTCCGGTTGCTCCTGTTATTCCTTGGATGCCTTGGGCCCCTGTTGCGCCTGTTATTCCTTGGATGCCTTGGGCTCCGGTTGCTCCTGTTACGCCTTGAGCTCCGGTTGCTCCGGTTACGCCTTGGGCTCCGGTTGCTCCTGTTATTCCTTGGATGCCTTGTGCTCCGGTTGCTCCTGTTATTCCTTGGATGCCTTGGGCCCCTGTTGCTCCTGTTACGCCTTGGATGCCTCGGGCCCCTGTTGCTCCTGTTACGCCCTGGATGCCTTGTGCTCCGGTTGCTCCTGTTATTCCTTGGATGCCTTGGGCCCCTGTTGCTCCGGTTGCTCCGGTTACGCCTTGGGCTCCGGTTGCTCCTGTTACACCTTGAATGCCTTGTGCTCCTGTTGATCCCGTCTCACCATGTTCGCCTTTTTCGCCTTTTTCGCCTTTTACACCTGCAGGTCCAACTGGGCCTACAGCTCCAGCAGGGCCTACAGGTCCAGCTGGACCAATTTCACCCCGTACAGCAGTCGTTGCTTTAGGCTCATTAACCCCTAAAGAGACCTCAATCAAATAAGCTTTATCCTCTTTATTCACGATTGATACAAGCAGCCCTACCTTCAAAGCATCAAAACTCAGCTGTTGCGAAGAGTTTTTATCATAATATTGCGTTTCCGAAGTAAGACTCAGTTTTTTTGTTTCTGAAGCCAACGTTACAGAGACCGAATCTTTCGAAACGGCCGATATAATGCCGTTAGTTACACTATTGGACACGCCTGCTAAGGAAGTTTCCTTTCCATTTGTTAAGTAAGGCAACGCATTGCTTAGCATTGCCGCCATCTCAGCACGCGTTACGAGTTTCAACGGTCTAAACTGATTGTCAGTAAAGCCTTCAACAATATTTAGGCTAACACCAGCATTGATGTAACCCTTGTAAGATGGCGTAAAATCTTCCTCATCGCTAAACAAGGTTGTGCTTTCAGTCAATCGGCCTGCATCTGACTCACGATTAATTGCCCGAATGATCAGCTTGATCGTCCATTCACGGCTTGATGTCTGCTGACCCCATCCTGCCTTGTTCGTTTCCTCTTGTGCCACGAGAAGACCTTTTTTCAACGCTACCGAAATGTAAGGTTTAGCGAAGTCGTCAACAGAAAGTACAGGATTGACTGCGCCCTCTTTCTTGACTTCCTCCTCTAAACCCATTAGACGGATCGCCATAAGAACTGCTTCCTGATGAGTGACATTACTTTGCGGATTAAACATCCCTGCGTTATCGCCTGCGATAATGTCAAGCAGCGCAAGTTTGGTCATATACTTTTGTGCCCATGGCACCGTATCTGCATCCTTAAAAGTTGGCGCAGCCGCCGATACGATTTGAGTTGCAGGTGCCAACGATACCAGCAGAGCCATCGCCAACGAAGTTTTTTTAATTTTGTGTTTCATCTGTTACCTCCTGATTTTTTTCATAGTTTTCATTTTTTCTGCAAAACGCTTGAATCTCCTATTCCCTTTTATTTATAGGTCTTAAAACTTATAGACTTATAGACATATAGACTAATAGTCCTATAATACACTTACATAGGCATCCTACCCCTCTCGATATTCCTTCAAGTTTCGACTACATTAGCCAAAATCACCCATAGACCATAGTACTATGTGTTTCTCACAAATTTCTCACAAAAAATCCCTATCGAGATAGGCGACCACGTTTAGCGGCAGATTTTATCGCTAAGGTTTGAAGGTTGCTAAAGGGACAAAGCCTATTTATACGATTACGCATAAACCAAAAAGACGTTTTTCCATTCAAAAACCGAATGGAAAAACGTCTCAAGTGGTGTCAGTTACTCAACAAAACATACTGTGTCGGCATGAACGCAGTCACAATCTGTGTCAGGATTACCCTATTATATGGCAGTGATCAATTTAGTTATTGATATAACGTTCAAAAATAGCACCGAAATCCTTAACCTTCAACTCCGAATGCTTACCTTTCAACCAGTTGTAGGTGGATTCCGTAATCTCATCGAATTGCGTAACTGGAGAAGTCGTTTGTGTTGAGATACGGCCAGTGGCTTCCTTCGCAACAGCTACGCTTTGCTTAGCGTATTCGAACATTTCCTCATTATGAGCAACTGTCTCGGAAATTTTAATCAAAGCTTTGTACAAATCTTTGATCTGTTCAATTTGCTTTTTATCCACATCAATGGAGAAGTTCGTGTTGCCGATAATGAATTTGATCTCAACATCAAGATCGATCGTTCCTGCCGTTTCCATATACACTTGGGAGATCGCATGAGTATGATAGCTGAAACGTTTCAGAACTCGCTTAGAGCTAATCGCACTATCTCCATCCAAATGGATGAGTGCAAGGTTCGTGAAGCAATATTCGTCTTTCTTGGACTTGATGATGAAGTAAATCTTCTCGCCATCCTCATGCATCACATAATCATCAGAATCAACCTTATCAAAATCTGCTGGACTAATTACTTTACCGATATCACTTAAGCCTAATGCGTCTGCTGCAAACTTCTTGAACACTGGAACCATCCTCTCGCTAATTAAAATGTATGTAGACTTATCCCATTATACGATATGGGTAGAATTAACATAAGTAGCAAATTGTTAGCCATTCTATCGCTTCTCTTTTTGGCGGAAACGGCCAGGAGGAACCTTCTTCTCCAGTAAGAACGTACGTGTAAAATAATGAACGGAAGAAAACCCCGTCAATTCAGCAATTTCTTTAATAGGCAGGTCGCTGCTCAGCAGCAGATGCGCCGCTTGGCGAATACGCTCACTCCGAATGAAATTAGTGAAGCTCTCATGGATTCCCTCCGAGAATAGCCGAGATAGATGGCGCTCCGATACGCTCAAATAGCTTGCAACATCTTTGAGCTGAAGAGCTTGCGAGAGATTATCACGGATATAGAGCTTGGCCCGCCGCATCAAAATATGTGTGCTTTTATGCCGGATAATAGGCATCTTAGATTGCCTTCCGAATACAGCAGGGAACGACACCAGCAAGGCATAGGCAACCGAATGAATGGCTGCATACGGGAGACTTCCGTGCCCCTCTCGGATGAGAAGTGATCGCCATAATTGCACAGTTGGTACATCATCTGCCTCATACAGAACAGCATCACCGTGGAGTGCAAGCCCATTGAATGTTTCACGCATTGCATCATCACATAAGGTTTCATCCAGCTCAAACGCGATAAATAAAATATTCAACCCTTTTTCCGTACGAATTTGGTGGGTAATACCGGGTTTTGAGCAAAAAAGCGTGCCTGCTCGAAGTGAATAGACCATGTCTTCCTCTGAATACAGACCTTCTCCATCCAAAATGTAACATATCTCAAAAAAAGAATGCTTATGGGGTTGATTATCATACAAACAAGGATCCACTCCCCAATAATGCACTTTAAAGACAGCTTCCGCACCTTGGATTACAGTTAAAGCTTCATTCAACATCGCATACGTTTCCTTATACTGAAACATGAGCTTCACCTTTTTCGGGAAAAATGGCCTTATTGTGCAAAAGTATGTCCTCTGTTGAAAAAGATTACACCGTCAATATCTCCTATAATTATAGATAGAAAGCGGCTTAATGAGCAACTACAAATTGGAGGCATGATACGATGATACAACCTAAAGATGTCGATTTTTACAAAGAAAATGGTTACTTGCTAGTCAAAGGGGTATTTAATGAAGCGGAAGTTGTGGAGATGAGAGAGGCTGTTGAGAACATTATTCTACGTGCTGCTCACGCGAAAGCCGATAGTAATGCTGCTTGGCAAGGGGATTATCTACCCGCTGAAGAGCTGAAGAAGCTTGTTCTTAAAGGCTTTCATGATGTGCATTATCACGATGCATCCTTCATGCGAGCCGTCATTCATCCGAATATGGTAGCGGTTTTGAGACAAATTATTGGGCCCAACGTTCAGCTTCATCATTCCAAAATGCTGGTCAAGCCACCAGAGAATGGCGCTGCCTTCCCGATGCATCAAGATTATCCGTATTTCCCGCATGAGAACCATACGATGTTAGCGGCTAGTGTTCACTTGGATCGTGCGGATGAAGAGAATGGCTGTCTACGCGTCATCCCGGGCTCACATCTTGCAGGAAGCTTGCAACATATCGGTACGCATTACCTCAATCACAAAGAGTATCCAATCCATATGGGAACACCTTGTGAAGCGGAAGCTGGCGATGTTCTATTCTTCAACTACTTAACGATCCATGGTTCATCTTCGAATAAGAGCTCGAGAACGCGGAGAAATGTATTGTTTCAATATCGGGAGGCGAGTGATTTCCCGACCACGCAAGAGCATTTTGACTGGGGCATGGGGTTAATGGTTAGCGGGGAAAATCCAAATTTCACGAAAGTGAAGCCTAACTACAAGATTATTAAAGAAGCTTAAAGTTATATAATAAATACATGAAAAGCTGTAACCCTCACTGCAGCAAGGGTTACGGCTTTTCTAAAGTAAGAAAATGAGTCTACTTTTCAATGATGAGGACTTGCTTGGCTGCAAGTGTTGCTTCATGTTCAATGAAATCGCCGGATAGTAAATCCGTCCCCTTCAAATCCCCGAGGGAAATCGTAGTAGCTTGGTCATTATGGTTTAAAATAAAGACGAATGACTCGTTCTGTTCATTGGTTCTCGTAGAAACCTCAACACCAGGCACAGGTGGAATTGGTGCAGTAATCCCTTTATCTTGGCACAAGTTGCCTAGCAGCCCTTGTAAAAATGCTGGCTCAGGACTGGAAGCGACGTACCACGCTTGACCCGCTCCATATGTATTTACAGTCAATACAGGCATGCCTTGATAGAAATCCTTGCCATATACAGCTTTTACTTCGGCTCCCTCAGCATGGATTAAATCACACAGGATACCGCATTCGTAGCTTCCATCTAGGGCGCCCCATTGCTCATTCAGCTGAATTTGGTTGCTCTGATCGGGGAATAACGCATCGATTTCTTCTGCCCAAATGCCAAGAACATTGCGCAGCTCACCCGGATATCCACCCAGGGTTACGCGATCATGCTCGTTGACGATACCGCTGAAGAAAGTAGTCAGGAAAGTTCCTCCAGCATGAACGAATTGTTCCACGCGCTTCGCATATCCCTCTTTCACCATATAAAGTACAGGTGCAATGACAATATCGTAGCCCGTGAGATCCGTATCCGTGCCGATGAGGTCCGCTTGAATATTTTCTTGGAACAGAGCGTCATAATATTTATGAACTTCATCAACATAATTTAATGCGATTGTCGGGCCGCTCGACAGGCCTACCGCCCAGCGATTTTCCCAATCGAAAACAATACCCACACGTGCTCTCACTCTTGCGTCCAATACTTTATCTGATAAGCGCACCAGTTCATGCCCTAACTCCGCGCATTCACGGAATACACGCGTATGTTCATGTCCAACATGCTCAATGACAGCGCCATGGAATTTCTCACAAGCACCTGCGGAACGACGCAACTGGAAAAATAATATCGTATCCGCACCATGGGCAACCGCCTGATAGCTCCATAGTTTCATAACACCAGGACGTTTCAACGAGTTATATTTTTGCCAGTTCTGTTGACTTGGTGTTTGTTCCATCAACATAAACGGCTGACCGTCTTTTAATCCACGCATAAGATCATGCGTCATGGAAGTGAGACTGACCGGCGTGTCTAGCGATGGATAGTTGTCCCATGAGATGACATCCAAATAAGGAGCCCATTTGAAATAGTCTAATTCTTTGTAAAGCCCCATTAAATTCGTCGTTATTGACAGCTCCGGGGAATGACGTCTGATCGCGTTATACTCCAACTTGTAGCAATCCAGTAAACTATCGGACATGAATCTACGATAATCTAATGAAATCGATTGGAAGCGTGAACGATCGCCGGCCGTTTCCTCCGAAAGTGCATTTGGCGGAACGATTTCATCCCACTCGTAGAACGTATGTCCCCAGAAACCGGTATACCAAGCCTTATTTAATTGATCTAATGTTGTATAGCGCTCTTGCAGCCAAGTTCGAAATGCCTCCGCGCAGTTATCACAGTAGCAATAACCACCATATTCATTGGAAACGTGCCAAATGAGAATGGCTTCATGATCTTTGTATCGTTCAGCTAATTTCTCTGCAATTCGCTCTGAATAGATACGAAATGTTGGACTGTTGGGACAAGAATTATGCCTCATGCCAAATTTATGTTTGCGTCCTTCAAAATCCACGCGACAAACATCCGGATATTTCTTAGCCATCCAAGCAGGATGTGCCCCCGTGCTTGTAGCCAAACACACATAGGTTCCATTCGCATGGAGACGATTAATGATGTCATCTAGCCAAGTAAAATCGTAAGTATCTTCATTCGGTTGTGACAGCGCCCACGAAAATACATTGATCGTTGCGACATCAATTCCCGCAAGATTAAACATGCGTAAATCCTCGTCCATAACTTCTTTATCCCATTGTTCTGGATTGTAATCTCCACCATACCAAATTTTTGGCAGCTTAGGATGTATCATGATTCGCACCTCTTCATGTAATTTCATATAAGAATAAGTACATTATATTAAATTCACAATCATGTTAAAATATAATATAAAAGCAATCCTATATAAGAAAATGGAACAGGAGGATGGATGGTGCATACCCGATTTCTACTAACGCCAAGTACAGCCCAGCCCTACCCTTTATATATCGATAGCATTGGTCATCACGAAGATCAGGAGATGCTCAACCGCAAAGATGGCCTACCTCACTATCAATGGCTTCAGACTTTTTCTGGTGAAGGCGAATATGAAATGGGCAATAGGAAAGTCCTTTTATCGAAAGGTTCCGGTGTCCTCATGCTGCCCGGTGAACCGCACGCTTATTATGCCGTTACGGATACCTGGTGCACACAGTACGTTACGTTCGGAGGCACTAGTGTGCATACGATCTTAAGTACATTAGGCATGCTTGAATCTGCCGTCTTCCGTTGGGATGAGGAAGGTCCTTTAAACCTTGCTCTCACCCATATTTTGAACAAACTTCAGACGCAAGCCGATTATTCTGGCTATGATGCATCCGCGGATTTGTACCATTTCTTGATTCAGATAAAAAAGCACGCACAAATCAATAATCGCACTTCGATTACGAATCAGATGCTTCATTTACAGCCACTAACCGATTGGCTCGAAGATCACTATCCGAATCCGGATACCGGGATCGAACAGATGGCTGCTGTCCTTGCGATTACACCACGACATTTGAATACGTTGTTTCAGCATGCTTTCGGCCTCTCTCCTTATGCCTACCTCATCATGATGCGACTTCGCAAATCCAAAGAAATGCTGCTAGTCGACAGACATCGCGCCATTAAAGAAATTGCTGTGCGTGTTGGCTTTCGAGATACGAGTCACTTTATTGCGAGCTTTCGCAAACAAATTGGCCTGACGCCGGAGCGATTTAGAGAGTTGAATTAACGAATTAAACGGTTTCGCGTGCTGCTCCAACTAGCATATGAAACCACGGCGCGATCCAAATAACTGGAAAAAATCCAGCTATTTTTCAGCTTATCAGTCATTTTTGTGTAATAAATGGAAAATGTACATGTAATTCCCCGCGAATTCGGACGAAATTAGCTGTATGTTTTACAGTAAAAAGTAAAAAAACAGATCACAGGCAGATGAACATCTGTCTATGATCTGTTTTTTAGATAAATGAAACCACAATACGCGGCGGCACTGGCAATCCGAACCTGACGAACGCGAATCTGTCTACATACATCGAGACTCCCTGAGGTATCCCTTTGTCCATCCAACCTGGTGTATTTGTGAAACTAGATGGGCCTACTTTGTAAATTTCACCGTGGATATGATGATGAGGACCCAGTAAGTTCCGGCAGCTATTCGTCAGCTCCATTTCGATGACATTCTCCCCAGCAACCAGGTATCCTCCAATGTCAGCCTCATACGGTTCCCACAAGAAGGTTCGAACTTCGAGTCCATTTATCCACAGTTTGGATACAGCAGCATGAGGAGGTTCAGGGAAGAACCACTTAGCAGCAGCGCCATCCTTCCAATTCACAACGATGTGCTGTCGCAATCGAATCGTACCTGCGAAGAAAGGTAGTCCTTGCTGAACAAGTTCACTCGCATGCACCACTTGAGGAATCTCCTTGAGGACGAAAGCCCCCTCCGTCTGAACCGCATTTCGTTCACCGTACACATACCCCGATTGAGACTCAACACCAAACTCACCTAGGAGATAGATGCTCTCAATTTCGGTATCAAAGGTTAATTTATTGCCTTCTGATTCAAATATCTTCGCATTCTCAATCGCTTGATACGTTTCAGGCGAATTATAGAAATGCCTGTTTAAGCGAATGTGATTTTCCCCGAGCTGTACATTGCCGCTGATAGCGACTTTGTGGAAAGATCCATCTCGCCACGTTCCGCAGCTCTCCGAGGAGACCTTACTACCGTTAACTTCTATGGCGAAAAGCTCAGGGCTTTCCATAACAACAAATAGCTCCCTGTTATATCCAGTTTCCCAACCAACATAGAAAGGAAAGTCTAACTCGATATCAACAGATCGACCCAGTGCTAGTAATTGTTCCTGAATAAGAATCACAGGCTGCAGCTCGGACCACTCGCCATCCTCCACACGTAACCGACACGTATCCAATGTGAGGCTGTTTGGGGTGAGAGAAACGACGTCCCAATGGGAGCTTAAAATCGTTGTCTCGGCGGGTTGACTCTCATTCTCGCTCTCACTCTTTCTCTTATCCGATACTTGTTCAATAACGTTCGCAGGTTGTCCATTGCGCGGCTCCAGCCGCAGCATATAGGATTGACCAGGATGCAGCGGCAGCTGTACCCGAATGCCATCCGCCGTTGCGATCTGATCAAGGCATTCTGTGTCTCCGCTTGTTAGATCAATCAAGCTTACATGCCCTGTATGAAGCAGTTCAATGTCAACCCGAGCATAGTGTTCCTCCCCGGAATTGACGACATAAAATAAACGAGATCCCTCAAGTTCCAACGTTTGTACATTGATGGTGTCAGCAGCAATAGTAACTCCGTGCTCATCGGTCATCCGGATCGAAGGCGCACTGACCTTCGTTATGACGTCCATTATCGCAGCGGATGTCCACTCCGGTTTGTACGCTTGCAGGAGCAATTCCGCAAGTTCACTGTCGGCCACACCCTCAACTAGCTGAGGATAGGGTGCGCAAGCAATCAATTGTCCGCCTTGCTGCACGAATTGTTTCAGCAACATTAGTGACGTTCGGCTAATCGTCACGCTTGGCGGCAGAACCACCACACGATACGCCGCCTCTCCAATAATGAACTGGCCGTCTTTCACATGGCCGTGCCCCTCCATGATGCTTTCACTGCCATAATCATGCTCGATAAAGGCTTGGCACATCCAGCGTGATAGCTGAGCGAACGCCGCGTGGAACTGCGGAATGTCGGAGCGATCCTCTCCGCGCTGCAAGGTCCACGCACTGCGAATCGGGTGCAATAGCAGCACGTCGACTTGCCTTGTCCCCTCCGACAGCAGCATCGACAATCTGGCGAAATAATCGTTGAAGCCCTTATAGTCCTCCCACCACGGCTGTTGGACGAACAAAGATGGCGGATAATCCCGCTTCCGCAGACCTTTCAGGCTATAGCTCTGCAAATGCTGGCAAATCATCGTAATGCCATGGACGAACTGCCATTCACCAATTCGCTTCAAATCCGCGAAGCTAATGTCCCAACCGGAACAGCCAAAGCTTTCGGTAATCGTTTGCTTTTTCCCAAGTTGATGGGCGACAGATCCGACCTGTTTCGGGACAATCGGCTCATCTCCAATGAAACGACCGAGCCAATCACAACCTGGCATGTTCAAATGTTCATAGAACGCCATGGGATCTCCAACAGAGGTTACTTGAATCTGCAGCGCTTGTTCATCCACAACATGTCCAGTAAAGGACCATCCTTTACTTTGACACCAGTCACCGATTTGCTTCGCATACGCCTTTGTGAACATCGCTGTTACACACGCCCAGTAGTCGTATCTGGCTTTCTCATAGCCGTCGATTTGCAAGAATAACGCTGGCAACACGTCCTTCAACTCATATCCATTCGCGGATCGAAATGCTGCTTCTAATTCAAAGGACCACGGTAATTGACCACGAGCAAATTGAGGTTCATCGGTAAAAAAACCTTGAATGACATCCCCGAACTCCTCACCAAAACGCTCCCAATACGTGTTATAGGCAGCTTCAATGAATGCCCCCACAGCTTGCTCGCTTAAAGCATCTAAATAATAAGGATTGACCTCATAGTACAATCGAAGCTGTGCCTTCTCTGCATCCTTATCCCCAAGTAGTCTATACTCGTTCTCTGTCTGCTCGTAGTTCGCTATCGTATGTTGGGCAGAACTTTGAAAAGGCGCGTGCTCACAGAGCAGCTTCTTTTGCTGAAATGCCACGCCTTTGGCAGTCACCTTCCCGTCAGCGAAGCCGCTAGGCCACCCATTTTCGTCATACAGCCATGGCGACATGCCTAATTCTTTGCCTTTTACAAGACAGGCGCGAATCGCATCCATCCACTTCTCCCCCATGTAGGGGGTTTGAAGTCCGCCTCTTGCATGCATGAAAAAGCCGCCAATCCCCGCTTTATGCATCTCTTCAATTTGCCGTTCTAATTCAGCGATCTCTAATTTATCATTCCATGACCAAAACGGGAGGGTCCGATACTCATTAGGCGGATGAAGCAATTGTTCCCATATATTTGACATAAAAACCTCCGAAAGTAGTGTCGATCCTATTGGTGAACCTTGCGGTAATCCCCTGGCGTTGTGCCAATCATTTTCTTAAAAGCACGAATGAACGACATCTGATGTAAATACCCTACGCGTTCCGAAATTTCTTGGATCGGCAGAGGTGTCGTTCTTAGCAATTCCTTGGCATGCTCCATCCGTATTTGGCAGAGATAGACGACGAACTTCTCACCGAAATCCTCTTTAAAAATGGTGCTTAGGCTGGACGAATTCATATTAAATTGTTCACTTAGGCTCGATAAAGATAGATCGGGATCACTGAAATTGGCCTCGATGTAGTCCCTTACTTTTTGCACCACACCGTGATTGCCTTTGCTGACGCGGATTTCTTCCATTTGCTGTGCACAGGACGTAATGGTTACCAGATAAAAAGATTCCAGCTCATCCAACGTTTCAAGTGTCTCCATATTCTCATCCCATGGTGTGCGGAACTCCCGATTCCATAGTTCTTGATACTCAGGAGGCAGCTCCATCATTTCCCGATAGAAATAATAGTTCATGTAACTGAGAATGCCGCTGATCTCCTCTTTGGGAAGCAAAAGGCGACGCAAACCCTCAAATAGCAGCTTCAACTGCTCCTGCCACCCATCGTTACCGACACGGAAAGCTTGAGCAATCGTCCGTACATACTGCAGGTACACATATAGATCATCATGCGACAATAGCTCGATTTCCCAATGGCCGATCACCCGATTGCTGCCAAGTGCAGACTTATAGTCCAGCGCCCTAGCCGATGATTCATAGGACTGATGTATCGATTGAACCTCATGTACCGTACATCCCAAACCAAATGTCACCGTTAGCTTCAGATTATTCTGCATCCATTGACGGACTTGATCCGTCAGCGTCACCATCGTCGACTCCAGTGATGTCTCTTGCTGCTCTTCAAGAAAAATAATACACAACCGATGATTCGTGACCCATTCCTGCCAAATGCGCAGACCACAAGCTTCTGCCGATTCTTCGACTACCTTTTTCAAAATATATTTAAAAAGTCCCTGATCCTCTCGGGAATGCCCGCTAATAAACTCGGTATATTTATCAATTTCGACGATGCTCACTGCGGCATTTCCCAATTGCTTCATGCCAAAATCCATTATCTCATTGTTCCAATCTGCCTGCTCTAGCGGGCGACTTCCATCAATAATCTCGTGGAATAACTGGATACGTCGATACTTCTGATTCACAAGACTCTGATTCTGATACTCCTGACTAACTTCAATGATGCTGCTGAGCGTGTAATCAATGTAACTCAGTTCATCGACCGTCGGTCCTTGTATCGGATGCTCTTTATGCACCTGATTATATTTCTCGATTCGCGACATAATCGTTTCAATTGGCTTATAGTTTTTACGGGTAATATACACAATCCAGCCAATGGCTAGCAGCAGTCCCAAGAACCCAACAATAAACCAGCCACTCTTCATATAGTTAAAAATATTACCCAGCTCTTCCTTCTTCAGCGAGCTCGTATAGGTCCAACCTGTGTAGTTGGAAATGATCGTGATATCATCATCCTTCGGATTCTTGCCATTTTGCTCAAAAATCATCTGGCCTTGACTATCTTTGAGTGCAATCTGATTCACTTCAGATATACCGTATTTGCTTAGAAACTCTTGAATGCCGCTGATTTTCACATTAATAACAAGCATAGCGATGCCTTTGCTTTGCAGGGGAACACTTCTGGACAAGGAAATGACAGTACCTTCCAGATTCCCATCTTTTACAGTCCGATAGGGACGAGGCAGACTCCAGCTATCTAGTTCAGGATTATTTATATGACTTTCAATGAATGTTTTATCTCCAAATTGCTCGACATTCAGCTTTGTTTTATCACTAATAACCGTCCCATCACCTACCCGATACAAGTAGGCAGAATCAATCCATGGATTGGTAGATGTTAAGCTCTGAAGCAGCCTGGAAAGTTCGATGAAAAAGTTAGTATCGCTTTGCATCCCAGCGAACGTCGTTATGTTAATATTACGAGTTATTGTTTCTAACATCATCAATTCAATGGAGTTCAGCGACATGTCGATGCTGTTCTGGATATTTTGGACATACACGCCACTGGATTTCAGGGCTTCTTTGCGGGACAAATCATTAAGCTGAACGACCCCGATAAATACGAATAAACAAACGATAAGAATAAGCACAGGAACATAGGAAAGTAGCAAGCGATGGAACCAATTTCTTCTCAAGTTGGGCTCTCTCCTTCATGATAAAGAGGTGTTTATCCTACCATTCTATCCTTGAAAGGACGGAGGAGCAATATACATCCTTTCGCGGAGTTAACATGGATTTATCTGGAAGTAAAAAAAGGCTAGTGCGACGATTCGCGCGAGATACTCTAATTTGGTCGTTCCTCTGGAACCGAATAGTCCGATTTTATCCAACTAATTACGCTGTCATCGTCATCCACACCTAGTTAGTCCGAAATTGCCGAACTAAATCATCCCAAACAGCTCCTAATCAAGAAAATAGGCTATTTAGTTCGGCAGAGTCTGACTATCGGTCCTTTTCTAATGGGAATCCTTTCTTTAAGTCGGAGATTTCGGACTATTCTAGCTTTCCAGCGACGAGTGTGGAGTATAAAGTGGCTAAAGTGGACAGCAGCGATGAAAGCTAATTATTTCCATAAGAAAAGCCTAACAATCAAAATTCAAATTCATTCTGCCCCACATGTAAGGGATAGCTTTCTTGGCCCCAAACCAATGTACCAGGCAAACTCTGGGGCATTGTAACTTCGACGTGCCATTGGCTGTCCCAACACGCCACATTCACTTCAATAAAGCCGTTCGGGTGCGGAAGCTTACCCTGCAGACGCGTCAAAGATCCTAGCTGCGGACGAATCACGACTGATGCAAAACCCATCGAGGCTGGGCGAATGCCAAGCAAATTGGTGTAGAGATGGTAGACCGGATGAGCACCCCAAGCATGACAATCCGAACGCGTGGAATCTAGGAATATTTCCGGCGTTGTCTTAAGACCAGTTGCCTCCATGCCGAACCAAGGCTCGAGTCTGTCCAGCAGCGTTTCAACTTGATTGGCAGACGCTAACACATCGAACATATAGTGATCGAAATACACGCTAGTGCGCATCAAATCGTTGGCCGTCTTCAGTATTCCAGGTACAAGGCGACGGTTTAATTCAGGCGAAATCGACTCGCATAATAAGGAAAGCACTTGTGCATGCTCCGAATAATACTGATGGGAAGTTTCGTCCGCAAACAGCCCTCTCTCCTCATTCCAGAACAGTTGCTCAACGACGTTGCCCAGTTCTTTTGCCAGACGTCTTGCTCGTGATTCCAATTCTGTTTCACCTAAATAAGCTTCAAGTTTGGCAACCAGCTCCAACGTATGAATCATCTGTAGATTGTAGGCTGCATTCAAGCGATCTGCGCCATGCGGCGGTGTGCCCGAGTTCCATGCATCTGACGGCGCAGTCTGCCAGTCCATGAAGTTCCAAGAAATAGGCAGCTTTACCGCTCCATTCGATGAACGATTTTGCAACAACCGATCCAACTCATCCCGAACGCTGCTCATCATGAAACGAATCCATTCCCGGTCAACTCTCCACAGGGCATAATCATAGACCATCGCCACCCACCACAAGGAGAAGGAGGAAATATGTTTACCATTTTGGTCCGGGTAAGCACAGTTCACAAGTCCAAGATGGTTGTTGCGAGAAACTCGGAACATGTCCATTGCTTTACGCGGTAATCGAGCGTCGAGCGTACTCACGTAGGTAATAAGCGATTGAATGCGTGTATCCCCCACATACATGAGCTGCTCCCAATAAGGGCAATCCATATAGGTTTCGTGTGCACACATTTGCAGCGTCCTAAACGATGACTTAACGACATGATTTAGGCGTTCATCACTACTCTCGATTGAACCTTCCATCTCCAACGGATATCTCGTTTCCAGCAACCTAAACGCCTTCAAGTCCAGCGCTTCGCTCCCCGTCTCCACGATCAACTCGCCATAACGTCCCGCATGCCACCACAACGAATCGAAACTTCGGCACGTCCCGCCATCCGGACGAAACGTATCGCCGTATCCTCTAAACCATTTACCCGCAATATCATTCCGGTTCGTCTTGCGTCCACCATCCGCTTCATCATAGAAAGACTCCTCCCAATGGAGTCGAATGACAGAACCTTTTCCTCCCGAAACGACAAGCTCTGGGTAGAAACAATAATAATCCCCTAGATCGATAATGACTCGTCTATGTGTATTTGCTGGAATGTGAGTCGGTTGCCCGGTAAGTAAACTATTCCAAAGCTCATGCTCCTCTATCAAATCGCGACTTGCGACGATCGGATGTTCGTCTGATTCCTGGATACCAGCTTGCTCTACAAAACGTACACGTATCGCAGTCACGCTAACCTCTTGCATCGCCGGCAATGTAGCTGGTCGCATAAGCCGCTGCACCGACGAAAAATGATAATTGTCCTTACTATGGTAGACATTCCCCATAGGTTGTACCACAAGCCATCCGTCACCTCCCCCTAGCAGAGCATCCCAATCGAAAGACGCACCATCAATGTCCAGTTTTGCACCGGTACCGATGCTGGATGTCAGCGGCACAAAACGATAGCCCAGCATCGGCTTCGCTTCCCAATGAGCAACACCTGTACCCATCAGAGGTGCGAGTGCTTCATCATCCGGACTAAGCAGAAAACCTGGCTGTACGCTTACCTGTGCCCACGGCTTATGTTCGCCTAACGCCCAGCAGCGTGCAATCCATTGATGCTCTCCTGCGG
Source organism: Paenibacillus sp. 2RAB27 (assembly GCF_052115445.1). Classification (NCBI taxonomy): domain Bacteria; kingdom Bacillati; phylum Bacillota; class Bacilli; order Caryophanales; family Paenibacillaceae; genus Paenibacillus; species Paenibacillus sp. 2RAB27. The sequence continues at coordinate 79,251 of NZ_JBFRGR010000002.1, forward strand.
CAACCTCGACCTCATACGTTTCATAAAACCAGTTGGTGCGGTCCCCACGTTCGCTGCCTCGGCCGATCCTTACGTGATCCAGAAACAGCTCATACCTTTCATCCCCAGAGACGTGCACCCTAAGACGAAGAGCTTCACTTAAAGTGAATTTGCAGCGATAAACAATCACATAGGGAGGTTTAGCCTCCTCACTGTATGTCACCCATCGACATGGCCAACCTGTTGTCTGTTCCCATGGCTTTTGCGATTGATTTGTCTCTATTTGTCCATTATAGGGTAAGTCAGTTAGCAGTATTCGCAATCAAATCACCTCCTCCATTCGTTATCGGATATCATCCACAACGTATAATTCTTTTACGCGTATATTCATCTCATCCAAGCTTGCTGCAGGCTTCGTACTACCCATCATATAGATCTGCTCAAAGGTAACGCCTTCAATCAGGAAAGGATCTGTTCCACGCAGCATCGATGGGAGTCGGCCTTGATCGCGTACGTTAATATTTTTTAAAAGCACCTGGGTAACGGGTCCAATCCCTCTTCCACTGTCTTCGATTTCAAAATGCAGCCAAAAAGGTCCATTTCTTGTATGGATGACTTGCTCAATATCGATGTTCTGGAAGGTGAGATTCTCCACGGTAGCCTTACCAAAGCGATGATGAATCGCTAATGCACGGCTGGCTTGATAGACGTAACTATTGGTAAAAGCGACATTCCGTTGCGCTTTTTCTACCCCCATCCCTACTTTAAAAGCCGCACAGCAGGTCCATGCTATACAATCATCGAACGTCACATTCTCAAGCACTTGCGGCGAGCCCGGCCAATTTTGGGCAATATCCGTTGCTTCATTCCAGGTTTTGGTGGAGAACGGGTCATCTTCTGAAATGGCAATTGTATGTGTAACTAACACATTCTGCGACTCTACGATATCAATGGCGTCATCCTCATAGTCAACCAACGATTGAAAGCCCTTGTAGTTCGTAATGTTTACATGAGTAGAACGAGTAGGAATAAGCGCCCAGAGGCCGGCATCTCGCCCAATAATGCCGTCAATCGTAAAGTTGGAGGTACGTATAGGCACAATTAAATTGCTAACAAAGCTTTGATTCGCTCTCAACCAGGAACCGTTCCCATCGATTGTCCCTCGACCAGTGATCGCAATATGGGTGGAATTGGGTTCTGTTTGGATGAGCCAGGTTCCATCATAATTTAGGCTATCTTTATGAAAATCGACCGTGTAATCCTCTTTCTGATCGGTTGCTCTAAGTACAGCTCCACCTTGAAGATAAAGGGTAACATGACTTTTCAGGAGCAGATTGCCGATCAGGAAAACCCCCTCAGGAACATAGACAACACCCCCGCCAGCTGAGTTGGCATCATTGATTGCCGCTTGAATTGCTGAAGTTGCTATCGTTTTCCCCGTCAGATCAGCGCCATAATTAGCAACCACATGATAGATCCCCTTGCCAGATTCAGGTGGAGCGCTCACTTCAAGCGGATCTGCGATGAGGACGAGCTCCTTCAACTTGTTGATTTTTAAAATGAGATATCGGGACTCCTGGAGGTTGAAGGTCAGCTTGTTCCCCACTACCGTACCTTGAATTTCAAAAGCTAACGGACTTATCGAATACGTATCGATCGGCTCGCACGCCGTGATGGTAATAGTCGTTGAACCGGAAAAGGAGAAATGAGCGTAATCATAATCACGATCCGTCAGAAAAGAGATCACCGGTATTCCGATATGATCCGCCTTCACTGAATAATACGTTGATTCCGCGTAAATAGACGGTACGGAGTAAGTCACAATCGTTGCAGGCATAATCATCCTCCTAGGCTTCATAGCTAACAGGTTTAACATACCGATTTTGATAGGGCTCATCAATCTACATTTCTTTGTTGGATTAACATGCGGAAGAAATAAAGCCCATGGGGCTAATACGTTCCGCAACTTCAGCACATTAGCAACAAATACACAAAGAAGCCTGATATTTTGAAACTCAGGCTTCCTTGTTACAGACTATGGATTATAGCTAACCTTGGCATCATCTACACTCATTGAGCTGGCGTTGCCGCCGATCGCTGAGCCCAGCCTGTCAACCTTGGTCAATCCGGTATACCGATAGTTCCACTGTGAGCCTCGCAGCTCGCCATTCACATAGACATCGAACTTTTTCGTTGCTGTATTGATAATCACTTTAAGATGGTAAGGTTCTCCGTTCTTGGTTGAGGTTTGTATGTTCGTTTGAGTCCCACCGTTATAACCCCAAATTCTTCCTGCTTGCATAATGAGATGAGCAGCACTATTGTTCGAAGTGATACCGCTGTCCGAGATTACTAAAGCATTTTTCCAGTTATCGTCATCGGCGGTAACAGTCGCTTCTGCAATGACCGTGCTGTTTGCAGGCGCGGTAAACACTTTATACGCCTCAGCTTTGCCAGAGGTGGACGTTGTCGTCAATTTGGCTGCCTTGTTCGTAGCCGATCCGCTTACCATCTGTACTACGCCCGTATTTCCCGTGACGCCGCCGTTATCGAATACCCAACCGCCTTGCCCATTCAGATTACCAAGCGTCATGCTGTTAAAATTCTCATCGATTAAATTAGTTAACGTAAGCGGCTTATATGATACTTTCACATCGTCCACGCTCATCGAGCTTGCGTTGCCAGCGATGGAGGTAGAGAACTTGTCGAGCGTGGCCACGTTGTAACGGTAGTCCCAGCCCGTAGCGAGCAGCGCTTCGTTGACGTAGACGTCGTATTTTTTCGTTGACGCATTGATCACGACTTTCAAGCGATACGGCTGGCCATTCGTAATCCCTGTTAACACATCGGTTTTGGTGCTGCCGTTATAGCCCCAAATTTTGCCGCTTTGCATCACTAGCTGTGCCGCATTGTTATTGGTAGCTAAGCTGTTGTCCGCAACGATGAGCGCATTTTTCCAATTGGCATCATCGGCTGTCACGGTCGCTTCCACTGTAATGTAGCCGCTTTGAGGGGCATTAAACAGACGATATGCTTCGGCACTTCCGCTAGTTGATGCTGTCGTTACTTTCAGTGATTTTTCTGTGTTATCAGCATTCAAAGGCTGTACAACAACGGTATTCGCAGCCACACCTGCGTTATTCATAATCCAACCATTTTGCCCGGTCAACGTGCCAGGCAACATGTCGTTGAAATCTTCATTCACCGTATACCCGGTAATCGGGACACCTGTAGGCGTTGCAAAAAACGCCTTAATGCTTTTCCCCCCAGCCCCGTTCACATTGACTGTGATTGTAGTTGTACCGCCACTGGTGCTCGTCGTAATCCGTGAATCCTTATAAGCAACCGGTCCCAGATTTTGCGTAAGCGTAAGTTGAATAGTACCCGTATTGGCCAACGTTGGATCAGATACGGAAACTTCCGTTCCATTCTCGGTCGTGCGGACCATGACGGACGCCTTTTTGTTGCTGCTGACACCACTCACCGTTTTGGCCGCATCATTCCAGAAGTTAATACCTAGTATGCCAAGTGCATTTTCTTGCACAGCCTGTGCAGCGGTTGAATTTTCAACGACAGTAATATCCGGATTAGCTGCATACGTATCCAACTGTCCGCTTGACATACCTGGCAGTAGCACATAGGCATACTGGGCATTCGTCGGATTCGTGCCGTGATCGAACCACAGATTCATATAGTTGCGTGTATAGTTCGTAAAGTATTCCGCAGCTGTGTAGTACTGATTAATGCTCGACCATGAGTCTGTTCGCGCCTCGCGCAATCCCTTTAATGTCGTTGCTGTTGGGAAATAGTAACCGATGTCTGATCCTGCCACATTTCCGGCCAAATGGACCTTAGTGACTCCGGTCATTGTTTCATTCCAACCTAGCGTGGTTGACTTTGCGGCTCCATTTACAGTAAGCGCATTGTTAGCAGAGCTGTTCAGCTTTCGATTTTCAACAATGGTTTCAGCTACCTTGTTGTCTGTGGACGTTATACCAGCTCCAAGACTCACAATCTCATCATCGAACATGAACCATGATTTCTTCGCTGTCAGCGTAGCGGCATTAGCCGTGTATTGCATGCCTGTGATCCCATATTGTCCCGATATTTCTGTGCCGCCAACCCAACTATTCGGATTTTTGACATTAGCTGCTGCCGTTGTGTTCTGATTGACTGTCGTGCCAGGTAAACGATAGCTGTTTACAGTTGGCCAGTAAGAATCCTTGTATTGTGTCAAATCGGAATTATAGAGATAGGTCATTCCGTCTCCGGTATGCCAGCCCTTTAAATTCTCATTATTAACAATTTCAAAATTCCCGATTTTATTGGATGACATACTGATGCCAAAACCGAATCCTGGTCTATGGTGTATGGCTCTAGCCATGTTGGGGTATTGTTTGTTCATGATCAGCGCATCTCTCGTGGTAACAGACGGATCACTCATGATTTGTTTCGTTTGCACAATAGAGCTGATCATAACCAAATCAGCATACTTGGTAGGAGACGTAGCTTCTGTCATCCATTTCTTAATCATTGATTTATAGGCTGCCCGATCGTCCGCAGATGGTGCTGACACTGCCATCCTTGCTACGGAAGCTCCAAGCGAACCTATTGACGTTAATCCATTATCATCGCTGGCTAATCTTGCAATGTTTCTTCCTCTGACCATATCGGCCATGGAAGTATTATAAAATAGCGGTTCAAAAGCATTATAAACCCATTGATAGATGTTATTCACATCCGGATCTGTTATATCCCATGTAGAACCTGCAACGACATACATCACTTTGGTTAAATTATCGAGTAAATTTATGCCATATCCGCCGTTGTAAGGTATTAGTGCGGTATGTTGAAGAAATGAACCGTCGCTATACATGCCTTCACCGGAAGTCACATAATCAAATACTGAACTAAGCTGGTCCCTGCCTAAGATGATTTTGGCACTGTTCTTGACAATAATTCCGCTTGTAATTTTAATGTTGCAAGCCCATACGCGATTAGCTCCAGTCAGGCTGGCTCCCCAAGTAAGCGCTTGATAGTCGATGACAGCGTGCCAATTCGTAATCTGCGTTGCGGTTAAACTGGAATAAATCCAAGTTGTTATGTTATTGATGCTGAGTGGAGAAGAGATTTGCCAGTCAAACCAATTGTCATAACCTCTATACGCTACACTAGTGTTATATCGGTTCGTGTACATCCAATCCATGGCACTTATAATATCCTCCAGCAATGCTGCGTTGTTTTGAAGCGTTGAACCTCTAGTCACATAGGCTAGCGTCATCGCTTCTAACCGTTGATAGCTTCCTGAAACATGCTCCGATTCCGTCGTCGTTGCCATATCACTCCACAAATAAGTTCTTCCTGCAGCCTTATTCATCGTATCCCAATTCGTCTGAGCAAGTGTTGTAATATTGGTAATCTTGCCGCTGATGTCCGGGTCCGCTGGATCGAAAGTAGGTCCACCAGTGGTAAGATCATAAATTTTCGCGCGTAATGTGTCATACTCATCTGCCGCATAGGCAGGTTGAATGGGCATTGCCAGTACATTGACAATCAAAGCTAGCACTAATATAAGCGCTTTCATAAAACGAAATTTACCCATTAACATAATTAGCCCCCTCTTAAGTCGAACGATTTGTTGGCTTTACTTCAGCCGCTCCTTGCAAAAATCGAGTCCTTATATTGAAAAAAAATGCTTCCTTCCGAACTAACTAACAGCAGGAAGGAAGCACATGTTGGACTAAAACTTTGATTTAACTTGTGTACATGATTGTCGTTAACTTATTTCGTCAACAATTTATAGTAATCTTTCGTGTAAATAACGTCTTTTTTGTTATCCGTATAGGCTTTTGTATAGAAGTCATCGACTTTTTTACCGCCGCCTTTTTCCCAAGCGTCTTGAGCATCTTTCATTGCTTGTTCAACCGTATAACTTGCTCCACCAACAACAGCTTTTGTATAAATGTTTGTAAGTGTATTTTTCAATGTGTTTTTAATAACAGTTAGATCATCTGTCAAAGTAACTGGAAGTACGATTTCGGACGTAGTTGGACGATCAGCTGAAATGTATGCAGCTTTACCTTGGTTGATCAAGTCAATATAGGCTTTATCATTCGGCTTCGAAGGATCTAGTTGGTTCGTGTAATCCGCACATTTCCCCATCGTGCCCAATTGAGACACCATTTGGAAGTCGCCATTCCAATCTAATTCTTTCTTGTTTTTTGCTGCATCAATTGGTCTCGGACAACCGTCTACCATCTTATAGTTAACGCCTTCCATACCATACTTCAATGTGTTTTGAACTTCTGGTGTCATCAACCAATCCACATATTGAACAACGGCTTCTACGTTCTTCGCTGTTGCATTAATGGCACCCATAAATTGCATAGGTACTGCACCTGCAGGTGAGAATTGACCTATTTCAGACTTCGGAAGCGGCAGAATCGCTACTTTCGCATCTGGATTATTTTTGATCAGCGTATTGTAGACATCATATCCTTTTGCACCTTCTAAACCATCTGATCCATAAATGCCAAGCTTGCCGTTTACCCAATCTTGCTGTGCTTTAGCCATATTTTTGTCTGTGAACGTATCTTTATCTACAGTGCCAGCTTCATACAGAGCTTTCTTGAAAGCTAAATCTGCTTTTGGACGATCCCATGTACGTACATATTGATCATTGATTAAATGATAGGACGTGATCATTGGCAATGTTTCATCACTCGCTTGCCCTAGTTGGTACATATAGTCTACATCCCAGAAAGTTGAACCCAGTGTATCCTTCTTGCCATTACCGTCAGGATCTTGCTCTGTGAACGCTTTCGCAACTTGGAGATATTCTTCCGTTGTTTTTGGCATTGGCAGCTTCAATTTATCCAACCAATCCTGGCGGACCATCACATAATGGTTAGTTGCAAATGGAAGACTGCGACCAAAGAAGTACGTTTTCCCATTAAATCTCGTTAATTTTTGTAAAGACTCATTGCCAGCGATCATTTTCTTGTAATTCGTGGAATATTTCGCAATGGCATCATCGATCGGAATAATTTGTCCTTTGGACGCCAAATCCTTCATATAAGGATTCGAGAATTCCAAGATTAAGTCAGGTGCTTGGCCAGAAGCGAACAGAACGTTCCACTTCTCCGAAGAGTTCGTACGTGGAACAGGGACAAACTCAACTTGCACAGGTGCATTTTCATTAATCCACTTCGTCCAGCGGTTATTCGTAATCGTGCCTTCACCTTCAGGTACATTGTTACGATCATAAATGGAAACCGTAATCTTGGGTTTAGGTCCTGCCGGTTTCGCACTTGCTGTAGCTGCAGCTGCGGTACTTGGTGTTGTTGTGCTAGCTGCCTTGTCCTTATCTGATCCACAAGCCGTAAGTAGCGCCGTGCTGGAAAGTACTAATGCTAAGGAAACGGATGCTGCTTTCTTTTTGCTGATTGTATACATATGAATAAGTCACCCCTCATGTAATGTACGTGCATTTTTAAGATAACCCCAATAATTTCATCTACATGTAAAACTAAGACTACCATGTTTAGTGCTCCACATCACCCCTTTCAATGAATTACCATTATCCTTTTACTGCACCGACCATGACACCCTTGACGAAAAACCGTTGTAAGAATGGATATACGATTAACATCGGTAATGTCATAACAATAACCCCTGCCGCTTTAACACCCTCTGGTGTGATCACTGCGGCCAAATCAGGCTGTGTATTCGAAATCTCCTGCATCAAGCTTTGATTCTGAATCATTTGTTGCACGAGTACCGCTAAATTCAGTTTGCTGGAATCATTGATATAAATCAGTACATTCATGAAAGCATTCCAGTGGCCTACCCCATAGAATAAGGTTAATGCAGCTAGGACTGGCAATGACAATGGCAACACAATTTGAATTATCAAGCGCCATTCGGAGCAGCCATCAATACGGGAAGCCTCCTCCAACTCCTCTGGCAATCCTTCGAAAAAGCTTCTCAAAACCAAGAGATTCCACACTGTAATCAATCCAGGCAACCAAAGGGCACCGTAGCTATTGATGAGCCCTAGTTTTTGGACTAATAAATAAGTAGGAATGAGACCCGCTGAGAAGATCATGGTGAAAATAATAGCGAATGAATAAAATTTGCGTCCGATAAAATAACGCTTGGACAACGGGTAGGCAGCTAGGATTGTGAACACAATATTCAGGAATGTCCCTACCACCGTAATGATCACACTATTCCTAAAATCCTTGATGATTGGGCTTTCCTTGAACAGAGCATTATAGCCGTCTAAGCTCAAATTAACTGGCCAAAAGCTAACCGTTCCTGACATTAACGCATGCTTATCACTCAGTGACAGCGCTAGAATATGAATTATAGGCAACAAGCAGCTGAGTCCAATGATGAATAAAAATATATAGTTGAGGGCGTAAAATACCTTTTCTCCTCGTGAATGCTTCATAAGCTTCTCCTTCTTAACTTTTGTTAGTAGGTCATGTGTTCGCCTACCATAAACCTTGGCCGAAGCGGCGTGCAATGCGATTGGCTGTAAGCACCAAGATTAAACCAACCAAGGATTCAAACAATCCCATTGCTGTCGCAAGACTAAAGTTCGCTTGCTGAATACCGATTTTGTACATGAAGGTACTAATAACCTCGGATATTTCAGAGACAGCATTATTCTGGAGGACATACACTTGATCGAAGCCTAACTCCATTAGATGTCCGATCTTCAGAATTAGCATAATAATGATCGTTGGTAATATCGCAGGCAATGTAATGCGTATGGTTTGCTGCCATTTGTTCGCGCCATCTATGCTCGATGCTTCATATAAGCTCTGGTCAATAGCTGTTAGTGCTGCGAGATAAATAATCGCATTCCAACCGGCTTCCTTCCACACACCCGATGCTAGAAAAATGCTAATCCAAGAAAACTCCTTATATAAGAACGGATACGATTCACCAAAAATCTTTTCTATCACATGGTTTAGTGTTCCTGTACTTTGCGAAAAGACCGTAACGACAATGCCGCCAACAATAACCCAATTGAGAAAATGTGGCAGATAGACAAGCGTTTGTACCAACTTTTTGAATCGCAACTTCCTCACTTCATTGAGCAGCAGTGCTAATATAATAGGAACTGGGAAACCAATAATGATGCTTAACCCACTCAGTTTTAAGGTATTCCACACGATCCCAAAAATTTGTTTCGTTTGAAAGATCATTTTAAAGCTGTCTAAGCCTGCCCAAGGGCTGCCCCAGATCCCTTTAATAAAGCTGTATTTCTTAAAGGCAATAACCAGTCCCGTCATCGGGTAGTATTTAAATATAAGGTAGAAAAGGATGATGGGCACAAACATGATGTACAAGGGAATGTTTTGTTTTAATACGCGTTTGCCATACTTCCTTACTAGCCAATTATTTTTGGTTTTTGCTGTACTCGCCTTCGGCTTAACCATCGCTGGTGTTGAAGGAGGGAGTGTCTGACTCATCGGTGTCACTTCCTTGCTCTGTAATTTGAACTCATCGTACCTGCTGATCCGTCATCCGTACAATATACATGATTTTGATCAATTAACAGGCTGATGTAATGCGGATATTTACTGTCCGATATACACTTTTTCATGTGATATACATGTGAAAAACCTTGATATATTAGGCTTTAGCTGCCCCTATTTCCCAAAAAGAGGGATGTCCTTGCAGCTTCGCCAATGCTTCCATATAGTAATAGTCACCGTATATCAGCGGCTTATTGATATTCTGATTCATCGGCACGTTGCCCGTACCTGAGTGTAGGATCGCTTCTTCGGAATCATCTGCAACATAATGAATGGAAAGGGATTGCAAGATCGCACACGCTTGTTCCTTATAAAAGAGTGCCCGATCGCCTGCACATACCGCAGCCAGATCCAGCAGTCCGCATGCCGCAATCGCTGCGGCACTCGTATCACGCGATGCCCCCTCGAAGGTAGGCAATCGGAAATCCCAGTACGGCACCTTATCCTCGGGTAAGTGTGATAAGAAGAATGAGGCTGCATGCTCCGCTGCTGCCAAGAGATCGGCACGGCCGGTATGGCGGTAGCTGAGCACCGAGCCATAGATCGACCAGGCCGAACCCCGTGCCCATGCGGACTCTTCCGCATAGCCTTGGCCACCGAGCGCACCTGTGCGTTCGCCCGTCTCAGGGTCGAAGCAGACGATATGATACGCGGAGCCATCCTCGCGAATAAACTGCTTGGCGGCCATTCCCGCGTGGCCCTCTGCAACGTGCTTAAAGCGTGGGTCATTCGTTTGTTGCGACGCCCAGTAGAGCAGCGGCAAATTCATCATGCAATCAATGATCGCCCATCCTACGCGCTCCGGGCTGTTCCATGCACGGATGAAGCTTCCCTTGATATTGAATCGCCCCGCCAAATGGCTGGCAATCTTCAACGCTCGGCGTTTGGACTGCTCATTGCCGGTGAGATGCCAATTCGCTATCGAAGTTAGCATCCACATGAAGCCCATGTCATGATCTAGGGGCTCGTATGCCTCAATTACAGCATCCATCTGTGTTTCACATTCCTCTGCCAAGAGGCGTAATTGTTCATCTTGGCGATCTTGATAAATGAGCCATAAGATCCCTGGCCAGAAACCTGCTGTCCAGTAATGCGGTGAGGTCAATTGGAATTGACCGTCGTTCGAGCCATGAGGAAATGCTGCACCTAATCTCAGGCTCGTGTTCTTTACTTTACGGACGCCTTGTTCCCAGGCATCTCCTATCCATTGTTCTTGTGTCATTATCTCTACACTCCCTCTCCGTTGAATGTCCCAAGCATATCTATAGGAGGCCGCTTGCTCAATATACATGTTTTCGTTGGGTTAACAGGTTGAACGTATATGTATCCCGAAACGTGAAAAAGGAGCCATCCAAGGGAAATATCCTTGTGTGACGCCTTGTTTTCCAAATAACTGGATAACCTACAGTTAAATTTAGGTATTTATTGGCTTTTCCAATAATAACTGGAAAACATGCATCTAATTTCAAGATAAATCGCTGATTCCCGCAAAACCAACCAAAATAACTTCATAATTTCCATTTAAATCTAAAAAATGACTGAATACCGAGAAATTAACATCAGGTTTTCCAGTTAAATGCTAACTGGTGTTGGAGTGGTGGTATGGCTTGTTAGTAGCTGGAGATGGAGGGGTGGCTTGTTGAGTAGCTAGAGATCGAGGTGGCTTGTTGAGTAGCTGGAGATGGAGGGGTGGCTTGTTGAGTAGCTAGAGATGGAGGCGTGGCTTGTTGAGTAGCTGGAGATGGAGGAGGGTTGTTGAGTAGCTAGAGATGGAGGTGGCTTGTTGAGTAGCTAGAGATGGAGGGGAGCTTGTTGAGTAGCTGGTCTTTGAGATGGCGTATATGGAGTAGCCGTTGTTCAGGGAGTGCAGTTTGTGGAGTAGGGATTTGATATTTACAACCTTAGCTCGGCTAGTCGCAAAAAGAGGTGAGCTTCCGCTCACCTCTCGATTATTTTTAGCATAGTTTCGGATTGCTTTCTCTTTCTCACGATAGAGTACGCATCAAAATAAATTGCTTGGCCAAATAGACAGGTGTATAAGGCATATCTTGACGAAGCCAAGCAACAATTGTACCAATTAAGGCGGATGAACCGTACCATATGGCAATATCCTTTTGAATACCTGCTGTGGCTAAAACGGATTCATCCCCCATCCTCTCAATGCGTGAGGTTACTAACTCCGTCAGAAGCCTTAACATGCGATCTGTAAAAATCGGGGTTCGTCTTGAAGCCAGTACGACTTTATAAAACTTCGCATGCTCGGCAAAGTGCTCCAGCAAGTTCACTAACATCGGCCAATCCTCTTCTTCCTTCGCAATCTGATTCGCCGACGCATTGTTCAAAATGCGATTGATGTCTTCAATCATTTCATCCGCCATCTTCTCCAACATATCCGGAATATCTCGATAATGCAGATAAAACGTAACTCTGTTAATGGTAGCTCGCTCTGCTATGCGATTAACCGAAATTTTCTCGATATCCATTTCCTGAAGCAATTCGACAAAGGCGTCTTTAAGCAATTGACGTGTTCGAAGAACCCGAGGATCTACGCGTGGTGTTCGATTATCCATGTATCCCAATTCCTTTTCTTTTCCATAATAAGCTTATATGCTTGAATGTTGCATATTCTCTAATCTAATTCACACTTCGCAAAGTATACTACAGCTTGTAAATTTAGTCCAATGGGCACTTTCGTAACATCATTTAGTAAGCTTACATGACATGTAAATTTTGATTGCCCAAATGGCTCGAATAAGGTAAAACTATACTAATAAACTTTTTTATTATATTTAAATTGCGAAGGTGGATGACAGTGTGTTAGTTCAAGTTGAAAATGATGTAGCTGCAAGAGAATATGTACAAGGTATATACGAAACCGTAGTCAAACGTAATCCGAATGAGACAGAGTTCCATCAAGCTGTTAAAGAAATTATTGAATCTTTAATTCCAGTTCTCACTAAGCAGCCGAAGTACATGAAACACGGCATTCTTGAGCGCCTTGTGGAGCCAGAGCGTTTAATCACTTTCCGAGTTCCATGGGTAAATGACCAAGGGATTACGCAAGTAAATCGTGGTTTCCGTGTGCAATTTAACGGTGCAATTGGACCGTACAAGGGCGGTTTGCGTTTTCACCCTTCCGTTAATGCTAGCATTATCAAATTTCTAGGTTTTGAACAAACACTCAAGAACTCCCTTACGGGTCAGTCGATCGGCGGCGGTAAAGGTGGATCCGATTTCGATCCTAAAGGCAAATCCGATAATGAAATTATGCGTTTCACACAAAGCTTCATGACAGAGCTTTATAAATATATTGGACCGGATACGGACGTGCCAGCAGGGGACATTGGTGTAGGCGCGCGCGAGATTGGTTATATGTTCGGTCAATACAAGCGCATAAGCGGCGCTTACGAATCTGGTGTGCTCACTGGGAAAGGCATAATCTATGGTGGCAGCTTAGGCCGTACAGAGGCGACTGGATACGGCTGTGTTTACTTTGTAAATGAAATGTTGAACTCCAAAGGTCTTAGCTTCGACGGAAGCACAGTCGTTGTTTCTGGATCTGGTAACGTGGCTATCTATTCCATTGAAAAAGCCGTTCAATTAGGCGCTAAAGTTGTTGCTTGCAGCGACTCCAATGGTTATATCCACGATCCAAAAGGCATCTGTCTCGAAACCGTTCGTCGCTTGAAAGAGGTTGAGCGTACGAGAATTAGTGAGTATGTGAAGGAACATCCTCATGCAACTTACCATGCAGGCTGTAATGGTATCTGGTCCATTCCATGTGATATCGCGCTTCCGAGTGCCACACAGAACGAAATCGACGAAGAATCAGCAAGACTGCTTGTCAGCAATGGGGTAAAAGCCATAGGCGAAGGCGCGAACATGCCATCCACCTTAGATGCGATTGACGTCTTCTTACAGGCAGGCGTTTTGTTTGGACCAGCCAAAGCAGCGAATGCTGGCGGCGTTGCCGTATCGGCGCTAGAAATGTCTCAAAACAGCATGAGATACTCCTGGCAGTTCCATGAGGTAGACGATAAGCTCCACGCGATTATGAAAAATATTTACAGAAGCGCTGTGCAAGCAGCTGAGGAATATGGCCATCCTGGCAATCTCGTAGTCGGCGCCAATATCGCAGGCTTCACCAAAGTAGCCGACGCAATGATCGCACAAGGTGTCGTTTAGAAGCGTTTGTAAAGAGAACTCACATGTGCTATTACGGCTAATCCGAGAAATGTACATCGAGTGGGAACTTTAGTGCCTTAAAGGGATAGGGTGTCCCGAAGTAGAGAAATCTACTTCGGGACACCCTATTTGTCGTGTTTTTATGTGAGATATACGCCATTGTAGAAGTTGCATGCTCCAAACGCCACTCGCCAAGAAAAAACACCTTCGCTAAGAAGGTGTCTTTCTTACTTGGTATCCGTAGCTGTCTCGATCAATCGATGACGATACCATTGATCCCCCTTGAAGCGCCATAGGAATATGAGTCCACGAACGCCCCATTCAATATTCATCGCTAACCATACCCCGATAATGCCCATATGAAACACGATGCCAAGCACATACCCCAGAACGACCCGGAACAACCACATAGACAGCATCGAAGTCATGGAGGTGAATTTGGAATCCCCCGCAGCTCGAAGCGCTGCTGGCAGGAGGAAGCTGATTGGCCAGAGTGGGATTTGTGCAATGGCATTAATCAACACGATGATGAATAGCTCCCGCAGGATATCATCCGGTGGGTGAAATAGGCTAACCAGCGGGTTGAACAGCGGAACGAGGATCAGTGCCGTCAGGAAGAGTGTAAACGACGCAAGCCAGAGAAACGATTTGGCAAATTTACGAGCGTCTTTCACATTTTGCGCTCCCATACATTGTCCAATCACGGTTACCGTAGTCAGCGATAACGCGGCAGCCGGAATCTGTAACACACCTGCGAGCGTGCCGCCAATTGCATTCGTCGCCATGGCATGCGTGCCAAGACTCACGATAAACACTTGCGTTACAATTTTACCGCCATTAAAGAACATCTGCTCCGCCGCAAAGGGCAGCCCGATAAATAAAATTTTCTTCATCATCGCGATATTAACATGTAGTAAGTCATACAATCGCATGCGGAAATTCGTATCTAATTTCACCACATACAGGATAGCTACGAAGGCCGCCAGAAATCTGGACACATTCACAGCGATGATCAACCCATGTACCCCCATATGTAAGAAATGAATACAGATCACATTCAGAAGGACATAGGATAAATTCATGATTAAAGAGAGTTTCAAGGAAGTTCGGGACTTTCCGATTCCTCTTAATGCACCGCAAACTGCCTCTACAATGGCGATACCCACATAGGATACGCTGCTCCCGATCAGATAGGTTTTGGCATAAGCGAACACTTCCGCAGAGGCTGTCCCAAACAGCAGCGTCAAGACGGGCGTATGAAACACAATCATTAACAAACTAATGCCAAGCGCAAATGACGACACCAAGGAAATGGAGCTAGCTGCTGCTTTGGCAACCATGCCGTCGTTTCCGCTACCTTTATACTGGGCGACCACAACTGTTCCACCTGTCGACACGGCCACGAATACGCTGATCAGAAATATGTTAAGTGAATCAATCATACTTACTGCGCTAACGGCGGCAACACCCGACGAACTAATCATCGCAATGTTCACCAAGTTAAGTCCGACAAGGAAAGACTGATCAATGAGAATCGGTATATATAAGCCAATAATCTGTTGATAATCCATCACTTTACCGGAAAAATACTTATGCATAAAAGCTTTTCGTCTCAAGCTAAATGCGGGTCCCATCACATCATCTTCTTTTTCGTTATATTTATCATGCTGATTACTTCCGTGAGCGTTACCATGCCTGTTCTTCTAACGGGGATTCACACATGTCGAGTGGGAGACGGAGTGTAATCCGAGTCCCCATCTGATGACCGCTCTCAAATAGAAATTGGGAGTCATTCCCATAATACATCTTCATTCGCGCGACAACATTTCGCAACCCGAACAGATCCTTTTCTTTTTTAGTATTCGTAGAATTCCCTTCGGCCGCTTGCCTAGCTGCCTCTTCTAATTTGCCGCAAATATAGATCTGCCTTTCCTCGCTGACTCCGACACCATTGTCGCGTACTTCGAGGACGAGATGACCGCCATCCACATAGGAGGAAATAGCGAGTTCTCCACCGTTGCTCTGTTTCTCTAAGCCATGCAGCACGGCATTCTCTACCAAGGGCTGCAGAAGGAGCTTAAGTACATGATAATGCGCGCTTTCCTCCGCAATGTCGAAGCGTACCGTAAAATGGTCTAGGAATCGCAGCTGCTGCACTTTAATATAATACTTCAAATGTTCGATCGTTTCCTTAACCGTAAAGGTCTCATTTCCTTTATTCAAGCTTAAACGGAAAAATTTCGATAGATTCAACACCATTTCACTGATTTCATCTGCTTCATAATTTTTGGCCGTCCAATAAATCGAATCCAAGGTGTTGTAGAGGAAATGCGGGTTAATTTGAGACTGCAAAAATTTCAGTTCCATTTTGGACAATAAAAGCTGCTTCTCGTAGTGATCCCGGATCAGTGTTTTCTGATTCTCCGCCATCCGATTAAAGGATTCTATCACATAACCTAATTCATCTACCCGTGTATCCTCCAGTTGGATGGTGAAATTCCCCGTGCGGAGCTGCTTCATCCCATAAGCTAATTTACGCAGCGGCGCTGATATGCCTCGATAAATAATCCAAGAAGTCCAAATCGCCAAGACTAAGCTGACGACTAAAATGCCATAAGAAAATATTTTCAACGAGTCGGTATGACTCCTGATTTCCCATAAAGGCTGTTCCATCATAAGTGACCACCCAGATAACTTCGATTTCACGCTAATCGTGACCATCTCCGTCCCTGTTTGAGGTGATTTACGAATCGTTCTTACTTGGTCTACCTTCTCCCACGTTTGAGCATTTACACTTCCACCTGTCCCTGTGATCGATTTCCCGTCATTGTCGAAGAGATAAATATTCGCGTTTTTGGAAGGCAGCAGCGGTTTCGCAAGCTCGATAAGTGCACTCTTTTTGACAGATAAAATAAGTAAATTCGGATTCATCAGCGTGCGGTTATACGGATCCATCGTCCGAATCAGATGCACACTGTCTGCATCGAAGTAGGATTCACCCGCCTGCGGTGTAAAAAAAATCGTCCCTCCATTAGCCTCCATCAAATGCTGATACCATTCTTGGTTCTCAGCCCCGGATGGCAGCTTGCCTCCACCGAATTTGGTGGAAATGACCGTACGTGAGGGCATATGGATAATCGTGATTTGATCAACAATCAGATTGACCGTCGTCATACTTGTAATCTGATCCATCACTTGGGCAAAATGAACGAACGAATGCTTTTCCGGCTCTTGACCAACAGACTGCAGGGTAGTGTTGACATTCGTATCAAACGCGATCAAGGAGGACAACTGTTCAATATTTTGTAAGGTCAGGTCGAGATAATCCGTCATTGTATGCAGTGCTCCCTGCGTTCTTTCCCCAGTCTGCACTTCCAGAATGACTTGCGATTTGGCTATGGCGAACAGGCTAAATCCAGCTAAAGGGAGCAATATGAGAAGGAAATACCAGGTTAGCCGGACCTGAATATAACCGGCTAGTAATTTACGAATTTTGGATAGGAACTCTCTAATCATTTGTTGGTTTCTCGCCACCATTCATTCACTTCCCCAGTAATTTCATCACCGCCGGCTTCCTTCCACTTTTTCACAAAAGCGTCGAACTCTTCTATTGGGCTTAAGCCTGCAATAATTCGCGTAAACGTATCCTCTTGCAGCTTAGATAGTTTAACTTGATGCTTGCCCATAGCTGGTGTTGGGGGCCCATTGAATCGGTCAACCATCAAATTCTGTTCGATCCGTTGGATGTTATCATAAAGGCGGAACTGTGAACCAAGGGCATCCAGCCGATCTCGTGTGACATTCGGATCTGCCATATCCGCCAACGCGCCATAAATACCACGATAGCCATGCTTCGAATGTTCATCAAACCGAATGGATAATTTCCCGTTAACCCTCGTCCAAATTTCGTTCTCAAAGCCGAGCTTTAAGCTTGTTTGTCCTGGACCAGCGACGAAATCCAAGAACTTAACAACAGCCTCAGCTTTGTTGCTCTTGTTTGGAATCACGTTGTAGGAACGGACGTTGGACGTGCTGTAGACACCATGCTTCCCATTCGGACCGATGGGGAAATCCAGAGGGATCCATTCCGCTTTCGGATCGATTTTACGGTTTGCCGCAATATGTGCGCGCGTGTCCGACCATGCTGCTGAGAATAGACCGACGCGACCGCTAACAATCTTTTCACCTAACACATCAATTTTATTCAATGGGAATTCGGGGTCTAGAATGTCAGCGTCATACAAGCCTCTTAGATATAGAAGCGCCTCCTTCATTTCCGGGAGGACCCCGGAATAAACTAGCTTCCCGTCGCGTACGTACCAGGCTTTCATTTGTACACCAAATGCACCTAGAAATGGCGATGTTCTGCGTAGCCGTTCCAGAATCGATAGGCCATACGTATCTTTTTTCCCATTGCCATCTGGATCTCTCTCCGCAAATGCCTTCATCACCGCTGTATACTCCGCGATCGTCTTAGGAGGCTGCAGCCCAAGCTTATCCAGCCAATCCTTCCTGGCATAGATGATTTCGGTTCCTTTCACCTCGTTCAAACTCGGTATCGCATAGATCTTGCCATCCACGGTGACATTATCCCAAGCTTCCTTAGGGATTTTGGCCTTCAAATTGGCGCCGTATTTCTCAATATATTCATTCAAAGGCGTCAGCGCCTTTTGATTTACGAAATGGATAAACCACGATGGATCACTTGTATTCAGCAAATCCGGGGGCTCGCCAGACGCCATAATGACATTTAGCTTTTCATCGTAACCATTGAGCGGAGGGAGCGTCACATTGACCTTAACACCAATGTTTTTCTCAATATAACGAAGATAAGGATTATGATTCTCATCCATTCCCTCCGGGAAATTCATACCTAGGCTGTTTACAACGATTCGAATAGCGGGTTCACTTGCTGTTCCCACCTTATTCTCTTCCTTCAAGGTCAAATTCGGAATGCCGCAGCCAGCAGTTGAACAACAAGCGAGCATGACTAGAATAGCTGCCCTCATTCTTTTCATCCTTCATTCCCCTTCCCTCGTAACCAAACCAGCAACCAACTAAGCGAGTATTTTCTTAAGAATAGGAGTGAGCCCGTCCGCCATTCGCATAAATCCGAGATCAGTCGGATGCACACCATCAACGGTGCATTCGTGCGCATTGTCGCCTAGTAATGTTGTGCCATCGTAAAAATAGATGTTAACATCTCCATTTTCACGCAACTGCTCGACGGTCCGGAGCTGAACTTCTTTACGCTCTTCCTTTTCTAACGTCAACAGCTTGCTATACCTTTCCTTCGCATAAGTAATACAAGATAGCACGAGAATCGGCGTATATGGATGTTTATTTCGATAAATTTGAATGAATTCGGGTAAAGTCGTTTGCAGCAGTTCCGTGGATACGCAGTTAGCCTCATAATCCAAGACAAGACAGGCAGGATCCGGGATTTCTGCTATAACGTGCGCAAGCTCAGGCTCACCTTTGCCATTACCAGAGAAGCCTAAATTTAGAAATTCCATATTCACTCGCCTGGATAGGATATTGGGATAGGCCATGCCAGGACGGGTCGCACAACCTCCCTGCGTGATTGAAGTCCCATACAAGATGATCTTCTCGCTGTGATCGTAGGCTGGTGGAGAGGAGATTGATGCAGCTGGGTCCAAACCGATCCATACCTCTTGAACGCCTTGGTAAAGTGGGAAATTCAAAGTAATGCTTCTATCTGCGCGTTCCATATCTGTAAACATAACGCTTTCATATTCGGTTTGCTTCGCATCATAGCGAGCCGTACTGTAATAGTACTGTTCACCTGGCTCTCCGATGTAGCAATCGAATCCGCATTGACCTGTTGCTGGCATATGATACATGTTCGCAGCACTGGACAGCTTTACCTTAATAGAAAGTGAGACCGCATTCGTTGTAAAGCGAATTTGCCCACCAGCCGTACAGTTCGCCAAGTTATCAACTGCCTCGGGCAGTTTCCAAGCGGGATTTACTGGCAGCCTGCGATACAACTGTTCCTCCCTCAGCCATCCAAAACCTGCTAAAGAAAAAGGTTGCTCCATCGGTGAGTACCATTCGAACTGCTGGTCACCTGGTTGCGGAATCCTCATATTGGCATCCAATTTTAAGACGTCACTTGATTGTTGTTGATTTTTCATTCCAACTATCTCCCCTTATTACGAATTTATATTCACACACGGTTATCCTGCTAGGTATTCATTCTTCGCCCTCGCTTGTACAATCCCTTTTTTTTCACAGCGAATGGGTTATTAAAGTACCAAAAGAAGTCATGGTCCTCCGCTGTGGCTATTTACCAGCTGTAATACAATAGGGATAACCTGTGAATGCTAGCAGGCGAATTGGTTAAAGGAGGGACAATCATCGTTGGTTAACACAAAAAGCAATCCCCATACGCACAACCACCAGGTTGATATCGTCGTGATCGGCGGTGGAACCGGTGGATGCACAGCTGCACTCGCCGCTGCCAAATCCGGCAAAAAAGTGATCATGACCGAGGAAACCGACTGGATCGGCGGGCAATTAACGAGCCAGGCTGTTCCGCCAGATGAGCACCCGTGGATCGAACAATTTGGCTGTACACGCAGTTATCGTCAGTTTCGAGATGGCGTGCGCGATTATTACCGCCGTCATTTCCCACTTACCTCAGAAGCGCGTTCACGAACGCTGCTTAATCCAGGTAATGGCGGCGTTTCACGGTTATGCCATGAGCCGCGGGCTGCGTTAGCTGTCCTGCAAGATATGCTCGCTCCCTACGTCAACAGCGGGCGTTTACAGATTTTAACTCGCCATCGCCTAGAATCCGTATCTGTGGACGGCGATGATGTGCGTTCCGTCACGGTGCGCAATTTGACAAGCGGCGATAGCATTACGCTTCATGCTGCTTATTTCCTTGACGCCACCGAGTGTGGCGATGCTCTGCCACTTGCGGGTGCGGAATATGTTACAGGTGCTGAATCTAAAAGTCAGACCGGTGAGCCGAATGCCGTAGAGGGTGATGCCCTACCGCAAGACATGCAAGGATTCACCTACTGCTTCGCTATGGATTACATCGAAGGTGAAGATCACACTATTGCACGCCCCGAGCGCTATGACTTCTGGAAGGCATACAAAGCGGAATTCTGGCCTGATCGTCTGCTCAGCTGGTCCGGTGTTCGCCCGAGTACGCTGGAACATGTCTCCTATGAACTGTTTGAAGGCACGGACAAATACTCCTTATTCTTCTATCGGCGCATTATTGATAGCCGGAACTTCGAGGAAGGCTTTTATCCAGGAGACATTACATTGGTCAATTGGCCGCAGAACGACTACTGGCTGGGCTCTGTGATTGATGTCAGCGCAGAGGACAGAGAGAAGCACCTATGGGATGCGAAACAACTTAGCTTATCCCTGCTTTATTGGCTGCAAACGGAAGCTCCTCGACCTGATGGCGGGCAAGGTTACCCTGGTCTTCGCCTGCGTCCAGATATCGTCGGTACGGATGACGGACTGGCTATGTATCCCTACATACGAGAGTCGCGCAGGATCAAGGCAGAGTTTACCGTTCTGGAACAACATGTGAGTACAGCGTGCCGTCCTGACGGAAAAGCCGAACAGTTCCCTGATTCCGTTGGTATCGGCTGTTACCGCATCGACCTCCATCCGAGTACGGGGAACCGTCATTATATAGATATCTCTTCCCTGCCCTTCCAGATTCCGCTGGGAAGCTTGATTCCGATCCGAATGAACAACTTGCTGCCAGCTTGCAAAAATCTGGGTGTCACCCACATCACCAACGGATGTTACCGACTGCATCCCGTCGAGTGGAACATTGGCGAAGCGGCCGGTTTTCTCGCAAGCCGCTGCATCGACCGTGGCATCTTGCCTCGGGAAGTTCGCAATGAGGCTACTGAGCTTCGCACTTTCCAGAATATGCTTGAAAGCTACGGTATCGAGCTGGCTTGGCCTGCAATTCGACCTGTTTAACATTAATCATTCATAAGAAGAGGAGCATGAACATGAGTAAAATACGCATTGGTATCATTGGCGCAGGTTCCATTTCCGAAATGCATTTGAAATCCTATCACACGAATCCGAATGCTGAACTCTATGCCATCTGTGACTTAAACGAGGAACGCGCGAAAGCAAAAGCTGAAAAATACGGCATCCAACATATCTATACGAGCTATGAAGAATTGCTTGCTAATGATGCTATAGATGCAATTAGCATTTGTACATGGAACAATAGCCATGCCCAAATTTCCATTGCCGCCTTGGAGGCTGGTAAAAACGTACTCACCGAAAAGCCCCTATGTACATCGGTGAAAGAGGCGTTAGAAATCGAAGACGCCGTTCGTCGTACTGGCAAAACGCTGCAAGTTGGTTTTGTTCGTCGCTACGCCTCGAATACCCGCATCATCAAATCGTTCCTCGATAACAACGAGCTCGGCGACATTTACTACGCGAAGGCATCGTGCATTCGTCGATTAGGCAACCCCGGGGGCTGGTTCTCCGATGTGGATCGTTCGGGCGGCGGCCCGCTTATCGACGTAGGTGTCCACGTCATTGACCTTTGCTGGTACTTAATGGGACGTCCTAAAGTAAAATCAATTTCCGGTAATACCTATAAAAAACTTGGCAATCGTGCCAATGTGAAGAACCTGGCTTTTTATAAAGCTGCTGATTATGACCCTACACACAATACCGTCGAAGATTTGGCCAATGCTTTGATTCGATTCGAGAACGGTGCCTCCATACTAGTTGATGTTAGCTTTACGCTTCATGCTAAGGAAGATGAATTGACAGTGAAGCTGTATGGGGAAAAAGGCGGAGCCGAGTTGGAGCCGCAGCTATCCATCATCACAGAGAAGTATGACACCATTCTGAACCTCACACCGCAGATTAATAACCTTTCCTTCGACTTTGTTGCCGGCTTTCAAGATGAAATTAATTACTTCATTGAAGTCTGCCAAGGTAAAAAAGAGACTCTTTCCCCTGTACAGGACGGGGTTGAGATGATGAAAATACTATGCGGTGTCTATGAATCTAGCGAAAAAGGTGAAGAAATCCGTTTCTAGGGAAGGAATGTGAAACCAATTGAATAAATCGAAATGGCTAATCATGACTTTATTGATTACATTACTCGCATCTTCTTGGTCCATAACCGCATCTGCGGCAACCAGCCCCACTGATTTCATTGAAGTAGAAGCAGCACCCGTCGATATTACGATCGACATTGAAGGTCCACGTAAGCAAATCAATGCCGTTGATACGGATATGAGTAGAATCACCGATTATGTCGCTTTATTCACAACGGAATTTGCAACATCCGTTACCGTTGGCACCACCTCCATCGGCGTTGTCGTCGATGCGACAAATCATGTGACTCGGGTTGTCAACCCATCCGTTAACGGCGGTGTGCCCGTCTGGACAGGACCTACAACCTTGACGATCCCGCAAGGCGGCTTCATCCTTGTCGCCAATGATGACAGCTGGGCGAATAAAACTTTCAAACAATATCTGGCGAAAAATTTCAAGGTTGGCGACCTCATTAAGCTGCGTAAAAATGGTGAAGTGATCCCCGTTTCCGCACTCATGACGGGCCAAGGACTTCAAGCGCGTCTTAAACTGGACAATGACGATTGGTTTACGGTAACCGAGCCGAAAACGATAGTTTCCGGCAAGTTGGACAATATGGAGTCAGGTGTCACGTATGCGATTCGCATTAACCAAACTTCGGTTGCTTTGCAAGCGAATGGCACTTTCCAGAGTGTGTTTGTTCTTACTGAAGGCGTGAATTATCTAGATGTCGTCGCGTCTAAGAATGGCGTAGAGAATGATCGGAAAACGCTTGTTGTGTTTTATAAAAAACAAACCAGTGCTGCCAAGGAAGTCGTCCTCTGGGTCGACCAAGGCACGAATATTTTCAAACTGCAAACGCCTGAAAATATCCGTGATATGCTGACCAAAGCGAAAGATGCTGGCGTGACCGCTGTTGCCCTTGACGTCAAAGGCGTCGAAGGCTTCGCCAACTATAAGAAGAACGATTTGACGAATCGTCCTCACATTTCACAAATGACAGCACCAACGCGTAAGGGTGCCAATCCGAATCTGGACATGTTGGAAGAATTTATCAAGTACGGACATCAGCTTGGTATCAAAATCCA
Organism: Paenibacillus sp. 2RAB27; assembly: GCF_052115445.1. NCBI lineage: Bacteria > Bacillati > Bacillota > Bacilli > Caryophanales > Paenibacillaceae > Paenibacillus > Paenibacillus sp. 2RAB27. Next base: position 103,129 of record NZ_JBFRGR010000002.1, read on the forward strand.
TGCCGCCTTTAACGTTTTTGCCGAAGGCTCACCTGCACACAACGAGTATGGACTCCTTAACCAGCATCTGGATTGGGAAGAGCAAGTGTATCGTCCCGAGGATAATGGTCAAATTTTGCGTCTGCGTGAGAGCAAATACTTTACATCGGGCAAATCTCTCGTTGCATTTGTTAACCCAGCCAATGAGGATGTAAGAGCTTTTGAGCTGAAAAACATGGAAGAAGTAATTAAGAACTACGATGTAGATGGCGTTGTTCTGGATCGTACCCGCTATGACAACGAAACAGCCGACTTCAGCCCCTTGACGCGTGCGAAGTTTGAAGCGTTTCTCGCTACACGGGGTAAGCAGCTGACGAATTGGCCTGCGGATGTTTTCAGCTATGTGAACAATGTGCGCCAAGCAGGTCCGCTCATCAATGACTGGTGGGAGTTCCGCTCGCAAACGATCAAAACATTCACTGATGATGTTCGATTATTAACCGATCGTTACTCTGCTTTAAAAGGTCATAAGGTCTATTCCTCCGCCTATGTGGGTTCTTGGTTTGAGTCCTATTATTTGAACGGCGTCCATTGGGGCAGCCCGAATTTCAAGTACGACAGCCGTTTACAACTACCGGATGACAGCCTATATACCGACTCATATGCGCGGACCGGTTATTCGGGCAACATCGATTTCCTCATGATTGGTACGTATCAAACGACACAAAAGGAAATTGAACATCATATAACTTTGGGCAATATCGTAACCAATGGTGAAATTCCGATGTATGCGAGTATCGCCTTAGCGAACATCCAAGACCCTCCTCTGCAGCGTTCCGTGTTCCAAGCTGGCTTGTCGCTATCGAATGGCCTCATGCTCTTCGATCTTTCACAAGTCAACTGGTCCGTGGTGAAGGCATCGCTCCATAATGTGGCATATGTGAAGGATTATCAAATCGGATCGAGCATTCCAGGTAGTCCTGAGTTGTTCCTTGAAGCGGATCTCTTCAATGTGAGCCGGAACGAGAATAATCTCAACATTTATTCCGCTGACTTTGGTCAAACCACGGCCACTAGCACGTTCGGAGTGGAGGCTATCGTAGACAGCTCAGGCAAAGTCACGAAAGTCGTTAACCAGCAGCAGGCGCTTACCTGGAACTGGACCAATATGTCACCGAACAACAGTGTGATTCCACAAGGCGGCTTCGTGATTTCTGCGCTGGATGCTTCCGGCGTGCGAACGAGAAGACAGTTGGTCGCAAGAACCTATAAGGTTGGTGATGATGTACGTTCGGCTGTGCTGCGAGGGTATTTGGATTATGCGAATACGAGCACAGCGCTGCGTAATCTTGAGATCAAGGGCAATGTTGAAGTGCTTGGATCGGGGATGGCACGTGTTCTTCTTAATGGAGTACCTGCTGAGGTGTCCAGTAACGGAGACTTCAGCGGAAATGTGGAGCTTGCCATCGGCGTTAATAATTTGCGAGTTTCCGTCTATGTAGATGGTCGCAAAACGAACGAGAAAACCGTAAACATCACGCGTACAGCCCCTGTCATCACAGGCATCGCACTTGATTCTGCTGCGTATCGACTTGTAGCAGGTGATGTGCATGCAACGGTTACAACTGCCGTTTACTCGGATCTATCGAGCGCTGTTGTAGCTGGAGCTACGTTCAGCTCTAGTGATCCGTCGGTAGCCACCGTTTCTGCAGATGGGAAGGTTACCGCATTGAAAGCTGGTACAGCGGAAATTACGGTTGTATATGAGGGGAAAACGGCCAAGTCGATCGTAACTGTCGCGGACGTGGCGAGTCTCAGCTTCGACGAAAACAAACACAGTCTTGTCAAAGGTGAAACCTACCAAGCACCGCTCAAAGCAACTTACACCGATGGCGTGGTTGGCTACATCAACCAAGGCGTGACCTACAGCTCTTCACTCGGTAAAGTGGCATCCATTACAGCTGACGGTATCATCACAGCTATGAAGCCCGGGTCTGCTACAATCAACGCTTCCTATCGTGGCAAGCAGGCTGACATCAAGATTAAAGTGTTCAATAGCCATAAAGACAAGAGTGAAGATGCCGTGATGGAGGAATCCATCGACTGAGTTTTCCTCATACGCGTCGCCGCTTCTGCACACGAGTTCGTCGATTCGACGATGAACTCGTGCGCTTTGCTCTGCCGGCACCATTAGACCGAAAATACCGAATTAATTTCAGTATCCGCATCATAGAATCCCGATTAGTCCTAACTCGCCTAACTAAATCGATACAAACACCACCCTCCCTTGAAAAATGGGCAGATTGTTCGGCAAAATCAGACTAATTGTTTTTATTTGGAATGAATCCTCGATTTAATTCGGAGATATCGGACTAAAAAAGATGAGGCCTTCTCAAAATGGTCTATTTAGACCTTTTGAGACAGCCTCATCTTTCTATGTCAAACACCAACGTCTTACGGCAGCTTCAGCCACTGATATGGCGTCTTCGCAGCCTTCATGCCGACATCTAGAATCGTAGCGATCGCTATCGTTTCCTCATGGGAAACAGGCGGCTTGCCCGACTCGAAAAACCCAATCAAATTCTCGATAAATGCTCCGAAGAAGTCCGACTCAATCTTTAGAAATTTTGACTGCCCTCCATCATAGTAAAGGGCCATACTAAATGGACATTCCCAGCCGTATTGATGAAACACCGCTTGCCGGCCATCCCCATATCCAATTAACAACGCTGGCGTCTTGTCCGTGCCAACCCACATCACACGTCTCACATCCGTCCCCATCAAGGAGACGATTGGCTCCACCTGATGAATAGCATAGTTAGCATACGTCCCTGGCCCTAAGCTGATGATGGACTCGATCCCTTGCTTCTCAATGCCCGCATACTCAGCTGCAAACCGCAGCGCTGAGGTCGAATACATCGGAGTTCGGTGCTTTTCCGCAAGCTCAAACATCCGTAAGGCAGCTGCTCGATCAGGAGCGAACGTTTTATCAATGTAAGTTGGCTTGCCCGACTGCAGGGCTAGCCTTGCGAGCTCCTCGTGAAATTCGGGATGATCCGGGGAAAGAACGACCAAATAATCGCTTTGCTCCACAACCTCCTCGATGGAATTAAGCAGCTGAATCCCCTTCTTCTGGCACCATTCCGCATTGCTAAGCTTCCCATCCAGATTCGTTTTCCCATACGCATATGCAACCTGCATACGTCCACTCGTCGCCTTATCGATCCAAGCTGGGTATTTCTCCGCGTGCCATTCATCTAGAAAATAATCAATAAACCCGATTTTCTTCATCTCAAACTCCACTCCCTCATGTAATCAAAACCCCCACGGCTTAACCGCAGGGGATTTCGTTGCTACTTCTTATTTGCTGCGTACCATTCATTGGCCGCTTTGGTCATTTCTTCTCCGCCATCCGCTTTCCATTGCGCTACAAACTTATCATAGTTTTCAAGCGGTTCTGCACCTGTGATGTATTTCAAGAACGTATCTTCCATCAGCTTTTGCAGTTTCAAGTTGTATTTACCAATCGCTTCTAGCGGTGGTGCAAAAGCAAGTGGATCCAGAACAATGTTGCCTTTAGCTGCCTCTTGAATTTTAGTAAAGGAATCTGTTAGAATCGGATCTTTGCGAACACGCGCTTGCCAGTAGGTCGGGTAATTTTTCTCATCCACACCTGTTAAGAACGTCGAAGCATTGTTATATTCATCATTAAATTTCGGCAGTATAGGGAAGTAATTGCCGTTTTCCAACTTATAGTGAACGCCCTCTTTACCAATTGCCGCTTCTTTGAAAATATCTTTATCGAGCTTAAGATCCAAATATTTAATAATATCTTCTTTGTTATCTGCCCATTTCGGTATCCCCACATAGAAGCTAATCCCTGCGCTGCCCATGACTTGGACTTTGCCATCATCCCCTTTGAAGTAAGGGAAGCTGCCAATTTTGGCATTTGGCGAGTTTTTCAATAGCGCATTTTGTACAGTTGGCGCGTTAAAATAAGCATTTGAAATAATCGCAGCTTTACCGCTTGTGAAATTCTCGATGACTTTATTCGCTTGGTTCAGTGACCATTCTTGATCGATCAGTTTTTCCGTGTATAGCTTTTTCATGAATTCCAAATATTTCTTCATGTTCGGATTCTCAATGGCATTCACCAATTTACCATTAACATCCTGCCAACCGCTCGTAGCAGTACCCTGAACCATCGGGATGCCGAAAGTTGGCAGCACCTCAGGCAGTAGTGGGCTTTTCCCACCGGACAAACCGATGACATTTTTCTTTTCCTTCAACGTTTTCAGGACCGTATACAATTCATCACGCGTCGTAGGTGCTTTCAAACCAAGTTCATCCATCCAATCTTGACGGACGATGAGCTGTGTATTCACGATGGTCCCTGATCCCGTTTGCGGTATGCCGAAAATTTTACCGTTCAGCTTCGCTCCATTCCAAGAGGTTTGTGAAATCACATTTTTCATATTCGTACCATATTTGTTGACCAGCTCATCGATCGGCTCTAGTGCACCTGAGGCAGCAAGCTTCGAATATTGAGGTCCACTGAGCAGCATGTAGGCATATTTCTCTTTGTTCGCCATCAGTAAATTGAGCTTGTCATCCGGATTCTCAACTGGCAGCATGTCGTAGGTCACTTTGTAGCCCGTTTTTTCATTCAGGAACTTGGCTACGACTTCGGTATTCGGATCAAAACGCGCATATTGCAGCAATGCTTTGAATTCTGGCTTTGGTTTATTCGCTTCTACGGTTGCAACAGGCGCGGTAGATGCAGCTGGCGTTGTAGAACTGCTGGTGGTCTGACTGGTTCCACCGCAAGCCGTTATTGCCGCTGTCACCGCTGTAATGGACATGAGAACTAACATTTTTTTTACCATGTAAGAGCCTCCCTATTTTTCCCTTTGAGTATGGATACTGCCATATACCAACGATCATGGAACCCTTGTAGAGCTGGCCCACCACCACCCTTCGTAATTTGCTTGTGACTTCATCCTTTTACGGAACCTACTAGCACGCCTTTAACAAAATATTTTTGTAAAAATGGATACACGCATACGATCGGAAGTGTAGCTAGAATAATCGAGGCCGCCTGAATCGACTGCGGTGATACGTTCAACGATGCATCGACATTCGTCCGCATGAAAGTATCTGTAGAGGAGACGAACAATTCCTTCAAATACAACTGCAGAGGCTTCAAATCGGCGGAGTTGATATAGATAAGTGAAGTAAAATAATCGTTCCAGAACGTGACTGCATAGAATAAGGCAATCGTCGCAAGTACAGGCATGGAAAGGGGGAGAATAATTTGTGCAAATATCCTCATATTACTGGCCCCATCCATTTTGGCCGATTCCTCCAGGCTGTCAGGCAAGCCTTCAAAGTAACTTTTGACAATGAGCATATTGTAGACGTTAATCATGTAAGGCAGGAAGAGAACCGGCAACTTATCAATGAGATGCAGCTTGTGCATGAGTAAATATGTCGGGATCAGACCACCGCTGAACAACATCGTAAATAAATACATGAGGATGAACAACTTACGTCCCCTTAGTCTAGGTTTGGAGAGCGGATAGGCGGCAAGTGTCGTCATGAACAACGCGATAAGTGATCCAACAATCGTTACCGTGATTGAGATTGTAAATGCACTTAGAAACATGGAATTGCTTGCCACATACGTATAAGTCCCTATTTGAAAATCAATCGGATATAGACTCACCATCCCCGCAACAACAGCCGCCTCACTACTTAGTGATTTGGCAATCAAGTTAATAAACGGAAAAATGGTAGATAAGCCCAAAAGAATAAAGAAAATGTGATTGGCCACAGTGAAAATTTTCTCGCCGAGCGATAACGGGATGGCTGAGGACTTCCTGCTGGACCTAGGTTGTAAACTGCTTTTCATATTCATCTCAGATCCCCCTTATGCTTGATACACCGGTTACCAGATACCTCGTCCAAAAAACTTTCGGGCTAGCCCGTTACCCGTAAGAATCAAAATAAAGGCAACAACGGATTCGAAAACCCCTACAGCTGTTGAAAAGCTATAATCCTGTTCGCCTAGTCCGATCCGGTACACATATGTGCCGATAACGTCTGCGACATTGTAAACACTTGGATTATACATGACGAGAATTTGTTCCGTTCCCGCTTCCAACACATACCCAAGACGAAGAATGAACATAAGTAAAATAATTGGGATCAATCCAGGCAGTGTGATATGTACAATTTGCTTCCATTTATTGGCGCCATCGATCTTAGCTGCTTCATACAAACCAGGATCGATACTAGCTAACGCAGCCAGATAAATGATCGTATTCCAACCGGTTTCTTTCCAGCCTGCCGTCCCAATGAGTACAGAACGAAATATCTGACTGTCTAAGAAGAAGCGAATAGGTTCGCCGCCCATGGCGATAATGATTTTGTTCACGATACCACCATTTGTGGAAAGTAGATCAATGAATAAACCACTGACAATAACCCAAGACAAAAAGTGAGGTAAGTAGACAACGGTTTGTACGCTTCGCTTGAACGCCATGTTTTTTAATTCATTGAGTAAAATGGCAATGACGATCGGCAAGGGGAAGAGGAACACAATTTTATATACGGAAATGAGCAACGTGTTCTGGAATACCTGCAAAAAACTGGCCGATGAAATCAATTTATCGAAATGCTTCATCCCTACCCAAGGACTAGCTGCCATCCCATCGAAAATATTGAAATCCTTAAACGCAATGATAATTCCGTACATCGGGGTGTACTTAAACAGCAGGAGAAATGCGATGCCAGGCAGGAGTGCGAGATACAAATCCCAATCTTTCCTGACATCGATCCCCAATTGACGCATATATCTTTTTTTAACATTTTTATTGATGGATGGGACCGTTTCTTTCGTCATGTTCGTTTCGCTCAAGGTGCCTCCTCCTTCATACTCTCTTTCTAAACTTAGTGTAACATCCCCCGTTTTTTTGCGAATTAGAGGAATATTACTTGTTTTGGTACTTTCATAACTTCTCTAATAGGAAAATGAAAAAAACCTTCCCGAGAATTCCGAGAAGGCTGCCGAATGGCTGAATTGGCTATCAATTCCGTATTTCCCCAGGCGTGACACCCCAGTATTTACGGAATACTCTTGTAAAATAACTAACATCTCTGTACCCAACGGCAGATGCGGCATCATACACGCGTGAGCCCTCTTGAAGGATCGCTTTGGCCCGCTCCATTTTCCTTTCCATCACATAGGTGGAGAAAGCTTTACCGGTTTCCTGCTTGAATAAACGGCTTAAATAGGAGGAATTCACATACATTCTGTCTGCAACAGCATGCAGGGTCATCTCCTGATCAATTTCATTTTCTACGAGACTAAGAATAGTCTTGATCATGCCATGACTGGTTGATTTGCGCCTTTGGCCTGCATAGGTTAGATACGCTTTAATCATTCGCTCCAGCCAGAACAAGATCTGTTCCTTGGTTGCTAGTTCCGAATGGTTATGAAAATAGATATAATCATCGCCGGCTACTTCCCGTACTGGCCATCCCTGCTTTTGGATCATCCCGACGAATAAATAAGTAAAATACAGAATATGCTCATTAATTTCATCTACCGTCTCCGCCTTCGCCATACCACTATTCCAAAGCGCGGTTAACATCTCTAATGCCTTCTCCCCGTCTCCGGTCTCGAGGGCAATTTCCAGCGTTTTCTCATGGTTCGGCTGAAACGTCAGTTCCGGCTCTCTCCCTTGCTCCGCCCGGTAAGGAATTGCCAGATCATGGCCTAGTACAATTCGATCTTGGAGTGCTCGCACAGCTTGAACATAAAGCTTATTCATCTCCGCTAAGCCGCCGGTCATCCCGCTAATCCCTGCACTTGCACTAAGTTTGAGACAGCTTTTTACCGTAAATAACAGTTTTTCGGTCAAAGCATTGATTTTTTGCAGGGCTAATTTGGGTTCTTCTTCACGATCCATTTGAAAAATGATGACCGTACATCCCGCATAGTTGGTAGATACCCAGCAGAGATTAGACGCTAGAGCTTCTTTCACGATACTACTAAGCGAGAATTGGAGCAGTGACATGTCCTTCCTGCTAAACCGGGTGTCAGTCTCTGAGATCGGGTCCATATCCACGATGGTAACGGCATAAGCGGCATCATTTTGCAAATCCAATTGCAGATCCTTACTTTTTTGACCAATCTCCCAGTTTTCGTACTTCCCATTCAACAAGCCTTGGAAAAATTCATTGACCAAGTAAGGAAGATGGAGCTTCCATTTCATTTTCAACTCATCTTCGTTATGACGCTGCTCAAGCTCGCTTTTCAACTTCTCTGCAGCTTCGAGCACGGTCCCCAAGATTTCTTCATCACCTGCCGGCTTTAACAAATACTTCATAATACCAAGCCCCAGCGCCTCTTGTGCATAACTGAAATCATCATGTCCGCTAAGTACGATGATTTTCAACAAAGGATCCACTTGGCGAAGATGTCTTGCTAACGTTAACCCGTCCATTTCTGGCATCTGCACATCCAGCAAAATGATGTCAGGCTTTTTACGGTCAATGATTCTAAGGGCTTCTGCTCCGTTACCAGCTTGCCCAACGACCTCGATACCGTGCTTATCCCATGGAATATTATTAGCCAGCGCATTTCTGAGACGGATTTCATCTTCCACAATTAATAAATTCATTATGAGACCCCCGCTCGGATTTACTTCACTTGCTTCATCTGTGCGTAATGTAGAAGCTCTTGTATATCTGTTAATGTGTTCCTCAAATGTTCCACGACAATAGGATGAATCTTCTCATCCACTTGCTGTTGAAGCAGAAATGGCTTGAACTCCGCTATCTTCTGATCGAAAACAACAGAAAGCTCTACTCCCGCTTCACTTTGCAAAGCATCAAGAATCACGTCCAACCTAGCTAGGATGGCAAGCGCTGTTTGTTCATTAACCGCCTGTCGCGGAAGGTACACGTGTTCCATATCTGTTTTCACTGCTTCCAACAAGGCCTGAATCGCACGTAGTGGATACATCCCTGTAGATATCGCAGCGTTACGCCACGGCCCTAATCGCAGGGCACGAATCGTTTCGTCCGTCGCTTGGCCAAAGGCAAAGATGATCGTCCCCATGTCGATATCCTGCGCTGCAAGCACCTGTTCAATCGTTTCCTGTGCGCCTAATTGCGCGTACATCGGGTAAATGCCGCTGTATACAAGATTACCAGGCATGAGCTCTTTTTTGTGCAAATGGACAGCGGGACGAACCTCAGCGGCTGTTGCATAATAAGCCTGCGGAATAACAACATCGACATGCTGCGACCAGTTGCCAATTTTAGTAGACTCTGCACCTGGCTCGGGTGCAGCCGATACAATTAGATTCGGGCTGATCTGCTTAATCTCCTTGTACAATTGGGATACAAATTCATCCTCTTGTTGCTCCAACCATTTCGTCCATATTGTCCAAAGCTCCCTCTGCTCACTAGAAATTTCAAGTGGATCCCATCCATGTTCACGTTGAAAAGCCTCACGGGCATACAAGCTGAAACAATAGTTACCCTGCCAATCTTCATCAGTATGCGGAAACCTCATAAAATCCAGATTAATACCAGCAACATTATACGTAGAAACGATCTCTTTAACAAAGTCCAAGAAGTACATACGTACAGCAGGATTGATCAGATCAAGCCAAAAGTAACCTGTCCCCTGTTGAGGTAACGGTTTCTGTGAATGAGCCTGTCTGTGCGAAAGCGCAGACCATTCTGGATAAGCTCGCAGCACGGGACCTCCCGTCGGGTCAACACCAACCATAAACCCGTCCAACCAGGCATGGACAGCTATCCCCCGCGACTCCCCCTCCTTAACGAAGGCTTCCAACGGGTCATACCCTTGAAACGCTGGATGCTGCGCCTCTATACCGTTTCTCATTGCCGTATGACTCGGGTAGATCGTATATCCCCATAGCCATGTCTCCAGATATAGCTCATTGAAACCAGCAGCCTGTACACGATCCAAGGTGCGGCCTACTTCTTCCCGACTTTTCTCTACGGGACGATACCAAACACCTCGCGCTTCCGCTACACGACTGGGCAGAGAATGTAAGTACCCCTCCCATGCCTCCGTTGACGCAAGTGACGCTTGGGATAGACATCCCTCTGTATCGGTAGACGCTAACTGTCGCGCCTCTTCAAGCAGCTGATCAGCTGTCGCTAGATGATGTCTAGCCAAGTCATAGGGAACATTGATATAGCACTCCCAATTGTTCTCTAACAACCTTTTCGCGCTAGCAATACGCGTTTCTACCTGCTCTAAACATCGGGCAGTATCCTGATCAGTCATGACATAAGCTCCCCTTTGTAAGTGTTTGGTATAGAAAATAACATACACATCCTGATCTTCCTAGGGGGCTTTGATGACTTCCTTTGGTAATTTGATGTGGGTGAACAGGGGAAAAGCAAGTCTCCACCATCAGGAATGGAAGAGCTTGCTTGTTTCTGTGAGCCTTTTAATGCACAGTTTCATACCCTAACTTTCGAGAAATCCGATTCGCAGCAGCTTTAATACTTTCGGCCATTTCAGGAATAACCTCATCTGCAAACCGATGCATAGCACCTGACATACTAACTGCGCCCTCTACGTTTCCGTACATGTTGAATATCGGGGCAGCCAAGCAACGCGCACCTTCCACGATTTCTTGATCATCCAAAGCATAACCTTGCTCACGAACCTGCTGCAGCCTCAGTTGAAATTACGCTTCTGAAACAATCGTATTTTTGGTTAGTGCAGGCAGTCCTTGACGTGTAATCAATTCTTTCACCTTCTCTTCTGGTAAAAAAGCAGCCATCGCTTTTCCCATCGCTGTCGCATGGAAAGGTGATTTGGAGCCCACCGTATCGGTCATCCGAATTGGCTGTGTGCTTTCCAGAATTTCGACGTAAAGCACTTCGCCCTCCAAGAGGACACCCAAATTAATCGTGTCGCCATACATCTCAGAAAGCTTCTTCATTTCATGAAGTACTGCTGATCGCAGCGTATTTCTTTCTAACATGCCTCGCGTAAGCATCAATTGTTTATAACCGAGACAGTATTTACCGTTCTCGTCATCTCTGCTGATGAATCCCCGATTCTCAAGCGTTAACACGATCCGGTAGGTCGAAGATTTGGGCTGATCCAGTAATTCCGTTAATTCCAATAAATTTAGGGAACCGTGTTCGGCCAACAGTTCAATTAAATCCAGAGCCTTGTCAATCGATTGAATCGTATAGTGTTCCTGTTTCTCTCCTGTATCCTTGCTCATAATTTCGCTTGATCTCCTTTAGTCAAGATAGCTTGATGAGTTGACCGCCATCAACGACGAGGCAGTGGCCTGTCATGTAGCGCGAATCATTCGTCGCCATAAAAGGGCAACATCTGCGATTTCCTCCGGAACGCCAGCACAACCCATGGGTATCGTTCGTAAATAAGGCGCAAAAGCGGTCGGATTGTCGATCAAAGGCTTCGTGAGCCGTGTCTCGATAAATCCTGGGCACAGTGCGTTGACGCGAATACCAAGTGGTGCCAGCTCAAGCGCCATCGACATCGTGAGTAAGTTAATGCCGCCTTTCGTGGCGTTATAATGGGCTTGATCACCTTCCGCTGCCAAGCCGTTCACACTGGACATATTAATAATGGAACCGCCTTTTTCCTGTGCAACCAGCACTTTAGCAACCGCTTGCCCAACAAGAAAAGTTCCCTTCAAATTAATCGCCATGTGTCGATCCCACTCCGATTCCTCGATGTCAAGGAAAGCAGCCGGGCTGCAAATACCCGCATTGTTAACCAGTACATCTATGGTGCCCCATTGGCTCAGTATGGTATCAAGCATGCGTTTGACGTCCGATTTCAACTGCACGTCTCCGTCGATCCATATGACCTCGCCGTTCTGGGCAGCAATTTCCTCAGCTGTCGCTTGCAGCGCTGCTTTATCTCGGCCTGTAATCGCCACCTTGGCGCCTTCTGCGGCAAACCTGACAGCCGTCGCTTTGCCGATGCCTGTCGAGCCGCCAGTTATAAGAGCAATCGAGTCTTTCAGCCTCATGTGATGTCCCCCTTATAGATGAGCTAGCACTCGATCGACCGCTGCCAGCGTTTCTTCAACGAGCACGCCTTCCTCCAACATTTTGCCAGAAAACTCGGAGTACTTCGCAGCATCGCGCTTCGTGAAAGCAGCGAAATCTTCCACTTTGGACTCTTGCGTAAACATCATATGAAATACCGGGCCAATCTGGTTGATGATACCAGGAAGGCTGTACTTGGCGAGCAAGCGGCGAATTCCTTCAACCAGCTGATCAGCGTTCTTGGTCATTTTCGCAAATGGCACCGTCGTCTTTGGACAGCTCCGCAATGGTTGCCAACGCAGCCGCGGTCGCGACACCATTTCCGTTCAATGTGCCGAGGTGGCTCACCGTACCGTTCTCGATAAGCGACATGATATCTTGAGAGCCTGCAACTGCGCTTATGGCGATCCCTCCGCCTAACGCTTTGCCGATCGTTACCAAATCAGGCTTCAAGCCGAACTTGCCATGAGCACCACTCAGGCCAAGCCTAAATCCAGTGATTACTTCATCGAGAATCATAACAATGCTCAATTCACTTGTCAGGTTGCGCATCTGCTCCAGATAGCCTGGTTTCGGGAGAACACAGCCAGAATTACACATCACTGGCTCTGAAATAACAGCTGCGATGTCATCGTGATGTTCACGTAAAGCTGTCTCCAGCGCAGCGAAGTCGTTCCACGGCAAAAGGATCATATCTTCAAGCGCAATCTCACTCTGTCCACTCGTACCTGGTAATATGGTTGGATACCCGAGAGAGCTTGGGGCAGTTGTATCGGACTGACGCATATCCGAGCTTGGGAAAGCTGTGAAAATCGTATCCGACCACCCGTGATAATGACCATGAAAACGTACAATCATGCGTTTACCGGTATAAGCACGTGCTAAGCGAAGCGCCAGCATGACCGCTTCCGTACCTGAACCACTTAATGCCACTTTATCTGCACAGGGTAAAATCTCTGTTAGCTTACGTGCTAGTTCGATTTCGCCTTCGTGCTGAAGACCATATGTAATTCCGCGTTTCATCGCTGTATAGATGCTCTCTGTGGTTGTTTCATGCGCATGACCCAATATTAATGGACCGTAGCCAAGCAAATAATCAATATAGGCATTGCCATCTACATCCCAGATGCGTGGACCCGATCCTTTGGATCCAAACAAGGGGGTGGGCTTCATCGCACTTCTTAGGGAGCTCGCAACCCCACCAGCCAAATAGGCTTGCGATTCGATGTATTTCTGCCTCGACTTCTCAACATGCTTCATAGGGGAACGCCTCCTCATTGTGATGTCTTCGGAGTGTGCTTTCGTCAACAAAAGTCTAAGGTGTCAGGCATACAAACCGAATCTCGGTTGTGGCTCCGCATCCAATGGATAAACGGGCCGTTGTACATGGTTATATGAAAAATGCCTAAGATTGGCGTTGCAGCAGCCCGGTGAATCCACGTTGATTACATGTTTCGCGAACGTCCCAAACGCCGTCTGCCAGGCGAGCGCTGATTTGGCTACGATGATATGATAATCCCCCGGCCATAAGCCGACCGAGCGGACATGACCCACATCCCAAGGAGGGACTCGCTTCTCGGTCAAAATGATGGTCAACTGTCCACATTCGAGGACGGCCGTCTTCCCCATTTCGGCCTGTTGGCCGGTCATATAAGGACCGACATGTCGGTAATGAACATCAAACAACAGCCGAATTCGTCCATTTACTGCGACAGGGTTGCCGTGCAAGGTGTCGCTCTTGCCCCCGAATTCACCTTCAAATGCACCACCGACACCCATTCGCCATTCGGTTTCCACCGCTTCCTGATCGCGAATCACGATCAACGCTTTGCGTGACACAGTCGTCAGTTCAGCAAGGAGATGGGTAGCATCTGCAGGGGCACCTCCGCCAACATTATCAGAACCTTCCGATAAGATAACGGGTCCTTCAGGCTGTGCCAATGCCTCATCTACCGCCTCACGCGGTGTGAGATAGGAAACATTTAATGCTGATTTATGCTCGATAGCCATCTGCGCAAGTTCCGCCGCACAACGCTCAGCTAGCTCCGCATTATCATTTGTCGTCACCACAAATGACATCCCTGCATCCGGCAAGACACTTCTCAAACATGAATTCTACTCCCCTTCATTATCCTTGTAGCTTTTTCTAAGACCGTTTTTACCCCTCTTATTGAGATTACATGCAATAAGACGAGGTAAATTTCACGGTAATGTAATGAAAGCGGTGCAGCAACACTTATTTACCTTATTTTACTAAAAAAACTATAAAATAAGTGTATTATCGTATTTTTGACCATAAACAAGGAAAAAAAGGAGCCAAGCAGCAAACACGCCGCTTAGCTCCCTTTCTATTAATTATTTACTTTAAATTCAATTGCCACCTAGTTAGTCGCGTTTCAGAATATGATCCTGAAACCTAACTGCAAGACTTGCCAAGTGAGCTCGCTGCAAAGCAGAATGCGGGGCCATGGTTCCATCGCCATTGCCTTGAAAGATACCCAACTTGACAGAGATAGCCAGATCGATACGCTCTGACGCCGTCAGCCCAGGCAGATCGTTGAAGCCTTTCAGCCACAACTCATCCGCCTCTTGAATAGACATCGTGGGATTCATATTCAAAGCCCTCAGCGCGTTGACAATCAATGTCGCGGTCTGAATGCGAGTCATGGGGCCGTCGAGGTCCATGTTATTTTCGGTTACGTCAATTAGCTTATGATCAGTCGCGGTATTGACATAATCAGCATACCATTTGTTCAGATCTATCCCGTTCACGGCAGAAGTGACTTTATTAACCGGAATGCCAAGTGCCCTTAGGAATATCGTGCTGGCTTCTGCAACAGTAACCGATTCTGTGGGGGCGAAACTGCTGTTACCCACGCCAACGATCAGCATCAGCTCTGCAGCCCTGTTAATTTCATCCTTGGCGTAATGCCCGATCGTATCGATGAAGTTAGACTTGACGTTCACCGGCACCAACGTGACATCACCGCGGACGATGACGGTTACCGTACCATTACTATTCAATTTGGTCGGTACCGGGGTCAACGTGCCGTCGGCATTCACGATTGCCATCGTAGTGAATTCCGCTTTGTCTTCGTCATGTTGCATATTCACGGTTACAGCATAAGGTTTGTTGGCATCCCCTGATGTTTTCACAATCACTGGGGGTGCAACTGCCACAATGGTCACACTTGTGTTTGCGTTGTTCGCCGCAGTAGCCGCTACTGCGTCTTCAGCTGCTTTCGTTTGCTCCGATGTGCTTTCGATTATGGTGGTTGCATCCGTATCTTCCTCAATCTCGAGGATCCACGCATTTTCGGCTGGTTTCGGCATAGGCGTCGGGACAGGCTGAGAAGGAGTCTCGGAGCTGGTGTCCCCAGAACCGCTGCCTTCAGAACCAGTGTCTGTCGACGGAGCGCTGGCACGATTCACAGCTACCGTATAGGTTTTCTGCGTACCATCTTCGGCAGTAACAACTACCTCAAATGTATTCAGCCCTACGCTCAGAGATTTTACGCCTGCTCCGTTGACCGTCGCAGCGTTGTGGTTCTTCGTGGCAGCAATGGTCATGCTGCTGACATTGTTATCCACATTTACCGCGTAGCTCGTAATGCCCGAGTTAAATTCTGGAGACAGTACGCCTGCGCTAACAGTCAAGTTAGAAAGCGTTGCGTCATTGGAGGTGTCTATCCCAGCACGATTCACAACTACCGTATAGGTTTTCTGTGTACCGTCTTCCGCAGTAACAACTACTTCAAATGTATTTAGCCCTACACTCAGAGATTTTACGCCCGCTCCGCTGACCGTCGCAGCGCTGTGGTTATTTGTGGCAGCAATCGTCATACTGCTGACATTGTTATCCACATTTACTGTGTAGCTCGTAGTGTCCGAGCTGAATTCCGGAGACAGTATGCCTGCGCTAACAGTCAGGTTAGAAAGCGTTGCGTCTCCCGAGGCAACATTGCCCACTTCCACGATTAGCAGATTGTCGATGATAAACGGGTTAGGGTTATCGCTCGGCGTCGGTGAGTCATTGTTCCGTAAGATACCGAACCAAGTCTGGTCAGATGTGCTCACGAACTCGTACTCATAATACCCTTTCCAGTTCGGAACGGCTTTCTTAATGTCGGTGTTGCGGTAGGTTCCGTTAGCTGCCCAACCTTCAGGCATCGCGGTTATTGGCACGCTGCTCTCCGACCGGTTCGATATCACATTGTTAAAATATGGGCCCATCGTGCCTTGCAGATAATCATGGTGCTGAAGCCCTGTAAATTCCACGGTTGTCGAAGAAACCCTCTGACTTAGTGTCCCTTTCATACCATTCCCGAGCACAAAGGCGAAGATGCCGTTGAGACCGGTTTGGTAGTCAAAGCAGATACGGTATGTCTTGCCCTCTTCAAACCGGAGGCTCTGAGGTGTAGTCTGGTACATAATGCCCCCACTGCCGGTGATGTTAGAGAATGAGGTTTTACCGTCCACAACCAGATCAACCGGGATGGTCGTGGTATCCCACCATTGGCCAGTAACCGTATTACCCGCTTGATCTTTCGTTGGCTGCACAAAGTTTCTTACACTTTCGGGAGCGTTACTACTCCAAACGGGTACAGTATTGTTTTGCGTATAGGGATCATGCCGGCGCTGCATGATCGTTCTGGCTTCGCGAAACCCTCCGCCGTTGCCAAGATTAAAGGGTAAGAAGCCCTCAAAAGTAGGTTTGTTAATGGACGTACCTGCTTCCGTTGTTCCGTCCGGCGCGGATTCGAAATCCTGATATAGGACAATTTTCCCGTCGGTCACCGGAGTCTTCGGTGTTGGCGTGGTAGTCCTGTACATGCGCACGTTATCAAATCGCACTTCGCCTTCGCCCGCCTCGGCGTGCAAACGGATTGTTGCTGTAGATGCATCTGCGGTGAATACGACGCGCATACGGAGCATACTGGTTTTTTCTTTGGAGTCATAGCGGTCATAGTTGAGCAAGATGGACGAATCTGTGTAACTAGAGCGACTAGCTCCATCTGTATCCACGATGAGTGACGCCTTACGTGTTTTTCCACGTTGTACCTCCACCATAACGGAAACAGCGTACTCGTCGCCGGGCGTCAGGCCGGTGATTGTCTGGCTAACCTCCATTTCGTTACCGTCCTTCACCGCCAGCTCCCAATTGCGGCTTCTGCCATGGTTGTCGGCATTAGAGTTAGGCTGAGCTGCGAATCCGTCAGTGGTGAAGAGTGGCATCGTTGTGTTGTCGTTACGCACTGCTTGGGGATTCCCATGAACAGTTTTCCAACCTTTGAGGTTGTCGCCTGTGCTGAAGCCGGGATTATTCACGTATTGTCCCTCGCCGATGTCGACATCCACATCCATATCCTGCTGTTCTTTGTACACCACATACGGGGTTCTTGCATCCGTATTCATAGTAACTTTTCCATTTACTACTGTCAGAACCTGTTCGGAAGACTTGCCCAGGTCAGACAACTTATACATATAGACGGTATTGAGGCCCGCCCAACTGTTGGGAAGTTCCCAGGTTGTACTGCCGCCGTCATCGTTCCAATGGTATAGTTTGATCTCTTTTTGTTCTTGCTCATCAAGCTTTTTCATGTCGCCCTCGTTCCACGGGATCAGATACTTGGCGGAACCTTGATCTGTGCCGATGGCATTAACCTGCTCGTAAATCTTCTTTCCATCTTTTTCTATGATGCGTTTGCTATTTCTTGTTTCGTTATTGAGGTTGTCATAACCCTCTGCATACACCTTCACTTCTCCGTTATTAAACTCGATGTAGTCCGCCCAGCCATCCTTATCCTTTTCCATGCGCGTAACTGGGAAGTGCTGCATGTACTTAGTTGGGATGTTGTTGCGATAAATTTTCTCAACAATCGAGTCATATTCGTTTATACCATTGTGCACCCAGCCCTCGTAGGAGGTCGTATCGGCACCCATTAGCAGGAAGGCGCTGTTCGGCACGCGTGTTTCCTCAATGTCAGCCTTCCAATTGTCGGTCGTGTAGTTGTCCCAGCGGTCTTTGGAATCGTTGAAGATAAACCGGGCAATATCGCTGGAATAACCCTTGAGCGACGCGGGACTATAGCTCTTTTCTACGGACCAGTGCGCCCATGCGGCGGAATCCTCTGCAACGTACGGCCACTCCACGAAATACGCAAGACCATTATCCTCGTAATCCCGTGCCAAAGCGTTCCCGCGCCAGCCGTTGTGAGAGAACACATCGCTGTAAATAAAACCCAAATCCGGGATATCGGTTTTAAAACGATTCATGCGCTCATAACGGCTTTTTTCTTGGCTTGCCTCATTATCATTATCTCGGGTCAACGCATCCAACTGGTCGTCGATCACATAGGCTTGGTGCAGGTAGTAACCGAACGCCACATAACCTTTGCTACGCGGGGTGATTCCGTCGGCTTGCATTTCAACGTTCTCATAGCTAAACTGGTCAACCTTCGCGAAATACTCTGTAAAGTTGGTGTGGACACCGACAAAGCTGTTGTACTGGTTAGTCGTAATGTCAGTAAACTTTCGGAATTCGTCCAAGCCGCCCAGTTGGTCATCGTAGACGCTGAAGTCGCCCCAGTTGCCTGCGTTGTGGTATTTTTGCAGGATGATTTGTCCCAAGCCATCCGTATGCAGCCAGATCCGCTTGGTTTCGTCCACAGATGCCAGATACGGGTAGTTGGATTCGTTGCCCTGTGACATAATCAGCCGTTGTACGACCGCGTCGGCAATTTTGTCCGAGCCGACCGCCACTTTAGCGACGCTGCGGTACTCATTAGCCGCATCCTGCCAGTTAACGATGCCATCGTTATTGTTTTCTTCAGCCAGCACGACCCAGACATGCGGCATATCCCTTTCGTAGGGTTCATCTGTATACGTTCTGGTTATTAAGGCTTCCTCTTCTCCGTATCTACCCTCATTGTCAATAAATTTCTTGGTAGCATCAGGGAATCGCCATACCCAAGATCCGCTGAGCAGACTCGTTGTAACCAACGAATCGTTTCTCTTCGTGTCAGCAAAAACGCGTCTTGCCACGCTGCCGTCCGTCAATCCGAAGGCGTTACTCTGAATGCTGGCGGCTACTCTGCCGTTGGATACAAAGGCGTAGTTATAAAAATCAGAGCCAGTCATCATATCTTTAATATTGTAAAAGCTATCGCCGCTTCTTCCGATGTTGCTTTCCATTTTGGAACCGGCAAATGAGGAGCCAGTAGTAAAATTGCTGACAGTTACCGGATTATGATTTGGTATTTCAATGATGAAAATACGGTTGGCGGGATCCTCCTTAATCTCTATAAAATCAAACTTGAGTACCATTCCCTCGACCGTTGCTTTCATTTTTATTTCCGCGTTCAACTCGGTCACTTGCAGGGTATAAATCACATGCTGGCTGCCGTCTGCGTTCTGGATTGGCTCACTGGATGTAACGACGGGCTTGTAGTTCTTAACCGTTGAACCTGTCAACCCCTGTGACGTATTTAAGCTATATGTCATGCCAGTGGTTAATCTAAGCGTGTCCAGCTTGCTACGGTTGCCGTCGATCTTTGCACCGCTGTCCTTCATCTCATACTGAATCGCTCGAGGGAAGTCCTTATCCAGATAGACCTTTACTTCATTGCTTTCGATGCTGAAAACGCTGCTGTTTACTGCAACCGTCACTGTACCGGTTGACTTAATCTCTGGATTATAGATAGAAGTCGCCGTAACCGTTGTCTCACCAACATTTTCTCCGACCACTAGGTTGCCGTACACGGACACGATGTCGGTGTTGGCGGCAGTCCAGACAAAGGCTGGCGTGGCGTTCGCTGGGACCGTTGTATAATTCAGCGTTGTCTGGTCTTGATGATTCACACTAGTAGTAGTGGACAGTGTAACAGATGAAGGCGGAATCACCACGTTCTCGGTGACCGTCAAACTGTTAAAGCGTCCAACGGCGTCCTTCGGATTGACGATTGTCCGAATGCCGATTGTATCGCCGGGTTTCAAATACACCGTTACGATGTTCGACTGTTCCGTACTGGTGAGGCTGGCCGTTGTCCTCGTATATAAGGTGCCTGCAAGCTGGCCGTTCACTAGCAGCCCCAATTGGCCGCTTGCCTGAGAACTGCCTTTCGCATAGTTCAGGGTGATGTCATACATACCGGGCTTTTTCACGACGGCATCGGGAGCGTCGATTTCAATCGACGAGCCGACCGCGACGTAGTCCATCGTATCTACAAACCCGTTACCTACCCTGATCCCGCCGCTAAGGCCGGTTAACGCAATCGGGATGTTCTCCGGGACTTCACTGGCATTGCTATTCCGTACTGCAGCCGGTGGATCGAACACATTGTTTGCTGTATCCCACAGCGAGACTTGGGCGGTTTTCAACCTAATATCGCTTTCGTTATTCTTTATGTACAGATTGTACTTAAACGTACCGCCGGTACCAGTGGACGTAATAACGACGTCCCCAGCCTTAATTGTTTGAATCCTTCCAGTCACAGGATCCACAGTCGCAATCTCCGGGTCACTGCTGCTCCAAGTGAGTGGGAAATTCACAGGCTCCGGAATCATGATCTCATTGCCTGCCAGGAGGTAAAAGTTGCGGTTGAAGGAGTCGTAAGTGTAGGACTCCTCTACCTCCCAGACGGAGATATAGTCGATATTGACAAGACCCTTGTCTGGATAGTCCACTACGTCAAGACTTGAAGTGTCGAGTACCAGAGAGATCGTGTCGCCCTCTTTCAGTTCCATTTCCCAAATGTCGGACTCAACAAATACAAGCTCACTGTCCTTGCCTGCAAGGGAAATACGGTAATTGCCAGGCGTTTTCGGAGAGCCGTTTTCATTTTTTTCAACCTGGTCGTAATTGACATACACGCTGATATAGTCCTCAATTTCGTAATTGACGCGGGAGAACTTCAACATGAATCCGTATTTACCATCTTTATGAATTGTAAAAGGGAATGTAACGCCGGCACCTGGCTTCGCCCTATAGGTTTGGGGGTCGCTGCCTGTGTATAAGCCGCCCAGAACAGATCGGTCGTTAGGTTGACCAGCCGGAGGCGACGAGTAGCTGCCATTCGGATACGTCGCACCGTTGCTAGTGTTGCCAATGTTGGTGCGAACTACGGTGCCGCCGAACTTATCCGCATACGCAGCCTTGTAGATGCCGTTGGCACGCGGGATAAGCGCAAGAACTTCATACGCGTTGCTCAGATTGCTCGTTGCGGTATTGAGTGTTTCCGCCGTCGCTGTATGGTCTAGAAGCAAGTTTTTCGCCCCAGCCAGCGCGGTGGCAAACGGCCCCCATGTAGCCGACGTATAGCGGTTCTCTTTAAGACCACGCCCCTCCATAGTTGTGATAATATCTTGAAGCGCTTTCCTCGCCCTGCTCTCGTCAGTGCCCAGATCAACCGTCGCGCTGCCTCCCCCGTTGGTGATCGTGAGCTTTATGTTAGAATTAGCGCCATTGACATAAATGTCATATATGCCATCGTTCAACGTCTCGTTAAAGACAACCTTATTGCCATTCTTGACGCCGGTAGCCTTGACGACGCCGTCTTGCATCAGTACGAACTCCATTTCGCTAATGTCAGGATGCGGTGCTCCATCAAGAAGAACCGTCAGCTCAGGTTTCTTGGAAACGGTTATATTCTCAATCCACATTTGCTTTGTAATGCCGTTATTGCCTGAGGTCCTTGTATCAAGCACCCGGAGCTCGCCAATGTTTGTGGGATTTTTTGCCCTAAACGCAAAGTCTGTGGCAATTTTCGTTTCCGAGCCGCCCTCCGGCGTTACCCAGGCACTGTATGTTTTAGTAGTCATATTAATCGCAATTTTTACATGATACACCTTATTTGCCACTAAAGGAGAGATGACATCAGCCCCCCACCCTGTGCCGTTATATGCGCCAATACCCGTATTGAACCGCACAAGGGCGTTCATTTTATCGACATCCGCATTCACAGCGGTTCCACTTTGAACCAAGGAGACAGCCGTGTTTGGACTGGTTGCCGTAGTGACATAGTCGAACTGAACCGTCATTTGTCCACTAGTCAAAACCTCCGGCAGCGTATAGTATGCCTTAGCAGCATTGGCGCTGTTTCTGCCTGCAGCGTACAACCTCAGACTTCCCTTCACGCTGCAGAGCACATCAATCTTTCTGTCCAGATTGTTAATCGTGAGCGTGTCGGTGGTTTGATTGTTGGCTCCTTCACCGCTCCATTTGTACGAATATCCGGCTTCAAGCACGTTCGGCGGCGATGACATCGCCCCCCGGCCTTCGGTGGTAATCACCAGTGTTTTACCGCCGAGAACCACAGCCCCGCTGGCAATGAAGTTATCATTGTATTTAGCGATGATCGCTGAGCCATTGGACGCACCTGCATCCTCTGCGCTGAATTTAACCGTGTAGTAGTCGAGTATTTTGGCAGCGCTTCCAGTTACGGCAATCGTTTCGCCCGTGTCGTCACTGCCGTCAAAAATGTTATATGTCCCGTCATAAACGTCAAATGTAACCGTGCCTCCGATGTCGGAACTGTTACCCCTTATTTCCCCATTCTGCCGCAGCGTGAACGTTTTGCCGTGCCCGTCAAACGGCTGGCCGTCTTTGTTAATCGTAAACGTTACATTGTTAGCGCTTGCAGAAAGAGGTTGTATTACGGTTTGTAACCCGTCCCCTTCACCCGGTTCGATCGTCTCCCCCGCCACACTAATTGGCGCAGCATCGGATCCATGTGGGTCGGCAGCAAATGCTGTCAATGGCGCAAGGTTGTTGCCGATTAACGACAGCATCATGACCACAACCAAAATCATGCTCAGAATCCTGCATTTCATTTTACTCAAAGTTTTCCCCTCCCAATTCATTGTAAATTCGCGCTGGATCACGTTCAACTTTGTTTGGTACCAACAATGGTTACCCTGGCACCTGTTTCCCAGTATGCTTCACTGGTTAGAACCTGAATACTGCTTAGTTCTCAGTTCAATTGTATTTAAGTATGATTTACAGGCATGTAGAGAATGAATCAGCCCATCTTAGAAATCGTCTGTAGCTTTTTCTGAATGAGAAAACCTTCGGTAACCCGTTCGACCAGCACTCTCCAAGCTGAGAAATGCAAAAGGGCAAACTTTTCTCTAGCAAATACACGATTTCAGCTAGAATTGATGCAAAAAGGCATCAATTCCTGTATTTTCAGCTCTGTTCAGACCTTTTCGGCCCCAAAAGATGCCTTTTTGCATGTATGTAAAATGCTGAAGTGAATTTCCCTAAAAAGGATGCTCTTTTGCATTTTTGCCTTCTATAGATACGTGTAATTTTTATTGATAATCAATGTATTTACTCGCCATTGCAAGCCTTCATCGGTGCGAAATCTGATTCTGACGTAACCGTCCTTTCTCTGTGTGATAGGCAGAATCTCCGTGGTAAATTGACCCGCTTTCAATGCTATTTCTGGCTTCCACGTGGATTGCCCCACAATTTCAACCTCCGTATAGGATGGTGCACCCTTGTCGCCACATACGAAAAGCACATCATAACGCCCCTTCGGAAGCTCCACGATGAACGTGGCTTCACACGTGCCGCCGATGAAATCTCTGCGCAGCTCGTCAGGCTCTCCGCGATCCAGTGCAATAACATCTCTGCTTTCCCATCCGATTCCTGTGTAAGGAGTACACACCGTCTCAGGCGTTATTTTACGAAACGTTTGCCCCAGGACGCCTTCCATATGGATTTGTCTTGGCAGCACACGATGATAATCTTTGTCCAGCAAGTGAGCAGCTACCCCGAAATCAAGCCGATACGCAGCCAGCCTGGATTCACGATAATTGCCCGAGTAATAGTCAAAAGTAAAATGATCCAACGTTCTATAGTGCTGAGTGTCGTGGTTTTTGCCGAGAAATACTCTCCGATGGGTGTGGGCTTCGTGAACAATCGGATACCGCCTTGGTACGGATGGGTGATCTGGCTTGGGAAGAAACAGGACATCTTCAGATTGAGGGTAAATTGCATACTCACCATGCATCTCAGTTTCAAAGATAATACGATCATCCTTCTGTACAGAATCCACGGTATGCCAAGTTGAACCCAGTCTATATGAAACCAGTACGTGTTCATCCCTAGCAAAGGGATTGCGCATCACAACCTTGTTCCCTGCCCTGCTTCGAATCGTCACCCAAGTCGTGCGACCGTCTTTCATCTCGGCACTCACTTCAAATGCGCCTACGGCCAGCAATCTCTGAAAGGAACAATCGCGCCATTTCTCATATTGCTTTACATTCGTCTCGACCGCATGGTCATACAAACCAATCGACCGATCTGGTTCAGGCTCTCCTGAAGGCAATGCAGGGAACACCTCGATCACACCTTGATAGCTTTGCAGCAGCATTTCGTTCACCGCAGCTACCATTTCTCCCGATGCCTCCATCATGTGTGGATGGTACAAGGGTTCGTTCGTGATGTTGCAGTAATTCATCCAGCGTTCGGTTTCTTCTGCAAACAGACCGTTGCACCTGAGGGACAAGTCAATGCCTTGCTCATACAGCAGTCTTAGCGCCGTATTGCCCTTACCCAATCTGGAGGCCGCACAGGAAAGCCACCCGAACTGAAACATGCCGTATTCCGTCTGATGTTCAGCATACCGAAGCGTATTCTCTGCTCTTTTCCTCAACGTAATCTCACTGTCTTTGTTGATTTCTCCAATTGGATAAATCGGCATAAGCAGCGAAGGATGCCGCAAATGTAAGTCGACAGGTGCCCACTCTGAATCCCGCAGGACATCCCCATAGCGCTTGGAATCTGCCGTTGGATATGGCGCCAAATTGTCTATCAATTGTTTCCACTTCAGTTGATCTGCCTCATTTTCACCTAGCAAAGCATTCGCTTCAACAGCTATTTTCAACACATATTTGAGCGAAGACAGACTACAGGTTGAGTTTCGAGTCAAAGGCCCCTGTTCCGGCGAAATATCCGGGAATATCTCATAAAGTCCTGACCTCGGATTCACCTGTAAGTAGCCTTCGAAAAAACGTGCAATCTGCTTAAACAACGGGTATGCTTTATTCCTAAGAAAGTCATGGTCCATACTGTATCGATAGTAGTCCCACAGGAATTGCGCACACCAAGGCCAAATACTGACATACAACGCATGCGGGTAATCTCCGGCAATGCCTTCCAGACCATGAAATTGCTTCGACATCTGTGTCGCTAGATCAACGTAGGATAGCAGCCCTTCATTGAAAGCTTCCGCAACTTCGAGGTGATTAGCCGTATAGAGCGGCCAGAACGCCGCTTGAATATTCACATCCCAATACCACATGCTGCCCCACTTGGTCGGCTGTTTAATATCCCATAACCCGTTCAAGCCGCAAGCTTGCTCGCGCATTCTGCCGCCTTTACCACTGCAGCAAGCAATAGCATATAAATTGATGTACCAGAGTTCTTCCACCATTTTATCCGGCAAAATGATAGAGGAACGCGACCAGAAGCTGCGCCAATGTTCTTGATGAAAGGCTATCCGATCCTGCACGTGGGATGATGCCTCATTCAGTCTCCTTTGAGCAGTAGGAAGCAGCTCCTTCGTTTCCTCCTCCGTCACCACGGTTGCCAGCAACGTTATGTTTTCCTCTGCATCCTCAAGTACAATTCGGAGGGAACCGGCGGAACGATCGACCCGTCCCTTGGCCCCAATGATCTTCATCATCACAATGAACATGAAGGGTTCATATTGCTCCTTGTCCTCACCATCTGGATAAAAGCTTCCTTGGTAGTAGAAAGTCGAATCATCCAGCCCATGATAGG
Organism: Paenibacillus sp. 2RAB27; assembly: GCF_052115445.1. Classification (NCBI taxonomy): domain Bacteria; kingdom Bacillati; phylum Bacillota; class Bacilli; order Caryophanales; family Paenibacillaceae; genus Paenibacillus; species Paenibacillus sp. 2RAB27. The sequence continues at coordinate 128,987 of NZ_JBFRGR010000002.1, forward strand.
TCACCTTCATATCGACATATCGCCCTTGGGGAACTGCCATGGCAACCGATTGTAACAATAATGACGCTGTTTGCTTGATCTCGGTAATGACCAAGTCGCCATCCTGAGCGATTCTCGTCTTCACATCCAGCTGATCGAGTCCCTTCTCCACTTGCAAATGAATAACTGCCTTTTCCACATCAAGCTCTAGGGAATAATGATCAGGTTCTGCCAGACTGTCAGAAGGAAAGAGTCCCATTTCACCCGTCGGATAATGCGATGTGCCACCAGAGGGTTTGCCATATTTCCTGTACATACTGTTGCCAGATAACGCATCACCATATAGAAATATGGGGTCCTGTTCAGGATCGCGATACCTATCGGCAGCCAGTGTGTTCAGTTCGTCGAATGTCCGTCCATATTGCAGCGTGAAATTAGGTCCTTCCCCCTTGCGGTACTTCTGACTGTAACGATGGAGCTTCTGATAATAAACTTCATAATGATTAAGCGCTAGCGTCAGCTTGTTATCCTCGAAAAACGCCATGCCGCCAAAATGTCCGTTGCCGATCGGTAATGCCTCGTTCCAACTGCTCGGAGCATTCTCGAATGTAACGCCTCTCACACCTATCTCTCCTTCAGTCTATCTATTGTGGTGATACTAAGCGTATCTACTCCTTAATGGCCCCAATCATCACGCCTTGAACAAAATACTTCTGTAGGAACGGATACAAACAGATGATTGGCAGTGTCGAGACCATGATCGCAGCATACTTAATGGTTTCTCCGATGGCATATTTGTCGTCGCCTCCACCTGACATCATCGAATCCGTATTGTTGGAGATCAGAATTTCACGGAGCACTAACTGGAGGGGATAAGCTTCCCTATTCCGCAGATAGACCAGCGCGTTAAAGTAGGAATTCCAATGCCCAACCGCATACCACAAAATCATGACGGCAATGACGGGCATCGAAAGCGGAATGACAATTCGGAACAGAATCTTCCAGTCTCCTGCGCCATCCATTCTAGCCGACTCCTCCAAACTGACCGGGATGCCCTGAAACGAAGTACGCATAATAATCATATTGAACGTGTTGATCGCACCTGGGATGAGAATGGCCCACATGGTATTCATCATCCCGAGATCGTTCACGAGCAGGTAACTCGGAATAAGTCCCCCATGGAACACCATGGTCACGACAATAAAGAACATGATGATGTTTTTAAAATAGAGATTGGGTCTGGACAATACGTAAGCGCCGATTGCCGTCATCAGCAGGTTTATCGCCGTACCGAGAACCACATAAATCAGCGTGTTCTGATACCCTTTCACGATCATCGGGTTCTCGAAAACAGCTTTGTACGCGCCCAGATCAAAGCCTGCCGGTTTGAGCATAATACCGCGTTGCTGCAGCAGGGATGTCGCATCACTCAGCGAGGCAAGTGCCACGTACAAGAAGGGATATAAGGTGACCGCGCAAAGTACGAGCATGAATAACATATTGATGTAGCCAAATGTGCGCTCTCCACGGGTTAGTTTCATATGCAAATCTCCTTACCACAGTTTGTTCTCACTAATCCGCTTAACAAAGCTATTGGCCGCTACAATCAGAACAAAGCTGATCACCGAGTTGAATAGACCCACAGCTGCTGTAAAGCTATAACTTGCTTCTAGTACCCCTTTGCGATACACATAGGTTGAGATCACGTCTGCTGTTCCGTAGGTTAGTGGATTGTAAAGCAGAAGCACCTTTTCACTGCCAACCGTCAGCATATTCCCCATTTGCAAAATAAATAAGATAACGATCGTCGGCATGATACCTGGAATCGTAATATGCAGCGTCTGCTTCCAGCGGTTTGCGCCATCCATCCTCGCCGCTTCATACAGCGTTGGATCGATGGTAGACATCGCCGCCAAATAAACGATGGAGCCCCAGCCAATTCCTTGCCAGATGCCAGAGGAAACGAACAGAAATCGGAACCAGCCTTCTTTTTGCAAGAAATCAATCGGTTCAATGCCAAAGCTGCCTATGATTTGATTGATAAGTCCATTGCGGCTTAGAAAGTCAATCATCATCCCCGCCACGACAACAATCGAAATGAAATGCGGCAAATAGGAGATCGACTGCACGACTCTTTTAAACACACTCTGGCGGATTTCGTTAAGCAACAACGCTAGAATAATCGCTGCAGGGAAGCCGAACAGCAAATCGTAAAGGTTAATTAAGATCGTATTCTTGATTAATCGCCAGAAGTAAATCCCGTTAAAAAAGCTTTCAAAATGTTTAAAGCCCACCCATGGACTTCCCAAAATCCCTTTCGCTGGGGAGAAGTCTTTAAACGCAATTTGCAATCCGTACATCGGTCCATAATGAAAAATCAAATAATACGCTATAACGGGAATAGCCATCACATAAATGGACCAATGCCGTTTCAAATCCCCACGTATGGTTGCCAGAACAGTCGGATTGCGATAGGTTTTCGTTGTATTTACGGCCTGTGCGGCCTCTATAGGTGCATGGCTTTGCCTCATCGTTTCCCCTACCCTTTCAGTCAATGTCTCTAATTAGAAAAAGGGGATAAACTAGACTCTCGTTCACCCCCAGTTAAACCTTGTCTTAACGTTTATTGAAACGCTCCAAAGCTCCTTGCTGGATTTTGATCGCATCATCAATGCCCATGCTCTTAATCTTTTTCACATATTGGTCAAAGTTATCAATCGGTTCCACGCCCATGATGAATTTCAACAGCATTTCGTCTTGATACGTCTGAATGTCCGTCACGATCGAAGCGAATTTGCTGCTTTCATCCTGTGTCGGAGAAACGAGCGGGATCTTACGCTCAGCTGTTGGTTTCGACCAGATTTCCAAGGCTTTCTTCTGCTGTGGCAACGCGAGATATTGCATTTGGAAATTATCGCTAAGGACAAATGGAGCACTCCACGTTGCACGGTTATATTTGGCAATGGATTGCTGTATGCTTGTGCCCGCTGGTGGATTCAAAATTTCAGGAAGGAACGTCGCTTTGCCGTTTTCCATCTTGTAGCTTGTGCCTTCGACACCGTAGTTAAATAACAAATCGCCTTTCTCACTGTAAGCGTAATCAAGCCATTTAACAGTTTCGATTGGATTTTTGTTAACGGCCGAAATGGCTGCGCCTACGCCGTTATAAGCGAAATCCTTTTGTCCCCAAATCGCTTTATCGCCAGCTTTCAATACGGGATAAGGAGCTGCTTCCAAATCAAATTTGGGGTCTTTATCCTTCATGAGTCCTGCGAATTTACCGATGCCTCCCCCATTGAAAGATGCGGTCGCACCCAAAAGGTTCGTCGTCATTTTGTTATCGAATAATTTATCGTTAGGCGCTGCAAAATCCTTATCAAGCAGGCCTTCTTTGTACCATTTGTTCATCGTGGCTAGGAAGTCCTTATATTCAGGCTGAATCGGACCGTATTTCACTGTGCCGCTGTCTTGATAGAAGCTGTAATTGATACCCCATGCTCCGAGGAATGGTGCATCTGTCGAGAAGAGATTTTTATCCAGATAGATTGGAATCTCATCCGCTTTTCCGTTGCCATTCGGATCCTTTTCTTTAAATGCTTTCAATACGGTGTACCATTCGTCAATGGTCGTCGGCATTTTGAGCCCCAATTTATCCAACCAATCCTGGCGAATCGATGGGCCGAAGAACACTCTGACCTTGTCATCACCACGTAAGAATGGGAATGCGTAGATGCTTCCTTCGTCCGTTGAAATTTGCTTTTTCCAGTCGGGATGATCAGCAAGCAGTTTTTTCAGGTTCGGCGCATACTTATCGATGAGATCATTGAGCTTAATGATTTTCTTATCTAAAATTGCTTTCTCCGGTCCGCCTGGATAACGAATAACGGCACCGCTTGTTGCTCCCCAGCTTGCCTCAATCACGTCCGGAAGTTCGTTTGTCGCAATCATTAAGTTGAATTGTTCTTGTGCTTGCGGTACCTCGAGGGGTGGATGCTGGAAATCAACTTTCACGCCAGTAGCTTTTTCGAGCTCCTTATACATGCCCATTTCTGCGTACGTTTTCATTTGACCGGAGGCTGCGGAGTGATTAGCTACCCAATACGTTAATTTCGTCAATTTGGGTGGCTGGGCATTCGCACTTGATTGTGGCGTTGATGTTGAGCTCGTGCTGCCCGTATCATCGCCGCATGCGGTTACTGAAATAACTAGGGCAGAAAGCAATACAATAGATCCGACTTGTTTGAAACTTTTCTTCATTTTTCTAGCCTCCCTTTAATATGCGTAACGCTTCACTTGATTGGTACCGGTGATCTCATCATCATCAGCACCTGTTCCCAAGTATGCTTCTCCCGTCCGAATATGAATACCGCCTAGTTCTCATTTCAATTGTATTTTCCTAAGAAATACGAGCGTTCTGAGAAATCATCAGCCCGTATTAGAAATCGGCAGTAGCTATTTCGAAAAAAATAAGCAGCCCCTCAAGGCTGCTCTTTAAGTGTCTGAGCCGGTATTCTCCGTTAAGCTCGTTTCACGATATTTTCCTGGCGTTACACCTTCAAGCTTCTTAAAGGCTCGGATGAAGACGACATCATTGTTGTAACCGACCTTCTGTGCAATCTGGACAATCGTCAGTTCTTTGTTTTGCATGAGCTGCTTCGCTTGAAGAATCCGTTTCGTCGTGATGTAATCCAGCAGATTCTGCCCTTGATGTTTTTTGAAGAATGTGGACAAATACTGCGGTGTCATCTGGATACGTTCCGCAATCTGTGCAACCCCTAGGTTGGAGTCACCTAGATTATCGTGCACGATACCGACAATTTCCTGAAGTCTACTCGAGCTGTGATCCGAACGATCAAGATTAAACGAACGGGTAAGCGTCTCGTATAGCTCCTTCGTTTTTGTATACATGCCCTGTGCCGTTGGATAGCTGAATACCTCTCTGATCGGATCAAAGTCTGCACCAAGCACTTCTTCTTGATTCGTATTCGTTGAGTTCATAATTTTCAAGAGCGTACTCGTCACATTGAAAAACAAGGCTTTACCTAGCTCTGGAGTGATCTGATTGGCATCGAAATTCATCGCATACATTTTATCGAGCAATTTCCCTACATTTTCGGCATCGCCGCTGCGCACAAAATTAATCAACTGAATCTCGATTTCCAACGGATAATAATAGTGCTGCTTCCCATCAACAATTTCCTGGAAATAAATAATGGTATGTTTCCCCTGAATAAGTCGATATTCAAGCGCCGCCAGTGCTTCTGGATATGAATCGCGAATGGCTTTGGGTCCTTCATGAATGCCACCAATAGCAATGGTGATACCGATTTGGAAGCGTTGCGACATGATCGTGAAGAGCGAATGGGCAATTTCCCGAATATCCGCTTCAGCGAATTTCTCCCGATTTGCCGATAGATTCATGAGGAGTGCAATCCGATCACGGTCGAGTTCAAGCGAGTATCCGCGATGATGAGCGGCGATGAGATCCGCACCAATATTTGAGGCAATAAATCTGGCATGGGCCCATTGCTGCTCATCTTCACCTAGTAAATGAATATCCTCAAGCTTCACGATAAGAACTGCAAAACGATCACTTACAAATTTGAGATCCATGAACTGCAACGAATCTCCGTTTGCAGCCGAGATATCCACATCCATGTGTCCATTTAGAAGCCGGGACAAGTAATTGGCCCGAATGAAAGGCGCTTGCTGCGCCAAGGTACTCCGCAGATGTTTCTCTTCATGGATAGAGCCTTCAACGGTTAGCCTGATAAACTCATATTCATTCGAGAAAGGACGCTTGATCAACTCTTTTCCAGACATAATCGCATTCACGGTTTTCTGCAGCGGTTTATACGTACGATATACCCCGATGCTGACGGCAATGAGTCCGGCAAACAAACAGAGGATGAATAGACCGACTGACCAACTTTTGATTTGATTCACCTGCTGCATGAAAACATCGTTTGGCATAATGGATACGTATTTCCATCCTGCTTTCTGCGAAGAGGAAACGGATACCACTTGATCTACACTTGCGAGTCGGTAATCGAATGGTTCTGTGCTGCCATGTATACGAGCTAGTAAATCAGACGGAAACGGGGTCTCACTGTTGCTCATAATCGTTTTTCCTGCATCATCAATAATGTAGACTAAACTATGGCTTGCCGATTCCATCTGTGCAAACAATTGCTTCACCTGATCGACGTCGATCAAAACGATAAAGCTTCCCAGATTTTGAGATTGTGAATGAACAGGGAGTGACTGTATATACGTAATAACATCCTTCGGTGTTTGATCGGATCCATTGGATACCGAACTGAGCGGCAAGTACGACATACGGTGCTCCTGATCCAAAAGCTGAAGCCAACTTTCATACGACATGTCCTTATAGGAGTAGTAGAGGGAATAAAAGATACGCGAATTCGTCACCAAATCCGATTTGACAATCGAATCACTGCTTGCGAAGTACACATAGTAATCTAAAATGAAGCTGCTAGTCATACTGTGATACTTGCTCATCTTGTCCCGCATGAATTGGATAAATTCGTATTTGTCCGTATCCGTCGAGTTTGAGGGAATTCTAAGCATATAGTCCAGCTTCGGATCAAACACGACTTGGCGCATTAACGTATCCACTTCCGATAATTTGTTATCAAGTGACAGTTTCAGCTGCTCCAGCATGGCTACATTGGATCTTGTCGAGCTCTTCTCCAAGCTTTGTTCTACCTTCGCGTACAGAAAAAGCCCCATTGCAAGCGGTATCAATAAAATAAATAAATTGGAGGCGATGATCGTTGAAAGTGCACTTTTGCGACTATTGAAAAGACGTATAAGGAAAGGCATTTTCAAACCAAGTTCACCATCCAGTCCGAGAACGAATTTACTAAAAATTGTAGCCTCTCTTCATCAAAGTTGCAATATCGCATTTTACGTTCTATCGAGGTAGGGCACCTAAGAACGGACATTAGGACATAAATAACATCCTTGTGAACATTGTCTTATGAATCAAATATCTCTAGAATGAAACGTATTCACACCATTAGGAGGTTCAATGATGAGTTATTCAGCTAGTACATCCAGATATGATTCCATGACTTATAACCGAAGTGGTCGCAGCGGCCTGAAGCTGCCAGCCATTTCGTTAGGACTTTGGCATAATTTCGGCGGGATTGACACGTTTGAGAATGGCAGAACGATGCTCAAGAGAGCGTTTGATTTGGGGATTACGCATTTCGATTTAGCGAATAATTACGGACCGCCGCCTGGTTCAGCAGAAGAAATGTTCGGGAAGATGCTCAAAGGTGATCTTGCTGCCTATCGAGACGAACTTATCATTTCGACGAAAGCGGGATATTACATGTGGCCGGGGCCTTACGGGGAATGGGGTTCCAAGAAGAACTTGATTGCCAGCTTGGACCAAAGCTTGAAGCGGATGCAAGTGGACTATGTCGACATCTTTTATCATCACCGTCCAGATCCGAATACACCGCTTGAAGAAACGATGGCTGCACTGCATCAAATCGTTCAACAAGGCAAAGCGCTATACGTTGGTATTTCTAACTATAAGCCTGAAGAAACCAAAGAAGCCTCCCGTATCTTGAAACGACTTGGGACGCCTTGTGTGATTCATCAACCGAGTTATTCCATGATGAACCGTTGGATTGAAGATGGTCTTCAGGATGTGTTGGAAGAGGAAGGAATCGGCTCGATTGCCTTTTCACCGTTGTTCAAAGGGATTCTTACAGACCGTTATTTGAACGGTATCGATCCGGATTCACGAGCTGCAAGCTCAAGTGTATTCCTTAAAGAATCCGATATTAATGAAGAACGAATTTCGAAGGTCAGACAATTAAACATACTTGCAGCTGAACGTGGCCAGAAAATGTCTCAGATGGCACTAGCGTGGGTGTTGCGCGGTGGTCGAGTCACATCAGCTCTTATCGGTGCGAGTAAAGTCAGCCAAATTGAAGATGCGGTTGATGCATTGAAAGTGGCCACATTTACCCAAGAGGAATTAGACCTTATCGATGGGATTTTGAATTCCTAAGCTGACGCAAACTCGGGCGAATATCAGGCGTTCTTCTATGTCTGATTCCGAAATTGTTTCGGGGATACACCTTTTACGCGCTTAAACATTTTGGAGAAGATCAATTGATCCTGATACCCGACCGAGTTCGCAATTTCCCCTATGGCATAGTTGCTCCTCTCCAGTAATTCACTTGCTTTATTCATCCGATATTGCAGGAGATATTGCTGGGGAGGCAGCCCTGTCGCTTCTTTGAAAATAGCCGAAAAATATTTACGATCCAGCTTCAGAAGTGCAGCAAGCCCCTCGATCGAAATAGGCTCATTGTAATGAGCATGGATAAATTCCATAGCTTGGATCATATAACTATCCCATTTAGTAGGAAGTACATCCCCAACCGAAGAGGCGGGAGCCGCTTCAAGCAGTGCCGTCATAAATTCATACAAGTTGACTTTCAGCTGTAAATCAGCACTATGGGTATGGGCATTAGCCTCCGTTAATTGTTCATACATGCTCGGCATAACTTTCCGATCCATTGGAAAAACGGGCTGCTCCGGCGATAATCGTGTTCGAGATAAGATCGATTCCACTTGTACCCCTTGAAAGCCAATCCACGAATACGTCCAAGGCTCAGCCTCATCCGCTTCATAATAGCTAATCACATGTGGGTATATGAGAAATCCCTGCCCTGGATTCAGCTGATGTGTCTCATTTCCGATTCGGACAATTCCCGTGCCTTTATGAATAAAATGAATCTTGTACAAATCACGAACCCCTGGCCCTACGGTATGACCGGGTTTACAATCCTCTTTGCCCCAATACAACAAATGTAGATCCGGATCCTTCCGATATAAACGTTCCTGATTGTAATGAAAGATCGCCATTCGTTACCATCGCCTCCTCTGTGCACAGACATTATACCATAAAGGGATTATCCATTTATCTTGGCACCATGAGAAAGCGTAAATAAGACAGCTTGCTCTCGGTCCATTCGCATGCCCGTGATGGAAAATGTTTTGAAATCTACGCCAGCCATTTGGGCACCTCTCACATCGGTGTCTTGTAGCTTGGCTTTTGCGAAGATTGCCATGGTTAGATCACAATCTCTTAAATCAGCTTTTTCCAAGTTAGATCCGGAGAAATCAGCTTCATGAAAATTAACCCCGCGCAAATCCTGTCTTACTAATCGACTAAGCCTTAAATTCGTATAAGACCAATCCCCGCGATTAATCGTAATCCCATCTAAATTCGCGTTCGAGAAATCCGATCCCATCATTTTACAGTTATCGAATTTGGTAACGAACAGATTGGCACCATTAAAGGTGCAATTTTCAAAAGCGGATTCTTTATGTAGGGAGCCATTTAACGAAGCTCCGCGAAAGTCACATGCAATGAAGCGACAGTTACTGGTATTAATCTCATCTAAAGAACCGTTCGCAAACGAGCATCCATCAAATATGCAACTAATCAGCTCGCCGTATCTTAAATCTTGCGTACCAAAGTTAACTCCTGAATAAGTCTGATTCATTTGCTGAAACATGAACTGCCTCCTAAGTGTAGTTATTTTAATATAGCACACGGCAGTCAAGTACCTGCATACCATCGATTGAAAGTCAATAATTTTATTTTTTTCATAAGAAAAAACGCCACCATGGCTTCAACTTGAAGCTTCCGATGTCGCTTTATTCATAAGAAACCATCATATAAGAAAAAAAGCCATCTGCAAAGGGAAGCAAACTCAGAAACCATTCTCCTGAGCGTACCTTCCCCAATGTGGACTGCGCCCATCGATATCGATGAAGCCATAGTCGTCGGACAAAGACCAGGAACTTAGCAGTTGCCCGGATTTCTCCGCCACTTGCGGATCAGCAGCGAGTGCGGCTATCCCCCGAGCAAGGAAATAGGGGGTCTCGGACTGTAAGAAATGTATGTCCTGCTCGCTAGCATCACGCCAATTCTCCTCCTGCACCCCGAAATAATCCAGCATCGCTTCAGATCGAAGGAAACCTGGCGTTACAGCAAGTGCAGTCACACCGTGCGGTTTCAGATCAGCGGCCATCGCCTGCGCCAGATGAGAAACTCCGATTTTGGCCAGACTATAATACAAGTTACCCCGATAGTGATAGCCGACACCATCTGTAATTTCTACAATTAGCCCAGCCTTGCGTTCAACCATCAAAGGAGCCGCGTAGTAGGCAGTCATGATATGAGAGTGAACAGCTTGTTTCTGAATCAACAGCCCGTTTGTGAGAGAGGACTCCCAGAAGCCTTTGCCCCATTCGGTAAGCGGGTCACCTCCCCAGAGATCATTCACAAGAATATCCAGTCGCCCCTGCTGCTCACTCTTAATCTGATTGAACAGCGCCACAACATCCTCTTCCTTCGTATGATCCATGCAGACTGCGATGCCTTCGCCCCCTGCTTGCGTTACAAGTTCAGCCGTTTCCTCAATCGTCTCTGGCCGGTTCATCGGCGATCGCTTCGCCCGCGTCGAACGTCCTGTCACATAGACTGTTGCGCCAGCACGGCCGAGCTCAATTGCAATCGCACGCCCAGCTCCCCGAGTCGCTCCTGCCACCAAGGCAATTTGATTGTGCAATGGTTGATTTGTCGTAGTCATGGAACCAACTCCTTCAATGATTAGATAGTAGACTGTAAATATCTTAAACTTAGTCTAATTGTAGCTAATGAATCATGTCATCTGTTGTCATATATGTGTGTTAGAATCAAATTACACATGAAGGGGGATGCAAATGAGAGCGGATCGGTTATTGCAAATTATGATGTTGTTGCAAACACGCGGCGGCATGACGACTCGAGAGTTAGCCGCGAGACTGGAAGTGTCGGAACGGACAATCCATCGAGATATGGAAGCACTAGGCACAGCGGGAGTTCCCATCTATGCGGAACGCGGATCTGCAGGTGGTTGGCGGCTAATGGAAGGATATCGAGCGGATTGGGCTGGGCTGCACAAAGATGAGCTGCTAGCATTACTAGCCGCTGAACCCCATCGACATTTAACCGATCTCGGTTTCGGAGATGCTTATGAAGCGGCAGTGTTGAAAGTGCTGGCTTCACTCTCTCCTTCGTTGCGACGCGATGCCGATTATATGCGCCAACGGGTTTATGTGGATGCGGCAGGCTGGCATCAAAATGTCGAAGAATTACCGTGGTTATCCCTCCTACAGGAAGCCGTGTGGGAAGACCGAAAACTTCGACTGCTATACGCCTCAGGTGGCGACTCCGCAGCAAGCGAACGCGTCGTCAGCCCTCTCGGGCTTGTCCTCAAGGGTTCTCTCTGGTATCTCGTCGCCAGTGGTGTCGAGAAGGAACCCCGCACCTATCGTGTTTCACGCATCCAGGATGCTTCCTTACTGGATGCGCCGGTTGTGCGCCCGGATCACTTCAACCTCGCTGCTTATTGGCAGCGTTCGGTCGACCTGTTCCGCAGCGGACTTCCACACTACGCGGCGCAAGCACTCGTGCATCCGAGCGTCTCCACTCGGCTCGAGATGACCCGCTTCGTTCGTGTAGCCGCATGGCACGAGGAACACGAAGAAGCAACCAGTTCGGCAAGCGCCAATGTTCCCGTGATCTGGCGCAAAGCTGATCTGGAGTTCAACACGCTGAGCTCCGCGTGCGAAATTCTGCTTGGCTTTGGAACCATGGTCCGTGTCTTGGAACCATTAGAGCTCTGTGAAGCTCTGCTAGAAGCGGCGAACAACATTACTTCTATGTATAGCAGCAAGTGATGACTCACAATAAATATGCTTGCCGCCATGTCCCTATGCTTTTCGCCTATGTATCGCACGAACTTGGAAATTTATGGATACTTCGTGAAAGACTCATTCCCTTCTTATCCTTTCCTCTTCTCCCCATCGCAGAGCTTTCTCAACCAAGTGATTGATGCGATCTTCTTTCACTTGCTGGTATTGATCATTCGGATAGGACGCTAATATGTCCAGCTTGAGTTGACCGTATTTTGCAGCTTCAGTCGGGTGATGCATCAAATAAGCCTTAAAATCTAAATAGGTCAGTATCCTCGAATCCCCCAGCTGATAAATATGAACGTGATGCGTACGTTGTAGATCTCCTTTGGAGAAATATCGTCTATTCGGAATGCCATTCTCCCCTCTTACTCGGTATCCAGCATCGATCATTTGCACGTTACATACATCCACTTGCTCGATATTTTTTACGATGATCAAAATGTCGATAATGGGTTTCGCGTACCCGATTGAGGGCACCGAAGTACTTCCAACGTGATGGATATCAACAATTTCTGATTGAAAAATATCCTGTAGAACGTTGGACTCCACCTCAAATTGTTGGTTCCATTCATTTGTCCAAGGTGAAATCATCCATTGTCTCTCCAATTCGTTTACTCCTCCTATACGCAGGCTGCTTCTATCGTACTAGTCGTATTTCCCACTATTTCGATATAAATTGGATAAAACCTCCTCGCGACTTTCGTTGCAGTACGTTGCATACTTGTACTAACTGGAAAATATACAGCTATTTACGAGAATTTTCCTCGAAATTTCGATTTAACTGGAAAACATGTAGTTAATATCGGCTCTTTTGCTCAGATTGGGTGAAATGGTTAAAATTAACTGTAGGTTATCCATTTATTCTGCGTTTAATTGGAAAATTTTAAAATTTAACTACATAAAATCCATCTATTTGCCGGGAGCTGGGGGCCGGGAGCTGGGAGCCAGGGGCTGGGAGCTGGGAGCCCGGAGCCGGGAGCTGGGAGCCCGGGGCAGGGACCGCAATCGCCAAATCAGGCGAAAACCAAAAAGGAGCATTGCCGCGGCAAGCTCCTCCAACTATCGTTTCTCGATAGTGTCCCTATTTGTCTTCTTTTTGATAAGTAACCGTTCCGAAATCACCACTTATATCAAGAAATACACCATGCATATCAAAGATCTCTTTATCTTCTTCCAAATAACCAAGGACCTTTCTCCTTAACGATGTGTCCGGCTTAGCATCCTTTACCTCGGTCAATTCATTAAATACGAAATTCCATAAAAAACGAACCGAACCCGCTGTCGGATAGAGATAAAACTGCTCTTGGAACCTGACAATATTGCTGGTAGGCGGTAACATTTCCCGAAGTTGTGGCGTAAAGAGCCATGTATGGCATGCCATCCCCTTATACTGGACTTCCGGGAAATACGTTGCATAAAATTCCTTCGCTTGAATGTAAGTGTCTTTGATTTGATCCATATCAAAAGCCGTATCTCTCGGGATATGAATCTCAAGCATCGTATCATCCTTGTCCAATACTTTTTCCCACTCATCCCGCATAAGCTTCACAGGTTCGTTTAAGCCTTTGCCGTCAGGCGTAATAGGATTTCCTATGAAATATTCTTCGGTTTCCTCATATTCCGTCACAAAACCATCGGTAGTCTTCTCTTTATTGCAGACGCCTTGCTTATCACCATTCGCTCTTAATTCCATCCCTGCGCTGCATAAAAGCAATATACGATCTTCTTTCGCATTGTAAAAGCCTTTGACGACCCCAGAAAAATTGGTTGCGATAAACTGCATGCCACCAATCCGGAACATTCTGGCCTCCAGATGCCTCCAGATCCAACTGAAATTTCTAATGGCATAATAGCCGACTAAATTATAGGCATTTTGAACCCAAACACCGATATCCCTTAAGGTTTCTACAAATAACTCTTCACTCAGTCCTCTTTCGGCATACTTCTGCTCAGCCAGAGGCAGTCTTTGCAGTGCTGCATGCAAATATAACAGGGAAGCCGAATTTCCGAGTACTTCTTCCACATAAGGATCTATCGCCAGCGGTTCCCACACGGTTGTCCAATAGCCACTTTCAATATTATTCTTATAAAATGACATATAAATATCAAAAAGTTTTTGATCATTATTTATATGATCGACGATGTTCATCAAGATTTCGGTTGCGCCTTCAGGCATCAAAATTTTCCGACAATACTGCTGAGTAATTTCTTTGGATAATAATAAAAATTCCATTCCTATACTCCTTTCAAATTAAACAAGGCCCCAAACACATTGCCATATTGTCTCCAATTATAACCTATTGTCTTGAAAGAAAGTAATGACATCACAACCAAACGAGCTACAATACCGTTAATATTTGATTTTTATGATGATTGTCGTGATCGTTAAATTCGTGAATGATGTACAGCAATGAATAGGGCGTGCCGGTGTGCGGGCAATTTTCTATTCCATTCACGGTAACATGTTTAGCAACAATATCGGTCTCTGCTAACAAAATGTCAACCAGCTCAAGACGCGTTTGCTTGAATTCATCGAGTAAGCGGTCATTTGAAATCCCCGATCGAGCATATTCATAAGCTAGTCTGTTGAACGAATCGAAATCCGGAAACGTCATACCTTCACCATTTGTAATTGCTGGGATAATCATCGAGATTAAGTAAGAATCCCAGTTTTGAAGATGCGATACGATTTCTCCTATGGATGCTTTTCCTTCAGCAATAGGCTGTAACCACATACTCTCGGGGACTTCTCGTAACGTATCTGTCCAGTTTGTGAATTCTTTATACCGAAGAATCGTATTTGTATTCAAGCTAATCATATTGGAATCTCCATTTCATTGTGGAATAATACCCCATCCCAATAATACCGAATATACGTTCTCATGTGAAGCAGTAATTTTACAATGCACATGTCCCTCACATACACGGAATCTTAACAATCACCGTCGTACCGTAACCAATCTCACTTTCGATCCCTACCCCATAACCTTCTCCAAACAGCAGTTGAATCCTGTTATTTATATTGGAAATCCCGATACTGTTCCCAACAAAGCTATTTTCCACTCTCTCCGAAAAGGCCATATTTAGTTTCGCTTTCAGGCTTTCGAGCTCATCTTTACCGATCCCTTTTCCAGAATCCCATATTTGAAAACAGACATCACCATTCGCATCTAGATGCCCACTCACCCGAAGTGTTCCGCCGGCATCCATACTTTCAAGTCCATGATAGACGGAGTTTTCAACAATGGGCTGCAAGATCATTTTAGGTGTCTTCATTTCTAGAATCTTTTCATCCACATTTATATCCATATCAAACTTGTTTTCATAGCGAATTGAGATAATTTTCAGATACGCTTGGATACATTGAATTTCTTCACTGATCATCACAAGATCGTCTTTTTTTATACTATATCGAAAAATCTTTGACATGGATGAAGTAATCAGCGCTATTTCTTTGCTGCCGTATTCAAGCCCGATACTGCTTATGCAATTTAATGTATTATAAAGGAAATGCGGATTTATTTGACTTTGTAAGGCAGAGAATTCAGCCTGTTTTTTGCTGAGCTCAGACTCATATAAACTTGCCTGAGTATGGAAAATATTGCTTGTCATCTCTTCCATTTTGTCAATCATGCTATTGATATCATAGGCCAACACGCCGACTTCATTCGTTGAACGTACCTTAACTCTAAAGCCTACATCTCTTTTACCAATTTTCTTCATATCTGCGATAAGCCCCATGACCGGCCGCGTCAGATTATTCAAGAAAAAATATCCTAGAATAAGCATACTCAGAATGATACCAATTCCTGCTATGATACTAATGTTTTTAATGGCATACATGTCTGTTGTCAACTCTTGCACTGGAATAATACTTACAATACGCCAGCCGTCAGCCTGCTGCAAATCTTTTTCCTGGACGATTACTTCTTCATCATTAATTGTCGTTTTTACCCCATTAGTTAAACGGTTCCGATCTACGGAAAGGATATCCTCGTACAAAATACCGCGGAAATTTGCATTATTGGATACAATAACCTCATTTTGGCTATTTAGAATGTACAACGTAGAGTTAGGCGTTAATTCCGTATTCTGAACAAGCTCCTTCAACTTTTCCGTGTTCACCATAATGGAACAATAGCCTGTCCTCTGAGAGAATTGAACCCCGCCAATCGATTCAATAATGGGTGCTATATAAAAGAAATATTCGCTTCCTGTTTTTTCGTCTTTTAGAAGGGTTGTAAACTGTCCTGTTTCAACAGAATCCCTATCATTTTTGTAGGTGCTAACAAATTCTTCGTATTGTTTCGAATAAAAAATATCACCGTTTCCAGTACTATGGACTCGTCGTCCTTGATTATCATTAATAACAATGCCATTCACATAGGAATTAAAGGATCTCATATATTCCATAAGTTCAATTACATATGTACCTATATCAAAACTCCGCTTATAATCATCATCAGCGATCGTAAATTCTTGTATCTTTTTATTATCAACAGCTATTTTGGTACTAACTTTTATATCATTAAAAACGGAATTTATCTTTTGGCTTGTTTGTTCAATGATCTTATTCCCATAATTCGCAGCTCTGTTCTGCGTCAGATTATAGAAACTATTATAGGAATAAAACTCCATTATTGAGAAAATGATAACCGAAAATAAAAATATAAGTAATATCTGATGCTTTAGTTTCAGTCTACTAATCTGCAAATTCCTCACTCCGACCCTCAACTCTTTCTGAACTTCGTAGGCGTAATCCCACTTTGTTTCTTAAATACTTTGTTGAAATAATAGTAATCCATATAGCCTACTTTTGCTGCAATTTCATCAATGGACAATTCGGTATGTTTCAAAAGCTCACAAGCTTTCTTGATCCTCAAATCAGTGACATATTCTGAAAAAGTTTTACCCAAATTCTTCTTAAATAGTTGGCAACAATAGACTTGATTGATTAAAAACTTCACAGATAAATCTTTAAGGTAAAGCTCGCTCTGAAAATTAGTGTCGATGTATTTCACCATTTGGGCAAAATAGGAGTTTTTATCCCCTTCATTCCCAGATTGATAGTTCAGTTGCTTTATGTACGTCATAATGTCAAATAAAAAACTGCACAATGACTCAAAGGTTTCAAAACGCTCCTTCAGTTCAGAGTAATTCAGGAAATCAAGTTCCATGTCTTTTAGCTCTTCGTAGTAACTGCCAACCAAGCTACTCACCACTTGATTCCATAAATAAACGACCTCTCCCATCCCTAACTTATTGTGATCAAAGAAATATAGGAGTCTATCCATAATGTCGTCCATTTCTTCAAACTTTTTCTCTTGAATAATAGAGCAAATACCATCTATATACGGCTTAACCAAATTAAGCTTTTGTTCATATTCAAAAATACCATTGGCTTCATTTAAAAATACGGTTGACGCTGCGATATCTGCTTCTTTAATAAGCTTGGCCATATGGTCATACTGGTTAGAAATGCTACTGATTCCTACCGTTTTTATATCTAAGTCAATGAATACGGCTGAATCGAAACTAACATCCAAATCCGTTCTGTTGTCACTTTTGAGAATATATAAAGTTTTTCTTGATCCTAAATTAACTTCCAATGTAGGTTTAAAATTGAAAGCACTTATGTCAAGATCATGCTTTTTCTCACCATTTGAATACATGATAAATACACGGAAGTAGTCGTCCGTTGATTGATCAAATAACTGAGTTAAACGATTCAATTCACTTTTATCCGATGAGGTTAGTGCCTCTAAGATCTGATTATTTTTCATACTTCTCTTAGTAGAAAAATGCAACGCCAGTTTCTCTATTAATGGATCTGCCATCTCAATATCTAAAGGTTTTAGGCAATAATCCAGCGCACCATACCTTAGGGCTTCCTGCGCATATGCAAACTCCGCGAAACCGCTTACAACAACAAAGTCTACATCCAATCCCATGTCTTTGGTCTTTCTCATAAGATCAAGGCCAGAAATCTCAGGCATTCTTATGTCTGTAAAAACCAAATCAGGACGATCCTCACAGATAAAATCAAATGCTTTATGGACACTGGTAAATTGGCCTATAATTTCAAACCCGTATTTCGTCCAGTTAAATGCGTTTCGTATTCCTTTTATCGCCCATGGTTCGTCATCTACAATAATAACACGATTCATAAGTGCCCCCTGTGTCAGCTTCATTGATCGTTATAAAATTTTAACTCTTTGGTAGCGAGATAACAAGTTGACTTCTGTAGACGTTTCACAATAAGAGCCTATGGATATAACGCCGTTATGTCCATAGGCTTTGTACGCTATAAAGCAAATTTATTATTTCTTAGTTGTTTGCATAGCCCTGTAGATCTTCACATTCTCATCCATAACGGCCTGCCCGCCTGCTGCCATATATTCTGCAACGAGCTTATCGTACAAACTATCGAATTCTGCTGGCTTACAGACAATTAGCTTATCCGTCATTTGTTTGTTCATATCCCCAAGCGTTTTGCCAAACTTAATATTGGATTCACTTGGTGTATCAAAGAAGTAACTTGTATACGTATCAGTCGTATTTATTTTGTAGGATTGTTCTGTAATAGCTTCGAGTCCCGGAGTCGATGATGCTAATGCTTTGATATTCTTCTGCTGATCGCCAAGTTCCACGCCATTTACAATCAAGGTATAATCAAGATTTAAATTGGAGGTTTGCATATTATCACCTGTTTGATTGATGATCTGTGGAATGCCATCGACCATCTTATGATTAACCCCTTCTTGACCGTATTGCAGGAAGAATAATACTTTAGGGTCAGACATCCAGTTTAGATATTTAATGGCCAATTCTGCATTTTTACTGCTCTTAGGGATAAACACATTCACGCCATTTTCATTGTACGCAATTTTCTTGTATTTCCCTTCGTAATTCTTGAACGCATCGATGGGTACAAAGCTTGCACTAGGCACATTTGCTTTCAAAGGCACACTGATATTTTGACGTAATGGATAATCCCAGTTTGCACTGAAGAATCCGACTTTACCGTTGGTCACATCTGCATCCGCTTGCTTTGCTGTTTTATCTAACGCAAAATCAGGGCTGATTAATTTTTCATTGTAGAGCTTGTTGAGAAACTTGAGTGCATCCTTATTTCCAGGTCTTATCCAGCCCGGAGCTGTAACGAATTCTTCCTCTGTTTGTTTCTCCCAGTAAGATTCAAATAAATTTCCAGTGTTATAATTAAAACCTGTTGCTGCCAACCCCCATGGAATAACACCACTCACGCCACCAGGATTTTTATCTCGGAACGCAATTAGCGTATTATATAACTCATCCCTCGTAGTAGGAATCGGCATTCCTAATTTATCTAGCCAATCCTTTCTAATAAACATACCACCCCATGCCAGCGAAGTTCTTTTAGCAGGGATCGCCATCTGTTTACCGTTGAAGAGTCCATAAGAAAGAACCGTTTTACCTAGATAATTCGTTAGTTCCTTACCTTGCTTGGCTAACAAATCATCCAACTGAAGGATACCATTCACCTTAGCGTATCTTGAGACGGTCGGGCTGTCATAAGTAAATGAAATATCTGGCGCCTCATTGGCTGCCATCAATACATTAAGCTTATCAATTTCCTGGTTCCTAGGAACTGGTATAAATTTAACAATAGCATTATTTTGCTTGCCAAAATTATCATTGATATACCTTGTCCACGTATTATTGTTCAGATCAGGCTGTCCCTGAATTCCTCTGTCAAATACTTCAACGGTTAGTGTTGTTGGTGGTCCTGAAGGCTTTGCAGATGCCGCTTCTGTTGCAGTCGCCGCTGACGTTGCTTTACTTTCATTTTTATTATCGCTGCCACATCCGACTAATCCACTTGTTAGCAGCGTCAAGACTGGTAATATAACGAACATTTTTTTAATTTTCATTGTTCAACCTCACCTTTATCTCATAGTCATTTCGAATAGCGTTCACATAATGATCTAATCCTAGCTGATCGGTAACAGAATCACCACCTTTCATGCTTTTCAAGAAACAACTTGCTTGAACAACCTATTTCTCAGCCTTTAATGGCCCCCGTCATGACACCTTCAACAAAGTATTTTTGAAGTTTAGGGTAAACCACTAAGATAGGAACTGTGGCAAACATGACACTTGCAGCTTTCAATGATTCTGGAACAATATAAGCACCAATACTACCTTCACCTTGCTGGGTGTCTAACTGTTGATTCGCCGTAATGATTTGGTACAGCTTTAATTGCATGGGATACAAATTCTTATCGGTTATATAAAAGAGTGCATCTTGGAATCCATTCCATCTATCTACCGCGTAGAAGAGGCTTAAAGTTGCGATCGACGGCAAAGAAAGCGGGAGAACAATTCGAAAAAGTATCCCTAGCTCATTACAACCATCAATAGATGCCGATTCTTCCAAGCTTTCTGGAAGTGATGAGAAAAATGTTTTTAGAATTATCAAATTGAACACACTCATCGCACCAGGCAAAAGCAAGCTCCATACGGAATTCATCATGCCTAAATTTTTCACCAACATATAACTTGGTATTAATCCACCGCTAAAATACATCGTAATGACCAAAATCGATAGAAAAAAGCTTCTTCCCTTCAATCTCTTCTTTGTAAGCGGATATGCAGCACATATCGTTAAAAACATACAAATGAGTGTATATACAATGGTAAGCACAATAGAATACCCCAGCGTATAGATCATTTCTACATCACTTAAGATCGTTTTATAGGTCTCGAGTGTGAATTCTACCGGCCAAAGTGTTACCTTCTGTGAAACAATGGCACTATTGGAACTCAGAGAAAGCGCAATCATATATAGAAATGGGACGAGACAGGTAATGGATACGCCTATGATGAATACGATAATAACTAGATCAACGAAGTTAGTTTTCTGCTTCCTCTTCAACAAACTCACACTCCCTACCAAATTCCCTGCTCACCAATTTTTTTGGCAATAAAATTCGCTGTCACTAAAAACACTAACCCTACAACCGATTGAAACAATCCAACAGCTGTTGCTTGCGAGAAATCCCCTGACCCAATTCCGATACGATATACAAATGTACTGATGACATCGGAGTATTCACTTACCAAAGAATTCCCCATGACAAAAGGCCGATCAAACCCAATAGAGAGCATTCTTCCAATTTGCAAAATAAGCAAAATAATAATGGTCGGCTTTATTCCAGGCAAAGTAATATGCCATATTTTACGAAGTCTGCTGCACCCATCCATATCGGCAGCCTCATATAACTCCTTATTGATGCCAATGATGGATGCTAAGTAGATGATTGTACCCCATCCTGCACTTTGCCACACCCCAACCGCTAGATACATGATTAGCCAGTTGGTTTTTTGTGAAAGAAACTCCATGTGACCAATACCAAGGCTAGATAAGACGCTATTTGCCATTCCACCTGAAGAAAACATCAGGTAGACCATACCGCCAATAATGACCCAGGATAAAAAGTGCGGTAAATAGAGAATGGTTTGCGTCACTTTTTTAAATCTGACATGCCGAATTTCATTCAATAAAATGGCAAGTACAATGGGTGCCGGAAAACCTGCTACCAAATCTAGAAAGTTTAAAACAAGTGTGTTCTTAAGCGCACGGTAAAAACTACTTTGTTCAAAAATGAATTTGAATACGTCAAGCCCAACCCATTCGCTCCCGCTAATTCCTTCGAAAATGTTATAATCCTGAAATGCCATCACTACACCGTATATTGGCGCATATTTAAAAATGAATAAGTAAGCCATTGGTAATAGTAAGAGCACATATAGTAGAAAATCTCTTTTTAAATAATATACGATACTGTTCTTTCTTCTTAGATTCATGTTGTCCTGATACTTCCCTAAAACCGCTTTCAACTATATCATCCCTCCCACTACAAATCGGATATCTCATGTAAAAAATTATACTCGCCTGAATTTTTAATAAAATGTATTAATTTAAATTAATTTTGTAATAAATTAACTTTTGAATTAAAAAAAACGTCAAACAGCCCCCACCATGCTGGGGGCTATTATATATGTAAAGGCATTATTCACATTTTTTGGTGATTCCTTCTCTCAACAAACTGTCTCGGGCTGCAGCCGAAATGCCTTTTAAACAACTGATAAAACTGGGCAGGGCTTGTAAAGCCGACTCTACCGCTTATTTCTGTTACCGAACATGTCTCTGTCAACAGGAGCTGTTCCGCTCGTTTCATTCTACGCATTTGCACATAGGACGTAAACGTCATACCCATTCCTTTCTTAAACAGCTTGGCAAAATAACTACTGTTATAGTTCAACTTGCTGCTGATATCAGTAATCTGGCAAGGCGATTCTAACAGCTGTTCAATATAGGCTAACGCTGGACGCAATTTCACGGCTAGTTGATGATCCATCGGTTCAATGATCTGTTCATCATCAATTTGAATCAGCGTGTACAGGAGTTTTTTCAAATTAGCATTTACGGCAAACTCGTAGCCTCTCCCTTTAACCGTTATTTCTCGAAGCATCTGATTAAGGAGCTCATGGATGAGTTGAATGCTTAACGGATATTTCCTCAGCGCGTCATTCAGCCGTGTTAAATTGGCTGATCTACCGGTAAAAGCTGCCTGATAGGTCAGCAACGAAGGGTCCAAGAAAGCGGACATATCCACATGGCAAACGATGTAGATCAATTGAGATTGTACGTATTTGTGAGATCGGTGAAGCTCGTTCGAGCCTAACATCACCACATCGCCGGCTTGCAATGTGTATGTTTGCTGTGTTGTCTCAATGGTCATCGTGCCCTTCAGAACTGTGATCCACTCTACTTCTTCATGGTAGTGCCAGGGACCGTATTGAATGGACACTTGGATTGGATGTCGAATGGTCCATATTTTCATCCTGAAATTCGGGTCTGCATAATCGACTTGTTCGTTATCGTAAGCGGTCAAATTCACTGCCATATTGTTATTGTCCTTTCTTCCATGTACTCCTGCTATCATATCACGAATGTCCGTTTTCAAGACAAAATGATCCGCTATCAAGAGGCTTTTAGCCTTCAATTATTTTAAAATAAAGAGAATACAACATCTGTAAAAGGAGCGATGATCCATGCATGAATTTGAGAACCTCCCCACTGACCATGACCTAAGACTGCCTGCTTGGGGACCTTACACCAAACAATATATGGGTATTTCCCATATTAATGATCAATCGAGAGGTGTGCGCTTTGATCTAAGTTTAATGCCGGGCTTCTATCGAAGAAAAATAGATATTCCCAGTGTCCTTTGGGAATCCGGCTATCATCCGTGGGAAGCTACGCCAGATTACAGCTTCTTTGCCCATCGTCACGAACTGGAATGGAAAGATCGTGTCTACGCGGATATTTCCTTCAGTCGGATCGACGATCAGAGCCGTCTCATCCGCGCTGCTTTGGCCAATCAGACGGAGCATCCGCAGAATCTAGTGCTGCACTGGATGGCTTCCCTTCAGCCGCCTCGGCTCCCGGGACACGGTGAAGTACATGTATTCACTGATGCACAGCTTCCTGAAGACGCCAAGTGGGTGGATGCGCTAGATTACAGCGAATTGACTTTCGCACAACCGCGACCATCCGATGGATTGGTCTATGACGGATTTATACGTGGAGAGATTCGTGGACAGCATTTTACAGGCGGATCGGCAATCGGATGCCAATTCGGAGGGGATGCTGAAGACATGCTGCGTTATGAGACGACTCTCACAACACCCTTACAGGATGGTAAGTTACTGTTACGCTATCAAGCGGCGCAAGGTGGAGAACTTGAGATTGGGCTTGGGCATCAGCGATATCGCCTTTCTTTGGAGCCGTCCAATACATTAATCATAGCAGAGCTTCCCGTGGGAATACTTGCTGCTGGCAAAGTCACTATTAGCATGCATACTTCGGGCTCAAGTCCAATGATCATTGATGGATTCACACTTATTGAGCGCAGCGCATGCAAAGATGTCACTTTCCTTGATCGACCTTGGCAGATTGAGCCTGAATTACTTGCAGGTCCTGTTCCGAGCAGTCTTATTCTTCGTTATCCGGACAGTCCATGTTTTTATGGCCTTCTGTGGGACTATTCAGATGCCCAGATTCGACAGTTCAGAAATGATGAGCTGGATCGCTATGCCCGCCATACCGTGCATAATCATGTCGATGACATTTTGCAAGGAAATGGAAAGGGACACTACACCAATGTGTTTATGCGCCCCATTCATTTGATCCCAGGTTCCTCTATGATTCTTCACGGTATGGTTTGCTCTGGGACTTACGAAGAAGTGCATGGCTGCATGTCCAACTTTACACTTGACTATGATAAATGCGAGTCTATCTACCAAGCTGAACGTACTAAGTTGAATCCGCCTCCTTCCTATCCATCCGGTGATCGCTATGCGTTCAGCCAGCAACTCATGCGTGCCACTCTGCTAACGAATACCGTCTATCCCGTCTATACGAAACGTACATACATAAGGCACAGCACGCCTGGCCGATGGTGGGATTCGCTGTATACGTGGGATTCCGGATTTATTGGACTTGGCTTCTCCGATATCGATACTCGGCGAGCACTGGATTGCTTGAATGCTTATATGACGGAGCCAGGTGACTCTCAAACCGCCTTCATTCATCACGGCAGCCCCGTACCTGTGCAGCATTATGTGTTCCAGGAGTTGTGGAATCGCGGACAATCTCCTGACTTTCTGCAACATTTTTACCCGCGATTGCGGCAATATTACTTGTTTTTAGCTGGAAAGACCAGCAGTTCAACGACCAATACACTACGTACCGGCCTATTGAAAACATGGGATTATTTCTATAACTCAGGGGGCTGGGACGACTATCCACCACAAAAATACGTGCATGAGCACAACTTGGAAGCTGCAGTTGCTCCTATCATTACAACGAGTCAAGCGATTCGAATCGCCAAAATTCTTAAGATGGCGGCGGCAATGTCTGATGATTGGCAAATGGATATTCGGGGATACGAGGAGGATATTCGGCTATGGAGCGGTGCGTTGGAAGCCCACGCATGGGATGAACAAGCCGGTTATTACGGCTATGTTGTACATAATCAGCAGGGCGATTCTGAGGGCCATCTGTATCATGCTTCTGGGGCTAATTATAATATGGGGATGGATGGCCTCTACCCGTTGGTTGCTGGTGTCTGTGATCGCGATCGTGCAAACCGTTTAATTACTGTACTGTTCGATGATGGCCGCTTCTGGACACCAATTGGCTTATCAACTGTTGACCAAAGCGCACCTTATTATCGAGCGGATGGTTATTGGAACGGTGCGGTCTGGATGCCGCATCAGTGGTTTTTCTGGAAAACAATGCTCGACTTAGGTCGGCCAGACTATGCTTTCCGCATAGCCAATACCGCTCTAGAATGTTGGAAACGTGAGACCGAGGCTACTTACAACTGTTATGAACATTTTATCGTACAGACAGGACGTGGCGCAGGATGGCATCATTTCGGCGGTTTATCGGCTCCAGTCATCAATTGGTTCGCTTCCTATTATCAACTAGGCAAAGTTACTATTGGATTCAACGTGTGGATGCTGCAACAACAATTCAATGAAGAATTCACGGAATATCGTGCGGAATTTCACTATGCTGGGGAAGCTGAACAGCCATTTAGCATGCTGGTCAATCTAACTGAGGGAGTATCGTATATGGTTGTTGGTACGGGTTGTAACGTACAAAGCTCGCTTCAAACCAGCGGAGGATTGGCATTGATCATAATTGACTGCTTGCCACGTGCGGAGATATCGATTCAACCTGTTGAATGGTAATGAAATAATAGTCATAAGAAGGGCTCCCGAGGATTGTCTCTCCCGCATCAGTCCTCGGGATTATCCCCCGACTTACAGCGGAATTTCTGAAAAGTCCACACAAAACGGATGATTCTCTTCATTTAAACAATATTCTATGCGCTGCCTGAAATTTAGAAAAGTCACCATCTCTAAGGCTTTTTCAATTGGGAAGAAGCCTACTTCAAGAGACTCAGAACTCGTTGTCAACTCTCCTCCGATCGGTCTACCTAAGAACATCGTGTTACAAATATTCTGAGTGACATTTTGAAAAATACCACAAAATTTGGTTACCTCGATATCAATTCCACTCTCTTCCTTAGTTTCCCTAATCGCTGCATCTTTTAACGATTCGCCTTCTTCAACCACGCCTCCGGGCATTTCCCAACCTCGTTCGGGGCCTTTGATTAATAAAATTTCGTTACGCTCATTAAGTACAATTGCTGCTGCAGAAAGAAAATGTTTTGGCGTCATCTAAGTGACCTCCTCTTTTTATCTATGTCGAGACCTACCATCCCTAATCATCAAAATACCCGAAATCAGATACATAACTGAAGTAATTCCAAACATTTTAAACAAACTTGGTGTCATTGCGGTATATAGGCTTATAGGAAGTGACCAAACAAATGCTATTAACATAAGTGATGGCCTTCTAATAACGGACCCTAACAATGCTACACTTGCTGGAATAAAAAGCGTAAATAAAGTAATGACCAAAACGTCATTCTCGACATGCTCATGGGTGTATGGATTGAACAAAGCGAATATTATCCAAAGGAACATAGAAGCAATAGAAGCGAGTAAACCAATGAGCTTCGTTATTTTCATTCCCATTCCCTCCACGATAACACCTCGTTGTTAGACTTCATTTAAGTATTGGTCTATCCTACGATTATTCTTTATAATCAGACACTTCATCTTATCCTGACGGAACATATCCAAAATCTTTGGTTTACTCTTCATTTCGAATCCCGCATTCCATTCAAACATTTTTATGAAAATTTGATACGCTCCAAATGGTTGCATACATTCCACTTCAAAGCTCCAGGAAGTTCAATCCGTTGCAATTCTCCAGGTTTATTTCGTGTCTGAACCACAATTTGGATGGATCCATTAAAGGTTTTTTCAATAATTGCACGAGAATTAACTAAAAACATCCGTCATCACAGCACCTTTCTTTTTCTACTATTTAAATTTCTAGATTATCCCAGCAATCCCTCCCTAACCAGCAATCGATTACGAATTCCCATCAATTTAAGCATTCATTTGTGCAAATTTCGCAATGAAAACGATTTCGTTATACCTCAAAATAAAGAAGAGATCCATATCGAGGACTATCGAAGGAGTTCCATCCCCATGACGAATCCTAAAAAGTTAAGTTTGTTTGCTATTACATGGCCTTTATTTATTGAATCGTCACTTCTCGTGTTTATGCGAACCTCTGATACGTTCATCGTCAGTCATGTGTCGGATGAAGCCGTCGCCGCGGTTGGCGTCAGCAACCAGCTTATAATCTTTTTATTCTTACTGCTTCAAGTCGTTTCAACCGGTTCGGCCATCGTCATTTCTCAATATTTGGGCGCGAATAAAGTTAGAGATGTAAAGAAGTTTGCCGCTGGAGCTATTTCGATTAATTGTATTTTCGGCTTCTTCATTAGCGTATGTATCGTTTGTTTCAGCAAGCAGCTGCTGCAACCCTTCGGCTTGGAACCTGCGACATTAGAGCAAGCGCGCATATTTTTATCAATCGTGGGATGTTCCTTATTTATTCAAGCCATCAATCTGACCATTTCGGCCATCACACAGGTGCATGGTTATACGAGATATACAATGATAGTCAGTTTGGGAATCAATCTCGTCAATTTGACCGGCAGTATTTTATTTATTTTCGGTCCTTTCGGCTTTCCTAAGCTCGGTATACCAGGTGTCGCCATATCAGCTGTATTCAGCCAATTGCTCGGACTGGTTATCTATAGCATGATTTTAACGAAAATCGTTCGATTGAACTTATCCTTTCGTGACTTTTATAAAGCAAGATTTGCTGAAATAAAAAAGATCTTATCAATCGGTATTCCCACAGCGGGAAGCCAGCTCATATACGCAATTAGCCAATTGATGACGACCTATTTTATCACTCAACTCGGTGCTGAGATGCTTTCCACTCGGATTTACACACAAAATATCATGACGTTCATCATGGTGCTGGCCATTTCCTTGGGACGTGGAACGCAAATCATCATTGGTCGATTGGTGGGTGCAGGAGAAAAGGAAGAGGCCTACAAGCAATTGTTTCGTAGTTTGATACTTAGTTTATTTCTATCACTTGCCGCGGTTACGTTGACCGTGTTGTTCAGAAAACAGCTGATCGGTATGTTCACGGACAACGTCGAAATTATCACATTAGGTGCATTTTTATTGACCTACGGTTTCCTTTTAGAACCTGTACGCTGTTTGAATATTGTCATTGGAGAAGCTCTTCGAGCTGCTGGTGACGCGAGATTTCTACTCTTTGTCGGCTCAAGTGTCATATTGGGACTGTGTGTCCCGCTAACGTATTGGATAGGTGTCCATCTGGGGTACGGGTTGGCAGGGATGTGGTGCGTGTTCATCATGGACGAAGGGTTGAGAGGACTTCTGTTATTATTGCGCTGGCGGAGCAGAGCATGGGAGAAGAAAGTGTTGGTGAGTAGAGAGGAAATGGCTTAATTGGGGCTGAAAATAGAGGGCTGCCGCGGTCCTCATGATATACAAAAAAAGGGGCTTCTCCCTCCTTCAATGGACGAGAATCCCCCGTGATACCACCTTAATTCTTGTTACCTGACAATGATCGCACGACTAACCCCTTTCATCATATATCCATCAGTTCGGGCATAGCCAGCGCTACTGAAATATTGCACAGCACACCCCGGGCCAAGAACAACATCGTTCTTTCCTCGGCATTCGGAATGTTAGCTGCACGGAAAGCGTCCAAAACCATTCGACGTACTTCCCCAAATCCATGGCGCATCGCTTCCTGGATCGAATCTTCACGAATTGTCTGCGCCTGCATTTGGAGAAGAACTTCATTTTGATTCATGTCCAGGATATCCACATATGCCTGAATTAGATCGGACTCCAATTGTTCTGCTGGTGCAGATTCCACGACCTTACGGAAGGAATCAATCACTCGCGTCCAAGAAACCTCCAGAGCGTTCAGCAACAATGCTTCCTTTGTTGAGAAAAATTTAAAAATATAAGGTTGTGAAATTTTGGCCCTTTCTGCAACCTGTGCAGTTGTTGCACGGTAAAACCCGATTTCCGCAAACACCTCGATAGCCGCCGATATAATGTCCGCTTTTCGATTAACTATGGTTGTATCCATTTTTGCCATCAGAATGCAGCCTCCTTACACCGTTAGTGATTCATCAATAATTATATCATGTAAAATAGTATCAAAACAATGCTACTGTTCGAACAGATTAATACTTACGTAGTCGATCAAACTGCGGCACACGATCATTCGTTTGCAGCCTCGGCAGTTGTTTTTAGCGCGGCGAGCCAAGCGGTGAGTGAGGAAGTAAGTGCCGCACGCATTCCTTCAGGATCGGCAGCAACAGGAGGACCGTCCCATGACTCAGTGGTGTGCACGACGACTCCGTTGGGGGACGCTTTGAATTCCCACACGTGTACGCCGTCAATGCCGAGTGCTGGGCCTCCCCAGACAATGCGGCGCATAGGGTCTACCTCGCGAATTGTGGAGACAACGGGCAGCTCGTGAGTTACCCAGTTGAAAGAGCTGCCCGCTGCGAGTGGACCGGACATCTGCGCCTGGGTGATGTCTTTCTGCCAGGTAGGCCACTGGTCGATACCTGTCTGTAGCCGCCATACGGTCTGCAGAGGAGCGTCGATAACGATGGACAGGTCAACAATAACCTGAGCGTTGCGATCCACATCGAAGTTGCTCCACTTGGATTTATCCGTTGTTGTTCTATAAATGACCCCTGCAATTAAAATTGATATTAATAAAATAGTGCTGATAAATGCGGTTAACTTAAATGATTTTTTCGACATGTTACATCTCCTTATAAATTAATTTCATTGTTTTTTCCAAAGAATCACTATAACCTCTCAATCAGCGTGCTGCCAATTCTCATAGATCGGGAAGGTTGCCTGACTTGGTTCCAACTC
Organism: Paenibacillus sp. 2RAB27; assembly: GCF_052115445.1. Classification (NCBI taxonomy): domain Bacteria; kingdom Bacillati; phylum Bacillota; class Bacilli; order Caryophanales; family Paenibacillaceae; genus Paenibacillus; species Paenibacillus sp. 2RAB27. The sequence continues at coordinate 158,759 of NZ_JBFRGR010000002.1, forward strand.
TATATGGCGTAGAGATTCCCACATAGTTCATCATCATGGTCATCCCCATCGAGGCATGCCCGAGATTATGACAATGCGCCATCCATAAGCCTGGATTATCGGCAATCAGCTGCACCTCGAAGGTTTCGCCATCTTTCAACAGAAGCGTATCCAGAGAGACGGGGCTGCCCTTCAATGGAATTCCGTTTTTGCTAAGCACGCGGAAGGTATGGCCGTGGGTATGGAACGGATGATCACCGCCTCCTTCATTGACGAGCGTAATATTCACGCGCTCTCCCTCCTTCACGTTCATGGGAGGGATTTCGTGGAACGAACGGCCATTTATCGTTTTGACGAAGAGGGATTGGCCAAGCCTTAGTTCGAAGCTGCGGTCAGGCACGTTCTTGCTGCTAGGATCGTCCTGCAGCGGGGTGCCATAATCGACGAACGAGAACATCGCCCCGCCTTCCGTCGGTTCCGGTTCGCTGCCACTGCCGATCGTAATCGACAGACCTTTAGCCGTTTGATTTCTTACGATGACCTTACTTGATTCGGGAAGCTTGATGAGCAGATCGTAGCGTTGGCCGGCTCCTACAGGAATATTCGTGCCTTTCAAGAGGCCGGGTTCATGTAAATCGTGACCGTCCATCGCAATAACTTGGAAGGGCGCTCCGTCGACCGAGAAGTTCAACGTTTCATTGTCTCCATTGGTTAGCCTCAACCTTACTTGTTCGCCTGCTTTACCAGGCACGTTCAGTCCTTTAGCGCTGCCGTTCAATAGCATACTAGAATCTAAACGTTGATAAAGTGCTGTTACTTCCTTCACAGAAGAGAGAGAAGCAGACTTATCAAGGGGATCGACGATAATCGAGCCAAGGAGGCCCTTCTTCGCCTGAATCGAGCTCATCTGATGGGAATGATACCAATAAGTACCTGGCGCCGACGCGACAAAAGTATACGTAAACTGTTCCCCGGACTGCACAGCGTCCTGCGTCACCCCCGCAACGCCATCCTGCGAGCAAGGAACATTAATCCCGTGCCAGTGAAGCGTAACGCCATCCTCGATGTCCTTGTTGTGGAGCGTAACGACGACGCGATCGCCTTCTGTGACGCGAAGCTCAGGACCCGGAGAAGTGCTGTTGAAGGTCCATGCATCGACCGCTTTTCCATTATCCAGCTGCAAAACCGTCTTTGCTGCCGTCAGATCGAACTTGCGGGTCGATCCTGAAGTCTCTTTGGCCACAAACGAGCCACAAGAAACGCCTGTCACAGCATGCATATGCATGCCAGTTTCGGAATTCGTGCCTGAGCTATGCTCATGGTTGGCCATATTGACCTCTATCGGTTTCTGAAGCCTCATTTGCCAGAAATACATGCTCATCATCACACCGATTAGGAGTAGCAAAGGGACTCCCAAATAGTACAAACGTTTAGAGCTTTTCTTCTTAACCATGGCTGATCACCCTCTAACTCGTTTAGTAATTGATTCATCAATATCATCATGACTTAATAAGGAAGGCCGAACTACCTGCAGGACAATAACCGCGCCTATGATGGCGAATGCCGCCGCTCCGAGGAACACCCAAGCGAAACCACTAGTCAACGCTTGCGGCTCGGCTATTCCATTACTCAATAAATCTCTTGTTCTGGTCGACGAGATGGTTGCTAATACAGCAAGCCCAATAGCACCACCGATTTGCTGGCTCGTATTGACTAGTCCGCTGGCCATACCAGCTTCGCTGTCGTCCACTCCATGGACCGATAACTCCGTCCCAGCGACGAAAGCTCCTCCCAATCCGATTCCGATCACGACACTAGGTCCAAGCAAATGTGCGGCAAACGATGCATCACTTGGCGCCAAAGACAGCCAGATTAAACCTGCGGCGAGCAAAAGTAACGAAGAGGCAAGCGTGCGTCGCGTTCCGAACTTCTTAACAAGTGCCGGTACGGCTCCCGCTATCACAACCAGCGCTCCAGCGAGCGGAAGCTGCGTAAGTCCCGCCTTCATTGCGTCATAGTGAAGCACCTGCTGCATATAGACCGAGAGTGCGAAGAATAGTCCAGTTGTCGCACCTCCGATAAGGAACATTGCGAGATTACCGCCTAGTACAGATTTGTTACGAAAAATGCCAAGCGGCACGAGCGGGTTTGCCGCACGTCGCTCAATGCGTACAAACGCGGCGAGCAGCATGAGCGATACACCTGCAAGCGTCAACGTTAGTGGCGATGTCCAACCCACTCGTTCGATTTCAGAGAGAGCGAATACTAAGGTTACGATGGCGGCGGTAACCGCGGTTGCACCCGGCATATCCAAACTTGCACGTTCGCCTCGCTTATCTTTGGCAATGAGAAACGGTGTTGCAAGGATAACCAATAAGCCTACAGGAACATTCACATAGAACACGGATGACCACCCGAAAGAAGAAGTCAGCACCCCACCGAGTAATACGCCCGCGGCGCTACCAATTCCAGCAACCGCTCCCCAGATGCCAAGTGCCTTCGCCCGATCCTGCGGATCCATGAAAAGCTTGGTGAGAAGAGCTAGAGCCGCGGGAGCGAGAAGAGCTGCCGAAGCACCTTGCACCGCTCTTGAAGTCAACAGCCACGCTCCCGAGTTCGCGAATCCAGCTGCTGCAGAAGCGACCGCGAATCCAGCAACTCCAGCCATAAATAACCTGCGATGTCCGTACCTATCGGAAAGTCTCCCGCCCAGAAGCAGCAACCCTCCGAACGGCAATACGTAAGCTGTGATCACCCAACTAAGCGTAGAAGTATCCAGGTGAAGTTCCGCCCCCAACGACGGAAGAGCAATATTTACGATGGATGCATCCAGTACGACAAGGAATTGTGCAAGCGCAAGTGCGATAAGCGCCCACCAACGATAGGGGATTGCTCGCGATGACGTTGACATTTGTTGAGACTTGGAATTCATCATACTTCCCTCCTTTTTTGTTATTGATTGATTAATAACTATTTACTAAAAAATTTACTTATGCCTTTTCTCACGTATCCGACGATTTTCACATCATTTTCGAAAGCTGAGCGAGCCAAGATTTCCTTTCCGCAGCGGTCGAAGCATGCATTGAATCGAATACGAGATGATGAGTCACTTCGAGGCCGCAATACGTGAGAATTCCTTCATCTATCGTAAGCCGCAGAGCATTCCCCATGCCGCTTGCTTCGTATTCTTCTTGAGACTTATCTTGCGTATGGATGATCGTCGCTTTCATTCCCGCAAGTAACCCAGTTTTAATTCCTTTGTCATACTTGTAGGCGAATCCGTACGAAAATACGCGGTCTATATACCCTTTCAGCATCGCAGGTATTCCCGTCCACCATAACGGATATATGAACACGATATGATCCGCCCACGATACATAGGCTTGTTCACGAACAATATCCTCTCCCACCCCACCGAGCATTTCGCTTGCGCCAAGGGCGGGCTGGAAACCCATGCCATATAAATCCCGAACGATAACCGCTTCCCCTTCCTGTAGATAATTATTCGTGACCGCGTCCAAAATCGCATGATTGAAGCTACTCTTTCTTGGATGTGTATAGATGATTAAATGATTCATATGATGCCTCCCGAAATTTCATTTAGTGATTGATCAATTACTTGGAATCGAAAGAGATTCATTCTTTTTCTGCAACTCGTGAACTGTAACCGTGATTCCATCTTCAAAGGACGTTGCACGCACCGGACCAATCAACCGCTCGTATTTATCTCCGCTCAAGACAAGCGGCTCTTCTGTCAAATAAAGCATCTCCACAATCTCCTTCATTACGGGTACAGCCATTCCGAGCAGGGACAGTCCAACTCTTCCCAGTGGTATGACTGACTTCGCGCTACCACTTGCACGCTGGGCAATTTGCACGATTTCATTGCCCGAGATCAAGCCCGCGCCAGGAATATGCCAGTTCTGCCCATAGGCGTCATCCCTGCGCGCAAGCTCCGCGATCATGAATGCCGCGTCCGGTAAATAGACGAACTCGCGGGGAACACGCATATTACCTATAAAAAAGGCCATCTTGCCCGCTGCGATAGCAGCAAGTGTCGAACCCAGATACGAAGCCTCGTTGGCCGTTGGACCGTAATAATCAGGCAAGCGGACGATCATAACCTTAGCCCGGTTATACCGTATATCGAATAACATCTTCTCGTACGCGAGTCTGGTCTTCCCCTTCTTCGTATGCGGCTGCTTCGGATGCTCCTCCGTCGCTCGAACCATCTGTCTTCTTCCATAGGGATAGATGCCGTCAATCACGACTATTTTAATGCTCAGCCGATCAGCGGCCTCCATCAAGGATTCGCCTAGAGGAATTAGCTTAGTAACCATCTCGTTATATGGTACGTTAGCGCAGTGGAACATGACGTCCGCACCTCCCGCAGCAGTGACGATATCATCTGGACGAAAAGCATCACCTACAGCAATCGTCAAATGCTCGGCATAACCCAATCTAGCCCGAAGATCCTCCAATTTCTGGCGAGATCGCCCGAAAGCCACCGTCTGAATTCCTCGCTTGACCAGCTCTTCCACAACCGAAGCACCCGTGCCACCCGTTGCTCCTACTACAATTGCTTTTTCCATAGGAATCACCTCTTTTTTATATTTGTAATTGATCAATCACTAACTTAAAACCAATATACCATGTAGTTATTGATCAGTCAATAACAATAATTGAAGCAGTCCTCTTATTTTGATACATGTCCAGAAAATCTACATTAGACTGCTTGAGAAAAGGCAACCAATCCACCTGGACTGACTGCCTTTCATATTTTTATTGAATTCTCGTTTCTCGTTACCAAAGCTTGAATCTGAGCAAATGATCGGTCAAATGCTCTTTCTTTAAGATTTCAATCTGCTTGTTCCCTATTAGATCGTAATGTGGATATTCTTCACGAAAATGTATGTAAGCTGGATTTAAACCATTCGCCAAGCACCATTCCTTCAATCGTTCTAGATCACAGCAGCCCACCTTCGTGATCGTCTTCACTCCTGGAAAACGAGGCTCTACCCAATAATGCGTCAAAAAGGCAATTTTTCCCTGTGAGCATTTGCTTTTCCATTCATTCAGTTCATGTCTGGATATTCCGAAAGCCATGTCATCAATCTCCTAATCGGTGCAGCTTAGCTGTAAGCATGTGCCAAGAGGCAGCCAACTATTCTAGCGGCAGCCTCATTTTTTTATGTATATCGTTCTATAATTTCGCTAACACATTGTTCTATATTCTTATTTGAGCAATTCAGGATAAAATCACTGTATTGAATATATAAAGGAACTCTTTCCTCGTAAACATCCTCAAGGCTATTTCCTTTCTTTATAACAATGCCTCTAGTTGTTACATTTATTAGTCTCCGCTGAATTTCTTCATATGGGACATGTAAATAAATAATCTGACCATCCTGTTTAAGAATATTCATAGCCTTTTCTGAATATATAACACTTCCACCCGTAGATATAATGCAATTTTTTAGTTGCAATTCAGACACAGTGCTTTCTTCGATTTCCAAAAATTTCTGGATACCATCATTATCAATGATATCTTGTAACAACCTTCCTTCATGTTGTTGTATAACAATATCTGTATCCACGAAATCCATTTCTAAAGCTTTTGCAAGCAAAACACCTAAGGTGCTCTTACCAGCTCCAGACATTCCTATAAGAACTATATTCATTTAATTCCTCACTATTATTATTGAGATTGGCTACGTTAATCCATTCGGCAATCTTCATAAATATTCCTTCAATAAGTTGATTACATAATTTTTTTAGTAAGAATGATTTCTAACGGCTCGTTTTCAAGTAACAAACAGCCTGAATCCCGATAACCTAATTTTCTGTAGAAGTGTTGTGCCTCTTCATTAGCCAAAGTAGAAGTCATTACCAATTTAAAACCCATATGTTTCATTTTTTCTTCCCAATATAGAACTACTTGCTTACCTATACCCTGACCTCGATTTTGTTCATCAACCCATATCATATTCATGAATGGTGTGTTGTCCCAGAAATACCCGTACCTCATCCATCCGATATTATTTTCATTTTCGTCTCGAAGAATATATATTTCATTTCTCTTAATTTTGTGCAGTAGTAAGCTCTGTAGAATGTGATGGTCACGTTCTTTTAAATATCCATAGTCAGAATTAGTTGCAATAGCAATTTCCATTTCTTTTCACTCCTTATGTACTATCTGCAAGGCAAGTTTAAAAAAACCTCCAGTTTGGGTTGATCCTTTCATTATTAGGAAATCTTTCTTACCGCGAACCACAATTCAACGTAGTTAAGTCCATCTCTGCCTCCATAGACTTCGAATTCCAACCCTTCCACCTGCTCGTATCCCGCCGTTGGCAGCCATTCCGAATAGAAGCGGCGGTAAAGCGACTCGATGGAATCGTTAAATTGATTCCATGTAAACAGTTCGGATGGGAATATAGCCCAAGTGTGTGAAGGGATCGTGATTTCTAAATATCCATCTGTTTTACTGGAATAGCTCTTGAATGAACATAGCATATATGGAAACGTATCTTTTTCGGTTTTTCGATAGCTGCAAACTGCATGTACTTTAAATAAATCCTTGCTCAGTTCTACAGGCAATTCCCCCGCATTGTCAGCAAGTCTCTCTACCTCGCCGTTGGCGTGGCATTGTTTCCAAAATCCCCCAGGGGTAGTCAATCCTTCCCCACTTCCACTAGTTTGAAAAACTCTTTCAATGCCAAATACTTGGAATGCTTCTTTGGTCTCGATCCGATAATTCATCGCTTCAGCACCTTTGATTGAGATAAGGAAGGAAAGCCGAGGATAGGCTTTCAAAGCGACGCCTTCTTGACGGGCCATAGCCGGATTAACACGATGCATCGATTGAAAAGCTCTTGCGAAAGAAACCGGTGAATCATAGCCGTATTTAAGGGCAATCTCAATCACTTTCGCATTGCTATTTAATAAATCAATCGCTGCCAGAGTAAGCCTTCTGCGCCGTATATATTCCGCCAATGTTACATCCGTAATGAAGGAAAATAGTCTTTGAAACTGATGCGAGGAACAGCAAGCTTGACTTGCTATCTCCGATAGGTCAATTTCTCCAGATATATTCATTTCGATATAATCTATTGCCCGATTCATCCTCGTAAGCCAATCCATTCCTTTCCCTCCTCTCAATCGAAGTATAAAGTAACATCGACTTCGTATCGCAACTTTTTATGCACAAGTAAGTTAGTCCATCATTTCATAAGGTACCATTATCCCTAGGATTCCAGCCCTGTCTAATTACCATTACAACTTTGTTATTGAACGGCTCAATATATGGGGAATTTACCCATAATCCATTAATGATGAACGGTTAAAGTAAGAATCCCCTCGTTTATTCTCCGTCTTTTAGTGCTATTTTTGAATACAGAAACTATTTTCAGTTCTTTAAATCATTGAAATTATCTATAAAATAACCAACTGATTAAATATGAAGTCAATACCTCCAGGACCGCTAACCTCGATATATTCCTCATCTCCAATTGCAACTGGATCAAACGGATCAAAAACTAATATCAAGTTTAGATGCCTCCCTAAACCTTTAATTTTATATTACCATATATTGGAGCTAATCTGCCCGTAAGAAAAGGCGGCGTGCGACGAGCGACCGGGACTTTCCTTGCGCACAATATTTGTGCGCTAGCGTGCGACGAGCGACCGGGATACTTTTCTAGCGCACAATTTTTGTGCGCTAGCGTGCGGTGACCGACCGCCATACTTCTCTTGCGAACAATATTTGTGCGCTAGCGTGCGATGACCGACCGCCATACTTCTCTTGCGCACAATATTTGTGCGCTAGCGTGCGACGAGCGACCGCCATACTTCTCTTGCGCACAATATTTGTGCGCTAGCGTGCGACGACAGACCGCCATACTTCTCTTGCCACAATATTTGTGCGCTAGCTTACGATGACCGACCGCCATACTTCTCTTGCGCACAATATTTGTGCGCTAGTGTGCGACGAGCGACCGGGATACTTTCCTTGCGCTTTACTTCCTATTATTTTGAGAAAAGGCTGCCAATCATGCTGGCAGCCTCATCTTGGTTCTCTATGTAACTCTCGTTTTGAAGCAACAAATCCAATAACGCAGACTTATAGCAGTAGCCAAAGCATGAATATAGTGTCATACGTATATCAACTAACTCCCATGAATTGTTACTATCTAATATATAAATTTCATCTTCTCATATTTATCAATGACATCTGCTATCACGTTAATGCAGATCGGCTTGCTGATGTAGGCATCCATACCTTCAGACAGATATTTCTCACTGTCACCTTTAATAGCGTGAGCTGTCACTGCCACAATGTACGGGCGTTTCTTACCGTTTAACATGTCATTAATTAATTTCGTCGCCGTTAATCCGTCCATCCAAGGCATTTGAATATCCATAAAGATGATATCATAAGGATAACGCTTAACTGCTTCCACCGCTTCTTTGCCGTTATGTACTAAGGTCGTTTTGTGCCCGAGTTTCTCTAACATTTTCTTTATCACAACTTGATTCACTTCATTGTCTTCAGCAATCAAGATTTTCAAGGATTGTTCCGTTGAATTTTCGACAATGTCATCAGGTTGGGGCCACATATCATAGTGTGATGAGTCTGCTTGATTCGATTGGACCCCCAAGTTCGCCGTGAACAGGAAAGTTGATCCTGTTTGATCTTTGGATGATTCATGCCAGATTTCACCGTCCATAAGCTCAACAAGCTTTTTACAGATAGCTAATCCTAAGCCGGTCCCCTCTGTTCGCCGAGTCATAAAGTGATCAACTTGATAAAAGGGATCAAATAAATGACCTACTTGTTCCTTCGGTACGCCGATACCTGTATCCTTGATGGCAAATTGAAGACGTACTGAATTCTGTTCTTGCGACACAGGTTCAACACTGATCGAAATCGCTCCGTTCGGCGTGAACTTTATGGCATTGCTGAGTAAATTCATCAAAACTTGTCTCAACTTCGTAATATCACCATGAACCAAGTCAGGAACCTTAGGCGATATCAATGTCGTGATCTCCAAATTTTTCTCATGAGCTTTAGACATGACCAAATTAAGCGTTTCTGATAAAATATCTCTCACATTCAAAGGTTCTTCCATTAATTCGGCTTTGCCGGATTCGATTTTGGAGAAGTCCAGAATATCGTTGATAATCATAAGCAGCGTAGCGCCACTCTTTTTAATAATTTGAACATATTCAATCTGCTCTTCATCCAATTCGGTCTCTAGTAGCACATCCGTCATACCGATAACCCCGTTCATAGGCGTACGGATTTCATGACTCATCATGGCCAAAAACTCGCTTTTGGCTTTATTCGTCTTTTCGGCGGCTTCTTTCTCAATAATCAACTTCTTCTGCTCCGTCATGTCTTTCGCTATAATGTAAAAGCCCTTCGTCTGGGTCTGGATGATGATTGGAGCTAGCGTTACCAACACTTCAACTGAATAACCATCCTTGTGTTGAATCAACGTGATTTCTTTTTCAACTCTTTCGATTTCTACATGATCGTTTAAAGCTAGAAGCAAATTCGTTGAATTTTTTTCACCGATTAGTTTGGACATTCCACTGCCGATTAACTCTTCAATGAGATATCCGGTCATGTGTTGTACCATATTATTGCCATTGATAATAATGCCGTCCAAACCAAAAGAAATAATAGCATCGTGGTTGTATTTCTTTAGCGACGTATACCGCTCAATACTTTCTTGCAGCTTTAGCTCTGCTAGCTTGTTCTTGGTTACATCGATAAATTGAGTAATATAGTATAAAGGCTTCCCGTCATTCTTATCACGAACTAATGAAACATAGACGGAGGTCCAAACGATATGGCCATTTTTATTATAGTACCGATTTTCTAATTCAAATGAAGGAATTACGCCATCCAATAATTCTGTTAGTAAACCTCTGGTATTGTTCTTATCATCAGGATGTCGAATATCATCTGGCGTAAAGTTCATGAATTCTTCTTTCGAATAGCCGAAAATATGGCAAACCGCAGGGTTAACATTCATCCATTTGCGATCCAGAGAGATTAAAGCGATCCCAATCGGTGCATTTATATATAAATGCTCAAATAAAGCTTCAGGGTCAAATAACTTTAGATCCTGCATCAACGTATTCCTCCTTTTGAATTAACGCGATAGCAGCCTCTTCCTTTTCCCTTGGCAGCTACTCCTATATTACCATAAAAGGAGTAGCTGTCCGTTAGCTTAATCTATCTAGGTTTCCTAGTACCTCGTATACGCATAAAGTTGCGCCCACAGGCCTAGTCCCATTTGCGATTGTACACGATATCCGCTCTGTTGCAACGCCATTCCTCCTGCGTTATGTTGGGCAATGCCTGTCAAAATACCATCAGGCGTCAAATATGTAGATAGCTCCAGGAAATTATGCCGGGCCAGCGTCATGTACTCGTTCGGCAACAATTGACGACTAGCAGCCAATGCAAATGCAGCCGAAATCCCTGCTGATCCCGAAGTATCAATGCCTGTCGTGGCATCATCCAGGAAGCAAGACCACAATCCGTCAGGCTGCCTCCACGCTACGGCCACCTGAGCAATGCGAATAATTTCAGCCTCTAACTCAGCCATTCCTGCCAGATTCGCGAATTGAGAATCATTCAGCTCGATGCAAGTTTTGACTAAACCTAGGCAATACCAAGCAAAAGCCCTCGCCCAGCTGCGAAATGTATGTTCTTGTGATTTCCGATGATAGCGCAGGAACACATGCTGCTCGCGTGCCAGGCAATCTCGTCGTAGCAGGATCTGCGCAATAGCTTGCTCCGCCATATCTTGACGGTTAAATTGCCTCGCTATTACGGCAAGCGGGTACGCCACTGTATATGAGCCTTCTGCTGTGACCATGTCCTCATCAATGACAGCGCCACCGTTCCTGCGACCTGCAGCTTCAAAAAATTCAAGCGCTTTGAGAATCACAGGATGATCCCTGCGGTATTTGGCAATGACTGCCAGTGGCAGGGTTGCTTCAATCGTTGTAAACGTACCGTCAGCCTGTTGTCCGTGCAAGTCCTCATAGAGCAAATCTCCCTGCTCGTTAAAAAACTGGCTGAAATGCAAATCCAAGATGGGATTCACTCGCTCTTCCCCCAGAATCGGCTGTAAACTGTGCAGCCCATCCAACACACATCCCTCCATCCACCCGAAAGGTTGTAACGAGGATAGTGAGAGCATCGTATTCAAAGCTTCATCGACACGTGAATCTGGTTCTCCTATCAACAAGTGTGGAGCGAATAGCACACGTTCCGTCACATCATCATGTGCATCAAATACCCAAAGCGGCTCCTTGCCACCTATGAGCTCAAGTCGCACTCCCTCATTTAGCACGGCTGCAGTCTGTTCCTCCGTTAGCAGAAGCTCAAAGGGCTGAAATACATAGGCATACCGAATATCTATGACTCCAATCCGTTCATTGGATTGACACAAGATTACATCAACATTCTGGGCATCCCGATAATCTAATGCGATTGAGATCCGCAAACGACTGCCTTGTCCTGCTGCTTGCTTTAACTGATCCTCTTGCAGGTGCCATGTCAAGGTTAGTTGCTCCTGACCTTCTCCCAAGTGTACCGCACGCCACCCTCTTGCAATCTGTTTTCCCTCAGGCAGTAGAGTCTTAGACTCGCTGATAACGAGCGCCGGATAATAATGAACCTGTCTCATCTTCCATCCCGCTCCCTATTTGAATTGATCCCGATATTGGCTCGGTGTAACTTGTACAACCTTTTTAAAATTCCGATTGAAGTTTGAAGGCGTGCTGTATTGCAGCCTTTCTGCAATATCCGCGATCTTCATATCGGTCTCTTGTAACCAGCGTTTCGCAACTTCGATGCGATGGTTCGACACATACTCTGAGAAATTCACACCGGTATCCTTTTTAAACACACGGCTAATATAACTAGGATGGTAATGAAACCGCGCGGCAAACATCTCGACACTTAAATCCTGATCAAAATGTTCCTCGATCTCTATAATCATCAGCTTTGAAATATTCACATCCTGCTTACGTTGACGCTCCTCCGTCCATGCAAGAAGCGGCCCAATAATCTGTTTCCAGAACCACTCCTCGATCTGCTTGGCCGAATGCATGCGAACCAAAATTTCTGAAGTGAAAATCTCCTTTTGGAAAACTTCTTGTACGGATTCACCTGCATCCTGAACAAGCCCCGTTAAGTTGTTAAATAAACGTCCGATAAAATGCTGATAATCGTAGTGATTCATCTGATTTTTCAGAAAATCTGCAATAATCGCCTGTAATCTTTCCTGCGCCTGCTCTTCATTCGACTGCTTGATAGCCTCCATAATCTGAAATTCAAGCTCTTTCGGATAACGGAACATCTGTGCTTTATTTGGCTCCACTTCGTCAATGAACAGAATGGACTCCGATCCCAGTCTAACGCGATAGGCCAAGGCATCCAGACTTTCTTGATGAGCGAGCGGTGCATACATAAAATTCGAGTACCTCCTGCTAATCCCTATGCTTATTTTCAGATTCAAATATTGCTTAATGCTATTGCGTATTTCTTCCGATTTGTTAAAGACCTGCACTTTTAATGGCGTATCATCTTCTAGGCCGCCACCTAAGAAAAGAAAGACTCCCTGGTTCTGAACAATAGAGCTGAGACGCATGGACTGAGGGACAATTTCTTCGATCATATTATGAATGGCATAAAGCATCAGATCTATATCCTTTTCGGTGTAGCGTGTCCCTTCCATCGTATCAATTTGCAGAGCCAGTACACACCAATGATCCCAATTGATTGGAAAATCATGGCGTTCTAATTGATCTTCCATCGACTCTAGCCGAATATCGCCAGATAGCAGCTTAAACACAAAAAATTCACGCGTTTGGCTGTGCAGAAATACCATTTCCTCTTTTAGCTTCGTACTTGATTTCGTCAAATGAGTCAAATGCTCGCTGATATAGGTCAACTCATTATTCTGCCTCTGTTTGTGATCCGGTTGAATAGAGCGATAGATTCGATTAATTGGTGAATATAACTTATGTGAAAAAAAGAAAGATGTAGTGATAACAAGTGTGATCAAAATGGCTACAAAAATAATCGTATAGAACTTGATGCCATTCGATTTGCTCATCACATACTCCAAAGGGGTAATGGATGCATACATCCAATTGTTATATAGCGCATGATTATAATGAATGACAAACTCCTGGCCATCCTGTTTATAGAAGAAAAAACCTTCCTGCTCACCGCTTGCGAGCATTTGCTGATAATAGTTCTCTGCCTTCACATTTGTTCCGATGTCATGATTGTTCAGGCTGGCGACGACAGATCCTAGTTCATTGATAATCAATGTACGTCCTTTACTGACATCACCAGCAAGACGCTTACTGAGCTCTTGCAAAGGAATATTGATCGAAATAATGCCGTCAGGGTTGATCGCATTCAACGGAATATGCTTAATTAGCTTAAATACATAACCGGACTTCTCATCCTCTGTCAGCTTCCAATAGGAGCGACGAGAGTCATCTCGATAGGAGATCAATAACTTTTGCAAATCATATAGACGTTTATCATGCGTCTCGATCAATGGTCGGTCTTTCATCGGATAGACAGCACCGCCCTCAACAATCCAATCCTGACGGTAACTCATCACATGCACATCTTGAATACCCAATTCAAACACTTGAATATGGACGAGCTCATAGAGCAGTTTCTCAAAGAGTTCATGGTATTCATAGTCAAAAGGTGCATCCAATACCGTTTGCATCGAAATCGCATTCGTCATGACAGTTCCGCTAATCGTTTGTGTCGCTAAAGTATCAATAGTTTTAAGCAAATATTCGACTTTCTCCTTATTCTGCTTCAGGATGAGCCTATTGCTGGCGATAATCTCTTCTTCCAGGATGGCTGATGATTTATTAAAGGAGAGATAGCCTAGAAGCACGACAGGAAGTATCCCGATAATACAGCTGAGCAACACTAGGTTTTTGAAAAATCTGGATGTCTGAAATCTTCTCATTATGAGTCCCTCACTCTTCCCCATACTCCTTACACGATTCATCATACCATGGAAGTAAGTAAAGGGGCTGCATCCTTAGATACGCCCCTTTAAGCCTTGCTTACTTTTTCTTGTATAGCTCGGAAAGTTCTTTGGCTACTTGATCGCCGCCTATTTTTTTCCATTGTTGAACAACTGCATCGAAGCCTGCATCATCGATTTTGCCCATAATGTACTGAGCTCGCGCATCAGACAAGAGGGTTTTCAACTGCGCATCCTTCTCTGTTTGCGTTGGAGAGATCAAGCCCATGGATGGATCCTGAACACTTGCGTCTGCAAGCTCTATCATCCGCTTTTTCAGCATGACATCCGTATCTGTCGTACCTGTTGGGTAAACAATCGCATCTGTCGTAATCAAATTTTTGAGGTCATCCACATTGAATTGCTCAGCCGCTGGTTTTTTGTCATTCTCTTGAGAAATACGGAGAAATTCAGCTTTGGCTTCATCACTATTCTCTGTATTGAAATAACGAAGAACCTCACGAAGTTCTTTTTCTGTCTTTACACTCGTCTTCGGAATCAAAGCACCGCCGAAATGGCCAGTAGTCGCAAACGATTTACCGTTGATAGGCGGACTTACGGTCATTGTATACTTATTTTTGGTATCTGCCATTTGGAGATAGTAGAACGGCACTACAGCATCAATGGATTCGATACTGATACCCACTTTATTGTTGTATAAATCTTTTCTAGCTTCATTTCGCACAACGATAGCAAAGTTTTTATTAATTAAATTCTCGTTATACAATTTACGTAGGAAAGTCAAACCTTCACGATACTCTTTGGTTTCCACATCTCTGATGAAATTCCCACTCTTGTCCACCATCCAGTTGTTCGGTGCGCCAAACCATGCGAAAATATCAGCTGGGATACCATTTTCATAGAGCATAAGGCCATACGTATCATTGACACCATTTTTATCGGGGTCCTTCTCTTTAAATGCTTTCAAAACGTTGTAAAATTCATCGATCGTCTTCGGTTCCGCAAGACCCACATTATCCAGCCAATCCTTGCGAATGATCGTACCTATACGTACAAGTGGGCGTGGTCGCGGAATCACGTAGTATTTCCCATCAACCGCCAGATTGTTTAAGATATTCTTATCGTATTTTTTCAAATTAGGAAACTCGTTTAAGTATGGCGTTAAATCCCAGAACATGCCAGATCGTATCCCGTTAATAACCGATGTAATGAATGGATTTTCGACCATAATCGACTGAGGCATCTCCCCGGAGGTCATCGTGACATTCAATTTCTCGCTGTATACATTGAACGGCACATACGTAATATCCAGCTTCGCATTCGCGATGCGCTCTGTCTCTTTGACAACAGGCCCATCTGCTTTCGGAGCTGTGTTCGAAAAATACACGTTCAGCATCGACACTTTAGCAGGTCCTGTCGGTGTAGCCGGGCTCGCTGCAGGTCCGGAACTTGCACCTGCACTTGGACTTGATGTCCCCGACGTGTTGTTTGATGTCGTACAGCCCGATAGTATAGCCGAAATAGCTAGAACCATCGTGAGTGATAGCCCCCATGACTTAACCACTGTGTTGTTTTTCAAAATTACTCCTCCTTAGTTGTTGAAACATGTTTATTTAAGGCGGCTGTATGTCTAGTATAGCCGCTTTGAAACCATTACACCCACATATAAATGCCATCTGCCTGAAATTCCAGCTCCGCTTTCTCTAAGCTTTCCTGCTCAGCACTTGTACGATCTAACTTGCCTTGACGAAGTTTGGTCTGAGGATCTACTAGATGCTCCCCAGTAGTTAGATCGAATTCCCAGCCATGCCAAGGGCACCTGACAATCTCATTTTCACGCCCAAGCTTATACTCGTAGACGAGAGAAGGTAGACGCGTCCCCGTAATGACGCCTTTGCAGACGGGAGCACCGAAGTGCGGGCACGCATTGCGCCATGCGTAATATTCGCCCTTCACCTTATAAATGCCGTATTCGGCATTTTTCACTTTAACAATTTTACAGGCACCCTCCATAATCTCATCTTTTGCAGCTACCCAAACCTTTTCCATTCGATTGTGTTCCTCCTTTCGACTATCCCTTCACAGAGCCAACTAAGGCGCCTTTCGCAAAGTATTTTTGTAAAAATGGATAGACGATTAAGATCGGCAAAGTTGCCACCGTAATCACGGCCATTTTCACTGTTTCTGGGGGTATCGCAGATTCCCCGGCTATCGAGCCTTGCTCAACAAAGCCTGCCTGAGAAACCATGACAATCTGTCTGAGCAGCACCTGAATAGGCCATCGCTCTGTATCGTTAATGTACAAAACGGCATGCATGTACGTGTTCCATTGAAGTACAGCATAGAACAATGTCAGTGTGGCAATCGCCGGCATGGAAAGCGGAATAATAATGCGGAAAAGCATACGCAAGTCACCGCACCCGTCGATTTTCGCTGATTCTTCAAGCTCCTCGGGAATGTTCTTGAAGAAGTTAATCATAATAATGAGATAGAATGCGATAATCGCTCGTGGCAAGATCAGCGACCAATACGAATTCAACAGGCCAAGCTCTTTCACGACGAGATAATCGGGGATCATGCCTCCCTGGAAAATCATCGTCACTACTATAAGGAACATCAGGGTACGTCGGAAGTGAAAACGGTTCCTCGATAACGGATACGCAAACAACGTCGTAAGCAATAAACTTGTCAGCGTACCAACAACGGTGATGAATACGGTAATTCCTAAGCTTTTGGGCAGCGCATTGGTTGTAAAGATGTACGCATAGGCCTTCAGAGAGAACTCCGTTGGAAACAGCAGGAACGATCGTGAGTTGTACTCGGCAACAGAGGCAAAGGAACTGGAAATCACATGGATAAATGGCACAACCGTAATTAATGCAAACAAGCTAAGCAGGATGATATTGATTCCATCAAACAAATAATTTCCCCAACGTTTATCCGTCATTTTAGTAGAGACCCTCCTCGCCTGATTTCTTCACAAGCCAGTTTGCCAACACGACAAGGATTAGGCCAACAACACCCTTAAATAGACCAACTGAAGTCGCATAACTGAGCTGTCCGTCAACTAAGCCCACGCGATACACATAGGTATCGAATACCTCGCCCACATCTCGCGTCAGTGAGTTGACAATATTGAAGACATGATCGAAACTTGTTTCCAAAATATCACTTATTTTCAGCAACAGCAGAATCACAATCGTACTGCGAATGCCTGGCAATGTGATGTGCCAAATTTGACGAAAGCGCCCAGCGCCATCCATTTTGGCTGCCTCATATAACTCTGGACTTATTGCCGCCAGCGCAGCTAGATAAATAACGGTTCCCCATCCGCTATCCCGCCAGATTACTTGCAGGATATACATGGGACGGAATAATTCGGGATCCATCATGAGCGAAAATTTTTCGAAGCCTAACGATGCAATCCAAGATTGGAATAAGCTTTGTTCGGATTCAAAGATAACGAAAAACATCGCGACAACAACGACCCAAGACATAAAATGCGGAATATAGACGAGCGTTTGAATCCAGCGTTTGAACCACTCACGACGTAATTCATTCAGCATTAAGGACAATATGATTGGCGCCGGAAAGGCAAAGACCAATTGATAGAACGAGAGCATTAATGTATTACGCAACAGCATGAAGAAATCAGGATCTGAGAATAAGCGATGAAAATGCTTCAATCCTACCCATTCGCTTCCGAAGAAACCGGTGAATGGCTGGAAGTTCTGAAAGGCGATTATGACGCCGCCCATTGGCCAATATTTAAACAAGATAAAATAGAGAATACCTGGCAAGGCCATGATGTACAGCCAGTGATCACGTCGTATATCTTTGAGCAATGTTAATCTGATTCTGGTTGCCTTCACCGGTAATCCCCCCTCACTTCAAAATCTCCTTCTTATGCAAACCATATAAGGCTGCCGCATTTCCACCTTGAACTTTCTTGCGAAGCTCCTTAGGAAAAGCAGAAAGCACCATCTTGGGATGATCGAAATCCCAATGCGGATAATCACTCGAGTATAGAATGCGATCCTCCATCTTGCACATCTGAATGAGTTGTACGAGATGCTCTGGCACCTCCGGTTCCTCAATCGGCTGTGTCGTTAAATAAACATGTTCCCGAATGTACTCCGAGGGCAGCTTTGAGAGCCATGGCGTCGTATCCCGCAGCGCTTTATAGTTCTTATCCATTCGCCACATCAGATGAGGCAGCCAAGCGATACCGCCTTCAATCGCGACCACTTTTACACCCGGAAATTTCACGAAAACCCCCTCACACACCATGCTATTGATGTGCGCCATATAATTGGTCGGGAGAATATTATGCCATTCCATATAGCGTGATGGATAACCGGAAGGTGTCGGCACTCCAGCTATACCGCGTCCCTCTGTCCCTGGATGGATGGAGACAGGCAAGCCCATCCTCTCTGCAGCTTCATAAATAGGATGAAAAAAACGATTCCCATATAAGCGTGTACTGCCGCTGCACATGATAATTTCGACAATATCCGGATGCCCGCCGATTCGCATAATTTCCTTTGCAGCGTACAAGGGATCCGAATGGTTAATCACCATAGCGCCTTTATAGCGATCATCTATAGATAACCAATGATCAATTAAATAATCGTTATAGGCGGATATCACTGCATTACCATAATCGATATCGGGATTGAGCGACATTTCCAAGGCATTTTGCCCTGTTAAAATAACATAATCAAAGCCATAACGTTCAATGTGATCCTTCACCATGAAAACCGGGTCACTGCCAGAGCTAACGCCCTCTTCAGGAATTGCATCTTTTCTCAGCACGCCTACTGGTGAGTAATAAGGTGTACCTACACCTGTCCCAGCGCCGATCCATTGTTGATGCCACGGTTTATCTAAATAAGGAAGCAAATCTTGAGGGTCTCTAATCCCATTGTGCACATCGGTATCAATGAGCATCGACTGTGTAGGTACATGTTGGATATCGTTGTGATTCATCTGTTTTCACCTTTCCTCGTCGTTGTGATGTCCTGCTTGCTTTTTATCTTAGCCCCTTGTTTACTTACCGCCTATAATCAATACCTGACAGTCCAGAAACGTAAGCGGCATAAGGTTTCTCAGACGTAAGTAATCCTTACCTTCACGCGAATAATCATTACGTGACTACATCACATGACAAAATAAACCTGAGGCTCTGCCTCAGGTCCTTAGTAAAAACCCAATCTGATGTGTATAGGGAGGGTTGTCCATGTTTCAAGGTAAACAGGCGAGCATATTCTTCCCAAACCTAAAGAGTATCGCGAAAAGAGGATGGTTGAATTTTCTAACGGACATGACAGCCTCTAATAGCTAAATATGAGGCCGTTTTGATTTTTAATGGACACCAGAGGCGTTATTGACTGATTTGTGTGCCAACATGCGTGGCAAGGGACTAAATAACCGCCGTGGCGTCCATTAGCATTTGGACTCCCTGCTTTTCTCATTAAATAACGGCCCCCCTGTCCGTAACTCAGAAAAAATGAAAGCTAACCTTGCATCACAACTGGTTCCCCCCTCATCTGCTCTTATCCCAACAGAAACGGTTAACCTAGGTGAAGTCTCCCTACTACCCATTTTTTAGAAAGGGGGGGTCGCTTTCACAACACCCCTAACGTGATTCTCGTAAACCCCAAACATATAAATTCTTATCTTTCAAAAAAGGGCAGTTGTACTCCTCTGCCCTTCCATTTTCAAACTATAGTTTTGTGTTAGGTGAATCCTTACATTCGCGCAGGTTACTTTACAAAATGCCCGTTCTTATTGAACACTATCATGCACGTTGAGAAAGGCTGTCGGTTCTCTCGGCAGCCTCTGATTTGGAGGTTACTTACGTATAGTATCTCTGAAAGCTCAGGAATAGGATTTCTTCACAGTAGTTATATATCGTTAGGCTTCACTTCATTTGTACTTTTCAGAATCATTGACTTTTTCTTTGGATCATATCTGAAATGATAGATGGTAATGAAATCCTGTCCCGCCCCATATCCGCCAGTCACAATAAATTCTCCGCCTACAATTTTGAATGGATGGTGCGGCAATTGGCTTATAGAAGTCCAATTCACTCCTGGTTTTATCTCAAACGTTATCGGAAAAGCCTTCCTATTACTTACTCCGAAAAGGTAAGTTTCGAGACCATGACAATCGGTGTAACGAGGAACATAAGCGAATATATCCATATCTTCCAGGGTAAATGGCTGCATGATGACTGGTGAGTCATTTTGTTGTACAATTTCGAAGTCTATTGGAAATGTACTGATTGGAGTTGCACTTCCCTCAGATTTGGATTCCCACACCGCCTCATAATCTCCTGTCCAATGGAGATCTGTCTCCACCCCATAACAGCTAGGTGCCCCCAAAGGAGCTATGCTCGCTTTGTTCGCAGGTTTGACGAGTAGTCGTCCATCCAAATGCGTACCTATTGCTCTGATGGAGTTATCTTCTTTCGCTAAGTTTGTCTCTGTAGCAAGCGGAGGCGATACTGGCGTTGAGCTGGGAGGCAATTCAGATGTTGCAGGCATTGGGGAAATGGACGATACAGACGTATCTGCACTATTTCCGCTGTCCCCACATCCTGTGAGCATAAGGACGAGCAATAATAACCCCAGGGTGATCATGTTTTTCATTCTATTAGCCTCCTCTTGCGGCTGGACGCTTTCGAACCACAGTTAGATTAAAAAATAACGCCAATCTTAATGGACGGTTCCCAAAAATGATACAAACAGCTCTTTCTTCTTGTGGTATTCAGGGGAATCAGAGGGCAATAAACCACATGCATACTCTATAACTACTTTTCGACCCAACAGCGTTTTTTCTGAGGTTTTAACACCACAATCTTTGCAGTTAAACCCACATCCATCTTGTACGTTTTTCCACTTGTCCTCAAAAGCATCTATAGCTCTCTGTTTTGCAAAACTTTCAGTTACCCACGGTGAAAATAAAAACCCTGAGACGATAACAACAAGTCCGGCCACGATAAATATTGTTTTTTCATTGATTCCCCCCTTACATTATCTGACGTACTCGCTATGTATTTGTTTCGTTCATATTTAATCATTAAACACACACTTTTTAAACTGATCTCACATAAAATTTTAATATTGACTGTCGAAGGTGGAGATTCCTAATGTACGCTAGATTAAGTATGTTTAGATTAAGACCTGATGCCCCAATATCATTCGCAGAGCAATGGGCTGAGAAAACTAACATGGTCCATCAAACATTAAAGGGATTTAAAGGTATTACATTTTTGGGAGAAGATATAACTAATGAGTTCTGTGCAATAAGTTATTGGGAAACGAAAGAGGATGCTATAGCAGCCGGTGATACGATTGAGGTTAAAGTTTATTCCACCTTATCCAAAACTTATATCGAATCCCCGCCTATGATTGCTATATATGGCGTTTATGACCTACCTGCGGAGAACGGTGAACTCATATTTTTCGGTAAATTTAACTGGTAGTAATTCTCCGTTGTATGCTTAGCACTATTTGCAGGTAGTCTGTACTTCATCAAAACAATGGAAGATCCACAAGGTATGCTGCGAGCGTTGCCTTATATCTGTTTTGGGATTGGCTGTAGTATTTTCGGTCACGGCATGGGAGAAATAGTCGGGCAAAAACGAAAGCATATAACATGATGGTCTTTATGTTTGGAGCCTTAATTATACCATTTGCCTTGATGGATATAGATTTAACAATACTATTGCTATTGATTTTTGCCTATCTGTTTATCCTTGGATATTGCTCGTATTACCGTTTCAAATTCTATAAAGAGATGTAATAAAAGTTCCAGAAAATTGCCCATTACTTCAAAAAAAACGGCAGCCGATTAAATACCAGCTGCCATTAAATCATAATTGAAAGCCTCATCTACGCTACCCGCCAAGTAGCCCAACTATAGCACCTGCGCAATCTCCCACACATGCCCGTCTGGATCAGCAAAACAAGCCGTCCGCCGCCCCCAGGGACGCGTTATCGGTCCATTCAATAACCTAACGCCGCGCACTTCCAGTTCGTCGCATACCTGGTCAACATCTGACACTTGGATCGTGAACTGAAACCGCGCGCCATCTCCGCTGCGACCTACCTGCGCCGGCTCAATCAACTCGCGTGCATTCGATTGATTTAACAGATTGATGCTTGTATTGCCATAATCAAACACCGTGCAATTTTCATCTTCATATATGATCGCAAGTTTGAACGTCTCTTGGTAAAATACCTTTGACCGATGCAAATCTTCAACAAATAATGTGATTTCAGTAATTTTTTTCTCCCAGTCAGCTGTCGCCATCCATATTCAACCTCATTTACACTTTTTTACAATCCTATTTGGATCATACGAATTGTCCGTTCCATTGTCAATGCTACTATGACGGTTCATTTAATCCAGAAATTTGGCAAAGCGTTCCGTGATTTGGATGCCTCTGTGCCAATCCGTTCCTCCGTCTTCAATCGTCCAGCACGCCTCCAACACACCTCGTGCCACACCCCACATCGCGATTCGGCGAGGGTCAAGACCAAGTCGATCGGCCATAATCGCTATCCTGTTCTGCAGCAACTGCTCGCAGTCACCACCCCGATCCTCGTAGTTAAGCAGATACTGGATCGTATCAAAATGGATGTCACCGATGATTCCTTTGGGGTCAATGACAGCCCATTTCTCTTCGTATTGGCGAAGAATGTTATCATGATGCAGATCGCCATGCAGTAAGAGATTCTCATTCGTGGTCGCGATGAGATATTCCAGACATACTTCGGCATTCTCCACCCAACTCGGTGGCAGTGGTCCTTCAACTTCCATGTCATTGATTCGCTCTCGGTATCGCTCAATTGCCGCAAAATGCTGCTTCATTGACGGGTACAGACTCCCCGGTGGTGGAGAAAGGTGAAGGCGGCGAAACACATCGCAAAAGATATCCGTCGCACGTGCATCATTCTCAATTGTCGACAAAGGTATGCCAGGCACGGCGCCCTCCAGTAGTGCAACTCCCCATTCCTCATCTGCATCAAGCACATGAATTGCCCCTCTGCCCTCAAAGGCACGAAGAACACTAACTTCTCTAGATAGCTCATCCTTCTTGAAAGATAATTTAAGGACGACTCGTTTCCCATCACTGCGCGTTGCGCGGAGCACGAAGTTATAAGATAAATTAGGAAATGGAACTTCAGGGCTAATGTCGAAACGGCTTGCACAATCCGCGATTAGCCTTGGCAGCGCCTTCGACCAGGCAACACCTTGCTCACCGTGGAGCTCGTGCATTCTTTTTATAAATGTATCGGGGATCACAATCATGCCGGAATGGCTCCTTTCAAGTTAATGATGTGTACTAGTTCTCAGCCTACAAAACAAAATTGCTATAAATATCCAACAGATGGCACCCATTATATACGGTAAAAGTCTAAAGTTATAATTTATCACATCATCCATTCCTAGTAGCAGTTTAATAGGGAATTGAATGTTTGAAAATAAGTTAGCGTATATTTGGTAATTTCCTTCTGTTACTCCCTTTTTCCATCCTAATTCATCAATGAACCAAGCTAAGATTGTTAAAAGTGTATAAAGTGATAAAGAGGCCATGCACCATTTTACATATCTCATTTATAAATGAACTCCTTACTTATAGCTCGTTAATTATCAGCAATTGATTACACCCATAAATCTCTCAATTGCAACAGCAACACCATCGTTATCATTCGAATCGGTTACGTGCGCTTCACAATTTTTCAGTTCAATGATCGCGTTCTCCATTGCAATTGGAACTCCGCACATTTGGAATAGCCCTAAATCGTTAAAGTCATCCCCGAATACCATTACATTTTCTGACTTCACCCCGATATCGTTAAGTACCCATTGCACAGCTTCTTCCTTTGATGCTGATTTTTGCATGAATTGAATTAAGGCCCCGCCATTGAGGAGCCTGTAACTCGATGAATTGGTTAATCTGTTGGCAAATCTCATTTGGGATACTAATGTGAAGCTGAGTTTGCTTAGACTTGCATGTTACTAGGGCACCATTGTAATAAACAAAGTAGTCTACAAAAGGAAAATTCTGTACAAATTGATTAGCTGCTCTAGGCGGTCGCGCAGTGGGCAACAATAATATGAATGCCAGAATCAAAACATCTTTTAACACTCTGATAATTTCTAGGTGATATGGATTTGTCACTACCGAGCAATGTTCCGTCCAAGTCTAATACAATTGCCTGTATGTCCGACATCTGCATCTCTCCTCACAAATAATTCTTCCAAATATAACCTAATTCCAGGAGAGAAGATAGACTCAATTTTGAATTATTATGCCCGTCCCCTATTCACATAAAAAAGCTGCATAGAAATTAAATTCTACGCAGCTTTTCTCAACTTCCTCTCAATATTCATTTTGTATGACCTAATTATGACTCCGACATTTGCAATAACTCACTAACCGTTACAAGTCGATAACCATCGGCTGTTAATTCCTTTGCCAAAATTCGAACAGCCTCTATCGATTGGGAGCGGTCTCCAAAGCCATCATGAAAGAGCAAGATACTCCCGCATCCGATCTGCTCTCGGGTTGCCTCAAGTATATGTTCTACCCCTGGCATCTCCCAGTCCCTTGCACTTCCATTGAGGGCACCAATGACGGGATACCCCATTTTGGCAGTAATCGTCTGAACCTCCTCGTTGAAATCCAAGTAAGGTGGACGCATGACAACTGGCTTAGTTCCTGTTACCTGTGTAATTATGGCGTCCGTATCGAGAAGTTCTCGCTCACTTTCCTCTAAACTGATTTGGGTCATAAAAGGATGAGAGTAAGTATGGTTCCCAATTTCATGTTTCCTGACATGAACATCAAGCGCGGTCTCGGGATATAGTTCGATTTGTTTTCCCATCATAAAAAAGGTAGCATGGCCGGAAACCTCGTCGAAAATATCTAACAATTGAGGCGTATACACGGGGTTAGGGCCATCATCGAATGTAAAAGCAATAACTTTTTGTGTTGTTGAAACTTGCTGAATGATATTCATGCGTCTAGCCCTCCATCTGTTTGAACTCTACATTTCCTTCGACGCCATAGGTATTTATGGCAATACCAGCTTCAACTCTCCGAATGCCGACGTGCTCGACCAGTTATTGGATGTTCCTGCCCATACTGTCTGGCTTTGTCGACCGTTTCCATCATCCTCGTCATTGTTCGCCACGTCGAAGCCGATCATCATCCCCGCTGATGGTGTAATGCCAAGTGAACTCCACGGAATTGCCATCTCCACACTGTATCCAGCTGGTATCGTGGCCCATGCATGCTGCACGCCGTTCGTGAGACTTCGAGCCTCATACAGAGCGGAGTCGTTCCAACCTTTGATAAATTGCCGGTCATAGCTGTCATATGTTGCGCCTTGGTTATGATTACCGTCAATATAAATCTCAACGGAATCGTCGGAGTAAGGCTCCGCCGAATTGTTATACAGATTTCCGTCGGTGACGATGACCCCGACATACAAATAAGTATCATCCCATAATACCCCAAATTGCGCCTGGTTGTTAGAAGTTCCGATCACGTTTTTGTTCACTTGCTTCGTTATTGCCCATGCTGTTTCGTTCAGCGAGCCATCGACTAGGATGGTGGAACTCGTTTTAGTAACAGGGATCAGCGTGTAAGACGCATCCATCGTGACGCTGACTGAGTTGCTCGCCGCCGACACATTGTTTTCCGCATCTTTCGCTTTTACAGTAAAACTGTAGCTAGTTCCCGGCGTTAACCCGTTGACCGTATAGGTCGTCGAAGTTACCGTTGCAACTAGGTTTCCGCTGTTATAAATTTCGTATCCGGTAACACCTACATTATCAGTAGAAGCCGTCCAAGACAATACTGCAGTTCGGTCCGTGTGTGAAGGCGATGTCAAATTCAATGGAATTGAAGGCGGCTGCGTATCCCCAATGGAGACCGTGGAAAGCTGCAGGCTTCCGAATGCGGACGTATTCGTCCAGTTGTCGTTCGTTCCGGCCCACATCAGCTGGCTTTCCCTGCCGGTTCCGGTGTCGGTGTCATTGTTCGCGACGTCAAAGCCGATGGTCATGCCGGCGGATGGTGTAAGGCCGAGCGTGCTCCAAGGAATCGCCAACTCCACGCTGTATCCACCTGGAATCTGCGCCCATCCATGCAGCACTCCGTTCGGCATCACTCTCTGCAGCCAGAGCGTGCTGTCGTTCCAACCCTTGACATACTGCTGGTCATAGCTGTCATAAGTTGCGCTCTTATTGTTGTTGCTATCGATATAGATTTCGATGGAGTCATCATAATAAGGTTGCACAGATGTATTGTACAGATTGCCATCGATGACTTTGACGCCAACATACAAATAAGTATTGTCCCAGAGCGAGCTGAATTCCGCCGTATTGTTCGGAGTGCCAATAACCGGTTTCTTTAATTGCTTGAACGTTGACCAAACTTGTTCGTCAAGAGATCCGTTAACGGTAATGGCGGTAATCGTTTTCTTCGCTTGAAACAGATATGGGTCTGTCGTGACGCTAAGCGGCGCGCTCGCTCCGGACATGTTGCCTGCTACATCTCTTGCCTTTACGCTGAACGTATAAGCGGTGTTCGCTGCAAGATTGGTTGCGGAATACGTGTTGGATGTTACGGTTCCTATCAAAGCTGAACCTTGATACACCTCGTATTGGGTTACAGCAGTATTGTCCGAGGATACATCCCAAGACAAATCTGCCGTAGTCTCGCTTTTTGCCAATAAGCGCAAATTCCCAGGAACTGTCGGCGGCGTGAAATCGCGATTATGAACGACTTTCACATTGTCAAATTCAACACTCGTTTTGAAGGCATAGAGACCGATTTTGCCCGAGACATGGCTCGTATCCGTAACGGATAATTCCCTGAACCCATTCACATATAACTCGAGTGTGCTATTGTTTAAAACTGCGGTGAAAGAGTAAACTTCATTCGTTGTCATCGTATAATTTTTCTGAATCAGGATCGTGACGGTTCCGTTCACCGATTTGCCAATCTGCAGCTTGCCTGCTTTGATCCGGAAATAGTAAAAATTGTTCGGATCGAGATAACGAGCCGTAATACCGGCTGCCAAATCAATATCATTTTGAGTAAGTTTGATATTCGTTTCCACACTATAGTTGGTATAAGTGCTGGTATCGACTGTGCTGAACGCATTCGTCCCCAGCCAGGAAGATTGCTTATAAACTTTGGACCCGCCTGATGTTACGACAGACCAAGTTCCGTTCGCAGGGGTCCAGCCATCCGCCACTCCATCCTGAAAATCGTCACTGAAGGCGAGCGTGCCCGGGCCTGCCGCAGTCGTCGCAGCCAGAGTATTGCTAGATACAGACGCGCTCCCTGCACCGTCTACGGAACGAACTGTAACCGAGTATGTTCGGTCGGGCAGCAGTCCCGTGAGTGTATACGTAGTGCCCGAGGTAGAAGCCACCTGTTTGGATCCGACGTAAAGGGCATAACCGACTACACCAGAGAGATTGGATGGCGGACTCCAACTCAGACTAAGCGTAGTGAGTGACGCTGATGTCGTTGTCAGATTCGTCGGCGGTGCCGGCGGAGGCGCTGTTGTCACAGTCAGCGCATTGCTCAGAGCTGAGAGGTTGCCCGCTCCATCTTTGGCTTTCACAGTAAATGAATAGGTGGTGCTAGGCGTCAAACCGTTTACAGTATAGTTTGTACTCGAAAGCGATGTCGTGGCACCGACATAGACGCCTCCGTTGTAAATGTTGTACCCCGCTACACCGGTGTTATCGGTTGAAGCTGTCCAAGAGAGGTTGACGCTTGTAGACGTATGCGACGGAGATGACAGGTTCGAAGGAGGTGTCGGCGGCTCCGTATCGATTCCTTCGCTCATCAAAGTGTCGCCGTAGAAAACTCCGGTTCCGTTCGTTCCGATATAAACACGCCCCCATGTTTGACGGTCGCCTTCCATCGTATTGGCTTCAGCGCCAATCGCCGGATCGATGACGTCAATCTTCACCCAGGTCGTGCCGAAATCATCGGATCGGAAAATACCCACACTATTATCCACCTTGCCATAGACGAAGACAGTGGGATCTGGAGAACCTAACTTATTTTTACCAAATGCAAACAATGTCGCCTGCTGCACATTCGGCAGCTGTGTCCAAGAATCGCCGGAGTTGCTGGAACGCCAGAGACCTCCCCCATCCAGGCTAACCCACACTTCGCCCGCCTTCCCAGGAGCTGCCTTTACGCTGAAATACGCGGGTGTTTTCGCCGGAATTGTTGGCATCGTGGACGCAATATTCCAAGACGCGCCACCGTCTGTGCTGCGGAATAGTTTCCACGTGTTACGTTCCAATAGATAGAACGTATTGCTATTGACGCGATCGGACGCCAGCGGCTGGTACCAGACCCAGAAATCGTGTACGGTTCCGGATGGTGCACCTGTTCCCGGTGTCCATGATTGTCCACGGTCATTTGAATATAACGGACTTCCGTGTTGCGGAACCCAGACCATCGTTTCGCTGCCAGCCGATACGGCGATGCGCCCTGCGATTCCGGGCGGATTGGGAAATGCCGTCCAGGTTGCACCGTTGTTGGTGCTGTAGCCGCCGCCCCCTGAGCCGGCATAACGGGTGGAACCTACCCGAGCGATGAAGTTCGGATTACTCTCTTGAAAATCGATGGAAACCGTATCGCCTAGTGACGGACTGCCTAATTTGCTGCTTGGATACGTCGTAAGCGACGTATGACGCATACCATCGACATCCGCATGCCCGCTAAGCAGCGGTGCACCGATCGGCGTACTGCGTAAAGCGAACGTCACCACTTCCTCGTGGCCCTCTTCGTACGTATACCAGTGGGACGGACTTGCCGTTATATCATCTGTGCGCCATGTGCCGTAAAAGTCGGTTAACCATACCCGATTTGGAAAATGGGGATCGATGGTCAAGGTCGATGTATTAGCAGCAAACCAGTTACTCGTCCACCAGGGAACATTCTGATGTTTGACGAAGGTGATTTGCGACCAATTCACGCCTCCATTGGTCGACCGGTAGATCGGCGCCGGCGTGTTCGAACCATCTTCTATGGCTGTCATCACGATGTTCGGGTTTGTAGGGTCTACCGTAATGCCATTGTATCTTCCTACCGCCGGAGGCGAAATGTCGGTCCATACGCCGTTTGCAAACTTAGTGACACCAGATTCATAAGTGACATATAGGGTGCCGCCATCCGCCAGAACAGCCCGACGTGGAGTAAGCGGGCTTCCATTCATCAGCGCCCATGTTGTCCCCCCATTCACACTCTGGTAGATACCAGTTCCTTTGACCCCGACATAGATGGTTTGTGTCGTAATGCCGGGAGATCCTGTACTCTTATCAAATAAAACGAAATTGAGTCCAGTCGGAGCAGCACCGATGCTCGGGAAGTTAGTAACTTGCTCCCATGAGCCTACGCTGGCCCCCGATGTGCTTTTCCACAGCCCGTCATAACGAGTTCCCATATAAATGATTTGACTATTATTGGGGTCTACCACAAGCCGTTCACCCAAATCTCGTCCTGGCCCGTTGCCATAATGCCTGGGAGCGAACCCGGTTGACGTCCATGTGATTCCCCGATCTGTTGATTTCAGAATATCCGAAGGAGCTCCTACATAGTCGAACTTGCCCGCTGCAACGTAAACCACATTCGGATCCGCTGGATCAAGGGCGATGCTGTCAATGCCGTACTGATTGTATTTTTCTCTTGGAAGCGCATTCAATAGTGGAATCCACTTCTGATTAACCGAGTCCCACCGTAAGGCCCCGCCGACGTCGGTGCGAATATAGACGAGATTCGGCTCAGTCGGATGAATGGCAATTCCAGTTACAAATCCGCCACCACCGATGCTAACATTTTGCCAATTATAAGGCTCTTGCTGAGCAGCGTTGACGGAAGATCCGGTAAATAGTAGCAGACCGAAAAAAAAAAAAAAAAAAAATAGCATCATAAAACCGTGCAATTTCCACCTCTTCGATAATTCCAAAGAAATCATCCCAATTCCCTCCCATAATGGATATCATCTTGCTCGACTTACAGCATTCATCCCCCCTTTACTTACTCATACTTTCATAAAGGCACAGCGAATGCGGCAGCCTGCACCGCCTAAGCGTCATCTGCAGACTGCCGCACTGCCTTATTTACGAGTGGTCGCGTACCAGGTGTTGATTTCGTCGTAACTCGTTTGGCCGCCGGCTTTTTTGAATTTTTCTGTGAAGGCGTCGAATCCTGTAAGCTGCTCGCCGCCGACAATGATTTTGACGGCATAATCATTAACCATCTGATTCAGCTGCGCATTTTCCTTGGAGTAATTCGGGAAGTACGGCGCTAAACCGAGCGGATTCTGCTTGAATACTTCTGGCTTTTGCAGCTTGTTCAAGAATTCCCAGCCCTTGTAGAGCCTGTCATCTTTACGGACGCGTGCCTGCCAGTAGATCGGATATTTGGTTTCATCGATGCCTGTCAAATAGTTGCTGGCAGAGCCGCGCTCGTCATTGAAAATCGGCAAAATCGGATAATAATTTCCGTCTTTCACTGTATGGTGCGTGCCCTCTACACCGATCGCCATGTTTTTGAATGTGTTCGGTTCCAGCTTGGCGTCCATCCATTTGATCGCATCTTCCGGATGCTTGGAAGCTTTGGGAATAAAGGTCAGCCTATCAAATCCCGAAGACTGTGCCAAACCTGCCTTGCCGTCTTTGCCCGTCAGCGCAGGAATGTACGCATAGGTGGCGCTTGGGAAATTTTTCTTCAGCGCATCGTCAATCGACGGTATGTCGGCCCAATGCAACACGATGGCGCCTGCCTTACCATTTGTAAACTTCTCTTTCACCGTTGCGTCCTTGTTGATCGCAAACTCTGGATCAAGCAGCCCTTGCTTATAAAGATCGGTCATATAAGTCAAATATTCCTTAAAAGCAGGATTCATCGCGCGAGGAACCAACTTGCCATTCACATCGTTCCAATCGTTCACCATGCCGAAAGCGCCGACTAGGTTGTCGACCAATGGATTGTCGCCTTTAATAGCCATCGGAATATTTTTGGCTCCGTTACCACCAGGATCCTTCTCCTTGAACGCCTTGAGTACAACCAACAGCTCGTCAAGCGTTGTTGGGACTTTCAGACCCAGCTTATCCAACCAATCCTTGCGGATCATCAGACTGGTGCCGACTGATTCGAGGGTTCGCGTCGGAATGGCATAGATTTTACCGTCGACTTTGGCCATTTCCAGTGTCTCTTTGGACAACGATGCTTTGATGTTTTTACCGTATTTCTCAATAAGCGGAGTTAGATCGACCAGTGCGCCTTTTTTGGCATAGTCGGCATAGATCGCTTTGGAACTGCTGTCCCCAGCTGTCGAGACGATATCATAAGGCTCCGAGGAAGCAATCAGCAGATTGAGTTTGTCCTCCGGTTTATCGACCGGAAGTGCTTCGTAATTGACTTTGTACCCGGTCTTCTCTTCCAGCATCATGGCGATTGGGTCTTTAGCGAAGTTAGGGCCCAATCGCATAAGCGCTTTCAGTTCAGGCTTGGGGCCGGCAGTCGCTGGCTGTGTAGACGGGGCCGGGGTTGGTGAGCTGCCCTTCTCTCCTTCGCTACTTGCGCCACAAGCGGTAAGCAGCATCAGGCTGACTGCGACAGGGAGCGCAGCCCATTTCATCGTTTTCTTCATTTTTTAAACCCTCCTATATATGTTGTGAAATTTATCATTAAGCAGCGGTGGATTCCGCCGGCGTTAATGCAGCATTAGCCTTTGACGGAACCAATCAATACACCCTTAATAAAATACTTCTGAAGGAACGGATATACGAGAAGGATAGGCACGGTAGATGCGACTACGGTAGCGGCACGGATACTTTCCGGTGACATATTCATCAGATCGTCTGCCGACTTGTTGAGCGCATTCGCCGTATCGTTCTCCATCACGATATCGCGCAGATGAAGTTGAAGCGTTTTCAATAATGGATCGCTAATGTAAAGCATCGGACTGAAGTAATCGTTCCAAAAGCCGACAGCATAGAACAAGGCGATCGCAGCGAGAACAGGCATACTGAGCGGTAGAATGATGCGGAACAAAATCGTATGCGTTTTGGCTCCATCCATCCGAGCCGATTCTTCAAGTGCTTCGGGAAGAACTTCATAATAGCTCTTGATGACCAGCATATTGAAAACACTGATCATGGCAGGCAAAATGAGCGACCATAAATTGTTTAGCAAATGCAGCTCACGAATTAACAGGTAATTCGGAATAAGTCCTCCGTTAAATAGCATGGTGAAAACGAACAATACCATGATTCCCGAGATACCGGGCAAATGCCGCTTAGATAGCGGATAAGCTGTAATGGCGGTCACCAATATGCTCAATAGTGTCCCAACTACAGTCACGATAACCGAGATGACGAATGCTCGGCCAAATGCGTAGGAGGTGGCGACTTTTACGAGAGTATCAAGTTGAAAGCCTACCGGGAGCAGATTCACTCGTCCCGATACAAGCGCCCAGTCCGAACTGACGGATTTGGAGAACACGTGGATCATCGGCAATAAGGTAATCAGGCCTAACACGATCATGAAGCCGTAGACGAAACTATCTAATACCCAGTCGCTGTATGTTCTTTTACGGATTTGCATGCCAGGCCTCCTTACCATATTCCGCGGTTCAGCGTTTTTTTGCTGAGCCAATTGCCGGAGATGATGAGAATAAAGCCGACGACCGAATTGAAAAGGCCGACTGCCGTACTGAAGCTGTAATCCATCTTTCCGAGACCCATTCGGTAAACAAAAGTACCGATAACATCGCCGGATGCGTAGACGGTAGGGTTATACATCGTTAGGATCTGTTCTGAACCTGCATCCAGCACCATACCAAGGCGCAGAATGAGCATCAGGATAATCGTCGGCACAATGCCGGGAAGCGAAATATGCCACATCTGCTGCAGTCGATTCGCTCCGTCGATAGAAGCCGCCTCGTACTGCTCCTGCTCGACACTCGCTAAGGCAGCGATGAAGATGATCGCGTTCCAGCCGATCTCCTTCCAGCCTGCCGTGAACACGACGACACTTCTAAATACGTGGTTGTCCATAAAAAATCGTATGGATTCGCCGCCGAACCATTGGATGACGGTATTGACAAGTCCGTCAGAAGGGGACAATATCGTCATGAACAAGCCAGAGATAATGACCCAGGACAAGAAGTGAGGCATGTAGATAATCGTCTGGATGGTCCGTTTGAACGCTGGGAACCTAATTTCGTTCAGCAGCAGAGCGATCAGGATGGGTATCGGGAACAGCAACACAATCTTGTAAATACTGATGAGCAATGTATTCGTGAACACTTGCATAAATTCTGCCGATTGCATGAGCTTTCGGAACTGCTCCAATCCGACCCATTGGCTTCCTCTGATCCCGTCAAAAATGTTGAAGTCCTGAAAAGCGATTAAGACTCCGTACATCGGTGTGTATTTGAACAATAGCAGTAGAAGCAGCCCAGGCACCAGCAGTACATAAGTATCAAGGTTCCGCCATACCCTACGCCATCTGCCTTCACGCTTGCGAGAAAACTTGGTCTCCCCTGCCTTTCCATTCAAATGTGTGATGATTTCGCTCATATTGTGGTTGCACCTCCTGCACTTATGGCTTTATTGTACCTACAGGAGAGTGCGTCATATAGAGGGTAATCCGACACTTTCTAGTCATATCCTACTTAGTTTGTTCCTCTTGCATTGCCTTGAGACGAACGATCACAACAGTACCTTCGCCTAGACGGGAACGGACCGTCAGTCCATAATCGGAACCAGCCATAAGCTTGATTCTCTCGTTCACATTGTATAGACCATACGAGCTGCCGTTTCCTTCAGCATGCAGCAAAGGGCGCGAAGTAGACAACAGACTGGAAGCTAGCTGCTCGTCCATGCCAATCCCATTATCTTTGATGGTAATCTCAAGCACATCTCCGCACCGCTTCGCGTGAATGTTAATGATTCCGATTTTGCCTTTATTCTTGCGTATGCCGTGCAGCAGCGCATTCTCAACGATGGGTTGCAGCGTCAGCTTCGGAATGACGCACCGACTCGCCTCTGGATCCGCTTCAATGACGAACTCAAATGTGGAAGGGAAGCGGTTCTGTTGAATCTCCAAATAGACTCTCGAGAGCTCGAGCTCATCCACTACGCACACATGATCCTTCCCTTTATTCAGACTAAGCCGGAAATAATCAGACAGACTCTCAATCAGATGGCTGATATCATCGGCTTCGCGAGAGATCGCCAACCAATTAATGGTATCCAGCGTATTATAGAGAAAATGGGGATTGATCTGAGCTTGCAGCGCACGAAGTTCAGCCTCTCGCTCCAGCATTTTCGAACGGTAGGCCTCCTCCATCAAATCCTTCACGCGATGCACCAAATGATCGACAACTCGCTCAAGCAACCGAAAGTCGCCTCCCGGCTCCTCCAGCCCTTCAACACCTTCCGTGCGGATCGTCTTGACGACCGATTTGATTCGCCGGTTCATCCCGTTAATAACGAATGCCAATAACATGAACACGAGAATCAAAAACATGATCGTCATGCCAACGACCGTCGCTATGCCAGACCACTGACTTAACGTGGTTGTGCGATGCGTCAGGCCGGTCTTGGGCACCTCCAGCACGAGACGCCAATCCGCAGCTCGGATGGGTGCACGCACTTCAAACACCTCTACACCGTTATCAGACCGTTTGATGATTCCTTCATCAGATTCTCTCTCGGGGGCAGTCTTAGTGCCGATTACCGATTGCTCCGCGCTGTAAATGATAGTCCCACTGCGATCCACGATATATACACGACTTTGAGCTGGAAAATTAAGCTCGGAAATAATTTCAGTAAGCATTTTCTCGGGAACGTCAAGCATAAGCACACCAAGACTCTGTGAAAAATTTCGCGGATGTCTCAGTAATCGAGCACAAGAAAGAATCCTTGCAGGTCCCGAATCCAGATAGTTTTCTTCGTAGATGCCCGTCCACACGATACTGCCGCCAGCGTTCATGACCTCATTGTTCCATGGGCGAACTTTCAAGCTATCTAGCGGAAAAAGATTCAACAAATCGAATCCGTATAAATTCCCCGGATCGGTAAAAACACGCGCCCTGACAATGTCTGGTGCCGTTTGAACCGATTCGAGCAAATTGCGCAGCTCCTTTGACTGAGCGATACGCTCGATAATCGGAGAAGCGGGATCCAAATTTTCATACAGTTTATTGTTCATAAATATAGAATTGGATGAATTCTGCACATAGTTGAGCCGCGAGCTTAAATTAATACCTGCCTGTTTCAACGTCTGCTGCATGGTCTGGGTCACCTCCTCCTGCAAAATCCGGGAAGACTGTTCATAATACACGAACAACATCATACATACTGGCAGGAAAATCATCAGACCGTAGGCGAGCATCCACCTCCTGGCCGCCACAACGCCTTCCCACAAATTAGAGGGACGGATCCTTCTTTTTTGCAAAACCCCTCTCACTGGATCAACTCCTTATGAATGCTAAACACTTCTTCTCCTATTGTTGGTCCCGATAAGCGCTTGGCGTAAGTCCGGTCATCTTCTTGAACAGCTTGCTGAAATAGCTCGGATCCGTATAGCCGACTAGCTCGCACACTTCGTAGAACTTGATGCGAGGATCTACCAGCAATTCCTTCGCTTTCGCAATACGGACTTTCATCAAATATTCGTAAATCGTCTCGCCAGTCTCCTGCTTGAACAATAAGCTGACGTAAGTTTGACTGAGATAAACGTAAGCGGCGATCTCCGCGATGGCCAAGTTCTTAGCGTAATTCTCGGAAATAAACTTCTGAATCTGTTCGATTACATTACTCGATCGTCCGCTCCGCTTCTCCTGAATCCAGCAGCATATGCTAAATAGGTAATCGCTTACAAAGGTTTTTAACTCGGCCATCGTTTCCAACTTCAGGAGTCGATCAAGCGCCCAAGCTTCCTCCTCTTCTTTCTCACGGGTAAGCAAATTAAGGTCAAGCAGCAACCTGCCGGCGAGAGCGATCATTTGCAGTCCTACCTGCCTGCCGTACTTAAAGCCGTCCTTGCGAATTTGCGCCAGCGGCTCGAGAATGCTTTCCATTTCCAACTCCAATTGTTGCTTTTCCCCGGATTTCAGCACGGATACCAGTCGCTCACTCTGACTGCTATCGAACCGAATCGGACAGGCAGCTCCAACTTCTAAACTGTCCATCGTGATCACTTGATTCTTGCCCATGTACCACTTTTGGTCTGCCGCATCCCGTGCATGCCGAAAAGACGCTGGAAGCATCCGGATAGTATCGGCACGTTCGCCTACTCCAATCGTAACGCTGATATTCAGCCAGCGCTTCAGATTGTCGCGAATCTCCTCTGCCAGCAAAAGCAGCGTTGCTTCCGGGTCTTTCATCGGATCATCAAGCACTAACAGTCCAACGAATTCAGTAGCTCTGTTCTCAAATGCATACCCATGCAGGTACTGATCAATCAGTTCTTGAACGACGTTCAAGAGTGAGTACGACAACAACTGCTTGTCCCTCTCCGAACGACTACCTAGAACCTCCCTTGCATCGTCAATGGTTATAACGAGTACGAGATATGGCGTTTCAAACGGCAGTTCCAGATTGAGAAATGCAGCTCTTTCCCGCAGCACTTCTGGCTTTGCGTCCCCGTCTTGGATCAATGCCATTAGAAATTTCTCCCTAAGCAGTGGCATACTCTGGGTCAATTTGACCTCCATGTCTTTGAGGCGTTGCCGCTCCTTCTCTTCCGAACGCAAGTCTTGCACGACACCTTCAATAACCTTTTGGAGCTCAGTTCGTTTGACTGGTTTAAAAATATAATCGGCAGCATGAACCTGCAAGGCCGAACGCAAAAGGTTGGCTTCATTGTGACCACTTATAAATACGATTTTCGTCTCAGGGAGCCGCTCTCGAATCTCCCTCGACATTTGGATCCCGTCCATGACCGGCATCATCACATCGGTCAGTACGATATCGGGTTTTACTCGCTCGATCAGCTCCAGCCCCGTATCTCCATCGTCCGCTGTTCCGGCAAGAACAATCCCATAGTCGCTCCACTGGACGAATTTACTGAGCCCTCCTCGGACAGCAGGTTCATCGTCGACAATGACCAGTTTATACATAATTTCAGTCTCCTTATCCGAAATTGGCAGAACGATATTGAATAAAAATTACCTTCTATTATAAGAGTTTTTCGCTAAATACTGCAGGGGGAATCCTACTATTTCTAGTCTGATGTGACTGAATTTACGATCTTTTTTTGCAGGTCAGCCCGTTTACATGGAAAAGGCAGCTGATCGTCAACGACCAGCTACCTCAGTGTCTGTATTTAACAATCGTACATCGTATGAGGATCTATCATGTAAGTAGCACTTTCCCCTGTCGGCCCGATAGTTCGGCTATCTGCACCGCTTTTGTAATTTCGATTAACTTGTACCTCGCTTCAGCCTTTCCTAAGATGAGCTGCTTTTGACGAAGCAATGCAAAAATCTGTAGAAAGGAATTTTGCCAATCATCGACTGAGATACCTTGTAGCCATTGTCGCAAATGAAAAATTTTCGATTGAATATCAAGTTCAATTGCGATTCGCTTCCAATCCACTTGCTGCCCTGATAGCAATCCAATGGATATAAAGAAACCACCTCGTCGCACAGCAAGTGCTAGTTCGTATCCTTCTTTTCCACCGATAGAATCAATCGCAGCATGAACACCTTGCCCACTCGTTACGTCCATCACCGTTTTATAGACATCGCTCTGTGAACAGTTAATCACATGCCATGCACCTAATTGCAACAACTCTTCTGTATACGCTGAACTTCGCACTACGGCTATAAGCCTATATCCAAATACAACTGATAATTGAGCAAAAATACGGCCGATGGCAGAATTACACGCATTAACTAATAGAAAAGAATTGTTGGAGCGTTTAAAAAGCTCCTTACAAATAATCCACGCCGTGAGAGGATTGATATAGGATCGAGCAGCCTCATCGTCAGAGATGAAATTTGGCACTTCAATAGACAACGAAGAAGATGTTTTTACATATTGCTGCCAAGTCCCCTCTCCTCGAAGAGGTAATACACGCTTGCCAAGCATGGATTTTGACACGCTACTACCAATATCGATCACAGATCCTACGCCCTCATAGCCAGGAATACATGGCAACGAGATGCGGTGTCTATAAGCACCGCGGATCGGAATCAAGTCAGAGGGATTTATCGGACGAACAATCATTTCCACCAAAATCTCATCAGGCATTAGTGGCGTAACTTCTCGCTGTTTTACTTCTAAGACGTCTTGTGGTTCACCGAATTCATGGAAACAAATTGTTTGTCCATACATATGATTTGTCCCTTTATTTCTCCCAAAGTTCGATCAATCGTCCATCTGGATCTTCGATCCAAACAAACTTTCCATAATCACTACTCTCTTTTTTCTTGGCAAGAGGTACACCAATTTGCTCAAGATGTATAATCATCTCGTCTAGATTATCTACTTGGAAATTTATCATCACTTGTTGATCTAATGGAAAATAACTGTCATCCTCGGCAAAGAAAGAGAAGATAGTCTCATTTCCTAATTGAGGTTTTATCATAGTCCCATTCCAATTTTCTATTTCAAGCTTCAACACTTCGCTGTACCATTTTTTTATAATTTCAAGATTCTTTGTTCTCCAAAATATTCCTCCGAAACCTTTAATCATCGTACCTAACTCCTGTCTGTCATCAATTTTTTTAACTATTACGATTACATTAGATATTCGAGATTTGAATTCAACTTCCTTTTTCGACTATACTGCCCGTTGAGAAGGTTCTCAAACCAATTGTGACGGCAGCCTTAGCAAATCTGTTAATCCATTTGGATATAGTATCTTATCCCCTGAAACTAATTCTTCTTTCGAAACCCATTTTGCATAAGTAACCTTGTCCCCTTCAACTACAGTAAAATGTTCTTTCTCATATAAGCTCTTATCTTTAAAATCAACTACGTATATCTGAGTTATCTCGTGTCCTATATGATCATCTATTCTGAAGATATTTTCTAAACAGGTGATGTATCGTACTATAATTACTTCAACACCCATCTCTTCATTAAATTCTCTTAATAACGCTTCATCTGATCGTTCTCCAAGTTCTATTGTTCCACCAATTGGACGGTAGTAAAAACCTATTCCTTTGGAATGTCTTCCTTCTTTCTCCTCCAAAAGAATATAGTTATCTTTAATAAGTAAACCTAATGTATTAGCTCTTGGATGCATTGAAGTGCCCCCTCATTTGAAAATTTATTTCATCGATGATTTCATCAAAAAAAAGACCCTCAGCAACGGGCTGCGGATCATACTAGACTATCTCTTAAATCAGGCTCTTCATGCCCCGCAGCCACTCATAAAAACCATCATCAAAAAAGAGATCAGGGATGTACGTCTGCGTATAATTGCAATTAGGGCAAAGAAGAACCAACCCTTGTTCAAGAACCTTAGGGTATAATTTCTCGTGCTTACTGTTGTTACCGCAAGTGAGAGCGCGAACTCCATCTGCCTGCTGGTAATCCTTGATACGTTGCTTGATATCCTCTTCGTCCATTATTATCCCCTTCAATTTCAGCCCATCTATATGGGTATAATTATACACGATCTGCTCCATCACAACACCAAAATAATCTAAGCACAGCAAGGGTTAATCCGGTCTTCTCCTATGATCTCTTTCTCTTAAAAACTATTTTAAAAAAATCACTTATTTACTAGTAACTATGTACAAGCAATTGTTAAAATTTCCCTTATACTATATAGATTTGATATTCATATTTTAGGAGGTGTTTATTTTGTCAAAGCGTTCCTTAGTCGAAGGTGTATTGTCTCTACTTGATATCGAGGATATCGAGAAGCTCAAAGCAGAGTATTATAATGGTGATGAATCAAAATTATCATTTGATGAATCCCAGAATGAAGTAGAAAGAGTAGCAATGCTAGCGGAGTGGTTAGACAGCATCAATTGGAAATTTTTAGAGGAGTTTAAGATTGAAATCTATGACGGAACTAAATATAAAATCAAATTTTGCGACTAACTTGTACCTAAATGAAACATATTCACGTTATTAGTTACAGAGATGGCATAATTGTCGTCTCTTTTTGTTTTCCTACTCATATATCTCTAATCCGTTAACTAAGAAAAGGTAGCGTGCGATGACCGAACAGGACACTTCTCTTGCGCACAATATTTGTGCGCTAGCGTGCTATGACCGACCAAGATACTTCTCTTGCGCACAATATTTGTGCGCTAGCGTGCGACGAGCGACCGGGATACTTCTCTTGCGCACAATATTTATGCGCTAGCGTGCTATGACCGACCAAGATACTTCTCTTGCGCACAATATTTGTGCGCTAGCGTGCGATGATCAACCTGGATACTTCTCTTGCGCACAATATTTGAGCGCTAGCGTGCTATGACCGACCAAGATACTTCTCTTGCGCAATATTTATGCGCTAGCGTGCGATGATCAACCTGGATACTTCTCTAGCGCACAATATTTGTGCGCTAGCGTGCGACGAGCGACCGGGATACTTCTCTTGCGCAAAGTCTGCAAAATCGCCACCCTTATTTTAAGAAAAGGCAACCGATCCAATTGGGTCAGCCGCCTTCTTAACTTCATATGCACTTGTCGCCAGACAAGCTCGTTACACACCCAGCAAATTATTAAAAATGCCTCTGAACTGATTAGCCACTGCTGAAGTGCCTTCCTCCAGCTCATCGGCGCTGAAATAATAACGGTGATGGGACTCATCCATATCCATCATTTCTGCTAGGAGTCCGCTAAATCCACGCGCTTTGCGGTCAAATTCCATGAGGATTTTAACCCCATTTTCATCTGGGTAGAATACAAGCTCCAGCTCTTCAACAGAGCGGCTATATTCGCTATTTTTATAGGGGACAAATTCAAAATTCTGAATAAAGGGCAGGTAATAATTATGTTTAGGAAAATATTCGTTTTCTGCTTTATGTACATAAAAGCCCAATTCCTCCAACGCTTCGAAAATAGCAGATGTGTGCGGATGAGCCAATACTTCAATATTATCACGATCTGATGGATCAACCGCGTTGTCAATATCCATGCCTGTACGAATCCAGATCTTGCTTACACCAATAGAAATCGGTGTCTCATGCGGCAGCACGAATTGAAAAGGAATTTCGATCGATTCTCCCGGTTCAAAAACAAAACTCTCGCCCAACAGGATGTTGGCTATCACAACCGTTTCTGTCACCATACGATTCGGTTCGTTATCAATGGGTGAGGGCTTACGGTATTCGGTCATAATTTGAAAATAAATTTTGTCCACTTTCTGCTCTACACTGCCGCCTTTAGCGATAATAACGCCCTCTACCAGTTCACCTGGAATGAAAGCCTCCGTATGGAACTGTGTATCGATATCAATATTCCCGATCCCTACTTTAGCCATCATTTTCTTAAAAAAAGACATCGTTATTCCTCTCCTTTATTAAGTTTATTTCCCGATCCGAAACCGATTACATATCCATCTAAATCTTGAACCGAGAAATCTTTCCAAGTACCCCAATCATGTGCTGTTTCTTTAGGTTCTGAAACAATAATTGCCCCATTGGTTTTAAGCTCTATGAATAAAGCATCCAATTCATCATGATTTTTTATATAAGCATATGTATTCCAAGTACCTTTGTTAGGTCTAACGTCTTCTATATGGGTTGCTTGAATCAACTTAAATCCTAATCCAAAATTGTCTCGAATGGCCCAAAACTCGTTTACTTCGCATCCAAGGGCATCTTCATAATACTTTTTAGACTTTTCATAATTGGATACCAACAAGACTGTAAGAGAACTTTCAATCTTCGTTTTGATAACTTCCACATGATCACTCCCTTGGTTATTGGGAAATTCCCCCATATAAACAATAACGAATGTACGTTCGTTTGTAAAGAGTATCCACTAAAGTTTAAATCACTTTACTTTGATTTCTTTTTTCTAAAAAGCTTAATAAGTAAAGTCAAAATTGCGACCATGAATGCTACTGATATCAGTTGGGTAATTGCCGTACTCATTTCAAAATGCAATGCAATCCCTCATTTCAAAAATAACTTCAACTATTAATATCGTATATCTCCCACTGAACCTATTATTTCGTAGCATGGACCGATAACCATTGTGGAAGACCAGCCAATGTATTGGATTGCCAATTCGATAACTCTTCAAGCTCTTGCTGCGTTAATGCATCTACATCTTCTTTGGAGTCGTCAACCCAAAATGAACCATCTTCGGCATACATTTCTTCCATATGTTTGATGCTTAACCCTGATGACAACATAGCATTCAAAATGTCTTGTATACGCCATTTATATGTTGGAATTTCTCCGAATGGTCCTGTCACATCGTACGGTTTTACAGCTTTTATTTCCTTTGCAGCTCGTATACCAAAAGGACGTAAGAATGGGTGAATATCAAACATAATATAGGAACCACTGGGTTTAAGTATCCTATGTATATTATTGTACATGGCCGCTAAATCGTTGATCCAAACATGGACACCATTTGACGTATATACAAAATCATATTCATTACTATTTATTTTGCTTAAGCTCATTGTATCTTCACAAATAAATTCAATATCCCAACCATGTTCACTGGCTATATGGAAACTGTTTTCCAATTGCTTTTCAGAAATATCACATGAAGTTACTCTTGCCCCCAACAAATGAAAAGCAAATACTGCATGGTTGTCACCACTTGAAGGAACACATATGCGTTTATTTTGTAAATTTGGGAATGCTTTTTTGATCATCGAAAACGTTGTATGATGAAATACTGATTCAGGAGCCTTAATTATTTGTGAAATAGCACCATTACCTCTATATCTTTGATACCATGTTTCAGACCATTCGTTCCAACTATCTTTAATTATCGCAGTGTCTTTATTCATTCGGTTCCCCCCTCTCTAATTAAACTAAGTATATCAAGGTAGGTGGTTATATAGTGTGTACAAATCAATTAGAAATCAACTATTACATAAAAAGTCACACCAGAATAACCCGATGTGACCCTTCGGATCTTTATTTTTTCGAATAAATGATCTTTTTTATACTATAGCTAGAAAGACAGAAAAGATCAGAAAGTTGATCAATAGAAACACCAGTTGCATATTTTTCGCGAATCTCTTTATTCCGATCGTTCAAATATTTTCTGCTCCCTGAGCTTTCGCCCCACTTCTTATGCAATCCTTTGGGGTTTGGGATATAGATGATTCCACCATGTGTATACTTCTGTATTTCTTCAATTAATTCTTGTGGAAAAATGGATTCTGCATTTACATACTTCATTGTAGCTCTGCC
Source organism: Paenibacillus sp. 2RAB27 (assembly GCF_052115445.1). Taxonomy (NCBI): domain Bacteria; kingdom Bacillati; phylum Bacillota; class Bacilli; order Caryophanales; family Paenibacillaceae; genus Paenibacillus; species Paenibacillus sp. 2RAB27. The sequence continues at coordinate 202,215 of NZ_JBFRGR010000002.1, forward strand.
CCTTAAAAAGTATTGTGTGTTTTAAGGAAGCAAAGTCCATTCTATTAAACAATCATCATATTCGTGCCTAGATGAACGGCGGCAAATCATTTTGCTCCATACAAACAACCGCCGTTGTTTATAGATCAGACTTTGCACGGAGCCAAACTTGATCGTTTACATTGTGTATGAAACAAATACTTTCCATAGTTCCCCCTTCTTTCGCCTTCCACCATAAAATCAAGCATTCCCAGACATCTCCTGAAAATAAGCGACCACAACTTCACGAAATTCCTGTGCAGCCCGGGAAATGTATCGACTTTTGTGCCATAATAAAGCAATTTCCCGCACCAATTCATGATCTTCGATGTGCAGATAGGTAATCTGTTCACGTGAGTTCCTTGCTGAGCTTGGTAGGAAGGCTATACCGATCTCGGCTTCCACAAGTGAGCTTAATCTGGCAGGTTCATTCCCCTCATACACATACTTCGGTTCAAATCCAACCGAATTACATATGGAGTCTACTAAATCGCGGGTACCGTAGCCTTTCTTTACACCGACAAACGATTCATTCTTTAGCTCGCTTAAGGAAACACTGTTTCTGGTTGCCAATCGATGCCCAAATGGAACTGCTAAGAGGATCGGGTCCATGCAGACGATTTGACATTCGATGTCCTCCCCTTGAACCGGGGGTGAGGACAAGCAAAAATCAACCTCACCGCGATGAAGAAGCGTCACCATTTCCTGCGTGGACAGCATTTGTACATGAAATTGGAGATGGGGCCGCTTTTTCCTGAACGCTCGAAGGATATTGGGCAAGGTGCTTGCGGCAGTAACCGCCAATTCAAGAGCACCATGTTCTGGACTTGATAAATCACTTAACTCCTGCTTCCCCTGCTCCAATTCAAATAAAGCTCGTTCAGCACGCTGTAGGAATCTGCTTCCGAACTCATTCAATCGCAGCTTCCTCCCGATTCGATCGAATAGCGGAACGCCAAGGTCCTCTTCCAAGCGTTGAATCGTTTTACTCAGAGACGATTGCGTAACATGTAAGCTCTGCGCGGCCTCGGTCATATGTTCCAATCGAGCCACCGTGATGAAATAGTGCAATTGAAGTAGTTCCATTGTTCACGCCGCCTCCAACTCATTCCTTCTAATCAATGAAATCATAACATAAAAGTCATTGGAATAAATAATGAATTTCAAGTACGATGACATCAGTAAACAGGGGGGTGTCAGACATGAATAATCGCAGCAAATGGTTGTTGATTTCAGTTGGATTGGGGGTGCTGTTGAACCCATTAAATTCTTCGATGATTGCTGTTGCTATGACAAGGCTGCAAAATGTGTACCGACTTGAATTTACAGAGGTGTCCTGGATCATATTTGTATTCTACTTGGCGAGTGCTGTCGCGCAGCCTGTCATGGGAAAGGCCAGTGATTTATTCGGTCGCAAGAAGATATTTCTTGCCGGGCTGGTTATAGCCTTTATTGCTTCCTTATTAGCTCCGCTATCGCCCTACTTCGGGTTGCTCCTTGTGTTTCGCATCATACAAGCGATAGGAACAAGCATGATGGTTGCGGTTGGCATGGCCATTGTGCGGATTCATATAACGGAGAAGCAAGCGACTGCTTTATCCGTCATGTCCATATTCCTATCTGGAGCTGCGGCAATTGGCCCTTTCATAGGTGGGATCCTGATTCACTGGTGGGACTGGCAGGCCATCTTCCTCGTCAATATTCCGTTCGTCGTGGCGAGCTATCTACTTGCGTGGAGGTTCATTCCCAATGATCAACAGGCAACATCTCTTACACACAAACTATCTTTTCGAAAATGGTTGGCTTTGATCGATGCGCCTGGGATTCTGCTTTTCACAGTGGGGCTTGTTGGGCTGCTCGTCGGGCTGCTGTCAGCCAAATCGCTTGGACACATCTCCATGAAGCATGTCATCATCGGTCTGATTGGGCTCGTTTCACTGGGGGCTTTCGTACGGCATGAGTTAAGAACGACAGCTCCCTTTATTCCTTTGCGCACATTCGCCAAATATCCGGCAATGACTAGGGTCAATATCGAATACATGCTCGTTAACGTACTCTTCTACTCACTCTTCTTCGGGCTTCCGTCCTATTTGCAAATGGTACGCCATGTCAGTGAGTTCCATACCGGGCTGCTCATGCTTAGCTTAGGTTTATGCTCTCTCGTCGTATCTCCCCTCGCAGGTCGATGGATTGATAAATCTGGCCCTCGACCAGCCTTGCTGCTATCCGCGATCCTGATGACACTTGGATCCATATGGATCGTGACATGGCAACCAACTTCTCCGATGATCAGTGTATGTTTGGCTTTAGCCGCGTTCGGGATTAGTAATGGCTTGAATAATGTTGGGATGCAAGCCGCTTTGTTTCAAAGCTCACCGAAAGATATCATTGGAGTAGCCTCCGGAATGTTCAATACATCCAGATATCTGGGTACCATTCTCTCTTCGTTATTAATCAGCATCGTAATGGGGGATACGTTCAGCGCGGGTGGTTTGCGAATACTCGGGATCATTCTCACAGTGATTGCCATGTACTTGATCGTTATGAATCGAAAACGATACGCATCCACGCCATTGGAAGCATCTATGAATTCGTAGACATTTCCGCAATGTTATTGGTTGATAACGACATCTACTAGGTATATGATGACATTATCCTAAACTAAGTAAGGGAGTTCCTATGCGTAGACCTGATATGCACGTTGAGAAAGGCGAAGAGTTTTTTGAAAATGGATTTGCAATATTCGTCAATAAAGTTTACGAACATTTCGATCTTCCTGAACATTTGCATGATTTTTATGAAATCAGCTATGTGTGGGAAGGGAGTGGCTTTCACTACATCGGAGATCAAACCATCCGCGTCAGCAAAGGCGATCTATTTTTCATTCCAATTGGCATCTCCCATATTTTCCGGCCCTCCTCTCCTCATCCGAATAAGCCGCTGCGAATAGGCAACTGCATCTTCGACGCATCGTTATTTCATTTTCTTACCTCCATTCTGCCAGAGCAGTACCACATGTACAGGTTCAATGATCTGGTCGCGCATGGCGGTCAATGGCTGCAAATGAGAGAACAATCGGGAGAGTTCGAACAACTGATGTCATCTCTATTCATTGAATTCCAACAGAAGCGGACTGGCTACGAAACCATGATGTGCGGACTACTCCTCCAGCTGCTCATCGTCATGGAACGCGCCATAGATCACAATGAAACTTCATCCTCTCCCAATCAGGACAGAATGGAAGCTGTCCTGCGGTCGATTCGAAGCCGATTAGCTGACAAGATTACCTTAGCAAGCTTAGCTAAAGAGGTGGGAATAGGTACGAGACAATTACAACGCATTGTTAGCGAACATACCCGTGCGTCCTTCTCGGAGCTGCTCTCCCATGAGCGAATTAACCAAAGCTGCCGTCTATTGGTTGATCCTTCCAATCGTGACCTATCCATTGCAGATATCGCCGCAGCCGTTGGGATTCAGGATCCGAAAAGGTTCTATCGTTTGTTTAAAGAGAAAACGGGTGTAACACCGGCTACGTATCGCAGGAGGAATTGAATGGGACGAACTCGCTCGGACGTATTGGGCCTCCTAGACCGGCTAGGAGACAAACGGATGTTGCTCCGATTGCTACGATTTACCGTCAGGCTGCACGAAACGTTACATCCCCTTATGTCATCCCATAGTCATCTTTACTCTCACCCATTGCTCCTTCGTATAACTATCCAATATGGCTTCCGTAATCAACATCGAGCGGTGCCCATCCTCAAAAGTCGCAAAGTTAGCCTGCTCTGTTAGTGGGTCTTTCCCTTCCCTAAGGAAAGAATAGAAGTGTAGCATCATATGCTTGATTGTGTCTGGCCAGCCTTCGTTATGGCCCCCAGGATGATGGATCGTTGAACGTGCTTCTTGTAAAAAGAGGGCTGGATCTGCCAATAGCACTTCATTCGCTTGGTCTCGATGGCCGATCCATAACTTTTCGGCTTCTTCTTGGTTCCAACATGCAGACTTTTTGCTGCCATTTAGTTCAAAATTAAGCTTATTCTTTCTTCCCGCACTCACTTGTGAAACGGAAAAGACTCCTTTGGCGCCATCATCAAACCGAAGTAGAACAGATGCATAGTCTTCCGTTACAATCACCTCATCCTCGTAGTCGACCGCTATGCCCCCTTGAGAATATGTCGTTACTTGGTGAATCGGTTTTTTCCTGATCGGAATAACCGTTGCCATATCGGCAAATACTTCAACCACTTTTTTACCTGTGACGTATTGAATGGTATCGCACCAGTGAGAGCCAATATCTGCAACCGCTCTAGATGCACCGCCAATTTCCGGAGCAAGTCGCCAATTATAGTCCGTTTCATAGAGCAACCAGTCCTGTAGATAACTGCCATGAATAAGATGAATATGCCCCAGATCATCCCTTTGAATCATAGAGGCAAGCTGCCGGAGAATTGGGAATTGTCTATAATTGAAATTAACGCCATGAACAATACCCTTGGATTTCGCTAGAGCCACTAGCTCTGCAGACTCTACACTTGAGATCGCCAGAGGCTTCTCTGACAAAATATGTTTGCCAGCTAAGATAGCCTCCTTATTAATTTGAAAATGAAGATAATTAGGCGTGCAGTTGTGGACAACCTCAATGTCCGGATCCTGTAGCAGTTCTCGATAATCTCCATATGCTTTTGGAATGCCTAACCGATAAGCTTTCTTCTCGGCTGAAGCGAGATTAGATTCCGCGATAGCCACAACTTCTACGAATCCCAGCCTTCTTATCGCTTCGATATGAGCAGGTCCGATAAATCCTGTTCCAATAATGCCTACAGTAATTTTACGCATATGTACCTCCTTTCAGCAGATAACACCTCAAAATCTAAACGTTTAGATTTTATTGTGTGATATCGCATCCAGAATCATTTTGAAAATGATAAGATCTTGCTTAGAATCTTCTGGGGTCGTCTTCGGTGTTAAGTCCTGCGTGATGACGTCGTACAGGTATTGCAGCTCTAAGGTATACGAGTCTGTCCAAGTAGGACGAATCACAGATTCTATATAGGTTTCGCCAACCGTTTCATGCACATGGAGCTTCGTTGGGAGATGGCGAATATACGGAGTATCGTATTGAACACGGACTGATTTATGCGTCGCATACACTTCCAAATGAGCATCGAAGCGTCCCTGAGCGTCGGTCCCCGTTTCGAACGTAACTGCAAATTGATCATAATCGAAGATTGCTGTCAAAAATAAACTACCATTGTTCGTTACTTTGGCACCAACGATCCCCCTCGGCATACCAAGCGCTTCACGCATAGCGGAAAGATCATGGCTAGATAAGCCGCACAGTAGACGATATAACTGACCATTAGGCGAGTCCGCGTCTACCCCCGTCGCTTCTTTCACTAATTTTTCACTTCTATGACGCTTATCCGCCTTCAACGCTTCCGGAATATCATCAAAGGAAACGACATGACTGGTTGGCTTAACAAATAGGCGATTCGGTCCAATGATATCCCTTACTCTTGCATATTGGATATGCTCAAAGCCACCAATTTGCTTTACCGCTTCCACGAAAGAAGCCGCGTATCTGCGCATATAGCCAACCATGATTTTCACCCCATTGCGTTGTTGGGCTTCAATAATGGCGTCAGCTTCGCTCTCCGTCAAACACATCGGCTTCTCGATCAACACATGCTTCTTATGATTCGCTGCTGCAATCGCACATTCCGCATGGTATTCATCACTATTCAACACGAAAACGATATCCAGATCCGGTTGCTTGACTAGCTCGGCAGCATCTGTGTATAGGTGTTCCACGTTATATTTGTCACCTAAATGCGCTACTAGCTTTGGCGAAATATCGCATAAAGCTGCGATGCGGAACTGCTTAGGAAGCGTTTCTAGTACGGGTAAATGAATCACTTGCGCGACTTCTCCAAGACCGATAATGCCAACATTTAATGTTTTCATAGTCATAGATAACTCTCCTTAGGGATGATGGGATTTTCAACGATCAAATCTAAACGTTTAGATTTTAAATTGAAAGCGATACAATTAGGTCTTGTATCCGCCTTTTGGGGAGATGGAGCTTTCGCGAACGACCACTGTCATCGGGAATCTAATTTTTCTTACCATGGATTGTCCGTCGGGCTGTTCAATTTGTTCAATGAGTGCCGCAACCACTGAGCCTGCCATCTCACCAATCGGTTGCTTGACTGTCGTTATAGATGGACTATAGAGCGCAGCCATAGCAATATCATCAAATCCTGCGACAGCAACGTCTTGCGGAACGCGAAGTCCTGACTCCTGCAACGCTTTGATCGCACCAATGGCAATTAGATCATTCGCACCGAATAAAGCCGTGAATTCGCACTTCTCCGCAACGAGCTGCTTCATTGTATGATAGCCATACTGACTGAAATTGTGTACATCCTCGGATTTGCCGTTTCTTACAAGTGTTTCATCGACTGGTATTTCTGCGATAGCTAACGCATTCCGATAGCCCAGCTCGCGACCAATTCCGGTAGATATAGAACCGATGTAGGCAATTTTCGTGTGGCCTTGTTGAATAAGATGTTCAACTACCTCTCTGGAGCTGTTCAAATTATCTCCCCACACGGAGGTGACCTCCTTATGGATCTGACCAATCGAAACAAGCGGAATCCTACGCTCCATAAACATCTGAATATAATGATCATCAGGAACACTGGCGATTCGCCCACTTAGAATAACCCCATCCACGTTTCTTTCCAACAGCGAGTTGATCGTAAGCTCTGCCGACTTCATCCCGGCCGTGCAAATCATTAACGTATATCCCCGAAGAATAAGTTCTTCTTGAATTTGTTCAGCAAGCTCAGCCCAATACTCGTTCGTAAGAAGCGGTACGATTAAGCCGACCGTCTTTGTCTTCTTCTTGATCATCGTTCGTGCTGCTTGGTCTGGGACATAATTCAATTTCTGAATAGCTAGCAGAACGCGTTCTTTCGTATTCTTCTTCACCTTGTCGATCCCATTGACGACGAAAGAAACCGTGGCAGTAGATACCTTCGCCTCTCTGGCTACATCCTTGATGGTAGCTTTCATTCACTCACACCCCAACAAATTCTAAACGTTTAGATTATGGTCGCACATTCTTCGTTTGAAGTCAATGATGAGTTTGGGAGCTAAGACAACTATCGTTTGCACCACCTGCTCTCGCGGTGAAAACCAGACTAACAATCGCTCGATTGTCTGAATCGTATTCCCAAGTGGTCAAAGATGCTAAAGTACACTTATTTTCATAGAAAAAGGCTCTATCGGATGAATGCATGCAAATAGGCCAACCTTTTAGATGGAAAAGTGCCAATTTGATACATGTCTGCAGAAATTGTTGCACTTTCACAAGCATTTCATATCGGGAGGGTAAATCGATGAGAAAGGTTGCACTTTTGCACTTTTGCACGCTTCATAGTTTTCCGAGCCGTTCCAACTTATTGTCCCAGTGGGCATTGATGATTGCCAAATCCAACGCGATCTCTGCCTGAATAGTATGCTAACTCCTTTTCCCCTTCACGATGGCCGCCATTCGTCTCATGATCCTCCCTCTATTGCGGCTTATAGGTGATCAGCATTTGATCGACCATCATTTTGAAAATCGTCAAATCCTGCTTATAGTCTTCCGGTGTCGTCTTCAGACTCTTATCCTGCGTGATGGATTCATGGAAAATTTCCATTTCGATGGTGTAAGGATCTTTAAACGTTGGCCGATGGACACGCTCCTCGTAAGCTTCTCCTACTGTTTCACCTACATGCAAGGTCGTCGGCAAATGCCGGATATAAGGTGTATTGTACTGTATTTTCAACTGTTTCGTGGATCCGAACACCTCGATATGGGCATCGAAACGTCGGTTCTGATCAAGCCCCGTTTCATACGTCGCGTAGAAGCCATCGTATTCGAAAGTAGCTGCCATACTCGAACCCCCTTGCCATTGCACAGCGGAAACGACGCGATTCGGGACACCAATAAGCTCGCGCATTGCTGAAATATCATGTGAACCTAAGCCAAGCAGCAACGAATAGGCATTATAGATCTCCTGCGGAACATCACCAATCGCTTGCCTCATCAATCTTTGGTGGATGGTTTTGCGTTCGATCGCCGCTTCAGCCGGAATGTCTGTAAAGCGATGCACGGAGCTCGTTTGATTTGTAAAAAAATGATTCATCCCAATTATGCCGCGAATAACCGCATATTGAATGCGTCCCATGTCTCTGACATCCTGGACAGCCTGTGTAAATGCCGGTGCATAGCGGCGCATATAGCCGACCATGACCTTCACACCATGTTCATCTCGTGCTTCTATGATGGCATCAGCTTCTTGCTGAGTCATCGTCATCGGTTTTTCAATAAACACATGTTTCTTCTGCCCGATTGCAGCAATCGCACATGCCGTATGATACTCGTTGCTATTTAGGATAAAAACAGCATCAAGATCAGACTGCTTAACGAGCTCCAATGCATCTGTATACTGCTGGTGGACACCATATCGAGATCCTGCCCACTGCACTAAACGGGGAGATATATCACAGATCGCAGCTATTTCATAACATTCGCTTAGTGATTCTAGGATCGGCAAATGAATAATTTGAGCAACTTCTCCAAGCCCGATGACCCCAACTTTGAGTTTCTTCATGTCAACAACCTACCTCCGATTAACATCGTAAATTGAACGCCACTTCCCCTAGTACGAGTAGTCGATTGTGGAAGAGTGGTATCTACCTGAACAGTACGCTAGTTAAGCGTCGGTGTATATTTCAATTTGCGTCGTTTACTTCGAATCGATGTGAAATCCCCTTGCAAGAACACTGCAAAATGAGCCGAAATCTTCAATATCAGTTCTGATGTCCTCTTATTTGGACTGCCCCCGTCCTTGCACCATGCCGAAGATACGGAACGTGGTTCCCTTTCTCAGTACCGCGATCCACTGGAGCGTTCCCCCTACTCTCCCGACTAAATATGCATAAAAAAATCCCGGCTACATTGAGCAGGGAACGCTTGATGAAAACTGTAAAATAGTGTTTCTCCGTCTATAGGCCAGTTATTCGTTTACACGTTGCGCACAGCATCCGCTCATAACCGTCCCATCGGCCCATTCAAGATGATACGTATACTCTGCTAAAGCCGTTAATTGAACACTTCGCCTCTCAACGTCATACGTCAGTTCAGCGAGATGATTCACAGAGTCAAGTTGAAGCTTGAAGTACTTCGTGTACACATACCCGCCTACGAGAAGCTTGCCCTGTAACGGTAGCTGAATCGGTGTCGGATGGTCGAGCCGATTACGCTCGGATTCCTGTTCCACTCGGAGTGACTGTTCGGGTCGAATATGGGCTAGATGTCCTTGATCCCCGACACCTGCAAGCTCATCATAACGAACAAGCTGATTTTTGTTCAGTTGCTCCATCTCATTTACATAATTACGTGAGTGAGTGACAGGGACGCGAATATCCCCATCGCCATGCGTAATGTAGAGTGGAGTGTGCACATTCATAGCCAAGTGCAAGCCACTTCGAGCTTGGTAACGCTCCATATCTTCTTGCGGCGTGCAGCCAATCCAGACATCCATCTCGTCGCGAAATTCCCCGACTTGATCTTGTTCATACCAAACAGCGTAATCCGACATCCCATACAACGCTGATGCAGCTGCAAATAGATCAGGAAATTTGGCTACGGTGGCAAGCACATTACCGCCGCCGCCACTTCCGCCTTCCAAGTAAACAGGCTCTTCTGCGAACAGCCAGTCCTTGTATGCTTGACGAACGAATTGGACAGCATCATAGATATCAATCAGCTCAAGCCCATTACAATCTGCGCTGCCTTGGGAGAAGGCACGCCCACGCATATCCACTTGTACAATCAAATACGGGCTTTCATTCGGGGTATCCCTCCGTTGCGGCTTCGGCATACTCATATGCCAGCCGTGCAGTTGAATAAGCAGTAAACCTGGCTTCTCAGGCCTGATCACATTCATTCCGAGTTGAATTCCTGGTGTAACCGAAGAAGGATATAACCGAAAATCCTGGTAGGGCGAATAAGCTTCTACCAATCCTTCCATTTTATCTAATCGTTCGGAGTCCTCGTACTGTGCAAACATGCAGCCACCTCACCTTTAATAAAGTCAATACCTTCTCGGATCTCTCCATTTGAGTTGTCATAGCTCTGTAATTCGACATGTAGAGGGTTTTCCCTTTGTCATACCTGATGCTAAAGAAGGAGCTAAGCGTGTTGTCGCTTAGCTCCTTTCCATCCAATCTACCTGTGCCTCAAATCCTCCGGCTGCAGTGGCACTGAGTAAATCCGCACATTTTTTATACACCCTTGGAATGCGGCTTTGCCGTCGTCATCACCAAACGCATCTTTCCCAAATCGTCCACCATACCCGCCGGCAGTATCATGAATGTTGACCCAGCCGATGTCCGCGTGACCTTCCGCCACACAAGTCCTATTCAAATATAAACATAACTTACCTTCTACGTAAGTAACTGCCGTCTGAATCCACTCTTCCAGAGGTAGTAACGCCTGTTCACCAGAAATCTTGAGTCTCGTTCCTTTCGAACAGACAACGGCCTCCAATAAACCATCCTTGATGCGCAGTGAAAGACCATTCTTGCTATCACCTTCATCGAATAAGACCTGAGTTCCCATTCTAGAAGTTGCACGGAAATCCATTGTCACAGACCGCATAGCGAAGCCTTCGTGTAAGAAACCCTCCGTCCCTTCTGCAGCAATACGAACCGGTGAGTAGGTCGGTGTTGGGTAATGTACGGATAACGCATATTTCTCGATAAGCTGTTGAAGTTCTATTTCACTAAGGGGAAACATCGTTGCATGTCGAGCACGGTAAGGAAACCGAATCAGACTTTCTGATAGTTCAGCAGACCAAGTTTTCATATCGGAGGATTCCATGACTCCGAATTTACCATAGGCCCAGTAGTCATAGTACAGTCGCCATTTCTTCACACGATCAACCCATAGAAATTCCGGACCTTCTGTATAATCTGGCGTTTGGATACCAGGAATAATTTCATAGGGTCCCTCTAGTTGATTAGATACTGCCAAAAAGTTCATCGGTGGATGCGGATATTTGGTTGGCTCATATACATGACTTTCATCCTTAATGGCCATATAATACTTACCTTCATGTTCGGCCAGGCTCGCATCGATCGTCTGAAAACCTGGATCGTAGAACAAGGTAGTGGGACAGAACGTCTGCCAATCCTTTGTACGTGAACAGTAATGCTTGCTGTTACTCAAATCTTGACCTGTGCTAGATGCCCAATAGATCAAGAATTGGTCATGGATAGGATCATAAGAAAACTCAGGAGCCCAGCTATTCACCGTATCCGGAATATCCTTCATAACAGGAAGTGCCCTCTCATCTGTCCAATGAATGAGATCGTCTGACGTTGCATATCCGATGTATGCCCCCCTCGGACGGATTGTATAGACGAGGTGCCACTTCCCATCAGGCCCTCTTCCAATAAAGGGATCTCTTAAAATCCCTTCGCCAACACTAGACGCCCATACCGGTTTATTCTCATTCAATTCATACCATTGCAATCCATCTCTGCTATAAGCGTAATGTAATTCCTCAACTTTGTGGGTTTGCCCCGGACCTGATCGAAAATAGCCCATGAGATAGGCGTTATGATTGCTTTTGCTCGTCGTAAGCACTTATGGAGTTCCCCTTTCGTGAAAGAATTATTGTTCAAGGCATGTTAGGGATTAATTTTTGCGAAGTGTGTTCGAGTAGTGATAACTAGATCCGGCACTGTTCTGCGCGGTAATCCGATAGTAATAAGTAGTTCCGGAAGTCAAGCCCGTGTCCGTATACGTCGTACCTGTAAGTCCACTTTGGATAGCAGTGAAATTCGTATGCGGCTGGGTGCTGCGATACACGGTGTAACTATCCGCATTATTCCGATAAATGCGTGCCCAATTATAATTGGCCTGCACTTTTAGGGAATAGAGGCCGAACTTGCCACTTGTAAATGTGGTATCCGTTACTGTAAACATAGGTCCAATTTGATTTAGGGAACACACAATTGTACTGCCATCTACCCGGATCGACATCAACAGTTTGGATACATCCAACGATGTGACTTTACTATCGGTCATTACTTGCTGGGTCGTTTTACTAATAAGCACTGTTTCTATACCGTTCTGTACCTTCACTAACTTAAATTTATCCTCGTTGATGTTATAAACAAATTTGTAATAGTTGTTATCATCCACATAACGTGCAACGACACCATAGGCATAGGCAGATTTCCCCGAAGCCATTGCAACCTGCTCAACACTTGTTTCTCCCTCATAGTTGCCGGTCGCACTGTTGCTGAATATGGTTAATCCCGTCGTCGCAAGTGGTGATTGATAGAAATTAGCCCCTCGGCTTGTATCGGTATAGACCAACCAGCTTCCTTTATTTTGTGACCAGTTATCCGCTGCACCGTCTTCAAAATACTCATGATAGGTTTCCGTTCTAGTTGGTACCCAGCTTAAGCCAATCGCGGTCGCCGTCTCGCTGGTGATTTGATCGTCGCCGTAGAATTCGCTGCTTGCGCAGGAACAGGCATAATGAATGACTGTGAAAACGCGATCAAACCAATCAATACCAAACTTATGATGCTTGAACGACTCTTCATCATAACATCTCTTTTAAGAATGAGGATGAGGTAAACGAGCAACGTGACCAGGCGCTCTTCCCTAAGATACGCCTGTCACTGTGACATCTGCTTACTTACGTTGCTTATAGATTTCGTTAATCTCTGATGTTAATTGTTCACCTCCGCTTTTTAACCACTCGCTCACGGCTTTGTCAATCTCTTCAAGAGGTGCATCGCCTGCAATGACTCGAGACATCGAAGACATCCACTTCGTGTTCATGGTCGTGAGATTAATTTTCTTATAGGCCTCAGTTTCTGCAGCCAAACCTAAGCCCACATTGGGCCAGTCGTATTTATCGTTATTGTTCAGCCATTGTTCCACTTGTTTCACATAAGTTTGGTCATTATATTTGTGAAGCTGAATCGCTTTATCCGCGCGTCGGAAGAAATTAATGGAGAACAAACTCCCTGTTTCCTTCGTTTCTAGCTTCGTAAACGTGCCATCGGCATTTTTCTTATAATCAATACCTTCTACGCCTTCTTTCAATAGATCATAGCCTTCATCGGAAAGCATGTAATCGAGTAATTTGAGAATCCGCTGTTGCTTCTTCGGATCTGTATTTTTATTAATAACAACTTTGACTTGACCCATGCCGTCTGTTTGCGTCGCGCGAATTCCCGTTGGACCTGCTGGAGGCATCAATTGGACAAGCTCTGCTTGCGGAGCATTCTTCTTGATATTAGGAATATCTAGACGAATCACTTCGTTCGGGTTCACAAGGTGAATACCCGATTGGCCGTTCCAGAGCTTATTTCTGGCATCTGCCGATTTCATAACCAGGAAGTTCTTATCGAGCACTCCTTCTGCATAAGCTTTCCGCAGGAAACCGATGAAGCCCTTAAGTTCATCTGTTTGCGCCTGCATAGCCACTAAATTCCCATCTTTTAAGGCCCATTCATTGGCAAGTCCGAAGGCCCCCATGAGCGGAGCAGCATTTCCAAAGGTACCATTGGAATTCACAAGTACAGAGAAACCTGTTGTATCTGCTTTGCCGTTCCCATCGGGATCTTTGGTGGCAAATGCTTTCGCTACTTCATAGAATTGATCAATTGTTTCAGGCATCTTCAGGTTTAATTTATCTAGCCAATCTTTTCGGATCGACATAGAGAACAGGTGGGGAATACTATAATAGGGAATTCCGAAATACGAGTTCTTATTGTTAAGTTCTGCCCATGCACTTTCGGGGAGTTGTTTAGTTAAATTGGGATACCCGCTAAGAAAAGGTTTCACATCCAGAAATACACCTTTGTCTCGCCATTTCATGTAATCCTCGGTGGCAATGCGATATACATCTGGTAAGCTGTTTGAAGCCGCCAAAACACTAATTTTATCGTTGTAACTCGCACCGGGAATCCACTGGATATCCAGCTTAATGTTCAGCTTCTCATTCAACTTTTTCACTAGCGGTGAGTCGCTTGATGGGCCAATCTCAGCATATTGCGGAAGCATTAACGAAATGTTCATGAGCTCTTTGCCATCATCAAGATTTGCGGATGTAGCTACTGGTGTAGCGCTCGCAGCGGAATTCGTCGTCCCCTTATCTGTTGAACATGCGGCAAGGCTGCTTACAGAGAGCATTAGCGTAAGGCTTACTACAACTGTTTTTTTCACTTCAAATCCCCCTCTGATTTGTGTGCTAATCGGAATGTAATCCTTGCTACTGAGCCTGCTGGTAAAAGTAAAGATACCGTATTGCCTTCTTCGCGTATAAGCTGAGTCTCAACCAGATGATACCCTCGCTGCTCATACCAATCGGTATGTCGCATAAACGGTGAATCACTGTATTGCAGCAGAACAGATGAATTGGCATTATCGCCATCCCATCCTCCCTGCAACTCCACCTTATGGGCTTTCTTCAAATCTCGGTTGACGACAAAGAGAATCATTTCAGCGTTGTCTTCTGATAGGATTGCCGCTGCATCCACATGGGCGATCCCCGCCATAGGTCTGATCCTTACCCACGTTTGAGGTATGTCAAACGTCGTACCTTCTGTTTGAAGTTCAAAGCTACGCCACTTTGTCTCCGTTCGCATAAACGGCTCTGCATAAAATCTGGACGTATCGTTGCCAGGATTAACGGGTCTCATATCGACAGGATACGCCCGATAATACAGGGTGTTATCTCGTTGGTACGCATATTTAACGCTATCCCCTTGGCGAATAAACGTATTGAGCATGGCGGCAACATAGCACGCATGAGCCATCGTTTCGTACTCGGCTTTGGGCCAATTAGCATCCGTTTCCGGTTCCAAATTCCATTCACCAATTTCAAGAGCCAATGGTTCAATGCCATATCCGCTTGCGAGCTCTTTCAACTCTTGAATAAGTACCTCATATTGGGAAGGATACACTACTAAAACTTGATTATAAAAGCTTGGATCTGCTTCATTGCTCACTAACCAATCCTTACGCAAGCCTTCGTCCCTTATTCCTCGCGTGTATTGATGAATATCAAGCCCATCCACATAATCCTTTCCTGCAAGCGCAAACAATCGTTTGTTCCAGATCGGTGGTTGGCCTGGAATTTCGGAGAAGTCTACATACATGGGATCCTGCCCAGCGATTATAATGGTAATGCTTGGGTCCACTTCTTTCATTTTCGTATAGTAAGTTTGGATCCTCTTCGCGAAATCAATCGAGTTGGTATAGCCGAACTGATAATCACCATAGCTCTCATTCCCAACTTGCCATAGCTTCACTCCCCACGGTTCTGGATAACCGTGCTCTGCGCGCAGCCGTCCCATTGGCGTCGAAGCATCGCCATTCACGTATTCCACCCATTCTGCTGCTAATTCAGGTGGTAGATCATAACTGAAGCCAATATTCATGAAAGGCTCTGCCTCGATCAATTGGCAGAAGCGTAAAAATTCGTTCGTCCCGAAATAATTAGGTTCCAACCCGCCCCAATTCTGATTATCTCGAACAGGTCGATGCAGCCAAGGTCCAATGCCATCCTTCCAATTGTATTCATTCGCATAATTCCCACCCCACCGAATCGAAGTGACATGATAGCGCTTTAATAACGCAATTGTCGTTGGATTATACAAGCCTTCAACAGCATCTCCTGACATCAGCATCACCCAATCCAGATCAACGAAGCTAGCTTCTTCTGTATTAGCAATGATCAATAGCTTGTATTCGCCAAAAGGTGAAGCTTCATAACGTGACGAACTTACACGATCCAACGTCAACTCAACCTCATAGCGGTTCCACTCTTGCGTCAACTGAATCCTGCTGTCACTGCGTAATTCACCAGTTTTATCTTCAATCGCTACTTGCAGGTGAGTTATCGAACCCGTTGCCCGGCCGTACAATTGCAATCGGTAGGTCAGCGTTCGCTCATCGGCAAGCGTAATGCGTTGAGCAATGCCTCTGCTCATCGTACCCTCTCCGAGCTTGATCCGCTGGAACGTCTTCCAACCTTGTTTGCCATGTACACCGCCTTGCAATTGCTCGAAGGCATCAGTTACATCACCGACAGGCTCCCACGGGTAAGCTAACCCCGTTGTCGGCTCGACGTCTCTGTACATAATCTCAGTGCGCATGGTCCATGGTAAATTCGTGCCATCCTTCTTCCGCTTGGAGAACCAATGTTCAAACGATCCGTTAGCTACGCAATCATCAATAATACCTGGGTACGTATCTCTGCCATTCGTTTCAAAAAACTTGCCGAAAATCCGCTTATCGATGTACCACGGACTTACTTTCTCTGGAGCTGATTGAATGTCTATGTGTATTCCCACAGCTGCCCCTCCTCTGATCATTACTCTTTTTCACAAAAGCAGATTAATTGCTTACATGTTTAGTATGCATGGAATTCATTTATTTATCGTTACACAGAATATCTAAAACTTATCCGATTTCATTCGATTGTTTCAAGTTCTACTTCCAGCACATAAATGGCATGCGGCTCTAACGTAGTTTGCCACTTAGCATCATCAAGCTGAACTTGTTCAACCTGGGTTTGCAATGCTTGAGGTTCAAACACCGTATTGAACGCCTCGTAGTCTGAGCCTGAAATAACTGAGACGCGCGCCTCCGCCTTCGGTTCCCACGCTGTCAAACGGCAAGAAACTGGCATCTGTCTCAAGCTTCGATTCACAATAAACAGCGTCAGTCTATCCAACTTCGCAGATATCCCTGCAACGACATCTAATTCAGGCAGCTGCTTCAAGGAGAGTTCTAACTTCGATGCTCCAGCATCATAGGTAGGACAATCCACCTCTACCTCCACCAGCCGGTCTATTTGGCAATTCGCATATAATCGCAAGGAATGATAAGTAGCAGTCCCAAATATGACGTGGTTATTCCCGCTCCAACCTGGTTTCCTCATCCGCTCGTAAGCATCACCTACGCGAATGCAGCCGCCAACCCAACCGTTCACGAGATCAGAGAAATTCGCAATGTGAACAAGATGGCTTTGACGTATCATTTCGTTTAGCATGCACGCGTTGGCAACTGCAGCTTCTAGTGTATGATTATTGGGTAAATCCGGGTTTGGGAAGTACATCGTATTCCATTCCGTAACGGCAATTTTCAGATGCGCTAACTCATCGTTGTTTCGAATCAAGCTTTCAACTTCCCCAAATAGTGATCTCGCCACTTCCGGAAAAGCGGTAATCGCTTTAAATCGTGCTTCTGATGGTGTTCGAGCATCGATAGGGAAAAAATTCTGTCCTTGGTAGATATGCAAAGTAAAGAAATCCATTTCCTTGCCTGCCCGTGCCAGCACCTTCTGATTCCAGCCAGGCGCCAATGAATCTCTCGCCGTTCCGCATCCCAATAATAGAATGGAAGCGTCTTTGGCTTTCATGGCTCTAGCAAACTGGACATACATGTCTGCATAATGCTCCGCTGTACATACCCCAGCCTGCCAGGGACCATACATTTCATTGCCAACTTCCCAATACTTCACGCCATATGGCTCAGGAAATCCATGGCTTGCGCGCAATGCCCCCATTGTCGTCTCCATATCGCCATTGCAATACTCTACCCAATCCGCTGCTTCCTCCGGCGTTCCGGTACCCATATTGACACAGATTTGAGGCTCTACCCCCAATTGCTTGCATAGTGCTATGAATTCATCCGTCCCAAAATACTTATGGACATGTCCTGCTTGTTCCCACGCTTCATTGATATAATTAGGCCGCAAGGAGGTCGGGCCAACAAAATCTTCCCAATGATATAAACTAATATAATTACCGCCTAAACGCATAATCCCGCTATTCAGAGCTTTTGCCATTTGAAAGACATCTCTCTTCAATAAGCCTGTTAGTGTCGCTTGATCGGGAAGAAGTGAAATATGATCGAACCAGATCATTCCCGTCGAGACGGAATCCTCCCACTCATTTGCAGGTCTTGGAACTGCCCAAATCTGTAACTCACCGGCAGAAATAGCGCCTGAAACGCTCAATAAACCTCCTAATTCCTTCCATCTATGTCCAGTAATCTCGAGCTCTGTTTCACTTACAACCTTACCGTTCAAGCGATCAACAATTCGCACCAACACACGATGGATTTCACTTGTCGCTCGTACATATAATCGGAGCGTATGCAGGCCGGCTTCTAAATGAATATGTTGGCCAATGCCTGACATCCCTCGATCTTTATTCCATATTCGAATCTTTTGACTA
Source organism: Paenibacillus sp. 2RAB27 (assembly GCF_052115445.1). Lineage (NCBI taxonomy): Bacteria > Bacillati > Bacillota > Bacilli > Caryophanales > Paenibacillaceae > Paenibacillus > Paenibacillus sp. 2RAB27. The sequence goes on from NZ_JBFRGR010000002.1 coordinate 220,563, forward strand.
TGACCGCTATGCCCTCTTGCTGCTGGCTCTAAGGCATATTGCGTATGCTTCCCATCGTGAAGAGGAAACCACGAACCTGATACACCATCCAAGTTCGTGTCTTCTTCTTCAAAATCCATATTGCGAACGGGAAATGCCAACATTGCTGTCATATGATCATCAATATCCTCAATAAAATGACCAAACAGGTAAGGACTTACCGTGTGACTTGAAAGCTTTTTTTCAACGTTGATATGCGCTTCTTTCATACCCTTCACTCCTTTATCCTGGTGCCGTCTTCTTCAAGAACAGGAATTCGGATGGAAACAACGGTTCCCCTGTTTGCAAATGACGTTATCGTCAATCCATAGGCTGGACCGTATTGCAAGACTAATCGCGCTTGAACATTCACTATGCCTAGGGATTCACTCTTAATTAGCGTCTCGTTTGCTTGAGTTACAATCCAACTCAACCGCTCCTGTAATTCTTTTAGTTTAGTTTCTTCTATGCCATTGCCATTATCGGCGATTTCAATAATGAGATCGTTTGCCTCCTGATACGCGTTAATAATAACCGTTCCATTCCCGCTCTTCGGTTCAACTGCGTACTTAATCGCATTTTCAATAATCGGCTGCAGCGAGCATTTCACGATGCGTATATCGAGATATTTCTCATGTACATAAAAGCGACTCTGGAAATTTTTTGGAAATCTAATTTCGATAATTTCCAGGTATTTTTCTAATTGATTTATTTCTTCTCTAAGCGTTACGATCGGCTCAATAATGGAGGCAGTATATCGATAATAGTCACCTAAATTTTTGGCAATAACTTGGATCCGCTCATTTTTTTCGATATAAGCTAAGCTATTGATAATCTCCAACGTATTGTAGAGGAGATGCGGATTGATTTGATTTTGCAGCGCTTGAATCATTGCTTCTTTTTGCCTCAGCAGAATGTGCATTTCATTGACTTTCATGGAACTCACCGTTTCAATGAGCTGTAGAAGCTGGTCTGTCATTCGGTTATAGCTGCGGCTCAGCAGTTGAATTTCATCTTTCCCAGGTAATACCTTGGCACGTACGTCTAAATTTCCTTTCTCTACATGCTCCATCAGCTGCTTCAATTGTCGAACTGGCCGGATGAACCATTGCGCCACCATCGGTACGAGCACTAACACAAAGGCTGCAAGAATAAGCATCGCAGCAAGCATGGCTTTTCTAGCCACTGTAATCCCGCTAGCCATCTCCTCAAACGGCACCATTGCCACAAGCTTCCATTCCGTTAACTCCGAATAATTGGCAGCAACCAGCATTTCTGTTCCTTGAAGCTCTTGAACCGAAGAAGATGTAAGTAAATTCAAAGGAGCTAACTCCGTTTGTTCGATCCGCTTCCCAATCCAATCCGAATTCGGGTGATATACGATCGTGCCATCGTTGGCTAGTATGAAAAAATAACCCTTTTTGGCAAGCGAAGATCGGACAATCGTTTTCTCAAGTTCACTAATGCGCAAATTGATAACAAGTCTTCCTCCCAGCTTCATCGTATCTGTCGCGTAAATAGGAACGAGTAAGGAAATCACGTTTTTACCTGTGACTTGCGATTGATGGGTTGGAAGCACCTTTAGAGTACTGCTCATCGGCATGGCAAACCAAGGCTCATTCAGATAAACTTTGGAAGCCTCATCAAAACGCTGCACATTGGAGACAATTCTGCCGCTTTGGGACATGAGAAACATACTGTCAACCTCGCTGTAATTAAGGGCGACGTAATTATTCAGCACATCCTCCAAGTCGGCCAGTTGAGCCGGCGTACTCGGCGCCTCGTTCACTAGCCAATTCTGAACAATTCCCACATTCCCCAACTGGCTGTTAAACTCATTGCGTTTGGGCAAAGGTCCAGCCAAGAGGGATGAAACTGATATTTTCATTTGTTGAATATAGAGATCGATTTGACGATTCAAGCGATACGATGCATCATCAGCGAACTGATAAAAATCGTTTCTCGCCGCTTTCGCATATAAGTATTGGGAAAAAGTACCCATTAAAAGAATAGATGTCAAAGTTGCAATCAGTAAGATGACGATCAATTTAGCTTTAATCGAATAGCGGCTGAACCACGTCCCCCATCTCATAGGCCGAGACTCTTTCGATATTCATTGGGTGTCAGTGAAGATACTTGCTTAAACACTCGGTTAAAGTAAGGTAAGGAAGCAAAGCCGACCTCATCGGCAATTTCATATATTTTCATATCTGTATTTCGTAAAAATTCCAACGATTTTTCAATTCTTATTTGATTAACATAGTTCACAAAGCTTTTCCCCGTGTACTGTTTAAATAGTACGCCAAAATAGGAGGTGCTTATATTGGTGTAATCGGACATCTGTTTCAAGGTTAGCTCATCCTGTAGATGTGTCTGTATATAAGTAATCGCTTTCTTGATTACCAAACGCATATTATTGCTAGAGAACTGCGGGTAACGACGTATCCACTCATGCAAAATCGTATGAAACACCTGGCGCACTTGCATTTCGTTGAGGTCTTCCGAAATAGTGGGCTCTTCAAAGCTCGGGTACATGATTTTCACAAATTCCATGAGCTTGCCAAGAAAGATCCGAACATAACTTGTCTTCGCACCATGATCGAGTGTCCGATTCCCGAGAATCGCACCCAATACTTGGTTCGCTTGCTCAAACAACGTCACCGGATTCCCTTCAGATAAGCGATCAACAAAGATCTGAATGTCCTGCAGCAGTTGATTCGATTCAGCGAATGTTTCCAGTCGACTGACAGATCGTGATAAAGCCGAATGCAGCTCCATCTCAGATATAGGCTTTAGCAAGTATTCAGAAACATGCAGACGGATCGCATTCTGCGCATAAGAGAATCTATCATGTCCGCTGATAATAATGGAAACAACAGGTAGACGCATTTGTCGAATACGCTGAATCAGTTCAAGTCCATCCTTGTCCGGCATTTGAATATCGGTAATAACAACAGTCGGCCAGAGCTCTTGAAGGAGCCGCCATCCCTCCTCGCAGCTGGATGCCTCGCCTGTCACTTTAAAGCCATTCAATTGACCGACCATTTCTACAATAGCATCTCTAATTAACAGCTCATCTTCTACAACGAGAACATGATACATACTCTGCTTCCCCCTATACCCTCATGGATGTGATTACTTCAACCATACAATAGGAAGAACGTATTTGAACAGTACATACTTGGCCACCCTTACCCTTTTACCGAACCCATCATCATACCTTTGCTAAAATATTTCTGCATAAAAGGATACACGAGTAATAACGGTGTTGCGGTTAGTAGAATGGCTGCATGCCGGACAGCAGGCGAATATTCATAGCCATGCTCCGTCACGGCTAACCCTAATTCGGAAGCATTCACAATCAGTACCTGACGAAGAAATACTTGAAGCGGATATGCTTTGATATCGTTGAGGTACAAGACCGCTTGGAAATACGTGTTCCAATTAGCTACCGTATAGAACAGGCTGAATGTTACGATGACCGGCAAAGAAATCGGCAGGATTACGCGCCAAAGAATACTAAATTCCCCACATCCGTCAATACGGGCAGATTCCTTGATCTCGCTAGGCAACGTTTGAAAAAAGCTGCGCATGACAATCATATTAAACGGAGCAATCGCATTCACGAGCCAGATTGACCAGTACGAATTAATCAAACCAAGTTTATTCACGACTAAATAGGTAGGAATCATGCCTCCGTGAAACAACATGGTGAACAGAACCATAAAGTTAACTGCCTTTCTGCCTCTTACGCCAGGTTGAGTCAATCCGTAAGCCATCAAAATGGAGAGGGTCATATTGATGATGGTCCCAAACACCGTCAAAGTAACCGCATTCTTGAATGCACCTGTAAACTGATCATTATCTAACAGAAACCGATACGCTTCTAATGTCCACATTTCAGGCCACAGCACCACACCTTTCAGGAGCAACTCTTTACTTGTCGCAAAGGAGCTAAAGATTGTGAAGAGGAAGGGCACAACAACAACCAAACCCAAACTTAATAAAATTAAGATAACCACTGTATTAAAGATCTGATCCTTCCATACTTGTTCTGATTTCATCGACTAGTACACCCCTTCCTCGCCGAACTTGCGAGCTAAGCGATTGGCACCGAGTACAAGTACAAGTCCTACAATGGATTTAAACATGCCAACAACGGCTGAATAACTGTAATCTCGCTGTAAGATTCCTGTCCGATACACGTAAGTATCAAAAACGTCTGACACATTCACATTTAATGGATTTTGCAGCAAATAAATATGCTCGAACCCAATGTCCATAAAATTGCCTAGTCGTAAAATAAACAGAACGATCACCACATATCGAATACCAGGTAAGGTAATATGCCAAATCTGCCGAAACCGCCCTGCGCCATCAACCTTTGCCGCTTCATACAAGGAAGGATCAATGGATGCCATTGTTGCTAGATACAAAATGGATCCCCAACCCATGCCTTGCCATATATTTTGTAAGAGCCACATCGGGCGAAGCCATTCTGCTTTCGTGAACAGCTCGATTTTACCAAGCCCCGCGGATTGAAGCCATTGATTAATAACGCCATCTTGCGATGAAAACAAAGTCATTGTGATAGATACAATCACAACCCATGAGATAAAATGCGGTGCATACATAATCGTTTGCACGACATTTCGGAGAGCTTTCAATCTTGCTTCATTAAGAAGGAGTGCCAGAATAATGGGAGCTGGGAAGAAAAAAAGAATATCCATGCCGGCAAATAGAAACGTATTTTTTAAAAGCATAGGAAAATCGTGTTCTGTAAATAAACGTTTGAAATTGTCAAAACCGACCCACTGACTTTTCATAATCCCAACAAAGGGGTCATAACGCTGAAAAGAAATCAACAACCCAAACATGGGAATGTATTTGAAAATTAAAAAATAAAGCAAGCCTGGTGCAATCATGACGTAGAAAGGAAGATGATCTAGTCTCCATGTTGTCTTCCTCAGTTTAATAGGCGTAGCTTTGGGTGATGTCAGTGCATTCCTCATGATTACCTCCACATGTATGTACTTCATTTGATATTTATTATACGGACAGCACCTCCTAATTACGTTGTCTAGAATAGCTATTTCTTAACCGATTTCACTTTATCTATCGGTGTAGCCCAAAAGGCTACTCGTGTAAATAGCGCTGTGCCATAACGTTATTCGGGTTACTAGCGTAAGTGGCAGGGTTTAATTATCCAGAATTTTCATCCAACTGCATAGGTCATGTATCGTTCTATTTCTTACATTATTTTTCCATATATACAAACAGGTAGACCCACGGCCACTGGCTGAGGGTCTACCTGTTTGTATTTATTGTGAGGCGAATTTGTTTTAAACGATAGAACAATATTTATCGCCTTAATTGTCTGAATGAAACCTGTATAACCGCCAAGGCTTGTGTCCACCGAAGTACCGCACAACCTTGTCCTTTCCTTCGACCGGATGTACATGGAAATCAGGAACCTCTTCACTCGGATAGAGTACAGCCTCTTCGCCCTTCTCCAACGCCAGTGATAGCTCATCGTGGATAACCGTTTCACCAGACACTCGCTCCTTGCCATCCACGCCGAAGATCTCCCATCGAATCCGTCCCTGCCAGCCCGTCTTGATCAGACAGGGTTCTCCCGCCAAACTCTTCACTCTAATCCACTGCGTGGCAGCATCCTTGCGGACTGCGCTGACTAAGAAAGCGCCTTCCCCACGCAAATCATGGAAGGCCAGTTCTGTCCACGCTCCCGGCACAGCCGGAAACACTCGCAGCTTGCCGCCCCAGCTCTGAAGCAGCATATCCTGGATCGATTCTGCACCGGCCAGCGGCGTTTCGATCACCGGTCCCGCTTCCTTGTACATCGTATTCGGCTTAATGATGAGCAGCAGCGATTGCAGGAGCCGCATCACCTCATCACCCCATCCAAGTACTGCGGCAATGGATGCCGCTCCGGTCATACTGAAGCCGCGTAGATCGCCTTCTTTCGCCAGCCAATGACGCAGAGAAGTTGCGATTAAAGCCCGCTCTTCCTCCGTTTCTCCACTGATCAGATGCAGCGGGAAAATCGCCAGCAAGTGACTAAAGTGACGATGGCCGTAGGCAAGCGGCATATCACGCCCCACCATAAAGCCAGTCTCATCGACTGGCAACGGAACCAAACGCTCCAGAATGTCTTCCCACTTCGGACTGAGCGGATCGCTAACGCTCAACCTCTTGCATATCGCAAGTAAGGTCTCACAGCCCCAGCGCAGCAAGGAAAGATCATAATGACAGTCCGGCACCGTTGTCCGCATGAATGAGCCGTACTCGGGAGATATCGTCGGAGGCAGATGCAAGCAGCCGTCCTCGCCCTCCTCCAGCAGATGGATATAATAATTCACACTCCGCTTTAAAATCGGAAATAATATTTCCTCCAACATGCCATCATCCATGGTATATCGGTAGTGCCGCCACACGTTATGACAAATCCACGTTAAATTGCCAACCTCATCCTCTACATTCGTCTCTAAGTCGAAGCTGCAGCTCCGTCCTAACCCAGCCGAATCGTGCTGGAAACGTTCAGGCACATTGCGAATCAGCTGGTTCCTATTCGCATGCAATGAACGAACAAGAGATTCCCCCATCTCCAAACGATTAGCCGTATAAACTGGTGAATAACTCATCTGTACATTCATGTTAAACCAAACACCAGGCCATGGCGTCGATGTAAGCCAAGGACCTTGATTATCAATCAAGGGTTTGTCTACTCGCGTAGCTGAAGCCAACTTATACATTTGTATCCAGTAAAAGCTTTCCAATCGTCCATCCGGCAGCGAAACGAAGCTTTGCTGGTAATAGCGGTGCCACCATGCTCGGTGAGCTTGTACCCATTCTTCGAAATTCGCTGCCGAAGCCTGTCCCACAGCCTCTACGGCTTCAGCCTTTGCCGCTTCACCATACCCCCGGGCAATGGACAGCCAACAGATCCGCCGATTCGGCGAAACCTGCACGTCCTTCCAAGCGGTTACGCAGCCATCTTCGCCGGAATACCGTTGGGTACACACGCGGATGCCATCCTCATCTTCCGTATAGGCTACTTCCGTCTGCGGCACATATTGATTTAAATTCACGCCGTCTGCGTTCTTCAGAACAGGATCGACTTCTGGAAAAGGGTACCACGCAAAGCGAGCGCCACTTTCTCCTTCTGTCGTCTCGATCTCGATGGCGATCACCGGATCGAGACTGTGCACGAGTGAGCGCAGTTTAACCACTCCGCTCGTTGTCGTCAACGTACCCTGCAATTCAGCGTTCCACAAGTTAATGCGCATCTGTGTGGGATGATAGATCTTTCCTTCCAATTCCAGATCCAGTTCACCAAGCTGAACGCGTGGCGGGAATCCCGGTTTGTCCGTACGGTTGGCCGTCACATCCGTCCGCCCAGTAACCATGCGGAGCACATTTCGCTTACTCGCATGCTCCTCGCCATAAACCATCGTGCCGAGCAAGCCATTGCCGAGGAAAGCTCCTTCGTCCCAGCTAACTGGCTTAACTACCCATTCCATATCGTTATTGGCCATGTAGGCTTCCCAATCGACCTCTAGTTTAACCGCCGAGCTGTTAACTTCTTTCACGCGAAGATCCCTCCTCTATCCTTTGACGGCTCCGATCAGAGCACCTTTCACAAAGTATTTCTGTAAAAATGGATATACGAACAAAATCGGAACCGTCGCAACGATGATCGTCGCATACTTCAAAGTAGCGGCCAACATGGCGGCATCGTCATCGGAAGCACCTGAATTGGCATTGGTTTCCCCTTGCAGCAAAATCCCCCGCAGCACAAGCTGCAATGGATAAAGCGAACGCTCCTGCAGGAAAATCATCGCATTAAACCAGGAATTCCAATGGCCCACGCCGTAGTACAGCAGCATGACAGCGATCACGGGCATCGAGAGCGGGAGCACAATCCGAAATAGAATGACGAAGTCGTTCGCCCCATCGATTTTGGCCGATTCCTCAAGTGCATCTGGGATTGCTTCGAATGCCGTCTTCATCAGAATCAGATTAAAGGTATTGATGGCAGTCGGAATAATAAGCGACCATAAGGAATCGATTAATCCCACACCTTTGACCGTCAAGTAAAGGGGGATCAAGCCACCGCTAAAGAACATTGTAAAAATGATAAACAGCATGAGCGGCTTGCGGTACCGCAAACTCTTTCGCGAGAGGGCATAAGCCCCGAACGCAGTGAGCGTGATGTTCAGCACCAAGCCCGCTAGTACGACAAACAGCGTATTACCGTAGCCTCTCACAATCATCGGATTGCGGAATACATTCGTATAAGCATCAAGCGAGAAACCGAGCGGACGCCATAACATGCCCTTATAGCCCATCAGAGTTCCTGCGTCACTAACAGAAGCAAACAACACATAAATAAGTGGATATACGGTAAGCAGCATCAACAAGATCAGCAGCACAACATTGATCGCATCGAAGCATTTTTCTGCAAAGCTCGTTTTGTTCAGCATCTTCATGCACTCTCCTTTACCACAAGCTTGTATCGTTAAATTTGCGGCTCAGCCAGTTGGAGGAAATGAGCAGGGCAAAGTTGATGACCGAGTTAAACAAGCCCACCGCTGAACTGTAGCTATAATTGAAATCTTGCAGACCTACACGGTACACATAGGATGAAATGACGTCTGCCGTCTCATAAGTGCCCGGATTGTACAGCAAAATAATTTTCTCAAACCCGACATTCATCATCCGACCGATGTCGAGAATAAGCAAAATAATGATGATTGGCATAATTCCCGGCAGCGTGACGTGTGTCATTTGTTTCCAGCGACCAGCGCCATCGATTCTGGCTGCCTCGTACTGCTCTTGATCGATTCCGGTTAATGCCGCCAAAAATATAATCGTTCCCCAACCAATATTTTGCCAGATCCCGGAAGAAACATAGACGGTACGGAACAGACTCGGTTCGAGCAAGAAAGTTGACCGTTCTCCCCCGAAGAAGGCAATGATATCGTTGATGACACCATCACTGGTTGTAAAATCTTTCAGTATCCCACAAATAACAATCAAGGAAATAAAATGCGGCATATACGTCACGGTTTGCACAATTCTTTTAAAGAAAGCATGCCTTAATTCATTCAGCAGAAGTGCCAAAATAATAGGCGCCGGGAACCCGAACAATAACTGGTAGAAGCTAATCAGAACCGTATTCTTAATCGTTCGCCAGAAGTAGGCCCCGTTGAAAAAATTAACAAAATGTTCGAACCCAACCCAGTCACTCCCCCAAATACCGATTCTTGGGGAGTAATCCTTGAAAGCGATCAGGGCGCCATACATCGGCGCATAATGAAAGACGACATAATACAGCAGAACAGGCAGCAACATTACATAAAGCAGTTTGTTTTTACGTATATCCAGCAATAGCCCGAAACGAAATACTTTTCGTTTGTCTTCAATGGCTGTAACTGGCTTCGTTTTGGAAATCATGGTGTTCATCGCATCACCTTCTCCTGCCACGGCCCTATTCTTGCGGAAGGTCGGAACAATACGTTCCTCCTCCCGCAAGATTTTGCCGTAAACTAATTATCTCTTATTGTATCGATCCAGCGCTTGCTGATAAATTTGGGTCACCTTCTCGATCCCCATTTCATTAATCCGTTTGACATACTCATCGAATTTGCTGATCGGCTCTTTGCCCATAACAAATTTAACAAACATTTCTTCTTTATAGCTCGTAATCGCTGTACTCAATTTAGCCAGTTCTTTACTTTCTTCCGTTGTTGGCGTCAAGAAAGGAGGCATCACATGCTTGACAGCGTCCGTTTGCTCCCAAATCCCGACAGCTTCATCTTGCTCTTTGTACGTATTGAAGCTCTTACGGCTGTCACCCAAGAACGGACCGTTCGGCTTCGTATATTGGGAAACCATTTGCTGCAGGCTGAATTTCGGATCTTTGGTGATTTTATCGGTGAACGTAGGCACGCCATTGTTCATCGTATAGCTTTCGCCTTCAATACCGAAGTTGAAGAGCATTGCGCCCTTCTCGCCAAACGCATAATCCATCCATTTGACAGCCAGCTCCGCATGTTTGGAATCCCCTGCAACAGCTTTACTTACAGCCGGGTTGTACTTAAAGTCACGTTGACCGATGAAAGCGCGTTCGCCTTTGTTCAACGTCGGGTATGGAGCAGCTACAAGCTGGTAGTTCGGGTTCGTCTTCTTGCCCGTATCCATCCATTTACCCACGGCGCTAAGTAAGCCGACTGTCGCTCCAGAAGCATTGCTTAGTAATTTCGTATCCTGCGATTTGGAATCCGTGTTCAATGCAAAATCCTTATCTAGCAAACCTTCCGCATACCATTTGTTCAGCAGAGTCAGCGCATCTTTGAATTGAGGATCGATCGGCCCGAATTTCACCTTGCCTTGATCATTGATGTAGAATCGGTTGGCTGTTTTATAAGCGCCAATGAAGGCATCCTGAATATTCAATTCATTGCTGTACTGAGCGGTCAAAGCAGCGGTAGCTCCTTTTTTCTCCTTAAACGCTTTCAATACGGTGTACCATTCATCAATCGTCGTAGGCACCTTTAGGTTCATCTCATCCAGCCAGTCTTTACGAAGCATCGGTCCACGGAAAACCAGGCCATTGTCCGGACGAATCATTGGAAACGCGTAGTAGGTACCGTTGTCCGTTTTAATCATTTTGTCCAGCTCTTTATCCTGTTGCAGCAGCTTCTTTAAATTTGGCGCGTTTTTATCGATCAAGTCGTTGAGAGGAAGGATGACCTTGTCGGCAATCGCCTTCTCTGGTCCACCTGGATACGCCGCTGTTCCACCGCCGCCCCAATTGTATTCAATCACATCCGGCAGATTGTTCGAAGCGATTAGCAAGTTGAATTGTTCCTTCGATTGACCGTCAGCAGGATGCGTATACTTGACTTTAACGCCTGTTTCGCTCTCCAATCGCTTACCAAAAGGGGAATCGCCTATATTCGGAAATAACGTTGTCAAGTTCGGGTTAATCTGCTCCCAAGATGTTAGTGTTTCTTGCGTAGCAATTGGATATTTGCCTGCTGCCGCAGTTGGTGCTGTCGTTGTTGTAGCAGTTCCAGTTGCACTTGGTGACTTCGTTGTATCCTTGGAACATGCGGCGAACATACTAGAAGCGACCACAACGCTTAGTGCCAGGCTTATGGATTTTCTTTTTGAACGACTGCTCATGTGGAATCCCCCTCATATTGTCTAGTGCGATTGATTTCGTTGCAGCACTGTAGCTTCAGTATGGCTGGTAAAGCACCCTTTTGAATATCGTCAAAACTGCAAATCACTATTTAAAATCCGTAGAAAGCAATCATCAGAATCCAAAATCACTATGCAAAAAATGAAAAGTCGCGCAAGCAAGCTTGTACGACTCCATGTCAAACGGTTACGTATCACTTTAGTTCTTTGTATTTCCCTGGCGTAATGCCCTCAAACTTCTTAAAGGTCCGATTAAACGTATTGATATCCGCATACCCAACCTTCCGCGCAATCTCCATAATAGAGAGCGATTGTTCGCTTAGCAGCTTCTTGGCCTCTTCGAGCCGTGTTCGACTTATATAATCAAGCAGTGCATCGCCGGTTTGTGCCTTAAATTGTTTGGATAAATAAGAAGGCGTGATTCCGAACTTCTCTCCGATCATCGAAATGTTCAAATTATCTTCCGCATAGTTGGCTTTCACAAATGAGCTTACAAGCTCGCCAAGCGGACTGTACTCCTGTTTGCGCTCAGCTTGGATGGACTGGCAGACCTGCCCAAGAATCGAAAGGATTTCCCCTTTCATTTCTTTCATCGTTTCGCATCCGAAAAGTCGTTCCACAGGATGAAACTGTTCGATAAAGGACGCTTTATTACTTTGCGAGCCAATTTCATTCATCGTTTTCAACATCGTGCTGGCTAGATCAAACATGAGGCACTTGCCAAGCGGTACGGACAACACGGCATTAGATGCGTTCGTTTCTATTATTTGCTCTATGATGGAGCTCGACTTCTCATAATCGCCTGTTTTGACAAAATTAATCAACTGCTGCTCCACATGCAACGGGTAATAATAATTTCCGGCCTGGTGGGCAGCCTCGGAACTCGGTAATTCGTCGTATCGAATGATCTCTCCCCCTCCTACCACAAGTCGATAAGCCATTGCCGACAGCGCTTCTTGATAAGCCCCGGCAATCCCGAACAACTCGGTATGAATTCCGCTAATCGACACCGTCAAATGGACATGGAAATGGTCAAGCAAGAACAATTTCACCTGCTCGGCAACCTGCCGCAGCTCTTCGGGGTCCTGCCCTGTGCCGAAATTAAAAATACAGGCCTGCATGTCATCAATTTCCGTTACGAAACCCTGATGCTGGCTGCCGATCACTTCTTCCACCACATTCATCAGGATGAACTGCATCAACTTCACCTTTTGTGGATCTACCGTGACATCATCCTGGAATTTGCCAAAATGATCGATATGGAACAAGAGTACAGCAAAATGAGGGGATGACAGCTGAATATCGTGCGCTGAGAGTGATTCATGTACAGGAATGTCCTGCTCCAGATTCCCCTTTAGGAGCCCCTGCAGAAAATGCGAGCGAATGGCATCGCGGTGCTGATGCAAACGGCGATCAACCTGCTCTTTCTCTGCGAAAGTATTGTTGAGCGCATCTTGCAGGAAGCCATACTCATTCGTTCCCTCGGCAAATGAAATCCCTGCTTTCATGGAAAAGCTCCGGATGAGCAGATTAATCGGATTGTAATTTTTGCGAAGGAACAAGAAAGTGACCCCCCCCCCCAGCAGAAGGCTTAGCAAAATGCTAGCATACACGAGCCTTTTCATATATCTCATCTTGTCGTCAAAACGCTCAGCAGGAATCATCGACATGTATTTCCAGCCTGTCCTAGCTGACGTGGTATAGGATACGGCGACCTGCTTCCCGGCTACATCCCCGTAGAAGAGTCCATTTTCGCCAGTAAATTTGTCATAAGTAAGAAATTGCGGCCTTTGCTCAAGACCACTAGAAGCAACTAGTCGGTTTTCTTTATCCAACAGCGCAACAGATGTCGCTTCCGATGGCGGAAGATTGGCAAGCAGTTTCGTATCTCTCATCACGAACAGGAGCACTGCTCCTGGCTGATCGCGATTCGCCAATGAAACCGATTTAGCAAATAAAACAGCTTTATACGAATTGTCATTCTCTTTCATCGTCACGGGCATATAGGCCTGAACATAGCGTTCGTCTAGAAACGACTTCCAAGCATCATAACCTCTCAAGGTTTGTCCGTCCAACATCTGAAACAATTGGCGGCCGTCCGTCCGATTACGGGTGGATATGACCGTATCACTATTTTTGTAATACAGATAAATTTGTTCAATGAACTCATTCGCTGTCTGGTACACCCGCAAATCATTCGAAATGGTGACTAAATCGTAATAATCGTTATCCGAAAGCGGCAGTGAGGTATTGATAAACGCATTCACCTGTTTATTAAGGGAAATTTCCAGACTTAATCGCTCAATACCTCCCAAACTGTTATCTATCGCTAATTCCATCTGCTTCAATGCGTTCGTGTTGGCACGATTTACTTCCGATTCGACCACATGCCATGAAGCCGCGTATAGAATTCCGCTGATGATGATTGGGACGAGCAGCACGGAAATATAAGAAGTAAACCAAGTAAACATTACGCTGCGTTTATTAAACCGGATCCGATTAAACTTCATTAGCACTAACCCCTTATCCCCATTTGTCACTGTTTTCATATATTATAGCGAAAATAGAGGAACCCGTCTCGGTTTTAAGTCCCTCATATCCAAAGCAGCGGCTGCTTAATGGCCATATTCCGCCGCAGTTCATCTTCTTTCGGCTTTTGATCTAATGTATGCCATAAGGCAAGTAGCCTTTCAGAATCATAAGCCAACCCTGCAAGCAGTAAGAAAGACATGCCTACTGGCCAATGCGCATCATATTCGACATCCCGGCCATAGGGCCAAGTTCGTTTATTTTCTATATAGGGTAGTAAGAAAGAAATCCCCTGCTCGATGCCTCTGCCATCCGACAGCTGAAATTTCCACAAATTATCGTCCGGCGTAGAAAGAAGGTGCGTAAGCGTAACGAAATTATCGAGTGTAAAAAGGGAATAGGCATAGGGCTTCGTACGGGACAATTCCCGCGGAAAACTGCCATCTGTGGCCATCTGTTCGACCAGTAGTTTGGTCTTGTATTGTTCTCTGCACCAATCCAGCATCTTATGTTGACCGGTTAACCGCGCAAATGCGGCCGCCTGCACATACCAGCATACCCCATGATTGTTCGGTTCGTTTCTTTCTTCCACCCCTTGCGGATGCTCATTCATCCACTGCAAGTAATTCGCGAACCATGCGGAAACACTTTGCAGAACAATAGAATCTGTTACAGACATTTGACTGTGTTGCAGCATCTGAACAGCTTCTGCCACATCAATCAAATGCAGCGTATCGATCACACCGATCCCTCTGCCATCGCAGACGCCAGGCACTGCTTGCGCGTAAAGCAGATGCGGATTCATTCGTGTACTCTCATTGACAAAGAATGCGTCTAGCAGACGAACTGCGTGGGAAGCGTACCGTTGCTCACCCGTTATCCGGTATGCGGCAGCCAGACAAGCGACACGAGATCTCATTCGGCGAAGGAGAATCCGATGTGCATGGAAATTATCTGGATTACTCTCACCATCTCGGCGCACATACGGCAGTCCATCTGACGTATTGGGATTTGGCCACCAGTAATCGCCATTTGAATAATAGTCATGAGCGTTTCCCGGGCTATGCGGGGCTATCTCATCCGTAATCTGAACAGGAAGAGTTGTCAGGCAGGCATCCGCCTGTTGGATGATCGCAGTCAGATCGACATATAAGCTCCACTGATCTTTATTTATTTGGCTAAAATGTTCCATATTGATGTTCTCCCTTCAAGTGTGTAAACAAAGCACTAAATGCAGCAGGCCAGATCCCGAAAAAAACGGGATGCCAGGCCTACTGCATATGATCTATCCTTTATGTGTAATTGTGCATAAGATATGAGATCAAAATAACGTTATCGATCCAATAACCGCATAATAATCGTTACCGCTTCCGCCCTCGTTGCCTTAGCTAACGGCTCGAACGTATTTTGCTCACGACCGGTTACGAGCCCCAAGGAAACGGCTTGCGAAATGGCTGGCAATGCCCAAGCTGGAATTTGGGAACTGTCGCTAAACGACACTTGGGATGAAACTCCCCCTTGTTGATTATAAGCCCTAATTAGCATAGCAACCATTTCTGTTCGGTTGATCGGGTTATTAGGCCGCAAGGATTCGTCTTCATACCCTTGAAGAATGCCCGCTTTCAGCGCTGCCCCCAGCTCACCAACTGCCCAGGCTGGAATATCTGCCCCATCGGCAAACTTAGTTGCTGACGTTTCGGCCTTCAAACCAAGAGCTCGAACCAGCATGGCAGCGAATTGCATTCTCGTCATTGGCTCGTCAGGCTTGAAGCTGCCATCCGCGTAACCGTTCACGATGCCTTTGGCAGCAGCGCGAGAGATAACCTCCGACGCCCAATGTTTCGGCACATCAACAAATGATTGCTGTTTGGACGGATCTGTAGGACTTACAGGCGGTTTGCTCGGTTCCGGTATTGGCTTCGGCGTTGGTGTTGGTACAGGCGCTGGAGTATAACCCGATGAGGAATCCGATGAAGACGAACCACTTGCCGCTGGACGCTGTGCCAGTAGCGTGTAGGTTTTATGCACACCGGAAGGCATAGTAACATCCAGCAGAATTACGCTGCCTCTGACGGCAATGGCTAAAGGTCTGCTCTCGCTGCCGCTAATAACGGACTGCTGCGCACCACCGTCTACGCTCACTTGAATCGCAGCCCCCTGACCGATGGAAGTCGGCGTCAAAGTCAAGCTGTTGATCCCCGTTGGGACCGTCACTGTGTAGTAAGTGATCTCCGAACTGAATGCCGGTGCGATTGTCAGATTCGAACTAGTTTGAAGGCCACTTAAAGCTGGCTTATCCTCTTCAACCGGCACGTTCCGTCCTGCAGTTGGCCCAACATCGGCCGACGTTAGCGGCCGTTGCGTCAGCACGCTCGCAGGCACATATTCATCTGCTCCGACGTCGACTGTATTCGTCCGTCTTTGGCCGTCCATATCGTCTACCGGCAGGTACGGGCCTTTTGCTGCGTCAACCGCTAGACTTAATGGCGATAAACGGATCAGTCCGTCAATGCCACGGACTAGCTTCAGATCACCTTTGTACGTTGCGCTTACAACAGTCGCGGTAGCTGATACTACCGCAAGACCGTCGGTCATATTGCCGACATAATTGGGTCTGCCATCGGTAATATCTTTTTCATTGAATATAGTTCCCGCATTGCTGAAAATCACATTGTTATACACTTGCGTCCCCGTCGGCTCGAATGTCCGTTTCGCCATTTTCAGCGCGGAGGCTTTGCTGGCTAAATTAACAATCGTATTGTTAAAAATCTGTACGTTATATTGCCGCCAATGCCCGCGCAGCAATTCCTGCTGTCTTTCCGGTGACAAGCTCCTGAGCGGAGCGACATCATTCACGCCGATTCCCCAGCGGATCATCGGATTCGCGGAGCCATCTGGCCCGGCATCCTCCGTGCCGCCATCAACTTGAATGGCGTCGTCGGTCAAGCCTTCCATGTAATTGTTATAAATTTGATGATCATTCCCATAAATACGGAAGCCACTCGTTCCGGCTTTCTTGCCATCCGCAATGATGTAATTGCCGTAAAAGCTGTTGCGGTGACCGTGACGAGCCACCATACCCCCATAGGAATTCAAAACCGTGTTATACCGAATCGTATTGTCGCTGCTTTTCACCGACACGATCTCATCTTCACCGTTCAAGCCATCGAAAAGGTTGTATTGTATCGTAACGTGTCCTGGGGCTAATGAAAGTCCAGAGAGCCCTAGACGGATTGCCTCCAAGCCATTGCTCACGCGCGGACCGATATCATGGAAGTGATTGTATTCAATCACATCGTACTGCGAAACGGCATCCTTGCCATCATACGTTATCACAGCGCCAAAACCAGTTTTCGGCCCAATATCATTATACGCAATTCGGTTATGGCTTCCGGTGCCTTCTACCCGGATATAATGCCGGTCCGTCCCGCCATCCGTGAGTAATGCTGAGCCGGGTGTATGCGAAGTTTCCCCTGTGTAGACGGCACTGTTAGGGTCATATTCGCTGCCATAACGGCAGCTGTTCGCCACACCGATGACGCACCAGATGACCTTATTCACACTGTTTTCAACCTTGGTAAAACGGTATTTCTGCCCCGTTTCATCCAAGGCAAACGTGCTTCGCAGGATGGAGACATTGTTGGTGTCATACAGCTCCACACCAGGGTGCAACCCTTTTAATGAGTTTAAAATCTCCTCGGAAACACCTCGGCTTCGCAACGAATCCTCGCTATTCTCCGACCCGCCGCCCGAATGGAACGTAAGCCCTTCCACACTGACGTAGCTGGCATTCTGTATATACATATAGCTGTCCCCGGCGATAATCGCCTTCCCTTGCTCCACGGCCATCACCCTAATCGGTTGCGCAGCCGTTCCTTGCTTGTCCTTGATGATGAAAGGCCCTTGCTGCTCGTAGGTACCATTTTGCAATTCAATTGTCGTGCCTGGAGCAGCTTGGTCGAGCGCAGCCTGCAACTCGCTAGCCGTATTGACACGGACAACCTGAACCGGCGGCAGCGGATCTACTGGTTTATCCCCCGCTTGCGGCGGCCCTGTTGGCCCCGTCGGCTCATTCACTTCTGGGGGTGTTCCCGTGTAAAGCTCCACTTCAGTTATACTATTCCAACTGCTTGAGCTCCCTGACGCACTATTGCCATACCCAACCAAGCGTAAATAGCGGTAGGCTCCAGGCTGGCTCAGCACATAGGGCTGCAAAATACTGTCACCGACGCGAAGTGCCCGGCTGCTTCGTTTGGATAAAAGCACCGTCGATTGCTGGAAATCCGCCTGATTCGAGCCTAAGATTTCAAAGGAAGACACCCGGTCAATCGCATTCAGAAATGCAATGTTCAGATACGTTACTGTCTCAGGCTGCCCCATGTCAAACTGCAGCCACTCGCCTTGTCCCGAAGCCGACCAACGCACATCCGTATCCCAGATCCCGTCCACGACATTGGCCGGAATATTCGTTGTGTTCGGTTGGTACGAACTGCCGGTCACCGTGGTAGCGTTCATCGGAATGCGGCCGTTCGTTCCTTTGGCCGACAATCGATATGCTTGCAAAGCATACGTATTTATCGAACTGCCGCTGGAAGCGTTCACCTTCATTTTGTTAATCCCAGGCGTCATGGCAATCTGGTTCATATCGCCAACCGGCTGGTTCGCCACCGCGTTGTTCGTCAGCGTCGCATCCACGGAAATCCCTGCGTCTGCATGCGAATCCAAACGGATCGTGTCGGCATCCACAGGGACCGTCACCTCATAACCGTCTAGCTTGGTCGGTGAGAAAGAGGGTGTCATCCCCAGATGCCGACTGCCCGCCCAGACGTCCAAGGCAGATAGCTGAATGTCCGGCAATTTCTCTGCAAAGGTAAAATTCGAACCATTGGCAAGCGTCGCATCCGCTGCATAGTAAGTCTCCCCATGCAGGTTAACCTGGGTTAAAGGCAGAGACACGGCATCGCTGAAATCACCGCTGCTGCTCGTTAACAAAAGCCCGCCTGACGGAAGCATCCTTTGCGGAAATGCGACCTGCACAGTGCCAACATTACCCGTGTTCTGAGCCTTCCAAGTTCGTGTCGATCGCTTGAAGCCCGAGCCATAAGGAACAGCAGGCGCAGTGCTTTCATTATCTCCCCAAAGTAGGTACTGCTTATCGACCATAGCTTGTTTCGCGCTAATGATGATCTGCGATGCAGCCGGATCCTCACTGCTTCGGCTCGTATCCAGAGCTAACGCGCCTTCCTGATCCTTGGCAATTCCTGCTACGTTATTGTTAAATGCTGTGTTAAGTGTGGACGGCCACACCACTTGCGGAGACACCCCTGCCGAGACGTAATCCTTCCCTTTCAGAGGCGTTCCGAATTTGATGGCCATATACGTCTGCACTTGTTGATGCTGTGTAGCTGTCAGCGCATCATTAAATACAATCATTTCGCCCAATTGTCCGTCGTAACCGGAGCCAGCTTTTCCGGCTGGGAGAGTTGGGTCGACATCAGAACCAATGGCCATTGGATAGCTCCCGCTTCCTTTCATCGGAAGACGTGAAGCTGTTGAAGTCGCATACGTCTGGCCATCAAGCGTAACGGATTGGTAGACGTTGCCTGTCACTGGCTGCGAATCGAATTGAAATCCCCAGTTGTTAAATTGACGAAGGGGGACACTATACCCCGTTGAGAGCCGCGGATTACCCGTGGTAACATTCCCCGAATCCCATAAGACCTGAGGGGCAGGAGGAGGGCTACCAGATCCTACGAAGGGGATGTACGCTCCTAATCTCCCCTTATCTTGAAAATATTCATAAAATATTTTCGACGACTTGGTCGTCTCCGACAACCCGCCGGCCATCATATAAACGATCGCACGAGCTACGACTTCATCCTCAGCGAACAGCCCGTCCGCATCTACGAGGAGGCTGCCGTCACCTGCACGGATAAATTGCACCGCAGGCTGGAAATTCAGCGACGGATTGGAAGACACATATTGGGGCTTCGTCCGGGCTTTGTTGGCCCCCACCATCTTCGTTCCATCATTAATGAAATCATTCCCTTTCGGGCTGCTGTCCTTCCAAGCGGTAACTTCTCCATTTCCATTCACAGTCATGCTGGCCGGATCCGCTTTTAACCACAATTTCAGCAAGCTCTCATCTACGCCCCCCGGCGTTCCTGCCACAGCACTATCGGCTTGCGCTTTGGGGAAACCTGAAGGCAGCCCTCCTAAAGTTAAAGCGCTTGCAAGCAGCAAGCTGATTATCCTTTTCGTATATACACTTGATCCTTTCTTCAATTCAACATCACCTCTTCGTTATGATTTCACTCAACGGCAACAGGGCTGATTAGCGTACAAGCCATTACACTCATCATATGGAAACCCTTACAGATAGGAAATCGTCAAAACCCAAACTCATCATCAAAATCTGGAATGGCACTGATCAATATGTAGAATGAACGTGTAAATTAGGAAATCGTTCCGTGGATGACCTTTTGTTACTACTAAATACAGGTTGCTGTTCAACGACAAAAACCAGTTAACATTCGATTTTACGAATGTTAACTGGTTTTTACTTGTCCACGACATTGCCGCACTTGTAGTTACACATGGTCCAAGTCACATATTGGTAATCATGCTTTAAACGCTTGAACCCAGTTTCTAATGTATGACAAGTCCCCCATTATCAACAATCGCTTTGACTAGTTAGTAATTACCAATTGCGGTTTGTTTGTAGAATTTTCTTTACTGTTGAAATGAACACCAATATTCTGGGTTGTATTAGGTCCTGTTATTGCAAATGAAAATATTTGATATCCAGAACTTACTTCAGATTGAACAAAGTTGGTTACATCAAATTCATAATACTGGGATGTTGAAGTTACAGTCTTTGTAGATTGCAGCAATGTCGATATAACAGGTTTGTTATTGAAATTAATACCAGTCTCTGTCCAGCTATCATCACCGACTGCATATACATTTATCGTTGCATTCGAATCTGCCAACCCGTATATTCTAAGCTTTGCACTTGTTACATTGGATAAACCGGATGCAGTAAATTTCAAGTACCCTAATCTCTGATAATCTCCAGCTGCATCTTTAATTTCAACTGCAGTATCTGTTCCAAAATTTTGAGATGCATATGCTCCTCCTCTTACGTAGGCATCCGCAGTGGCACTATAAGTGGTTGATCCACCGCCGCCACTATAAGCAGCCATAGCCGCATTTATAGCTGAATAGAGTGAAGTACTGGCGGCAGTAGTATCTGACATGGATTCCCATACCATAATTCCACCGAGGCCCTCATTTAACGCAAGATTTGTTTTAGATGTGATTGTAGCTTTACCATTATAGTATTCAACTACACCATTATACGTGGAAAAATCCTTATTTGGAGCTTGTGAATCATTTGCGACTAAAACCTTATACGGGATAGCGTTTGGAGAGCTATAGAAAGGTACTCCCAATACAATTTTACTTGCTGCCAACCCACGGGTAACATTCCAATAATTCACTGAGTCTGCAGCTACCTGGTATGATGCACTTGCAGCACCTGTACCCTTGTCATAAGCCATAATATTAATCCAGTCGAAGGAGTTGAATGTTGAACTTAGAATAACATCAGCATTTGCTCCGTACGCATTAACAGCAGCAGTAAGCAACTTTCCAGCATTATGAATGGCTGTGCTCATTTGACTTACCAATGTGGCATAGTTTGCTGGATTATTGCCGCCTGCCGGGAATTCCCAATCGAGATCAATTCCATCTAAGCCATACTGATTTATCGCGTTAATACAATTATTCACAAAATCCGTTCTGTATGAAGAATTTGTAGCAAATGCTGCGAAATTATCCGTACTTACTTGCTGCCCGCCACCAATAGATAAAAATATCTTCTTCCCTTGGGCATGTGCTTGTGAAACGAGAGAAGCAAAATTCGTAGGATTATCAATATTAAATCCCCCTGTTGCCGTAGGACGAGCAAATGCGTAATTAAGATGAGTCACCTTAGCGTAGGGAACCGCATTCATATCAGCAGTAGAAAAAACATAACCGACAACCTTGAAGTTCGCTGGAGCTGCAGCAAGGGCCATACTACTTCCTGACATCAAGAGACATAGAATAAATAGTGCTGTGAATAACCTTTTAGCCATATTATTACCTCCTATTAATTCTCAATTTTTTTTAAAAATTATGCGCATGCAAGACACGATACGGATTCTCATAATTCCATGATTTTCTCCTTTAATGTCACTTTTCTGAGCATTAAGGGATACTGTGCCTTTGAAATCGTACACCACCTTTTCATTGTCTGTTAAAAGTTGCGTTTTATCTGAATCCCTTCTTCGTGCTGTCATAGTTAATGACTATGTTTAGCCCGAACTACATCGCCTCCTGTTCGTGTTCAGACATGAAGAAGCCAGGCATCCTACATCAGACGTAGTTCAGTCCGCCAGCGTTAGTGCATAGCGGTGATCCTGCGCCGGTGGCGGCCGAGCACCGCGTTGTCTTCCTCGCCTTCGACGGCTTCGTCGATCGTCAGCAGTTTGCCGGCGATGACGACATACACCATCCGCAGAACGGTGCCGTACGGAAAAGTTTCGAGAGTCGCCTACCCTACACTTAAATCCATAATTAACCATTTATTATTTCATTTCTTTACTTTCACGAACCAATCTCTAGCGCGTTTCGTGACCTCATCACCGCCAGATTTGTTCCACTTATCAACAAACTCGTCAAATTTGCTTATTGGGTACTGACCGAGAATGATCTTTGATGCATATTCCACAAATAAAGTACGGTTACTAATATCGGGATAACCATCGTAGACGCTTTCTGGCATACCGTCGCCAGCTATAGCCTTGGCATATTTTTGTGCTTCCTGTATGTTTCGAATTCCTTGATCAACTGCCCACTTCCGATCGTCGGAAGCTGTATTTTTCAACAATTGCGCTGAGAAGTCTGCCGTTGCTACATCTTCATAAGGCACGAGAGGAAGGTTTTCCTGAGTACCTTTATCTTGCGGCAGTCTTACGGATTTGCCGTCCTTAGTCGTAGAATGCATACCTTCCACGCCGAGGTAAAGCGCATTCCAATTTTTCTTATCGTACATGTTGTTCAGCAATTTCATGACAGCCATCAGCTTCTTTTGATCTTTCGTGCTCTTAACTACCCAAACTGGATTTTGTACTTTTTTGATGGAATAAAAGCCTTGATAGCCTTGGACTTGGGGGAGCGGAAGTACAGAGAAATCAGCTTTCACGCCGGTGTTTTTGTAAATTGGTTCTAAACGCTCGAAGACAGTCTCTTCCCAATGGTAGTAGTTCCCCACCAAGCCGGTGTCAATTTTCGCCTCCCACTTCGCTTTGTCGTTCAGCAGGGCTTCTTTATCAATAAGTCCTTCTTTGTAAAGTTTTGTAGCGAATTCTAAAGCTGCCTTCATGTTCGGCGTTACGGCGGAATACGTCAATTTACCGTCATATACATCCCAATCCTGCTTGCCCCCGGACATCGCGACGCCGTACATGGCAAATAAATGGTTCATCCATGTTAATTGTTGACGGCCTCCTGTCGGAATTTCATCCTTCTTACCGTTACCGTTTGGATCTTTGTCACGGAATGCCTCAAGCACCTTCACATAGTCATCTTGCGTTTTTGGCATTTGCAACCCAAGCTTGTCGAGCCAATCTTTGCGAATGAGGCCAGCTTCTCTTTCATAATCCACGACACTTGGAATATAGTAAATTTTCCCTTGCCCCGTAGGATCGTTCGCTTTGACGATGTCCCACACATCTTTCGGTATCAGATTCCACAAGTTTGGCGCATATTTCGGAAGCAGTTCCGTTAAATCGGCAATCGCATCGTTCTTGGCCAAATTGGTTTCATTACCTTGAAAAGGCATGAACAGATCGGGCATCTCGCCTGCTGCTATTTTAAGATTCAATTGCTCCCTGTACGTGGTACCCCCGTTCCATTCCACGTAAGGATGAATGACACCTACACCGAGCAAATTCTTATAAAACTCATAAGTTTTGCTGCCTTTAGTAATCGGTTTGAAGCCAACATTCG
The DNA here is from genome assembly GCF_052115445.1 of Paenibacillus sp. 2RAB27. NCBI lineage: Bacteria > Bacillati > Bacillota > Bacilli > Caryophanales > Paenibacillaceae > Paenibacillus > Paenibacillus sp. 2RAB27. The sequence continues at coordinate 244,395 of NZ_JBFRGR010000002.1, forward strand.
TATACCACACTTCGAGATCGACGACTTCCTCTGCTTTGGGCGACGCGCTTTGAACTTGTGTTGTTGGTGTTGGTGTTGGAGACGTGTTTGAAGATTTCATCCCAGTGGTGCAACCAGATAAAGCTAATACACTTAGAGCGCTTACAACATGTAGAACCAGTAGTTTTTTGATTGCCATTTCTTGTTTCCCCCTTAAATTGTTGTCTGTATGTTTTAGGCTATAATAGCCTTAAAACCGGAAAGTATCTAACCCTTGACAGAGCCGAGCATGGCTCCCTTGACAAAATATTTTTGTAGGAATGGATAAACAGCAATAATCGGTATCATGGCAAAGATAACAGTAGCCGAACGCAAGGTTTGGTCATTGTAATCCAGGTTGGCAGTCGATGCTCTCGCTGGAATTAAAACATTGTCATCCGTAATAAATTGTCGCACCTTAATCTGCAGCGGGAACCAGTTCGTATCTTGTAGAAATAGAAGTGGATGTTGAAACTGATTCCATAACACGATGCCATAGAACAATGTCAAAGTAGCCAGCACCGCCTTGGAAAGTGGCAAAACAAATTGGAATAACATACGGAAGTAGCCACACCCTTCAATTTGGGCCGCTTCCTCTAACTCCTTCGAAAATTGCTTGAAAAACGTCCGCATGATGATCAGGTTGAATGGATTCAGAATATGCGGAACGATCAACACCAATGGGTTGTTATACAGTCCAATGCTACGTAATGTCAAGAAGTATGGCACGATCGGTGCCTTGAAAATCATTGCGATTACCACACCAACCATAATCGCTGGCCCCCAGCGGAATTCTGTTTTCGATAACGGGTATGCAAATAATGCTGTCACGAGAAGTGCTAATACGGTACCAATTACCGTAGTGCTCAGCGTAAGAAAGAACGATTTCCACAAGTCAAAACGATCGATAATATGGCTCCAAGAAGAGAAAGTGAACTGCCTAGGCCAAATCGTAACCAGGTTCATTTCTACTGCGCTCTTCGAACTAAATGATGTCGAAATGACATTTAAGAGCGGAACAATAGCAATAAAGGACATGAAGAGCAGCAAAGTCGTCACGCCAGATCGAAATACTTTTTCCCATCTAGATTCTAACATGTTTACCACAGCCCTCCGTCAGACACTTTTTTCGACAATCGATTAAAGAAGTATATCAAGACAAATCCAATCACAGATTGGAATAAACCTACTGTTGTTGCAAAGCTATATTGTGCTTGCTGGATCCCCGTCCTGAACACGTACGTATCCAGAATATCCCCCACACTATACGTCATTGGCGTCAACAAATTAAACACTTGATCGAACCCTAAATCGAGAAAGTTCCCAATTTCGAGGAGGAATAGCACGAGCACGGTTGGTAGAAGCAATGGAAAAGTAATTAGTCGAATTTGTTTGTATCTCGAGGCCCCATCGATCATCGCCGATTCGTACAACTGGGGATCGATTGCGCTAATTGCGGCCATGTATACAACCGTTCCCCATCCTGCATCCCTCCAGATTGACGTCAACAGATAAACAGGACGAAAGTAAGCGCTCTCTTGCATGACAAGTGAAGGTTCATAGCCGAACCATTCAGTTATCGTGTTGTACATTCCCTGTAGAGAGAAAAAATCGAAAACAATGCCTGAGACGATAACCCACGATAAAAAATGGGGGAGGTACAGCGTCGTTTGGATCCCCTTCTTTAAAGCTGATTTACGAATCTCGTTGATCATAAGTGCCAGCAAGACAGGTATTGGAAACACGATCACGATTCGCAGAAAGCCGAGAATCATCGTATTTACAAACACTCGCTGAAAATCGGGATAATGAAACAGTTTATTGAAATTTGCTAACCCAACCCATGGACTGTCAATAAAGCCTTTAAACACCGAATAATCTTTGAATGCGATTACAGTACCTGCTAGGGGGACATATTTGAAAATAATAAGAAATGCAATCCCTGGAAGGGCCATCACATACAGCGGCCAATAAGTCTTAATTCCATACCTATGTTTGTTCTTCACCTTGCTTCCCCCTGTTGTACGGATAATGTTTACACTACTAACTATACGCTCAAAGCCAAAATCGCTCAAAGGGACGAATTTAAGGTTTAACTAGGTCATTTTATAGGGAAATTTAATGAAACCCCCAGACCTTTCGCTATATGTTGTCGAAAGAACCATTCTCTTTGACGACTGAACGGCCTTCGCGGATACATTGCTTTAAAGACGCTTCCTATTGGGAACCGCCATGAAGCAAACAAGCCTCCGGTTAGCCGGAGGCTTGTTACTTCATGCTTATTTATTTCGATCTAGCAGCTTGTAGATGACCGCTGCTGCTTGCGCTCGCGACGTCTGCTGCTTCGGTCCGAACGTGCCGTCCGTGAAGCCGTCGATTAGACCGGCCAGCTTCATCTCATTCACCGCATTGGCCGCGTAGGCCGCGATCACAGCGGAGTCCTTAAACAACGCAGACGTTCCCGTTCCGCCAAGCTTCACGCCTGCTGCTGCCGCCGCACGGGACAACATGACCGCCATATCTTCCCTCGTAATCGTCTCATTGGCGCCGAACGTGCCGTCCTCCTTGCCCTTCGTGATGCCGAGCTTCTCGGCTAGCGCGACCACCTGGTAATACCAGGCATCGGTCCTGATGTCCTTGAAGCTTGATGTCGCCCGCTCATCGTTCAACTCGAGAGCAGCAAGCAGCAGCTTTAGGAATTCCGCTCTCGTAACCGATCGGTTCGGCTCGAATAAACCGGAGTCCGTTCCAGCAACGATCTGGCGAGCGGCGAGCGATTCAATCATCGTACGCGCCCACGATGCCTGATACAGATCACCCAATATTACATGGTTATACCCGACAGCATAGTGACTAAAGTGCTGCGGTGCGAAGCTAACCGTTCCACTGGCTGCGTCGTACTCCGCGTTCTTGACGATCACAAGTTTGCCATCGTCGCCGATGTAATAGACGACGATCTCATGCCCATTCTCCCCTTGTTGCAGATTATACTTAACGCTGACCGTCACCGATCCTGCGCTGTCGAAGCGGCTGATCTTCGTGCCGTCGACCATCAGATCAAAATCGAACACGGGATGGCTGCCGACTTGTCTTTGTACGCTTGCCGGAAGCTTAGACGTATCGACCTTCTCGATGATCACCGACATTTCCTTGGTTCCCGGCGGCAATAGACCGTCGGAGGGCTTCGCTGAGAAGACCAGAGTGGCGCCCGAGGCGCTCAAGGCGATGTGCGAAATGCTGCCCGAAGCGAGCGCTTCTTGAAGCGGCAGCGTCACCTCTGTCTTGCCTGGTGCAGATACATCCGATTGAACCTCAATGTTTAGCTTGCCGTCCGAAGCAGCCGCCACAGCTTGCTTCATCGTGTCCGCCTTCAACGTCGCCTGCATCGCACCATTTGCGCCGGCAGTCGCCTTAACGGTAATCGTGCCGGCTGTTACTTGGGCGCTGCCGTTTCTGTCCGTATTGCTGCTTGAGCTACTGCTGTTCCCGTTTCCGCCGCTTGTGCCAGAGCCGTCCGTCGTCGCAAATGCGAAAGCAGACGCTTCGGATTGGCCCGCCACGTTGATTGCTGTTACTTTATAGTAATAACTCGTGCCGCTCTCAAGCCCAGTATCGGTATAGGTCGTCTCGACAACGAGATCGCTGTTGACCTTCGCATACGTTCCCGTCTGCGAAGTCGAGCGATAGACCGCATAACTGACTGTGTCGTCGGAAGGCGACCAATTCAGTTTAATGCTCGTCTTACCCGCCGATTGCGCTGTTAAACCCGTCGGCGCATTCGGCAGTTGAACAACCGGCGCTTCCGTCACCGTTACGGTAGCCGTTGCTGTGTAACCGCCGTCGGCCGTCGTTGCTGTAATGACTGCCGTGCCCACTGCAACTGCCGTCACGAGGCCGTCCGTACCTACCGTCGCGACCGACTCATTGTTGGACGTCCAAGTCACGGCACTTTTCGTCGCATCCTCAGGTTCTACCGTCGCCGTTAATGTTTCCTTACTGCCAGCCGTCAGGGCGAGCGTGTTTTTGTTCAGGCTTACACCCGTCGCCGGTACAGGTGCTGTAATGACCAATTGCGGCTTGTTGGCAGAATTCTCTTTACTATTGAAATGAACACCTACATTTTGTGTGATATGAGGTCCTGTTATAGTAAATGAGAAGAGGCTATCTCCAGAAATAACCTTAGATTTAACAAAGTTCGTTACATCAAATTCATAGTACTGGGCTGATGAACCTATAGTCTGCGTAGACTGCAAAGTTGATGCAGTAGGCTTATTCGTAAAATTAATACCTGTCTCTGTCCAGCTATTATTGTTGACCCCATATACACTTACAGTTGCAGTTGAATCTGCATACCCGTAAATTCTAATCTTCGCACTTGTGACATTCGTTAGATTGGCTGCAGTAAATTGCAAGTATCCCTCTCTCACGAAATCCTCGGAGGCATCTTTCACTTCAATGGTCGTTGATGTCCCAAAATTTTGAGATGCATAGATTCCGCCTCTGACGTAGGTATCCGCTGTTACAGAATAAGAGGTTGATTTTTCAATGCCGCCACCGCTATAAGCAGCCATTGCATCTTTGATAGCGGAAAAGAGTGACGTACTGGCATCATTCGTATCTTTCATGGATTCCCAGACCATCATCCCTCCGAGGCCCTTACTTAACGCAAGATTGGTTTTGGAAATAATTTGAGCTTTACCATTATAATATTCAACTACGCCATTATACGTGGAAGAATCCTTATTGGGGGCCTCTGAATCATTTTGAACTAAGTCATTATACGAGATAAAATTGGGAGTGCTGTAAAAAGGCACACCCAACACTGTTTTTTTTGCTGGTAATCCGCGACCAGCCCAATAATTCAAGGCAGTCGTTGCTACCTGATAATTGGCTTTGGTGGCAGGATCAGACCCTTTGTCATAAGCCATAATATTAATCCAGTCAAAAGAACTAAACGTTGAACTCAGAATAACATCAGCATTTGGCCCGTAAGCATTAACAGCAGCAGTAAGCAGTTTTCCAGCATTATGGATAGCTGTGCTTAATTCACTGATCAACAAGGCAAAGTTTGCCGGATTATCGCCGCCGGCCGGGAATTCCCAGTCCATATCAATCCCGTCTAAGCTATACTGGTTGATAACATCCATACAATTGTTCACAAAATCTGTCCTGTATTGGGGATTTGCAGCGAAAGTTGCGAAATTATCCGTACTTACTTGCTGCCCCCCGCCAATCGCTAAAAAGATCTTCTTCCCTTCGGCACGTGATTTTGTAACGAGAGCAGCAAAATTCGAAGGGTTATCAATATTAAATCCCCCGGTTGCCGTAGGACGAGCAAAAGAATAATTAATATGCGTCACCTTAGCGTACGGAACCGCATTGACATCAGCATTTGAAAAAACATAACCGACAATCTTGAAGTTTGCCGGAGCTGCAGCAAAAACCAGATTCCCCCCTGACATCAACAGACATAGAACAATTAGAACCGACATTAACCTTTTAAGCATCTTAATACCTCCTATGAATTTCAATTTTTCTCGTTGTATGCATGTCCAGACAGTATATAGCTATTCGCGCCGACCATGTGGCATAGCTAACTTCTCCTCCTGTTCCTTTTCTTGCATCCCCCTGATGATTGGTTAATGAGTACGCTTACAATACTATACTCTCGATGTCAAAATCGCTCAAAGGGACGAATTTAAGGTTTTACTAGGTCATTTTATAGGGAATTTTAAAAAGCCCCTTCGCTATACATTAAATTGTGATTCTAAACGCGGATGCTTGGAATGATAAGCTACGAGAATTGTAAAAGGATTACGTCGAACCGAATTATAGCAACACTTGTCGGTTATTTGACCGTCGCCCTGTTTAATCGTGCCTTTAAGCGTCATACTACTACAACTCCTACAGAATTCCGCAGGCTGCATCAGATCATTAAATAGCCAAAGAAGCCCAAATCCACTGCAGTCGCGGATAGGGCTTCTTGAATGTCTAACGTCATCCGTCTCGGTTTACAATGGTGAAACTCACGCTGCCACTTTTCGCAGATTGTAGTTACCTTCAACTACTCTTATCAGATTCGAGGTGGATTTTTACGATATTCGCTGGGCTTGATGCCTGTTATTTTCTCAAACAGTCGGGAAAAATATTGCGTGTCTACGTATCCAACCATCTGACAAATCTCATACACTTTTAGTTCCGTTTTCTCTAACAATTCTTTGGATTTATTAATGCGGATCTGCGTCAAATAATTCAGATACGTATCGCCTGTTTTCTGTTTAAACAACTGGCTCAAATAATAAGGATTCAGGAAAAAACGTGCCGATAACTCTGCCAAGCCGATGGATTCATCATAATGAGCCGCGACATAATCTTTGATTTCGGCGATAACATCTTTCTTCTCCGGAATTTTATACTCTTGTTTGAGTGCCAATATCGCACGGACGACCTCAATCATCCACTCCTCCAGTTCAGAAAGTGTTCGAAACCGGGACATTTCATCCAGTGAAGGTATATGTCGTCCCAAAAAATCATTCATTTGCCATGGTTGGAACGACATTTTTCGGATGCTAGATAATAAAATGTTCAAGCATTGCAGCTTGAGATCAGCGGGACTCAAGCCTTTCTCGACTGCCATCTGACAGAAAATGTCGTGGATGATCGACATGGAGCCACCTTCATCCATTTTATCCAGATTGGTTTCCAACTTGATAATGGTCTCCTCTGGAACTGGTAGACGTCGCTTTACCATGTGCAACACTTCTGAGTAGAGTATCACTGATCCCTTTCCTTTGATGAGCATATAGCTCAATGCGTGGCGTGCTTCCTCAAAGGAAGTGCTGATCCCCGCCGTACGCTCCTGAACAGTTCCGATACCAATCGTAACATTCAATTTCTGTTCGAGATGCAAAGTTTCTTTTAGACTATAAAAGGAATGATGCAGTTCATCGCTCGCAAGTACGCTACCCATTTGCATCACGATGACGGCAAGTTGCGATCCTCCATATCGGAATCGGTATACTCTGTCATATTGCTTTAACACTTGATCGATCTTGAAATATACTTGTTCCAACCTGGATTCTTTGAAAACACCCGAAGGCAACGAACTGGCTACGTAACTTTCGAATTCTAGCAACGCGCACACGTACTTCATGTTATCATTTGGCATCCCAATCAGTCGCAGCAGCTCGTCCTCGTGATCGGATGGATCGCCTCCTGCATCCAATAGATCCCTTAGCAGATTTTCCGCCAACCGGCTATGAACCTCCTGTTTAAGGTGGTCAATTTCCTTTGTTTTGGCTTGTTCCTCACGAACAGTAGCCATCACTCGATAAACACAATCGCTCAGTTCATCCTCTTCTACAGGCTTGTTCAAATAAAACTGAACGCCTAACTGCATGCCTTTGCGAGCGTATTCAAAATCAGCATAACCGCTGAGGATAATGAACTTAGACAGACACCCTTGATCTTTCAACGATTGAATCATGTCTAACCCATCCGCTTGTGGCATTCGAATATCCGTCAGGACAATGTCTGGTTGACTCTCCATTATTAATTTGGCGCCTTCGATGCCATTGTAGGCTTGACCTATTACCTCGCATTCCGGGATATAACGGGAGATCATTTTTTTTAGTCCTTCTACTAAACCTTTTTCATCTTCCACTAGAAACAACTTCACAATGCAATCATTCCTTTCCCTGACCATTCTGTATGGGGATACAAATCTCCACCGTCGTTCCGCTTCCGTAATCCGAATGAACAGATAGTTCATAACGGTCTCCATACTGCAGGTTGATGCGCTCAGCTATATTCTTTAATCCGAGACCTGTTTTGGAGGACTCGTCTTCTTGCTCCAGCTTGTATTTATCCGACTTTGCGATTGCCAAAAGAGCTTGAATCTCCTCCAATTTATCAGGTGATACACCGATACCGTCATCCGAAATGCGGATTCGCATCGAGTCCCCCTCCTGCCATTCTCCTTCAATACGAATATGCAATGTACGACCATAATTTTGAAATCCATGATTTACACTATTCTCGACAATTGGCTGGAATACCAACGGAATAATGTGGCATGTTGTCATTTCTTCGGGCATACGGATGTCCAGTTGAAACTGGTTATCAAAGCGAATGTTTTGTAGTTGCAAATAATTTACCGTATATTCCAATTCGTGCTTGACCAAGTGGCGAGTACCTTCTTTTCCGAGAGCCAGACGAAACATTTTGGCAAGAATCTTGATCATGCTCGCAATTTCTTCTTCCTCTTTCACCAACGCTTTCATTCGGATCGACTCTAAAGTGTTGTACAGCATGTGAGGATTGATTTGGTTCTGTAGTGCCAAAAACTTTGCCTTTCGTCGTTTAATTTCAGCCAAATACACATCTTCTATCAGTTCGCGGATGGTGACAATCATTTTGTTGTAACTATGGACCAAATTGCCGATTTCATCTTTCGACTGCACTTTATCAATGGGCAAGTAATGTCCGAGTTCAGCTTGTTTCATGTTTCTGCGCAGCGCAATAATCGGACGCGTAATCGTATAACTCAATCCGAATGAGAACACAGACATTATTAGAACACCGGTTAGCAAAACGTAAACGGTCACCACTTTAATTTTACTTATTTTGAGCAAGAGCTTTTTTCGGGGGATCTCCGTCTTTACAATAAGTTTCCCCAATTGTGTGCTGCCGGAAACAACAATCCGATCTGCGTTACTAGCGTCTTGTGTGTAGTTTGTTTCTGTCTCCCGCACTTGGTTCCATGTCAAACGCCCGCTTGCGGCATCCGAATGATAGACGGTTTGTCCTAACGAATTGCTGATAATGACAGTGATTCCATATTTGTCGCGAGCCGAGTCGAAATCCTGGTTCAACTCCAGCAAAGTGGAAGGATCAAGATCGATAAGTAACATCCCAGCATATGCGCCATCGGAACGTAACAACATTCTGCCTACCGTGACGACACCGCCGTCTCCTTTATCCCTATAATAAGAACGATCATGTAGACCTGTTATGAAGAATGTTTCCTCCAATTGACGTGAACGCTGGTACCATGTTTGTGTCAACAATGTCGCTTCATCTACCACATTGGTCGAGCTCGTATATTGATAAACGGTGTTGTCATGGCTGATCAACATCAAGCTTCCAATTTCTGGCTTAAGGAGCGCGACACGAAGCAACATATGCTGAATAGATTCTTTACGGGCAACCAATTCATCGATGGAAAGTTCTTGTTTCTTCCCAATTTGATTGATCATTTCGCTATCGACCAAAACTGATTTTGTGATTTTGTCATATTCGACCATGAGATTGTTTAAGGAAGATTCGATTTGTGAGGTGTATAACGCAGCGAATTCCTGCGAGGAATCTTGCAAGTCAGATACAGATTGGCGATAAATTCCGACGCTTACGACTAGCATCGGTATGACGCACCCCAGCAAGTATCCGACCATTAGTTTATTTTGCAATTTCATGTTTCTGATCAAGGAAGTCCCTTGCCAAAACCATTCAATTAGTTTCATGTGACTCCTTTCGAACCACCAAAGTATTTCTCCATTATACATCTTAAACGAGGAAGAACTCTATAATAAGATGAACGAATTGTTGTGGATGGCCAACTTAACAGAAAACACCCTTCTTGTTTGGTATCATGTAATTTTCGAGCAACCAAGCCAACAAAGAAAGGTGTTGTAATTCAAAATGCTATACCAAAAGTCATTGGCTGGGCCATAAGTATTTCCCTTCGGTATGTTATGGTCGTTTCTCCAATAGTAACATACACGTTCTTGAAGGAACATTACAGGAAAATGAAAGGCAACAATATTGCTAAAAAGCCTTACGATAAATCGTAAGGCCCTACATTCATTTTTAACTAATAAGATTAAGATGCAATATATAGTTCATTCTCAAGTACTGCAAAAAGTACGGTAAGGACAGGCAGTTAAATCAGCTGGACTGACATAATCAACCTGTTCAGGTGAATATGCGAAGGGGTTTGAAAGAACCTCCAACAGCCGCTCCATCACCGTGTAGTCTCCTTGATTGACCGCGGATGTTAAAGCTTCTTCTACCCGATGGTTACGCGGGATGATTACTGGTTTATGTTTCCTCATTAATAGATGCGAGTCAGCTTTCGTTTCATGTTGACTACTTAAACTAGCCTGCCATCGTTCATACTTCTGCCTGAAATCGAATTTGTCATTCATAAACGTATCCTCAGGCAGATCCAAAGTTAAAGCACGAAATGTATTCGTGTAATCCGCACGATACATTTTCATCAAATGGAGAATTCCTTCAATTAGTGATTCATCCTCTATTTCTTCTTTAAATATCCCCAATTTGGATCTCATGCCCGTTAGCCAATTAGCGTGGTATTGCTCGGAAAAGTGTGCAATCTCATCCGCGATCAGTTGGGCACCCTGCTTTTCATCTTCATGCAGTAAGGGTAAAAGTGTTTCAGTAAATATAGTGAGATTCCAAGCAGCCATTTCCGGCTGTTTACCAAAGGCATAGCGGCCCTCCGTGTCACTGGTGCTGAATACCGTCTCTGGATCATAGGCTTCTAAAAAGGCACAAGGACCATAATCAATGGTTTCTCCAATGACCGCTATGTTATCTGTGTTCATTACTCCGTGAACAAAACCAACGAACTGCCATTTGGCAATTAATTGTGCTTGGCGCTTAAACACTTCTTGAAGCAGCGCTAGATAGCGGTTCTCAGCACCATCAGCCTCTCGGAAATGTCTGGCTAACGTGTAATCAGCAAGCGCTCGGAGCTCATCCACCGTGACAAATTCCGAAGCATATTGAAAATTTGCAAAGCGAATATGACTGGCGGCGACACGGGTTAGAATCGCACCTTCGCAACACATCCTCATCCAACCCCAAGGTTGCTCCCAATGGAGCATTCAGTATAACTAACTTCGGAGAGCTTACAGGAGTTGGATTCATCTTGGTATAAAAGAAACTAGGCAACCGCGAATAGCTGTTGTCGAAGTTCCATCCTGCATCTTTCTTTGCTTGTTTGTCTGACATCATGTCTCCTTCTCATGCAGCTTTACTACTTCGATTTACAAAGGGGAATGGCAGGCCGTCCAGTGCCCTTCCCTGATTTGCAATAAGTCGGGCTGCACTTCTTTACACGTTGCGGTTGCCGCTGGGCAGCGCGTGTGAAATCTACAGCCAGACGGGGGATTCGCAGGAGAAGGGGTTTCCCCTTCGATCTCGATCCACGCTCTTTTTTGCGAGGGATCCATCGATGGTATAGAAGAAAGCAAACCCTTCGTGTAAGGATGGGAAGGATGGAGAAACAGCTCCTCGCTAGGTGCGATTTCAACCAGTTTCCCCAAGTACATCACACCGCTTGTAAGTTTCAAAGAATAAAAAAAAGCATGGATTCAATGATCCATGCTTCCGGATGACCAGTCAGTTTATAATTCCGATTAATCTAATGTGTTTTATAAGTTTTAAACTATCATTGTTCTCCACTATTGTCAACCCATGCTAAAAATATTTGTTTATATATGATATCTTGAGTTAATAGGCAGTGCTATTTCAACGGTAGTCCCCTGATTAATTAGGCTCAGAATAGACAATTTACCACCATGCGCTTCCACAATTCGCTTACAAACCATGAGTCCTAAACCGGTTCCATTCGCCTTTGTTGTGAAAAATGGCTCACCTAACTGGGCTAGTTTTTCTGCAGAAATGCCTATACCTTGATCTTTAACACAAATAATCAAGTCTTGATTCAATCGATTTCTGCACGTTATTTGTATCTCCCCCCCACTTTCCATAGACTCTATCGCATTCTTCAAGACATTAATTAATACTTGTTTGATTTGGTCAGGTATACAAGTTATGACAGGTATTTCTGGATCCATTTCTAATTGTATTTGAACATTATACAGAAGCGCATGCGGTTGCAAGAAACTAATGATACTCTGAACAAGCTCAATTACCCTGCTTTCTATGTAATGACTTAGATGTGGCTTGGCTAGCATCATAAATTCATTGACAACATAATTGATATGTTCAAGTTCTTCCATCATAACGTCAACATAGTCTGTATTTTTATACTTAAGTAATTGTACAAACCCTTTCAAGGAAGTCAATGGATTTCGAATATCATGTGCGATACCAGCAGCCAGTTGACCAATCAAAGCTAATTTTTCAGACCTAATCATCGTTTCTTCCGCTTTCTTCTTTTCGCTAATATCCCTTTCCACACCAACAAATCCAATGACCACCCCATCTGAATCTTTCACAGGAGAAACAGTTACACTCGCATAAAATGTAGATCCATCTTTTCTAAGTTTTAGAGTTTCGAAATCCCTGATTTGCTCGCCGTTTATTAATGATTGATATAGTCTAAGCGCATCTTCTTTGTACTCATCAGGAGTCATCGGCAATACTTGCCCGATAGCCTCTTCCCTCGTCCACCCGTGCAACTCTTCAAATTTCGTATTAACCTCTAACACTACGCCATTTAAATCAACAATTACAATCCCATCAGAGGTTAAGTTCATTAGGGAATTGATTACATATTCTTTCAGTCTCATAAGTAATCGTCTCCCATTTATTCTATTGATTTTGGTTTGTATTCTTCTCCAATTGGCAAAATCCTCTATTAAGCATTCATTAATTTATGGGTTTGTTTGAATCGACAAAATCAGACAGTCCATCTACCTTTTGGGAACAAAGAAAAGAGGCAGCCGCTCTCACGGCTACCTCTTTTTGTTGATTTATTGCTTCCCAAGAAACTTGTATAACGCTTCAGCCGTTTCCATACGTAAAACTGTGGAAGTAGGAGAGAAGCGCTCTTTCGAGATGCCTGAAAGAATGCCTAGCTCGATCGCTTTATTCACATCTTCTAATGCCCATGCGGAAATTTCGCTTTGATCTGCATAGTCATCAAGTTTACGATTGATTGATGTATAGTTGCCATTCCTATACTCATAAGCTCTGACTAGTAAGATCGCCATCTGTTCACGTGTCATTTCTGCATTCGGATCGAATGTCTGTTCAGTAACGCCGGTGACCAAACCGGCTCGGCTTGCTGCAGCAACATCTTGGGCATACCAGGCATCTGACTGAACATCTTCGAATTCCGAAGTCATTGTTGCCTGCTTCTTCAAATGCAAGGCACGAACCAATAAGGCAGTAAATTGTGCTCTCGTCGTTTTCCCATTAGGGTTAAATTCACCCAACGTTACGCCTTCAATGATATGTTTCGCTGACAATACTTGCACAGCTCGTGAGGCCCAATGTGATTCAGGCATATCATCAAACTTCTTATCATACGCCAGTACAGTGTAAATGCCCGGCTGGTCCGGCATGAATGTAGCTGATTTAAACGAGAGATCAATTGTTCCACCTACGTATTCCCATTTCCCGCTCATTTTATCATAATGATATACACCAAGCAGTGCTGGATCCTTACCTGCAGGATCAAATGGCAAAACAATGTCAACTCCGGAATGGAGCTCATTGGCTGACCACGTTTCACCATCCACAGACCGGATGCGTAGTGCAAATTCAATCGCTTGACTTGCTAGATTTATACGAACGGTAGGATCTGTTGCACCTGCCAGCAAAATGGAAGACTCTAAAATGGGCCGCGCCGTAATATCTAGTATTGTTTGACTACCAACGCCAATTACTCTCTCCTTGAGCGCTTTGACTACTTCAGGCTGAACGGTAATCTGAGCTGTCACTCCGTGAACTTGTAGAGGAACATTCGGAATCAGCTTCGTTGGCACGGAGACTGTATCCTTGTCACGTCCCATTTCTACAGTAGCTTTATCATCTTTCACAATGACGGTATCTGGTTTCTCCGTTGGTTCTGGCCCCGTTGGTTTAGAATCTGTTGGTTTAGGCTCTGTTGGCTCCGGATCCGTTGTGCCAGATCCCGTTTCTTCTTCAGGTTCAGGCACCACTTGCAAGGAGATATGCTGAGATTTTCCCATCGAATCCTGTACATTTACTTTGAATTTCAAAGTAGGGCTTAGCGTTTGAATCTCTATGCGAATATCCTTGCTAATCACGTGCTGAGCAGGCTTATCTAACTCAATTTCAATGAACCCATTATTCTCCAGCGTTGGATCAGCAACTGAAATCTCGTATACACCAGTAATTTTGTTTCCATGCATCATGACAGATGCTTGGCTATTTGACGTTAAGCCGTCAACGGAAGTCATTTTATCCTTCCAGAAATTGAAGCCAGTCATGCCCAGCTTGTTCTCACGAACCGCTTGAACGTCCTGCGAATTAGCCAGAACCGTGTAATCCGGAGACGAAGCATACGCTGAGGTTTCGCTTTTGCTCGCATTAGGCAAGATAGCATATTGATAGCTGTCATTGGTTGGATTCGAACCATGATCAAACCACATGGTCAAATAATTATTTGTTAACAGCTCCGTAGGTACCGTTGTTTCAGGCGGATTGCTCAGGCTTGTATCCGAATATCGTCCTTCTTGTTCCGCACGCATCAGTTTCAGTGATTGTGTACCCGGGAAGACGTAGCCAATATCGGCACCTGCCACATTGCCTTGCAAATGAACCCATTCAGGATGCTCCAGGGTTTCTTCTCCAAAGAATCCATTCTTGGGCTCCCCATTCACATAAAGTTCATTCGTATTATTTCCAGAGAGCTTTCGCTGTTCTACGATCGACTCTACACGCTTATTATCTGTACTTGTAATATTCGAACCTAAGGCAATAATTTCGTTGTCAAAAGTAAACCACGACTTATTCGCTTTCAGCTGTGTGCCATTCTGAATTAAATTCATGCCCGTTACACCATATTTACCTAATACCGCGCCACCAGCCCAAGCGTTCGCAGGAGATGATTCCCCATCGCCATATTGGTACTGGTCTGACGTTCTAGGTCTAACAACGACGGTCGTCCCTGGTAAACGATACCAATTAAGCGTTGCCCAATAGTTATCCGTGTACTGCGATAAATCATTGTTGTACAGATAGGTCATGCCATCACCGGTATACCAGCCTTTCGCATTTTCACCATTCGTTAATTCGTAGGTTGCGATTCGCTTCGAACTCTTACTTACGCCAAATAGATAGCCATCACCTACATGTATGCTGCGAGCCATCGCGTTCATTTCAAAATGTTCTGGCAGTTCAGCTATAGGTTGAATAGCTGGGTCTTCCATCCATTCTTTAATCGTATCCGCCAAATCAAAAGGAAGTTGACTGTATGTCAGCCCTCTAGACAAAAGAAACTGGAAGTGATATTTAATGAAGCTCTTTAAATAGGCAGCCCTGTCCTCTGAAGCCGTTTGCGCGATACGGGACATACCGATTAAAATATTTTGGCCTGATCCATAGGCATCTAAGCCCTTCCTAACGATCGCACGTCCACGTGTCATATCCAAGATCTGACCTTTGTACATGACCGGAGCATATCCTTCTTGAATCCATCGATAAACATGCTCTACCTCAGGAACGACAGGCTGCCAAGTGCTCCCATTCAATAACAGCAGCAAATTGCCCATCCCATTAATAAGCACTTCACCATAACTACCTGTATAAGCAATTTTGCTATGCTGAATAAATGAACCATCCTCATAGAAACCATCGCCCGTTGTCACATAATCAAAAAGAGGCGTCAGTCCATCACGCGCATGAATAAGACGATCATAGTTTTTCTCAACAAGACCCAATCTCGTTTCAATCAACATAATATCTGAACGATTGGCCCCTACCTGTGTAAAAGTAGGTAAACTTACATCTCCAATGTAATGATCGATGCTTGCCGTATTTCTGGCAATTTGCTCTGGCGTCAAATCGTCATACATGAGGATAAGAATATCCGCTAAGCGAGTTGGAGTACCGATATCCCAGTTCCACCAATTCCCAAACTCCACCCCTGTGTTCGTGTATAGATGATCTAGCATCCAATCCATAGCTTGAAGAATATCTGCCTTTAACGCAGGGTTGTTCGTGAGCTGTGTTCCCTTCGTTGCATATGACTGTGCCATCGCTTTCAAGCGTGTATAGTGATCGAGTACGAACGTTGAATCCGAAGCGGAAGGCACTAATTCTGTCCATACCGTCGTACTGGCACCATTCAATTGCATACTATCCCAATACAATTGTGCTTTCGCTGCATTGTTATCAATTCTGCTTTTGATCTCACTATTAGTAACGTCTAGAGAGTCTTTGCCCGTAATCGTTTCCTTCCAGCGAATTCTAAGCTTATCGTATTCTTGCGGATCCTTCAGCACGGGAGCCTTAACTTCAATCGTAGCCGATGCTTGCTTACCATTGGAAGAAGTTGCTGTGATGGTTGCCGTGCCTACTTTCAATGCCCTTGCAAGTCCATTCTCATCAACACGTATAATACTTGAATTAGTAGATTGCCATGTAAGCAGCTTATCGGTTGCGTTAGCTGGCTCAACGACAGCTTCCAATTGCAAGGTATCATAGTTGGTCATTTGCAATGGCGCATTCGTAAAACTTACACTTGTAAGAGGAATAAACGGTGTTACGGTTACCGCTGTATGACTTGTAAGCGCATCGTTTAATTCCGATGTAGCCGTAATCGTTGCATGGCCTTCACCAATTCCGGTTACGATTCCATTCGTCTCTACGGTTGCAATATTCGTATTAGATGATTGCCAAATCAGCTTTTTATTCGTCGCGTTATCAGGTTGGAATGTGACCTGTAACGGAAGGGTTTTCCCTTCAACCAAGGAAGCTTGGTTGGGTAAGGTAATGTTGGTCAATAGGACTGGTTTGGTGACGGTTATCGGAATCGTTTTCGTGAATGCGCCTCCATAAGTGCTTACCGTAACGGTCGTGTTGCCCTCCTTTACTGCGCTAACCAAGCCATAAGTGACGGTAGCAACGGTTGGATCGCCCACATGCCATAAGAAACGTTGATCAGATGCATCTACTGGTAGGGTAGTTGCCGTGATGGTGGAACTGGACGTCTCTGCTAATTCAAGTGCATCAAGCGAGGTAGTTAGACCTGAGACGGGTACATAATCCGAGAGTTTTAAATCGTCCACATACCACTCACCCAGAACTCCACTTTTAAAATATTGATACAAATAGATATGTCTGATATTCAACCATGCCGCTGGAAGGGAGGCTTCTCCTAGAAGTTGATCATTAACAAAGTAACTAATTTTTCTGGAAGCGTTATCAATAAATAGTTTCAATCGGTACCACGTATTGGCTTCATAGTTGGCCAACGCTAGATTATTCGCATCCCTTATTTTCCCTGTGTTATCAAACGAAATGACAGAGACATTCGTCGTTGCCGAGGCAGGAACGGGCGCATTTAAACTTCTGAATTGAATATCCCTGCGATGCTGGGTACTATTCATATAGACAGAAGCTTCGAACACAAGATTACCCGAAATCCCGGTATTTCCTGCTACGGATCCGCCTAAGTTGTTTCTTCCCGTATTGATGTTTGTTGCATTGGAAACCATCTTGAGACTATAATCCGTACGTAATGGAGCTTGTGTCATCATGACATAATCTGTATTAGCAGCAGAATTATAAGTCCCCCAGGCTCCTCCAATCGTGCCATTGTACGTTGTCCCATTGTATATCTTTGTGTCTTTCACAGTTGTACTTTCATCATAATTCACACTAACATGCACGGTAGCAGCAGCCATAGACCTTGGCAACCTACCGCCCCCTGGAAACCCAATTGAGAAACATATCGCAACAACCATGACACTAGCTAACCATTTCTTGATTGATAGAACCATACATGACCTCCAGGATCGATAAATGTAGTAACTCTTTGATCAAAAAAAGAAGAACGTACATTATATAAACTGTGCGCCCTTCTAGTTGTCTTCGCCTATTACTTCGTCTTCCGTTCGTACCAGTAACCTGGGATTCCGCGTTCCATACGCATTAAGGCTTCCAAATAGTAATAATCGCCCCAAATCATATAGTCGTCCAAGCCGTTATTGCCTCTCACATGATAGGAACCGTGCTTCAGCAAGCCTTCCGCTTCTTCGCCAATGGTTGCATACGAGTTCACAAGGGAATTCATGGTTTGATTCAGTCCGTGCTGGATCCAGCTGCGATCTGCATCTTCTTCCGGAATAAGGTCTAGCAGTTCCAGCATTCCGCAAGCCGTGATGGCCGATGCCGAGCTGTCGCGACTCGTATTCGCTTCAATCGGCACGTTGAAATCCCAATAAGCAATATGATCTTCTGGTAAATGATCAAGGAAATATGTTAACAACCGTTTAGCCGTTTGCAGGAAAGCAGCATCTTTGGTGTAACGGAAAGAAAGTGCGAATCCGTAGATTCCCCACGCCTGACCGCGCGTCCAAGTCGAGCCATCTGTATAGCCTTGATGGGTGCCTCCGCCCAGCGGATCTCCGGTTTCCTTATTAAAATAAAACGTATGATACGAAGAATCATCGCCCCGCACCAGATACCGTCTGGACAGCTCCGCCTGCTTGTAGGCAACTTCCGCATATTTCGGTTGCCCCGTCACTTCAGTTGCCCAATATAGCAATGGCAAATTCAGTAAGCAATCAATAATGATGCGTCCGCCATTTTTCTCATCGTTTTCCGGACCCCATGCTTGCAAAAATCCGCCTTGCTCCCGCCATCTACCTAACAAATGATCCGCCGCTTGCAGAGCCAGATCACGAGCACGCTCGTCCTTCTCTACGATCCATCCGGCTAATGCCGATAGTCCGTACAAGAAGCCGATATCGTGATGCTCTAAGCAAATTTTCGCTTCCAGCCGCTGTTTAAAATCCGCTACTTGCTGCTTCGCTTGATCTTGGAAGAATGTATCATGACTGTACTCATAGCTCAGCCAAGTAAGACCTGTATGAAACCCTTCAATCCAATCTTCATTCGCAGACCAGGCATACCGCTTCTCATTGGTAATATGCGGAAAAGTGCCTGGATGCTGCTCCAAGTTCCGGCGAATTTTGCCGATTGCATCTTCAATTGCTTCACGCCACATCCCTGTCATCCTCTCTGTTTGCCCGTTCCCTCTTCGTTATGTCAACCCTCATCCCAGTTCAAACTTATCATTCGTACGATCTAACCAGCTTTGCAGTTCTTCCTCTAGTGACATCAGAAGCTCCGTCTGTGGCCGCTCGCTAAATAGGGCAGGGTTGAGTTGATAAGGGTCCTTTTCATGTTCATAAAATAAACGCTGCACTTCTGCGCCAGGCGCATACCCTCTATGCACGACATAGGTGTACTTGCTTGTGCGGATTCCCCGCCAGCCAAATCTCCGATTGTCTAAGCCAGCGGAAGCGAAGAGTTCAATTGCATCCTTCCTTCCAGGGAAGGCACAGATGAAGGCAGAAGAAATGTCAGAATGGCTCGTTCCAAGCAGATCACCGGACAGATCAAGTCCTTCAACTGACGTAGGCACCGGGATCCCAGCAAGCCCGAGTAACGTAGGCATAATATCCACACTGTTAAAAAGCATATCCGTGCTGCCCTGCCCAATCGTGCCTCTCCAGCTCATCAAACAAGGGATCGCAATGGATTCCTCATGCCAGGAATGCTTGGCCATAAGGCCGTGGGAGCCCATTAGCTCACCGTGATCCGACGAGAGCACGATCAGCGTGTTCTCAGCAAGTCCAAGATCTTGAATTTCCCTATAAATTCGGCCGAACTGCTCATCCATCCCAGACACAGCAGCGAAATAGTCACGGGTGTACCTGTGCAGCGCTTCATCCCCGCTCTCAAAAGGCTCACCTGTATGCGCTGCAAGCTGCTCCGAGCTCACATTCGGACGCAAGCTCAATTCCCGTCCACGATAGAGCTCCTTGTAGCGTTCAGGTACAAGTTCGAAGGGACTATGCGGCGGATTCCAAGAGACAAATAACGCAAACGGCTCTACGTTTTTTCCCATGCCTTTGGCCCGAATAAAGTCCAACGCCACATCGGTCTCATGCTCCAATGACCATTGGTCGACTTGAATCATCTCCGGCGTGTCTTTCCAATAATGCGGTTTCAGATGATGATCATACGCACCGTACGAATACCAGAAATCAAAGCCGTGTCGTTTGGGCCCTGGCGGTGTATAAGCATCCCACTCACGCGCACCAGATTCAGGCTCTGGACACCTATTCTGCTCAGGTAAATCCAAATGCCATTTACCGATATAACCAGTCTGATACCCCGCAGCCTTCAGCGCATCTCCGACACCTACCTCATCGGGACTCAGCATGACGTCCGCACCGATTTTACAGTTCGTATAAACCCCCGTCGATTGCGGATACTTACCTGTCATGAGCGCTGCCCTGTGCGGCGAGCATAATGGCGTACAAGAGAGCGCATGGTTAAATACCAGGCTCTCCTGTGCGAACTTGTCGATATTCGGTGTGATTACCGGATCTTCGCCAGTAAAACCAACAGCTTGCTTTCGCCATTGATCTGCAAAAATATAAATGATATTAGGCTTCATGTGGGGCTCACCCTTTAACCGCGCCTGCGGAAATCCCTTCGACGAAATGGTCTTGGGCCATAAAGTATATCAGAATGGTTGGAATAATGGCGCATACCGCTGCTGCCATCAACGGCCCATACTCCGTCGCATGCTCCGATTGGAAATGCTGCATACCGAGCTGGAGCGTAAATAAGCTATCCGAATTCAAGTAGATTAAAGGCCCGAGGAAGTCGTTCCACGCATGCATGAAGGTAAAAATCGTTAAGCTGGCAATCGCCGGTCGAATCAAGGGTAGAATGACCCGTGAATAAATGCCGAACTCGCTTAGTCCGTCAATTCTGGCCGCTTCTGAGAGTTCTTCCGGAATGGCCATGAAGAACTGTCTGAACAAGAACACACCGAATGGACTAAAAGCTCCTAGAAGAATCAGCGCCCAATGCGAATCGATGAGCCCGATTTTCTTCATTAACATAAATTGAGGAATCATCATGACCTGATACGGTACCATCATCGTCGCTACATATAAGAAGAACAATTTATCCCGTTCAGGAAATTTCACTTTGGCAAACGCATACGCAGCCGTGGAACATGTGATAATTTGCAGCAACGTGGTAAGCACGGCAATTTTGATCGTATTCAAGTAATAGGTGAAGAAAGGAAGCTCCGTCCATACTTTGCTATAATTTGACCAGTAAAAGTGGCTAGGTATCCACTGAATTGGGAAGCTGAATATTTCTGCCTCCGACTTCACGGATGCGGAAAGCATCCAAAGGAAAGGAACAACCATGGACAAGGCAACAGCGATAACAACGAGATATAACACTGTTTTTCTCACTACTGCGCCAAGCTGTGGACGCTTCGACAGCCTCATGGTTAACTGACTTGATTCTAATTGCATACTCATGCTGGCTTCTCCTTTCTCTAAAGCAATCCGCTCGTTAGGAATAGTTCACCCAACGTTTCTGTCCTCTAAATTGAATCAACGTAATAATGAGAATAATCGTGAATAACACGTAAGCCATCGCCGAGGCATAGCCGTATTCAAAGCGTTGGAAGGCCGTGTAATAAATGTCATAAACCAGCATGTGCGTTGAACGACCTGGTCCTCCTTTGGTCAAAACGAACACAAGATCAAACACTTTGAATGAATTGATGATCCCCATAATCACCGTAAAGAAAATGACAGGCGACAACATTGGCACTGTAATTTTGCGGAATTGTGCGACTTTGCCTGCACCATCGATTTCAGCTGCTTCATACAGATCCTTAGGAATCCCCTGCAAGCCTGCCAAGTAAAGTACCATGTAGTAACCGATGGAATGCCAGATACTGACGATAATCACGGAGACCAGAGCCCATTGTGTCGAAGCCAGCCACATAGGCGGATTATCGATCCCGATGCTTCTAAGAACCCCGTTAATGGGACCCATGGTCGGGTTATAAAGCAACTGCCAAACGACCGCGACGGCAATCGTTGCAGTAATGTGCGGCAGGAAAATCGCCGT
This sequence comes from Paenibacillus sp. 2RAB27, assembly GCF_052115445.1. NCBI lineage: Bacteria > Bacillati > Bacillota > Bacilli > Caryophanales > Paenibacillaceae > Paenibacillus > Paenibacillus sp. 2RAB27. The sequence goes on from NZ_JBFRGR010000002.1 coordinate 266,334, forward strand.
TCGGAATATTTTAACGCCTCTCAACCCTTTATTGAGGGCGACTGCTGCCAAAATTGCAAGGAACAATGTAACCGGGACGGAAACAGCTGTCATAATTAAGCTGTTGAGCAGTGAGATACGGAATGTTTCATCACGCCATAAGTGTGTATAATTCGATATGCCAGCCCATTTAATTTCGCCAAACCCATTCCATTCTGTAAAGCTCATAAGGAAGGAAGCACACACTGGCAAGCAAATGAAAATTAAAAATCCAAGTATATTGGGAAGCAAAAATGTATACCCTGTCAACCGATTACGTCGTAATGCTTTGCTTTTAACTTTCATAGTACTTCACCCCTATTGAAGCAATCGAGCTCCACCTTCATTCGGCGAAGCCCGACTGTTTCTGTTCTATGACTTATTTCTTGCCTGCTTTGTAATCCTTGGCATATTTATCTGCCCATTCAGAAGCAACACGCTGACCGATCTTTTGAATCGCTTGATCGACGGTTTGAGCGCCAGTTAAGGCCATTTCACCTTCTTGCTTGTAGACGTTACCCACCAAGATGTTTTTCACACCAGGAAGCAGCGGATATTCCGGATATTCCTTCTGTTCAACGAAGTAATGGATGTTTTTAGGCTTCAAGCTGCCGTCGCCAATATAGGTCTTGCGAATTTCATCATTGATAAAGCCTGTTAGGAAGCCTTTTGCTGCAAATTGCTTTGCACCCTTTACTCCGGTCATGAATTGAACCACTTTAAACGCTTCTTCTTTGTGCTTAGAGTTTTTATTCACCATCAAGGATACTGGCGTGGCCAAGCTTGTATTGGCAGCAACGCCATCCGGATGCGGAACCGGAACAACGTCCCAATCAAAGCTGATTTTCTTCTCAGCTTCTGCTTGTCTGAGCTGCGCCACATGCCAATCGCCGATCAGATTCATCGCCACATTGCCCTTCTGGAATGCGGAATTATAATGAGCAGAAGTTGTAATTTGCTCTGCCCAGCCCATGATGGAGCCGTCTTTTTCCATATCCATCCGGAATTGAAGACCTTTCTTGAACGCCGATAAGTCTTTATCGATGATCGAAGCACCAGTTTGAACGCCTTGCATATACCACGTTTGTGCCCATGGATGTAAAAATGCGCCATAAATTTTGTTAGCGCCCTCACCTTTCGTCATTTTCTTCGCCAATTCACGGAATTCATTCCATGTCATATCTGTTTTCGGATAGGCGACGCCTGCTTGATCGAATAACGTTTTGTTATAGAACAGCATCCAGTTGGATTTACGGTAAGGAAGTCCGAATACCTTATCGTTTACTTTTAACGAATCGTAGAGCGGACCATAGCCAGATACGTCAATACCTGCTTTCTTTACATAATCGTCTAAAGGCTCTAAAATTCCTGTGTCCAAGAAAACATCCATGTTACCGCCGAACACATCGATATCCTCCCCGGTGGAGAGCTGCATGCGAAGCTTTTCGTAATACTGCGCTTGTGGAATCGTTTCGAATTGCACTTGAATATTCGGATTCTCTTTGCTAAAGTCGGCATAAGCCGTTTTAAACGTTTCCAAATCATCCGTAAGTACAGTTGCTTTCAAATTGACTTGTGCTGCTTTCGCATCCGGGGAAGTTGTATTTTTATCTCCCGTCGTTGTCCCAGCAGAGCCGCATCCTGCCAGCAATCCCATCAACAATGTGCCAGTCACACCAAGCTTCAAACTTTTTTTCATTGGACACTCACCCTTTTTTTGATATGATTTGTTTGCGTTTTCTTAATTTGAATTATACGTAGATGCCAAGGAGTCTGACAGGTGAATGTTTTATTCCCCCCTTTGGCTGCTGAGAAGGAAGTGACCCCATGCTGTTCGTTACGTTAGTCCTGCTTATTTTCACCATTTTATTCACATACAAAAAACTAAACCATGCGTCAACCCGCTTCATGTACGGCATTATTATCGGTTGGGTACTTTCATTCGTATCGTTCACGTTATACCTAAGTAAATTTAATTACTACTTCAATGTCATTCACAGTTTCTTTGATTTCAGCCCTGGCACATGGAATTACTTGGTTCTGACCAAATTTAACCCCAATTGGCTCATTCGCATGCTGAACGTCGGCGTAGGACTATTCTACTGCTCGCTGCTTGGCTTTGCCATCGCCTTCACCCGCAGTCTTAGCCTTTCAAAGCAGCGGTTCGTTTATGGCGGCATCTCACTCTTTTTTATCATCGAGACGGCTTATTATGATCCCGCTTTTCATCTTGTACTCAGCCATTGGATCAACAGCCTGCTGGTCTTGAACACGATCGAAAATGTCTTAATGAGCCTTCGTTACCTCATACTTTTTGTTGCTTTTGGCGTGCTCATCAACTATTATTTGAATTATCCGAAAATTAGGTTTATCAAAAACTTAACATTGTATCATGTTCTACTCTTTATTCCGCTCGTTGTGATCCATTTATTTATTTTCTCATGGGCCCCGAAAGTATTGGTCAAGGAAACGTATTTGAAAGGATATTTCAACTATCTGCAGCCACCCCTTGGCTATCAGTCGATCTTACTACCTGTATTTCCTTTTGCCATTTATTTAACACTAATCTTGATGATTTACCTGGTGTACAAATTTAACTCGATTGAGAATTACCGCAAAAACCGCGATATTCAAATCAATAAAAGCATCGACACGGCTACGCTCGGAACGCGTGCTTTTACACATGCCCTCAAAAATCATCTGATCGGCATACAGTCCGAAGCGACCTATCTGAAAGAACGCCATCAGGCGGACAGCGAATCCGTATATAGTCTTGACCTGATCTTACAATCGTCGCAGTCGGCACTCACCAGTATTAACGAAGCCGCAGACAAGTTGAAAAATATGAACCTGAATCTCCAGCCGATGTCCATCGATCTTCCGGTTGGGCAGGCTATTGCTCGGTTAAGCGAACAAGCTATTGGTTGCCAAGTCGACTATGTGCCTGACCTACTACCCGCTACTAGTTATATAGATTCCAGCCATTTGACTGAAGCCATCTATAACCTGCTCCTCAATGCCAGCGAATCCCTGCAGTTCCGGGATGACGGCCGCATTGTAGTCGAACGGAGTCAGCAGAACGGCTGGGCGACTATCCGGATTGCCGATAATGGCCCTGGCGTTCCCGAGGAGCATCTGGAGGCGATTTTCGATCCTTTTTTTACCACGAAAGCATCGGTAAACAACTGGGGGATCGGCTTGTCCTACTGTCATAAAATCATCCTAGGCCACGATGGCAAGATTGTCGTAGAGAGCAAGAAAGACGTTGGAACGACCTTTACGGTGTTCCTGCCGATTATCTAAAGAATTAGACAGCTGACGAAAGGGAGGACTGCACAATGACACAACAACCTATCCGTATTCTCATCGCCGATGACATGGAAGCCCACCTCAGAAGGCTGGAAAGGACATTTGCCAAACATGATGAATTTGCCTGTGTGGCGCGTGCTTCATCGGGACATGATGCGGTAATTCAAGCAGCGCTTCATCAACCAGATGTGATTCTCATGGATATCGAGATGGAATCCCAGTTTGCAGGTATTCAAGCGGCGAAATTAATTAACGAAAAATACCCTCGGATGAAAATTATTGTACTCACCGTTCACAAGGACGAGAACTTTATTTTCGCGGCCTTCCAGACGGGCATCACCGACTATTTGCTCAAAAATGCTGCTGATGTCGAGATCATGGAAGCCGTGCGCTCCGCCTTCGTGAATGCTTCGCCTATCCGCCCGATGATCGCCGAGAAGATACGCGAAGAATTTGTTCGTGTGAAGCGAGTTGAGAGCTCCCTGCTGAATGTTATTCATATCATTTCGGAGCTTACACCCAGTGAATTACAAGTGCTAAGGCTGTTATGCGAAGGCAAGAAGCGGAAGCAAATAGCCGAAGAACGCTGTGTGGAGTATGAAACGATCAAGAAGCAGATCAATTCTATTCTGAAGAAATTCCAAATGCCCGATTCGACGATGGTTATCCAAACGATTAATGATTTGCGCATTTTTGAAGTTATGAAGAAGCTTTAGGGGTACCCGCGCGCCTACTGAATCGTGATATCTCTTATAATCTCCGGACCTTGCCGAAGATACGGAACGTGGTTCCCTTTCACAGCACTTTAGTCCTGGCAAGCGCGAAATCTATTAAGATGGGACGGCTAGTCCCTTACCGCGCTCACCCATCAGTACAATGTTGGATAACAACGGACTTAATGGACCAACGTGTCGCGCTCCCGTTATTAGGTTTAATCTAAAAAAGAACCCAGCCAATGAGGCTGGGTCCACAAGAATTTCCTCTTTAGCCCAATGCCCCATAAATCGCTGCTCGCAATCGGGGATGAATGTAGGGCTCAAGGCTTGGAATCATCTGCTGCATGTACACGACGGACAGTTCTTCCTTCGGATCAATCAACAAGTACGACCCAGCAAGGCCCGCCCAGCCGAATTCACCAATGGAGCCGTTGATGCCACCGGCTGCAGGATCGTTCATGACACGGACGCCTAAACCATACCCATAACCACGCAACTGCTGCCAGTTATAATCCTTAAGCTGCTGCGGACTTAAATGATTAGTCGCCATCAATTGAATCGTCTTCGGACTAAGAATCCGCACCCCTTCATACTCCCCGCCTTTCGCGAGCAGCTGAGCAAACCGGCTGTAATCCCCAATCGTCGAAAGCAGGCCAGCTCCGCCGCTTTCATTACGGCATCCGGCTTGGTAACGTGAGTCCATCCTTGTTGTCGGCTTAAGCGTGCCGTCTTCTGCACGATCGTAGATGGCGCAGAGACGATCCCGCTTGTCCTCCGATATTCGGAAAGATGTGTCTGTCATCCCTAGCGGATCAAAAATTTCCTTCTGCAGAAACTCTCCGAGTGTTTGTCCAGACAGAACTTCGATCAATGCGGCTAAGACATCGTGACTTGAACCATACTTCCAGCGTGTGCCAGGATCGAAATCCAGCGGAACGGACGCCAATGCTTTGGACAAAGACCGCATATCCTCTGTCGCATTCTCGTTCTCCATGATGATGCGGGTTTTCCGTTCGGTCTCCGTGCCGTCTCCACCGTAGGTAAGTCCTGAGGTCATCGTGAACAGATCTTTGATGAGAATCGGACCCGCTGCAGGAGAGATAGACTTGGTGCCATATTCGTTATCTCGGTGCACCTGCTGATTTTTGAACTCCGGCAGGTAGTCCTCCAATGGATCGTTAAGTAGATAAAGCCCTTTCTCATACAGCATCAGTGCCGCTACGCAAGTGATGACCTTCGTCATCGAATAGATCCGATAGATCGAGTCTGGCGTGATCGCTTTCTTCTTCTCCAAATCCGCATAACCTAAGGTTTCGTTGTAGATGACTTCTCCTCGCTGCACAACGGTACAGGCGCAGCCCACCGGTCCCTTTTCCATAATACTTTTAAGAAGTGGCGTCAATCGTTCTTCAAGTCGTTTACTTGTGTTCATTTTTGCTATTCCCTCCTAGGAACGTTTTTCCACCAAAATCAACTTACTTCGACAACAACAAAATTTCCTCAGCTGTTAATGCTTTATTACCATCGCTATACACTTTCGATAATTGCCATATTTTTCATTCTAGCTTTTTTTGGTTATGGCTACAATTCTAAGTTTTCAATCTTGTTTTTAAAGGTGTACCTAATCGCAACACGTGTTTGCAAGTTTAGTGAGGCAAGTGTGTAAGATAGTTGTACTAACTGGAAAACATACAGCTATTTACGAGAAATTCCCTCATAAATTCGATTTAACTGGAAAACATGTAGGTAAAACTGCCTCTTTTGTTCAAATCGTGTTAAATGGTTACGATTAACTACAGGTTTTCCATCTATTCTGCTTTTGCTCGGAAAATCCCATTATTTAACTGGAGAAAATCCATCTATTCATCTGGCGCACAGGGGAATTACGTAACTCCCATCCCATTAAATCACACGCATGTTTCACGCAGCCGATCAGCCATCCATAGATATGTCGTCCATAAATCACTCACTGGCTCATTCGTAAGGGGATTGTCGGCATGTAGCCTGGCGGACCAAACTCATGTGAGACTTGAGGGCGCTGCAATCTCCTTATTTGGAATGGCCCTTCGGTTTCTTACCGCTCCATCTTTCGTCTACCTTCTCGTTCATCGACTGATACCTCGCATCTACACTGATCCGGTATTGATTCGTCGTATTTTCGAGAGAACAGTGCATCAAGAACATACCGAAAATGAGCACATCCCCTGCCTGAAATTCCGTCGTTGCCCATTTACCACCAAATTTCTCCGTTATGAACAGCGGATCGTCCGTATAGTGATTAACCCCATCACGATCAGAATCCTTGGAGCCATAGGATGCCTTCAATTTCTCGAAACGATGTGAGCCGAGGCAAATGGCTAGACCGCCCATCTCATAAGGTACGTCTCCCAGCGGGGACCATACCGTATAGACATTCTGGGTTCCTCTCCCCATATACACAATATCATAGTGCGCCCCTGTAAAATCACCTTTCCCAACGGCTCGCAGCCACTTATAGTGATAGGTTAACGATTTGTCTCCAAGAAACTCATCAAAGAAGCGCATAATATGGTCGCCATTCAAGACGTTCAAGAGTGCAGGCAAATCTTCATTCGTGCCCCCCATGAAAATGGTTTTGCTGCCATCGGCCATCACACCCTCTTCAAGCTGTGTGTCGCGATCTAGTTTCCCCATCTGAGCCATCTTCTCCAAGATACTCTTACGAGCTTCCAACACCTTGTCCCGATCATGGAATCCGCGAATAAGTAAGTACCCGTCCTCCTCCATTCGCTCACGCAAAGCTCTTATATCATGAATAATATCATTGGAACTTCTTAGTTCAGTTAAATGCTCTCCATGCAATTCTAATTCGCGGTTGCCTACCTTCACTAACATGTGGATCCACGCTCCTCGTTGTTTCTTACTTATAGTCTAAGTATAGGAGGAAAAGATGGTTCTAACCATGGATTTGCGTTATCATTTCATGTATAATCGTACAACATCAATCAAATGGAGGTCACTACCATGACTTTTATCAACATCCCCTACGAGTTAGAAAAGAACGACGTTCCTACACCCGTACTTCACTCCATCTGGAAGGTTCGTGCTGACAATAGCTATGAAGTATTACAACGAGAGGGCTTTCAATTCCCAGGATTATTTATCACATATAATGGAAATGGCAGCATACGAATAGCCAATCGGACGTATGAGCTGGATAAAAACACCTTTTTCTTCGTGGAGAGCGGCATTCCTGCCATGTACAAATGTGTGAATAATGATTGGAAGTTTTATTTTATAGATTTCAGCCAACTGAATATGACCCGAAATCTAAAGCTTCCGATAAGGGAAGTTATCTCTACTGGCAAAATGGCAGAAGCCATACAATTATGCGAACGGATGATTGACAGTTTGATTGTTCAACCTCTTGGCCACGCGTATGCTTCCAACATCCTCTTGCAAGAAATTATGTTGCTGTTTACAAGGGAACATTCCGTGGTTGGACATACCTATCATACGGAGCTCAACCAAATCCTCATCTATATCCATCGGAATTTGGACAAACAGATTCGAATTGAAGACCTGCTCCAACTTAGCGGATGGTCACGGACGACCTTTTTCACCCGCTTCCGTACTCTGACAGGCCTGTCGCCTACCGATTATCTACTAAAACTAAAGCTAGCGTCTGCGAGAGTTGCTCTCGAAACCACTAGCTTATCATTGAAAGAAATTGCAGCCAAGCTGCATTTTTATGATGAGTTTCACTTTTCCAAGCTATTTAAGAAAGCATTCGGACAATCTCCCAGCACGTATCGTAAGCTGAAAACAATGACTACTGAAAACTCTTAATGCTCCACAGTCCACTACCCGTTCATCAAACTCTCCCGATACAGCTTCGGGCTGTATCCCGTCGTTTTCTTGAACATTCTGCTGAAATGCTCGACATTCAAATACCCGACCGTTTCAGCAATATCCGTAATTTTACTGCCCTTCTTTTTCATTAACCGTTTCGATTCCTCAATGCGTAAATTGGTTAAATAGTGGATAAAATTACAACCGACCTCTTTGGTAAACTGCTTGCTTAAATAGCCTTCGCTAACCCCAACCATTTCGCTGATCAACGTGAGGTTGACGTCCTCCGTATAATGGAGATCCAGAAATTGCTTGGCTAGTGTGACGACACCGCTATAGTTAGCCTCTATCGTCATGCCGTGAATGTGTTGAAATAACTGACTGCACAGGCGCTGCAGCCAGGTTTTCGTTTCATCCAATGTCTCCAAACTCTTCATATATTCAAAAGGATGCTGGAGTTCTTCGTCGAGGTCATCCCAACGAATCCCTTTTCGATACAGCAGCCCGCCAAGCTCCCAAAGCAAATCCTCAAACGCGGTGTGGACATCTTGCGGTCTCCAGCCCCATGTTTGCCCAAGCAGCAGCTCCATCTGCTCAAATTCCTTCGACCATAACTGGGCGTTACTTTGCTCTAGCAGCTGTGCAATGCCTGCTCCTGTTGATTTCAACGCAACCTGCAACTTACGGGCATGCTCAATTCCGCTCTCAGCACCGTACTTCCCCAGCTCCATACAGCTTTCAGGATAGAACACTTTATTAAATCCGGCAAAATAACTCATGGAGGCCAAATGGGCTGCTTGCTGATACAACCGGAACCAAACCTTCATGCCGTTTGCTAGATCGCTAATCCCAATCGAGACGGACACATTGACATATTGATTGAGTCGCGTTTGAATCATGGAGAAGGCAGCCTGCACTTTTTCTCGAATCATACTTTCACTTCGAAATGCTGCGAATGAACAGAATAGTACATATTCGGACTGGCTCTTCCCATATAAGAGATGCTTCATTGACATGGCGTCCAGAACAGTTTGCACAGACTGCATGATAAACCGCTGCGTCTGACCATCTCTTAAGCTTCTCCCTGTCCTTGCCCCCTCAGATGAGCCTTGCGAAATGGTAATCACGGCAACCAACTGATTCGATTCTTCGAGCCACTCTGTGATACCAGCCCCTGCAGCAGCATAGGCTGATACATCCTGCTGTGGATTGATGGATATGAGCTGCCGAATGGATTCACCTTTCCGGTCGATCTCTTCATCCATACGTTCGACAACAGACGTTGACGTCTCCTGCGTTCGAAGCTCATTGAGTGCCTTCAAAACAACAGGAACGAGGTGTTCCTCATCCATATCCGACTTCACGATGAAATCAATTGCGCCAAGCACGAAGGCTTCTCTGACATAACTATACTCGCTGTAGGCACTCAGCATGATGGCAACAGGTCTTCGCTTCTGTACAATTGCCGGATGCGCTCGCAGCAGCTCAATGCCGCCCAGTCTGGGCATCTCAATATCAAGCAGCATCAGATCGATATCGCCGTGCTGCTCCAGAATAGCCAGAGCTTCCATACCATCGCCCGCTTCAATAACCACCTGGATGCCCATGCTATCCCAGTCGATCATATGTTGAAGCGCTAGACGAACAAGCGGTTCATCGTCGACAATCATCATTTTAAACAACCTGTCCATCCCCCATCCGTGAAGTTGATTCCTTCGTATTTATCCTTTCACCGCGCCATCCATAAGTCCTTTAAAAATATACCTTTGAAAAACGATATAGAAGATGGCACTCGGCAATAAAACGATAATAATACCTGCACAGAGCATAGACAAGTCTGAACTGCGTGTACTCACGAATGAAGTTAAGGAAGTAGCCAGCGTCGCCAGTTTCTTGTCAGGCATATATAACTGCTGAACGAAGATATCATTCATGATCGTTACACTTTTTAGAATCGCCAGTGTTGCCGTTGCAGGCAGCAGCAGCGGGAAAATGATCGAGCGGAAGATTCGAACATAAGAAGCACCATCCAGCATAGCACTCTCATCAAGCTGTACCGAAATCTTTTCGAGAAATTGCATGTAAATGTAAATCTGCATAATATCCGTTCCAATATAAATAAGAAGCGGTGCCCCGAGCGTATTATAAACGCCGATTGTATGCAAGAGCTGAAAGCGGGCAATTTCTGTCGTGTAAGCCGGAATAATCATCGCCATCATGAAAAGGAGGAGAATCCACTTTTTCATCCGGAACTGAAACCGATTGAGCACAAATGCGGTCATCGTCCCGAGCAGCATATTGCCAAGCATACTCAACACGACAAGCAGGAACGAGTTACCAAGCCCGCGAATCATGTTGCCTTCTTTCAAAGCACTCACGTAATTGTCGATATGAAAAAAGCTCTTCGGAAGCGAAAACGGCGACGTTTCGGCAAGCTCCAAATTCGTTTTAAAAGAACCAAATACAACGAGTAAAATAGGTACGAATATCAGAATAGCCATGAGCGAAAAAAGCATATAGTACACGATATTAGCAGCTACACGCTGTTTGCTCATCGATCGTGTACGGCTTGGCAGCGGCTGCTTTCTCATTGGTTCAAGCGAAAGTGCACGTTCCATGCTAAGCCTCACTCCTGTCTTTCACGATCCATGCTTGCAACGATGAGAAAATAATTATCATAAGTAAAAGAATAACTGCCATCGCTGAGGCCAGACCGTAATTGTTGTAAGTAAATGCCGTTTGGAGTGAAAAGAGTCCAAATGTGCTGCTTGCACTGCCTGGACCGCCGTTCGTCATAACCAGCGGAATGTCATACTGCAGAAGGGCTCCAGATACATTCATGAACAAAATAATTTCGATCACACGTCGGATACCTGGGAGCGTTACATACCTTTGCTGCTGCCAAAAGTTAGCCCCATCAATTTCTGCCGCTTCATACAGATCTTTCGGAATCGATTGCAGTCCAGCTAGAAACAACACGATATGCACGCCGCTGTAACGCCATAAAGAAACAACGACCAAGGAATAATTCACGATCTTCGCATCGCTCAGCCAGCTTTGAATCCATGATTCAAGCCCCATCGCTTTCAAAAGCTCATTCAATGGACCGTTGATCGGATTATAAATGTAGCTGAACATATATGCTACCGCGATACCATTGATAATGTAAGGCATCAACACCGAGAAGCGGAAAAACGCACTCCCTCGCAGTGCTCTTGTTAAGAGAACAGCCATAATGATTTCAAGCGGGATGGCAATGGCATGTAGCATAAAATACGTGACGTTGTTTCGAATGGCATGCCAAGCTTCAGGGAAATCAAACAGCATTTGCTTATAATTGTTCAAGCCAATGTACTTAAAACTTGGGCTATACCCATCCCAACTCGTGAAGCTGTAGCGAAACAACTGCAAAGTCGGATAGATCAGAAACAGAAGCAAAAGCGCAACAGGTACGAATAGAAACGAAACGATGACGACTTTCTGCTGCATGCGATAATTCATATAATCACTCCTGTATACAAGAGAGGGCACTATTCCAATCGCTCAGATAGTACCCTCTATGTAATTACCTATTTGTTCGATTCAACCGCTTTCTTCCACTTGTTGTTCAGTTCTTTCTCCAAGGTGTCGATCGGTTTACCCGCGTATATTTCCTGCGCAGCTTTTTTGAAATCAAATTGTGCCGCACCGCTCACTTTGGCAAAGCCTTCATCCGTTGCTGAGTAGATAAATGGTTTAAACGGATACTTTTCTGTCCATTTGTTAAAGAAAGGAAGGTCCGTACTCACACCATTGATCGTTGAAAATTGTTGCGCCGTATTAATGAAGGATTGGTACACATCTTTACTGAACATCCAGTCGAAGAATGCTTTCGCCTCTTCTACATTTTTACTGTTTTTGTTAATCCCGATATTCATATCGGATACGGTCATGGATGTTAGTGGCTCGCTTTCTGTACTGCGGAAAGGAAGTGGGAATACACCAAGGTCTTCATCCGTTTTTACTTTCGTCGCGTAGTCTCCGTAGTACCATTGACCTGCTGCGATCATTGCTGCTTTTTTAGATTCAAACAACTGTGTGGACTGATCAAAGGATATGGATAGGGCATCTGGTCCTGCCAACTTCTTTGTGGACATTTCTTTGATGATCTTCCCAGCTTTATCAAATGTACTGCCCTCTCCGAACGGCTCTGGCGTCTTGGCTAAATTCGCTAAGTAGTTCTCATCCCCAGACAGAATGTGAGGGCCGAACTCCATGAATGGATAGAACGTCCAGTCTTCCTTGCCGCCAATTGCGATAGGTGTATATTTACCATTCGTTTTAATTTTCTCCATCGTAGACAAGAACTCTGGCATCGTTTTCGGCACGTCCAAGTTCAACTCTTTGAAGATACTTGGGTGAAAGTAGACAAATTCCGAGAAAGAAACAAGCGGTGCACCTAATATTTTCCCATCAATTTTCGCTGGAAACTTATTATTCTTCGCCCCTGCTAAGTCATCGAGTGGAAGAAGGGATTGTTTGTAAATTTGCATATGCGCAGGTTTGAGGTAGAACAGATCTGGCAAATCATTAGCAGCTAATCGTACCTTCAAGTATTGACCGCCGTTATCTGGCACCATCTCAATATCTACGGTCACGTTCGGCTTCAACTTCGTGTATTCCTTCACTTTGTCTGTCCAGAACTTCAGGTCGCCTTTGGCATCCCACATCGCAAGCTTCAACTTAACGGGATCCGCTGGTTTTGGCGTCGCTGCCGCCGCTTTGCTTTCGGCTGGTTTGACTGAAGCAGCTGCGGGTGTTGCCGTATCCTTGGAGCATCCTGTCAATGCACTCAGCATAACAAGTCCGCCCACTAGCATCGTGCTTACTAATTTACTTTTCCCCATTCTTGAAACCCCTCCAATGAATGTTTCGTTATTTCGGTTAGTTGTTTAACCTGTCTTTATCATACACGGGATGAAAACGTATCCAAATGATCTTTTCGGCTATGAAGTTGATCTTTTATGAACTGCATTAAGCTTCCAACTGAAGCGGACGCTCTTCTTCCTGATCACGATGAATAATCGGTATTTTCATCGATACTTTCGTTCCTTTAGGTTCATTTACTGTTAAAATAATGCCGTAATCCTCGCCATGGTGCAGTTGAATCCGGTGATGGACATTCGCAACGCCCATGCCTGTAAACGTATGGGGACTGCGCCTAGTGCGGAACTTCTCTAGTTGCTCATCTGTCATCCCCTCGCCATTATCGGAGATCACAATGTGCAAGCTTCCTTCGTGAATAGAGGCTTGGATCACGATTTTACCACTTGTTTCTTTGCCAGCCATACCGTGTACAATGCTATTTTCCAGAATCGGTTGAATGAGCAGCTTGAGTAAATACTTCGATTCTGCCCGTGGATCGATATGCCATTCAACTTCAAATTTGTTACCGTAACGAATTTCCATGATGTAGAGGTAATGCTTTAAATTAGCGATTTCATCGGAAAAACGGATAAGCACGCCGCCTCGGTTAAATGAGGAGGATACGAGACGCATCAGAGCATTGGTCATGTTACGGATGTTGTCCGCCTTGCTGATCAGCGCCATTAGCTTGATGGCATTCAATGTATTTATAAGAAAGTGCGGATTAATTTGCGACTGCAAGGCAGCAAACTCTGCTTTGCGCTTCGCTTGCTCTTGTTCCTCTCGCTGCCGCAGAAGCAGCTTAATTTGATCAAGCATATGATTGAACGTTCTGCCCAGCGCTGCCATTTCGGCAATTTTAGAAGTCCCAATCTTGGCGTTCAGCTCCCCTGCCATCACGAGGGACATTTTACGAACTAATACGTGAATAGGCCTTGTTAAACTGTGAACTAAATAAAAGGAAATCAACAGAAACACAACGATAACCGCGACGGTTGCGAATAGGACAAACTTAAAAATACGTTCATAATTGGCCGTTACCTTACTGTAAGGTATCTCTTGAATCGCTTTCCAGCCTGTATCGCCAACGCTTGCATAAGTTACTAACATCTGACGATCACTAACCTGATCGATAAAATGTCCTTCTCGCGCACCTCTGATTTGTTCCAGCTTTGCCGGCGTTAAGCTCGCTTGGTCCCAATTGTAGCTGGCTGTGACCACTTGGCCTTCCTTGCTGACAATGACATAGGTGGAATCGTCGTTGGGCTGCTGCCTTAAGATCTTATCGAACGCTTCCTCATTCAGTGAAAAATAAATCATTTCGACGTTACTTAGCGTATGGTAGTCACTGGGGGCAATTGCCGCTGCTACAGCTAAAGGTACAGTCACACCATATAAGAGGGTTTGCTGAAGACTAAGAAATTGAACATTATCTTTTTGCTGTAGTAATTTCCGATACCAAGCCTCTGAACGCAGCTCCCGCTCGTCCTTGGTCAAGTTCTGCTTAAATGAATACACACCGCCATCTTTATAGAAAAAGTGGATCGCCAACAGCTGGCTGGACATCGAGTAGGTGTATCTGCTTAGCGCAAGTGACAACTCGTTAATATACTTGAACCGATCACTCTCATCTGATTGAGATAAAGCGGTTGCAGTTGATAAAACATCTCGATCCACACCGACTGCAGCAGCAGCGTATTCAATTTTACTGATCTCCTGCTGGGCTGAATAGGTGACCGCATGGAGGGTTTGCAGGGTTCGCTCCGTTGTTTGCTGCAGTAAATCACGTTTGTATACCTGAAGAATCATGGTACTGATCGTCACAATCGGAAAGACAACCATGACGACTAACAAGATATGGAGAGTCACTGAAAATGACCATGGTTTAGCAAATAGTTTCAACACTTTCACCCCGTAATTTCAAATAGGAAATAGGACTTCGTAGTCATAAATTCGGTCCATTTAGGACGATGTCCTTTAATTGTAAAACGACAATATTTGCAAGCGTTTACAAGTATGAGAACACCAAATAACACCAGTTACTCAGAAAATTATAGCTTCTGTTATGGCGCACTTTCATGATCTTTTTTGTTCTAAACATGATGATTTCGGATCATTCAAAATTCACACGATCCTACGGTCATCTCTACTAGATCCAACTAATGTTATTTCATGATTGAATTGTAACAAACGAATAGTTGAATAATAAGGAATTCATTTTCGACTAGAGCAATATAATTAAGTAAGACAACCATTATTAATACATAAATGGCTTTGGTTTGTACAAAAAAATCGTTGATTTTTTCCCAAAGTTCATTGTATATTAATTATAATAATTATTATTAAGAAATTAATTTAATTTGATTGGAGAGGTAGAAATGAACCCAATGGATACTGCTAACTCAGGAAAATGCCCGTTCCCTCATGGAAATGGAAGCGCTACTAGTCACAAATCTAGTGGTACGACGAATAAAAACTGGTGGCCAAATCAGTTAAATTTGAACATTCTCCATCAACATGACCGCAAATCGAACCCTCTTGGCGACGAGTTTGACTATGCCGAGGAATTCGGAAAATTAGACTACCCTGCGCTAAAACAAGATCTTCGTGATCTTATGACGAACAGCCAAGATTGGTGGCCAGCCGACTTCGGACATTATGGTCCCTTCTTTATTCGAATGGCTTGGCACTCCGCAGGGACATATCGTACAGGTGATGGGCGCGGGGGCGCTGGAACCGGCAATCAGCGTTTTGCTCCACTGAACAGCTGGCCTGATAACGGCAACCTAGATAAAGCGCGTCGACTCCTGTGGCCGATCAAGCAAAAGTATGGCAACAAAATCTCATGGGCAGACTTGTTCATTCTAACCGGCAATGTGGCTATTGAATCGATGGGCGGCAAAACATTTGGCTTCGGCGGTGGCCGTGCGGACGTATGGCACCCAGAAGAAGACATCTACTGGGGTGTAGAAACCGAATGGCTGGGAGATAAGCGTTATACAGGCGATCGCGAGCTTGAGAACCCACTTGCTGCCGTTCAGATGGGACTTATCTATGTGAATCCAGAAGGTCCGAACGGCAAGCCAGATCCGCTTGCCAGTGCGCGCGACATCCGCGATACATTTAAACGGATGGGCATGAACGATGAAGAAACCGTTGCCCTCGTAGCTGGCGGACATACATTCGGCAAAGCCCACGGTGCAGGAGATGCGGCACATGTAGGTGCAGAGCCCGAAGCGGCTGCTATCGAAGCACTTGGCTTAGGTTGGATCAGCACACACGGCTCCGGTAAAGGCCGCGATACCATCACAAGCGGTATTGAAGGTGCTTGGACAGCGAATCCGACACAGTGGGACAATGGTTTCTTTGAACTTCTGTTCGGATATGAATGGACACTGACGAAGAGCCCTGCAGGCGCACATCAGTGGACACCCATCAATCCTGCTGAAGTGCATCTGGCTCCAGACGCGGAAGATGCCTCTATTCGTGTGAAGACCATCATGACTACTGCGGATATGGCCTTGCGTGTGGATCCAGCATATGAAGCCATTTCTCGTCGGTATTATGAGAATCCGGAAGAATTTGCAGATGCGTTTGCTCGTGCATGGTTTAAACTCACGCACCGGGATATGGGGCCTCTTGCCCGATATCTAGGACCGGAAGTTCCTGAAGAAGTTCTGATCTGGCAAGATGCTGTGCCGGCTGTTGCCTACACATTAACAGACGCTGATGTTGAAGATATTAAAACAAAGATTCTAGCTTCTGGCCTTTCAGTCAGTGAGCTGGTAACGACAGCGTGGGCTTCAGCCAGCACATTCCGTGGTACGGACATGCGTGGCGGCGCCAACGGTGCTCGCATTCGGCTTGCCCCACAGAATGAATGGGAAGTGAATCAACCCAATCAACTAACCAGAGTGCTTACCATTCTTGAGGGCATTCAAGAAGACCTGGATGTCGAAGTGAGCCTCGCTGATCTGATCGTACTTGGTGGCAGCGCCGCGGTGGAAAAAGCTGCACGTGATGCAGGCTTTCAAGTAACGGTTCCCTTTACGCCTGGACGCGGTGATGCTACAGAAGAACAAACCGATGCAGAAAGCTTCGCGGTCCTAGAACCAATCGCTGATGGTTTCCGCAATTATCAGAAGAAGCAATATCGTGTTAGCTCAGCAGAGCTACTCGTCGATAAGGCACATCTGCTTAACCTAACTGCACCAGAAATGACAGCCCTTGTTGGCGGCATGCGTGTGCTAGGTACGAATTTCGGCGGCACCAAACATGGCGTATTCACCGACCGTGTAGGTACGCTCACGAACGACTTCTTTGTTAACTTGCTCGATATGGGCGTACAGTGGAACCCTGTAGGCGATGATGTATTTGAAGGACGCGATCGCAAGACAGGTAAAATCGTTCGTTCTGCAACGACAGTTGACCTCGTCTTCGGTTCAAACTCCGTTCTACGTGCCATTGCAGAAGTTTATGCGCAAGATGATAATAAAGAAAAGTTCGTGCGCGACTTCATAGCTAGCTGGGTTAAGGTCATGAATGCTGATCGTTACGACTTGAAATCATAACTTCATCTTATCCAAGTAAAGCAAAAGAGCCGTATATCTCATGATATACGGCTCTTTGCTTTACTATCCACATACCTGCTATTATCATCACAAACATTTCCTATCTCAATGAACCAAACGCCCTAGCACGCATTACGTAGCCGTGACCCATGTCACGTCTTTTTTCAATAAATACTCTTCCCATTCCTTCGGTGCTGGGACATCGCTGACGATAATATCAACATCTTTCATATCCGCTATTTTATAAAATTGGACAAGCCCAAATTTGGAGTGGTCTGTGACGATGATCGTGTGCTTGGACTGTTCCATCATTTTTTTGGCTAATTGACCACGTTCTTCATCAAAGCCTGTAATGCCTTTGTTCATCATGATGCCATCAATCGAGATGAAGGCTTTATCCGCATAGAAATTCTCCAACATTTTTTCGGCTAATGATCCTGATACACGGGATTGCACGGAGCTCACTTTGCCGCCGATAAAGAAAATATCGCCTGAGAATAACTCTTTATTTTTATAATCAATAAGAAGATAAAGCGCAGGGACAGAATGGGTCAATACGGTAATATTTTTCTTATTCAATAAATAATCAATCATAGGAAGCGTCGTTGTGCCATCATCGATGAAAATAATATCATTGTCCTCGACTAACGTGGCCGCTGCTCTGCCGATTTTCCGTTTCTCATCTGCGTACAGCACTTCGCGCTTTAATTGAGAAGGTTCTTCACGCGAAAGGTTGATCTTCACCGCACCGCCATATACTCGCTTTAGCTTGTTCTCATCCTCCAGCTCCTCCAAATATCGACGAATCGACTCCGAAGACACACCAAGACTCTCGACCAATTCATTTGTCTTTACTTTGCCTTCCAGATTCAGTTGGTTAAGGATATAATCCTTTCGCTCTTCACCAATCAAAGACATAACGTGTAACCCCCATTTTTATTGCGTTGTAGTGTAATTATATGGTTTTACTTGTGAGTTTGCCAAGCTGCCGTTCTTCTCTTCACTTTCTTAAGCAAAAGCTCATACGCAAAGCGGATAATGATATTCGTCATCACAATTAGCATGGACATCGCAGCTGCTGCCGCCACATCACCCGCATCTTCCATGCTCACTAACGCTACCGCGGCCAAATTCATATCAGCAGAACGCAGAAACACAACGGCTGAAACGGTTACCATCGAGTTTACGAAGAAGTACATGGCAATTTCCACAATAGCTAGTAAGCACATCGGTACCGTAACCTTCAGGAACGTTTTGTAAAAGGGGACCCGCATCGATTCGGAAACGAGTTCGAATTCTTTATCCAGCTTCTTGAGTGCTGTCGTTGCCGTAATGAACGGGACGCCATAGAAATGAGTAATATTAGCCATCACGATAATCGCAATTGTTCCATATATCCAATTCAACGGATTGGAGGGGTCATTGAAAAAGAAGATATAAGCTAGACCAATAACCATACCAGGGAGCGCCAGAGGCAGAACGGATAAGAAGTAGCCCACTTGACGCAAACCTTTCAAATACCTTGTTTTCTCAATCAAATAAGCAAAAACGAACGTAACGATGGTACCCACAATCGCTGTAAGGAACGATACCTTCAAGCTGTTCCAGAAGGGGTCAAGACCTGAGCCTGCAACGGTTGAAAAATCATAATGCTTCAAACTGAAGCTGATATTGTAAGGCCACACCTTAATCAGTGAAGCAAATAAAATCGTACATAGGGGGATCAGGATGGCAATCGTCATCATCCAACAAAACACACGATACGACCGGTCACGCCATTTCCCCTCCGGAATTTGATATGGTGTTGATTTGGAGGAGGTCATTGAGCGTTGCCTTCGATCCACGAATCGATCAACTGCAAATGCGATAAATGCCGGAATCGTTAGTAGAATACCTACCGTTGCCCCCATTGACATGTTCTGCTGACCGATAACCTGCTTGTAAATATCAGTAGCCAGTACGTTAAATTTGCCGCCAATCGCTTGCGGTGCACCGAAATCGGTAAAGCATGCTGTGAAACAAACGAAAATGGCACTGATCAATCCGTATTTAACGGAAGGCAAAGTGACGGTCATAAAGGATTTCAGTTTACTCGCACCAAGTGTCTCCGCTGCCTCATATAACCGCTGATCCGTGATCGATAACGCCGTGATAAAAATGAGAAAGGCTTGAGGAAATAAGTAAATCACTTCCGAGATTACGATCCCGATAGGTCCGTAGATCGGTATTCGCATCTCTGGCAGCAAGCCGAAGAAACCAGTACTTACAAGACCTTGATTTCCGAACAAGTAAGTCAAAGCAATCCCATGCATCATGGTTGGTTCAAAAAGCGGTAACAACGCGATGTAGTGAAGAAAGCTTTTGCCGCGTATCGCAGTCCGGCTGATCCCATACGCATACAGGAATGCGAGACCGACAGCGATGGTTGTGGATAAAACCGATACCCAAATCGTATTCACTAATGATCGTGCCAAAGCTGGCGTAGAGAAATAGGTAATGAAATTCTTGATACCAATGAATTCCGCTTCTTTATTGAGAAATGCTTTGCTAAATAATAAGAGAAGTGGGATTAGCGTACTTATGGAAAGGGTAATAACGAGCACAACGATCAGCAGGTTTTGTAGCGTAAACAGCTCGCTCCAGTTGCGACGATGTGTGGGATTCATGATGACAACTTGCTTCTGCATTACAGACTCACCACAGCTTCCTTGCCAAAATTAATCAGTTTCTCCTGTGGAAACTCGATCGTTACCTTAACATATCTCTTCAGCTTTAACTGCTGTGCGACATGAGCAGATACGTCAACTGTCAGCTGCTGTCCCTCTTCTGCACCACTAAAGTCTACAACTGGTTGTAAGAGCACTCGATAAAAAGCGCCTCTGAACTCAATATGCTTCACGATTGCCGGAATACCCTGCATCGAACCATAAGCGGCGATACGAATATGCTCCGGCCTTACTGCCATATTCATCTGGTCTTCACCCAGAAAGTTAATCGAACCGATAAAATCAGCGACGAACGGCGAGCTTGGTTCGTTATATACTTGTTCTGGCGACCCGATCTGCATGACTTCTGCATTCTTCATAACGACGATGCGATCCGCCATCGTGAGGGCTTCTTCCTGATCGTGGGTCACCATAACCGTCGTAATCCCAAGCTTATCTTGCAGTTCGCATATTTGCTCACGGAGCTTCACACGCACCTTCGCATCTAAGGCAGATAAGGGCTCATCCAGAAGCAGGAAGTCTGGCGATAGCACAATCGCACGGGCGAGAGCAATCCGCTGTTGCTGCCCCCCTGACAACTGGGAAGGATAGCGATCGTGAATGTGAGTCAAATCTACGAGGGACAGCACTTCTCTGACCTTCTCGTCGATTTCTTTCTTCGAGAAATGCCTTCCTTGCAGCCCATAGGCGACATTCTGATAAGCCGTCAGATTTGGAAACAACGCATAGGATTGAAACACCATGCCGAAGTTTCTTTTTGCAGGAGGAAGTGTCGTAATATCTTTCCCTCCAACGGTAATACGGCCATGTGTTGGTTTCTCGAGACCTGCGATAATACGCAGTAGTGTCGTCTTACCGCAGCCGCTTGGGCCGAGCAGGCAAATGAATTCATTCTTTTGAATATCAATATTAATCTCCTTCAACGCCGTGAAAGAGCCGAAAGTTTTATGGATACTTTGTATGGATAGATAAGCTTGTGACATCATTGTCCTCCTCATTTCTGGTTAGTTTAAGTATACTTTGATAGTGTCAACGCTTTGTTAAAGGATTGTACATATTGTGTAATTTGTTGGTTTATCTTGGTTTTCAACTCATTTCACACCTTAAAACCAATTAAAGCCTGCTGAAGCTGCGCGGCCATGCCATGAAGGGTCCGTGAGGAATTACCTATAAAAATAAAACAGCTGGCTGCAAAGCTTGATTCGCAGTCAGCCGTTTTATTCATTTAATCACTATTTTTTAGGCTCACTTTTAGCATTAAATCGCTTATCCCATTCAGCCAGAACACTATCACGGTTTTTTGCCGCATCATTCAAATCATTTTTAATCAATTGTTTCACTGGATCAACGGAATAACCTTCAGGAATTTTCGTGGAATCGGTTTTGATCGCCAGAATGGCGTAGTTTTTGTTGTATTCTTTCATCACGTCATCTGTAATTGCCCAATCAAGGAAATCTTTAGCTACTTGCTTAATGGTTTTCTTTTTCATCAGTGCATTCGCTTCTACATCCCAACCGGAACCTTCTTTCGGGAATACGACTTCAACAGGTGACCCGGCTTTCTTCTCTTGAATGCCACGGTACCCAAATGAGATACCGATTGGATATTCGCCTGTACCTGCCGATTTAGCGGGTTTGGAACCTGAGAGTGAGTACATCGCAATGTTCTCATTCAGCTTATTTAAGAAATCCCACGCCTGATCTTTGCCTTTCAGTTGCAGCAAACCGGATACCGTCAGGAAGCCAGTGCCTGAAGCGGAAGGATTCGGCATCGTGATGAGGCCCTTGTACTCTGGTTTAATTAAATCTTCATACGATTGTGGAATTGCAAGCTTGCGTTTTTCCATTTCCACTTTATTTACGATAAAAGCCGTTTCCCAAGCATCAATACCTACCCAGTGAGTTACTGCATTTTTATCTTTGAAGTCCGGAAGGATCCGGTCCACACCTTTGGGTGAGTAAGGCTCCAACATCGTGTTCTGATCAAGCACTAACAAGCTTGTTGCTGCAAGTCCCCATACGACATCTGCTTGTGGACTATCCTTCTCTGCAAGTAGTTTGGCTGTTACAATTCCAGTGGAGTCACGAACAATATTGATTTTCACATCCGGATATTTGGCTTTAAAGGTTGTCAGGTAGGTTTTGATTTGATCATCTTCTAGAGCTGTATACACCGTTAAATCCTTGCTTGTTGTGTCAATTGCACTTGCAGCGTTTGCACTAGACGCTGGACTTGACGAAGCACCTGTAGTCGTTGTGCTGCTTGTCGTTTTGCCACCACATGCTGTTAAAAGGAATACAACGCTCATTACAGCTGCTACACTTACTAATGATTTTTTCATCGATTCAAGTTCCTCTCCCTTTGGCTTTCTTTTAACCGGATGTGTTCATCCTGATACCTTTACTATAAAGCAGCTTTGTAAAATTAGTGTTAAATACACATTAAGATATTGTTTTTAATTTCTTTTAGTTGTTTTTATGTTGTTTTCCAAAATAACTGATTTTCTACACCTTGAAGCAGACGGTGAATATCTTCTAAATGAACATCCCCGATATTACCAATTCGAAATGTAGGGGCTGCTGTTATTTTGCCTGGATAGATAACGAAACCCTCTTCCTTCATACGCGCATAAAACTCATCAAAAGAAAACACAGGAGAATCCGGGAACAAAAATGACGTAATGATTGGCGATTGCCATTCTTTTGGCAGCAAGGTTTGGAAGCCAAGCTTTTGCATACCTTCCACCAACGTTTGCTGATTACGTGTGAATCGTTCGAATCTGGCCATGACGCCACCTTCTTCTTCTAGCTCTTGCATGGCTTGATCAAAAGCTCGCACCGTATGTGTCGGAGATGTATAGCGCCATTTGCCGTTACCATGCTCCATCGTTTCCCATTGGTCGTAGAGGTCCAGTGAAAGCGAACGCGCAAGGCCTTTGCAGGTAAAGAGCGCTTCTTTTTTTGCAATAATAAATCCGAACCCTGGCACCCCTTGAATGCATTTGTTTGCGCTGCTGATTAGAAAATCGATGTCAAGATCGGCTACATCAACTGGCACGCCACCGAAACTGCTCATTGCATCGACAATGACGGTTTTACCGTATTGTTTGGAAATTTTCGCTACGTCTGCAATCGGATTGATCATACCTGTCGTCGTTTCGACATGAACGACCGCTACATGCGTAATCGAAGCATCTACTTTTAGTACCTCTTCCAATTGCTTTACATTGACTGGCTTTGTCTCGCCAGCATCCAAAACAATCGCATAAATCCCTAGTACTTCTGCCATTTGTGCAATGCGTTTGCCATATGCGCCATTCGTAAGGACAAGCAATTTGCCAGTTGGCGGAATGACGGATCCAATAACGGATTCCACACAGAACGTACCGCTGCCTTGCATAAGTACTGTGGTGTAGGCCGACGGATCGGTAGTCGCCATTTGCACCAGACGGCTGCGAATGGATTGGACAAGTTGGTTATAGTCTTGATCCCACGTACACCAGTCACGCAGCATCGCTGCCTTTACTTTTTTACTCGTGGATAATGGGCCAGGGGTTAATAGTAGGTATGGATTATCTGGAAGTTGATTCACATTGACATTTAGGTTTTGTTTCATACTCATGGACGCTCTCCTCTTTCTATACGTTGATTGATTTGATCAATAATCATATCCAATTCACCGATCGATTCGATGATATAATGTGCACCATTTGCAAGGAACTTGGATTTCACTAGCTCCATACGCTCAAGAAGAACGTCAGGCTCACAACAGCCCACTTCCTCTTCGCTCATGCCGAGTTCACTGCTGCCTTTCACGACACCAACTGTCCAAACACCGGCATTTACGCCTTCCTGAACATCGCTCGTGGTATCTCCGACTTTTACCAAATTGTGCATCGGATACACATTCAAAGCCATCGCGTTCTGGTAGATCATCCACGGGTAAGGTCGTCCCGCAGACACCTCGTTCGGCGTGACCAAATGGTCGGGTGCATAACCGAGCTTCGCGGCCTCCTTCGTCACAATCGCCATCATCTCGGCTGTGTAGCCCGTTGTAGATCCAAGTCGAATGCCGCGCTCACGAAGCCTCTTGGTGAGATCGATGGCGCCCGGAATCGGCTCTGCATATTGATGTACGATGCCTAGCAGCATGGGCTCGAAATCGGCATACAGCTCATCGATATCATTCTCTTGTGGAAGCCTTCCGTAGCGCTCCTGCCATAGGCCGATTACGCGCTCTGTTTGTAAAATGGCGCGAATATGATCGCGTTTCAATAGGCCCATCGGCGCTCTAGCCTCTTCGATGGTTATGGCGATTTCTCTCCTGCGGAATACCTCCATAAACACATTCAACGGTGCGAAACACCCGTAATCAACCATCGTTCCTGCCCAGTCAAAAATAACAGCTTGTATCATGTATATGCCTCCCTATTGGATCGATTTTGAGTTTTCAACTTTTGCCAAGCTTGCTTCTAACATATCGAAGGCTTCATGCAACTGCTCCGCTGTGATAATCAGCGGTGGCGATAGCGTAAGCACATTGCCTTTGGATACTTTGAAATTAAGTCCTTGCTCCAAGCAGTCATACATGACTTGCTCAGCTTGACGAACGGCAGGTTCCTTCGTCACTCTGTCTGTCACTAACTCCACCGCAATCAGTAAGCCGATTTGCCGAATATCACCAATGAGCGAATAGGTCTCCATCATCACTTGCAAGCGCAGCTTCGCGAGGTTCGCCATCTCATTCGCATGTGCCAACAAATTATTCTCCTCGATGACTCGGATGGCTGCTAAACCTGCTGCCGCTCCAACGGGCGACTTTTCGTGCGTATAATGACCAATCGACATTTCCTGAGCTTTGTTCAATTCTTCCTTCACTAGCAAAGCAGCCATCGGGAACACACCGCCGCCTAAACCTTTTCCAAGAACCATCATATCGGGCTCAATGCCATAATGCTGGTAGGCAAACATGGTTCCCGTACGCCCAAGTCCTGTCGCTGTTTCATCTACAATGAGTAAGGCTCCGTACTTATCACAGAGCTCACGAAGTCTGCGATAATAGGAGATCGGCGGAATTTGCACATCCGTATTACGAATCGTCTCCACAACAACCGCCCCGATCTCGCCATCCTGCTCCAGCACATATTCGATAGGCTTCAAACAAAGGGAATGCCCTTCATCTTGACAACCAAACACACAGCGATAGGAGTTAAAAGGAATCACATGCTCCGCGCCAGGAAGCAAAGGTCCCAGCCCTCTGCGGAAAGCGCCCTCACCGCCAACAGATATGGCATCGAGGGAGGCACCGTGAAAAGCGCCCCACATGGAAAGCGTCTTGTACTTCCCGGTGACAGCCCGCGCCAGTTTCAGTGCCATCCCAATCGCCGACGTCGCCCCCGGTGCAAAAAGCACACGGCTCAAGGATCCATTCGTTAATTCAACTAATTTATTGGCCAGATCAATAGCAGGAATATTGGTATATCTTCTGGTGCAGAAAGAGAGTTGATCCAACTGCTGTTTGACGGCTGCAATAACTTCCGGATGGCCGAAGCCAAGCTGATGCACATTGTTGCCATGGAAATCCATGATTCTTCTTCCCTGTGCATCCTCTACGTAAATCCCTTCACAAGCAGATAAGACGTTTAGGCAAGGTGAAGACAATGTTTGGTGTAAGAAGACATCCTCATCCTCTTGAAGAATGGATCGCACTGCATCATCCACTTGATCGCCCAACCGCGCTTGGCGAGCATCCGTCAAATTGATATCGCCCTCAGTCTTCATATAGGCTTTATTCTCGTACATCGTAGTCACCTCAGGTTGGATTTGGTTGTTCTTGTTTCTTATGATACAGGGCATTTGTCATCTGACGGTTAAATACATGTAAAATTTATGTTTTTGTGTTGTTTTATTTTGTTTTAGTTTGTTTTTAAAAAATAAAAAAGGCTCCTATTGGATTTCCCCTATAAAGAGCCTTATTTTCGCTATGATATGTCAGAGGAGGCACCTGGTTTATCCGCCAGAGGCTAAACTTTGACTTGGCTATC
Organism: Paenibacillus sp. 2RAB27; assembly: GCF_052115445.1. Classification (NCBI taxonomy): domain Bacteria; kingdom Bacillati; phylum Bacillota; class Bacilli; order Caryophanales; family Paenibacillaceae; genus Paenibacillus; species Paenibacillus sp. 2RAB27. Next base: position 292,454 of record NZ_JBFRGR010000002.1, read on the forward strand.
TCGAAGCCATGTTTGTAATCACGTTTATCACAATGTTAAGATTTGTTTAATTTTGTTGTTTGTTGTTGTATATTGTTTATTTAATCCAAAAATCAATTGATAAAGCACCATTTATAAGGTAATATCAAATTTAATCTCACTAGTAAGTTGTTTGTTGTTGCAGTAAAGTTCCGAAACAGGGAGGATTTCACATCTATGTATAAGAAGCAAGCTCTAATTTTCGACTTAGATAACACCTTATTATGGGATGAGAGGAGCATTAACGAGGCGTTTCAGGCAACATGTCAACAAGCGGCGCGTCATTTCGCCGTAGATGCTGTGAAACTTGAACATGCCGTCCGTGAATCGGCAAGTCAGCTATTTAAAACCTTGGAATTATATGATTGGTTGCATATGATTGAGGTGACCGATCTAGAAGCATTATGGGGAAAATTTCAGCAAGGTGAACATCCAAATTTCCACAGAATGCAAGAGTTAGCCCCCCAATACAGACGTGATGTATGGAGTCAAGGACTGAAAGTGCTGGGAGTTGATAATCCATTAATAGCAAGCCAACTGGCTTATCAATTCACGGAGGAAAGAAGGAATCGTCCTTATGTTTACGACGACACCTTCAAAGTACTTGAGGAATTACGCAAAGAATATAAACTATTGCTAATGACCAATGGCGCGCCTGATATCCAGCAAGAAAAAATAGATAGTATTCCGGAACTTGCGGATTATTTTGATCATATCGTGATTTCTGGCACCTACGGCGTTGGCAAACCGAATCCTGCCATTTATCGCCATGCGCTGGATCTGCTTAGTCTCTCTCCGAGTGAAACGGTCATGATCGGAGATACGCTTATAACCGATATACTAGGGGCGCAATCCGCCGGCATCACTAATATATGGATTAACCGCCATCTTGTTCCCCCAACACTTACCATTCGGCCAACCTTTGAGGTTCAGAGTCTAAGCGAAATTCCACATCTTTTACTTTCGATTCAACAATCACAACAAGATATTGTTTAATTGGATTGATGATCACAACCTAAAGTTCTTGTATATCTTGCCGATATTGCATCCGATACTCACTAGGACTTTGTCCATATTTGGCGCGAAATGCGCGGCAGAAATAAGGATAGCTGCGGAAGCCGGATGCTTCGGCAGCGTCCTCAAGCCGCATGTCACTGTACCGGATTCGGTCGCTGGCAATGGCTAGACGAACCTCGACAGCATAACGCATTGGCGGCAAGCCAAAAGCCTCTTTGAACACATGGGAGGCGGTAGACGCGCTGACGCTGTTGCGCGCGGCAAGTTCATCCAGCGTGAGCGGTTCTGTCGCATGTTTTTCAATATATCCCTTAAGCCTAGAAGCAATATAGTGTTCCTTTCGGCCTCCCGCGGACAATGCATTGGCGATGGACCGTTCCAGTGTCAAACAAAGCAGCTTAGCGCAACAAGCGGTGATTTCTTCATTGTTCTCATGCACATTTCGCTTCTCATAAATTAACCTCCGCCAGAGGCTAAGCAAATCTTCATTAACCTCGATGTGTGCGACATCGGGTAATGTCTGACTGGCGAGCCAACGGTCGACCCATCCTCCCCCACATACCACATAGTAATCCGTACTATCGACAAGATTTTGTCCATCCATCCCGCTCTCTTCGCCAATGAACAGCTGATAGGTGCCTTGTGGTTTCGAGATAACCAAATCGCCGGGATAAATGTAATGCGGATTGCCACCCAGATCAACACGACAAGTACCCTTCACTTGCAGCCTCATCAGTACACCGTCCTGTCGACGCTCCAATTGGTTGCGGTGCGGTGCTAGATGATGGGAATAACCCACATGTATATATCGAAATCCGTAATTTTCCATTAGCCGCCCCCTTCTCTTTTATCTTAAATAAAATGCAAGATAAGTCAAACCTCACAAGATCGGATATTCCACCAGTGTAGTGGTCTTTTTATAATGAAACTAAGGAATTCAAGCCAACTTTCTGGCTATTCTTTACGAAATAAGTCAAATAAAAAGAAATGAATACTAGGAGGATCTTAGAGTCATGAGCACGACATATCGGATTGGCATCGCTGGAGCAGGCGGTATTTTCAAAGAGTCGCATTTGAAGGCCTGGCAGGAAAATCAAGAGTGCGAGATCGTCGCCATCTGCGACGTGAATGAAGCACGTGCACACGAAATGGCTGAGCTTTCTGGAGCAAACCTCGTTTACACCGATTATAAGCAAATGATCGCTGAGGCAAATTTGGATGTAATTGATATTTGTACGCCGAACCTATATCACTCGGAAATTGCGATTGCGGCCTTACAAGCGGGAATCCACGTCATCTGTGAGAAGCCGGATGCGGTCTCTCCCGTCGAAGCGCAGAAGATGGCTGATGCAGCAGCCCAAAGCGGCAAACTGCTCATGGCGATTCGCAATAATCGCTTCCATCCGAATGCCCAATTCCTACAGCAGTTTGCAAAAGAAGGCGGACTCGGTGAGATCTATACCGGACGCTGCGGTTGGATTCGTCGTAGGGGTATCCCAGGCAAAGGCGGTTGGTTTACGACGAAGGAATTGTCCGGCGGCGGACCTTTAATTGATTTAGGTGTTCATTTTATCGATATTGCCGTGTGGGTCATGGGCAATCCAAAGCCTGTCGCGGTCAGCGGGGCTACCTACCGTAAATTTGCTGACAACGATGTATCGGACTCGAAGCATAGCAGCTTCGGGGAGAAGCAGTCCGATGGCACGTTCGATGTGGAGGATTTGGCTATAGGTTTCATCCGCTTTGACAACGGTGCTACGCTGCAAATCGAGTTCAGCTGGGCTTCCAATATTGAAGAAGAGACGTATTTTGTCGAGCTTCGCGGGACGAAAGCAGGCGCAACATACCGAAATTACGAGTTAGGTCTATTCTCGGAAATAAATGGTCAATTAATGGATAGCAAATCTTCCCGTTCTCATGGAAAACCGGTTAAGATGCATCATGCCAATATTAATCACTTTATCGATTGCTTGACAGGTCGAGCGGAGCCCATTATTCGTCCGGAGCATGGCGTGGAAATGATTCAAATCTTGTCCGCGATTTATGAATCAGCGGAAACCGGCCGAGAGGTTCGCCTCTAGGAACTGAAATGAGAAACGGCGGAACGCATCAACTGCGTTACCGCCGTTTTATTTGTAACAAACGAATTACGTGTTATAGTCAACGAATCTAGCTACAAGTCCAATTCTGCCCCTTGTCTGATCCATTTTAGCTTTGGCTTCTATACGATAGTCGGTCCACGTTGATTGGCCCTGAAACAGACTTCGTAGCCCCTTTATCCGTATTGTCGGACAGATAGGCTTTCGTACTGCCATCCGTTACCACGGCGAACGTTCCCCAGGAAGATACGACAGACCACCCATTCGCGCTTCCAGACTCAAAATTATCTTCCAGCAGCGAGCTTTTCGTCGTCGCTATGGCATCTCTACTTACATTAGAATGATTATTCGCTGGGTCAAACGCTTCAACGGTGTACCGGTAGGTCGTGCCAAGACTCAAGCCGTTGTCTACATAGCTCGTGCTCATCCCATTGACTGACGCAATTTCTTTCCCATCCCGATAGATGATGTAACCAGCCACACGATCATTATCTGTAGATGGGGTCCATAATAGGGATATTTCATATGACGAGAGCGGGGTTGCCGTCACATCCTTGGGTCCCCCCCTCTCCATAAAAGTCCACAAAAAAAAGGCATATGCAAGCGTGTGAAGAAAGCTATCCACTCACGAACGTTGCATATGCCATTGAACTAGCCTACCAAATCACAACTTATTTCTTGATATTCGTCGGCCAAACGAACGGAACACCTAACGCTTTCTTAGCTTCTTGGAACTTCTTGTTTTGATAGTCAATCAGCTTTTGAGAACCAAGCTTTTCTTCTTGATCAATTCCTTCTTTGTAGAGTTTTTCTACATCCTCCGGCGCTTTAGCCAGGATCATTTTCGCTCTGGTTTTAACACGAACTTCTTCACGTTTCGCATTGATCCCCGCTTCTTCTGTGCCGCCAAGCGGTGAAGTCGATTCGAAGGCAAGCATATCATACGTGTATTTACTGAAATAAATATTCGATTTGGTTCTTTCCGTTTCTTGTACACCGTTTACTGGTAGGGTGCGTTGAACAGGCACATAGTTAATCAGCCAATCTAACGTTCCATTCCCGTATTTCAATTTCGTTTTAGCGGCATCTTCGCTTCTAGCTTTAATAAACTCGTCTGATAATTTCACCTTCCCATTCGCATCATAATCCCACGTAATACCTTTAGGTCCGTAAGTCACATTTAAGCTCATTTCGTCAGAGGACAAATAATGCATAAGCTTAATAATACGATCCTGATTTTTCGCTTTGCTGCTAACCATCGTCAATGTCCACCCGGAGGCTGGGACTGGATCAATCACCGGCTGTTTTCCTTTGTCACCGAGTACAGGTCCAACTGATACGAAGATCGCTTTCGGATCTTTGGCATATAAGGCATCCCATTTAATAGCCTTGTTAGTAAGCGCAAAGACTGCGCCATTGTTCACTTTCTCGGTAAGCTGTGACTGATTCAACGTTTGACTATCTTCTGGCAACAACCCTTCCCGATATAATCGGTTGAGGAATTGATACGCTTCAAGTGATTCGGGCGTTCGTTCACGATCAACTAGATTACCTTGCGCATCTTCACGTGGGGCGCCGAAAAAACTTGAGATGACCCAGCTCTCGAAGTAGGCAGGAGTCACATCGAAACCATTATATTTCGTCTTCGAATCCTTTACTTTACGCAGGGCTGCGACCAACCCTTCCTTCGTACTGAAGTCCTCAGGTTTGATACCAAGCTGATCCATGATATCTTTACGTGCATATAAGCCTTGGTTGCTGTAAATCGTATCCCCTGGTTTGAACGTTTCTTTGGCCCAGAAATAATTGGCATACCCATAGAAATGGCCATCTGGATTACGGAACCAATCCTGCATGGATTTCGCCACATTAAACGACGGATCATGCTTCTTAATCAACTCATCAAGTGGAGCGACCAATCCGGATTTCTCAAGCACTCCTCGCTGCGGTGCCCCCTTATCCACGGTAATCATATCCGGGATATCTCCTGATGCGATAAGAGCGCTTAATTTATCATCATTACCTGAAGTAAATTCAATGGAAACACCCGTATCTTCCGTAATCTTCTTATCCAGCAAGTTGTTAATGGGATCCCAATTTTTCTTATAGGATTCTTGATCGACGAACCAAGTAATCTTGATTGGGGATTTATCATCAGGTTTGGCAGACGCCGACGCTGCAGCTGCTTCTGATGCCTTAGGTGAACTCGTTGTTGTTTCTGAGCCTTTATCTGTAGAACAACCTACAAGCAAGGTTCCAACCAATGTTGTGACAAGCCCCATGCTCACTAAACTTTTTTTCATTTGCTTTGCCCCCTTGATAGTCGTAAATTAACCTTTCACAGAACCAATAAGCACACCTTTAACAAAGTACTTCTGCAAGAATGGATAGATCGCGACGATTGGCGCTGTTGTGGCAACCATCATGGCTAGTTTCAATGTAGCCGAACTAACATGCTTCGCTTCTTCTGGCATAAAGCTCATCGCTTGCTGACTAAACGATTCCCCATACGACGCATCTGTCACCATCCGCATGAGTACAAGTTGAACAGGCTCTAAATTTGATTTCGTCGTAAACATCAACGCATCCATGTAAGAGTTCCAATGATACACCCCATTAAACAAAGCAATAGCGGCTAACACAGGCTTCGTCAACGGCAACACCAATTGCAGCAAAATCCGATATTCCCCTGCCCCATCCATTTTAGCCGACTCGATAATTTGTTCAGGGATCGTTCGAAAGAAGGACATAATAATAATCATATCCCAAACACTGAACAAAGAGGGAATAATATACACCATAAAATTGTTTAACAAGCCGATTTGTTTATACAGCAAGTAAGTTGGAATAAGTCCACCATAGAAGAACATGGTCGTGAGCATAATGACGAGATATACATTACGGCCACTAAGTCCTTTACGGGACATGCCGTAGGCGACGAGCGCTGTAAATGCGATATGCGTGGACATACCGAGCAGCGTTCTGCTAATCGTAATGAAAAACGCATGATAAATGGTCGTATCTGAGAATACAGCTTTATAATTGGCGATCGTAAACTCCCGTGGCCATACATACACGCTTCCTCGCAAGTAATCCAACCCGTCATTAAAAGAGCCAACCAAAGCGAACCAGAACGGAGCTAGCGTTACGAATACAACTGTAGACATAAAGATGATGTTAAAGATGTCAAACCATTTGTCCCTAGTGGAACGGATATTCATTTTGGTTCCTCCTTACACGCAAGCATTCCTCTTAGAACAAGCTGTTGTCTGTCACTTTACGAGATACATAATTAGCAGCAAATAATAGAATCAGGGCAACAACTGATTTCGCTAAGCCTACCGCAGTCGAATAGGAATACCTCATTTGCCTGAGGCCTACCTTATAGACATACGTATCGATCGTTTCACTCACATCCAGATTCAGTGGATTCTGCATGACCATAATTTGCTCGAAACCCGTGTTCAATATAGAGCTTATCGCAAAAATGAGCATAATCACCACTGTCCCCATAATAGCTGGGAGTGTCACATACCACATCCGCTGAAATCTGCCTGCACCATCAATCTTCGCTGCATCATACATTTCCTGGTCCACACCGGCAATTGCTGCGATATAAATAATCGCTCCCCAGCCAATCCCTTTCAATATTTCAGCGCTAACCATAATCATCCAGAAAAGATGCGGTTTCGCAATGAAATTAATCGGTTCATCGATGATATGCAAACTCGTAAGTAAGAGATTAAGAATCCCATTCGATGGCGAAAGCACCGTCAGAACTAATCCTCCAAAAATAACCCACGATACGAAATGAGGTAGATAAGAAATCGTTTGTACGAAGCTCTTGAATCGTTTCTTATTCAACTCATTTAGAAAGAGTGCAAACACGATGGGTGCAGGAAACCCAATAACTAATCCCATCAGATTCATCGCTAGCGTGTTCCGTAATACATTCAAGAAATTCGGATCATTCAGAAATTCCTGGAAATGCTTGAACCCAATCCACGGTGAATTCATCACACCCAAGAAAAGATCGTATTCCTTAAACGCAATCAGAATGCCATACATGGGAACATACGAGAACAGTAGCAAAAACAAGATTCCCGGCAATACCATGCTTTGCAGCGCGAACTGGCTCTTGAAGCGCTGCCATCTGCCCGTCGCTGATAATCGTGGCGCTCGAACTCGTTGTTTCGCATTTACGGCTCCATCCACTTGACTTTCCTCCCCGATTCGCTGCCCTAGTCGTGATAACCAAATGACAGCGTTCTCTTTCATGCTAACTCTACTTCTGCTATAGCAAAGCAACTTCGGAAGCATATCCTCACTATACATTTTGAAAGCGCTTATAAAAATATCACTATTTTAGTTTTGATACCTTCATTTGGTCTCTGTCTAAAGTGCGAAAGGTTTTGCATCCCTTTTGTCGAATACCTCCCTACTAACATCTTTGGAGAAAGAAGGAGTGCCGTTGCAACGTACGTTTCATGCCATGAGTATCAAAAGTAAAGTGACGCTTGCCTTTATTTTTTTCATATTAATCCCCTTCAGTGTGCTTGGACTTTACAGCTATAATCAGTCACAACGCTTCATTCAAGCGCAATTGCTGGCAAATTCACAGACGACCGTTAAGCAAATCAAGTACACGGTCGAAAGTAAAATTGACCTTATTGAAAGCGTTAGCAACAATATTACGTATAATTATCGGTTTCAACAATTTCTAGGTGATCCATATTCCTTAGAGAAAGATTCTTTAGATACCTATTTCAACTACGCGGCTCCACTTGTCAATTATGCGATGCTATTCCAGAAAATTAACATCCAGAAAATTTCCATTTACACCAATAATGATTCCATTCCTGAAGGCTTTGGTTCCTTTTACTCGGAGCAAAAAGTCAAAAAAGAAACCTGGTACGATACCTTTAAAGCCTCAGATAAGAAGTCACTCTGGGTGCTGAATACAAATCAGGCAGATGGTAGTGATATTTTCAGATACATCCAAAAAATGATCTCCATCGAAGGTTACTATCTCGGTATTACAATCGTTGACGTGCGCTCCGCCGATCTGCTTGAACCTGCGGAAGGCCCTAATATTGCGAATCAATCCATCTATATTTTGGATGAAAATCATAAAGTCATTCCCCAGGGAAGCAAGGATACCCTTCATACATTGGATGAGGTAATCCCTTCGCTCTTCTCGAAAGGCTATGCCAAGAAATCTGGCTTCTTATATGTCGCTGATACGTTAAAAGAGGTCCAGCATGTCATCGTCATGGTGATTCCGCTCCCACCACTGCTCGGTTCCTTACAGGTTGCGGCTAATCTAGCTTTTATACTTACTTTCATTGTCCTATTGATTGCTTTCTACTTCGTCCTTAAGATGACGTTAAGTAAAATGAAAACGAGCATTAAACAAATGGATCTCGCCATTGAAACAGGGTTTCAGCCCATTCCTATTGTACGGAAGGACGAGTTCGGTGTCATCACCGAGAAATTCAACATTTTGCTGAATAAAATTACCCTGCTATTAAGCGATATGATCAAAAAAGAGACCATGCACAAGGATGCACAGCTCATCGCACTGCAATCGCAGATTAATCCGCATTTTATCTACAATACACTGGATATCTTTAGTGCCAAAATGGAAATCGCCGGCCAGTATGATGTGTCCGATGCTATGGCCGATTTCGGTAAAATGATGCGCTATAATATGGACGGTCACACTAAATTCGCAACGCTCCAAGATGAGCTTCGTTATCTCGGGCAGTATATGACGCTTCAGAAGGTGAAATATGGAGACAGTATTCATTTCCGCGTTCATGTTCCCAACGAGCTTCTCAGCATTCAGGTGTTAAAATTCATCCTACAGCCAATTGTTGAGAATAGTGTGAAGCATGGCTTCGCTAAGCAGGACACACTCGATATTGATATTCATGTCAGTCAAGAGAGTGATTTATCCATCCGTGTATGTGTAAAAGATAATGGCTCCGGCATCGAGACCGCTCGGCTCAAGGAACTCAATGAACAATTCCGCACTTCCGTGTATATGGCCAAAGGCGATAAAGACCGAGAAAGCATTGGTCTAGGTAACATTAATGAACGATTGAAGTTATTTTACGGTGAGAATTATCCCTTACGGCTAAACAGCCTTGAAGGCCAATTCGCAGAAACGATACTTACCCTTCCTTATGACGCAAGAAGAATCGAGGAGAATGATAATGTACATCGTACTAATTATTGATGACGAAGAATTAATTGGCAGCGGCGTGAAAGCCAAACTTGAAAGGGCCAATGTAGCAGGCGTTCGGGAAATTTTTGTCGCGAACGGCGGTCTACAAGGGCTTACCATGGCTAAAACCTTACAACCACACATCATTATCACGGACATTCGTATGCCCGAGTTAGATGGCATTCAATTGATTAAGGAGCTTGCTCCGCTGCTAACACGCTCCAAATTCATTATGTTGAGCGGATTTGGTGATTATCCTTATGTCCGTGAGGCATTCAAATACGGCGCACAGGACTACTTATTGAAGCCTGCGTCTTCTGATGAGCTAGGAAAACAAGTTCAATCCGCGATTGCCAGTATTGAGAAAGATAACCTTAGCGACCAGCTCATCGAAAGAAATCTCACGGATGCACGTGCGTTGCTTACTGCTCGATTACCCCTCGTCATCCATAGGTCGAATGTTGCGGTGAGAACCAAAGATTCCGAGCCACAGCAATCACTCGAAGCTTACTTTGCGCATCCGCTGTTCGCCGTTTCCATGCTATCCTTCGACGATGTTACCTTCAGCGAAGAGCATTTGGATACGGTAAGTGAATGTTTGGAACGATGTGTTCAGGACCATGATTTAGCGTCACAACTACGCTTTCTAGCGTTTCATGATGTGCAAGGCTGGGTATGCCTTGTGTTCAATTATGCCGTAAACGTTTCTACTGAAGCTGTTCAGAAGTTGCTTGGCAAAGCTGTTAGCGTGCTTCGAAAAGGAAATCCGCGAACACCTACAGCTTCGATTAGTCAATCTGGGCAGGGCTTGGACGATTTATCGCGTCTGTACAAACAAGCGCATCAAGCGATGTCGGAGCGAATTTTACGAGAACCAAGCGTGGTCTTCGTAACGCTTGATCCATCGGGTAAGACGGATGCTTGGCTGCCTGCCAAGAAGGAGTTAGAAGAGTTCAAGCAAGCAGCCGAGACCCTGCATGTGGAACGTATCGGCCTCTGGGTTGACCGCCATCTTAGCGATTCGCTGCGCACACAGATGTCTTTGGAGCAGCTGAAGTCCATTTATGACCTGGTGCTTTCTGAAATCCATCGCCATGTCCATGAACGTTTTCTTTTTGAAGAGACCGAACGCGCGACAGCTTTCGACACCTTTCACACATTAGGCGAGCTCCGGCATTATTTAAAAAGCTACGCCACAGATACAAAACAGCTGATCTCGGAACATGCTAATTTGGGTGAAACCGTTATTACCGTAGCGGAGTCCATCGTTCGTGAGCATTACAGCCGCGATCTACAGCTTGCCGAAGTGGCCAATCGGGTATCGATGAATTACTCGTACTTCAGCAAGCTTTTCAAGGAACGTACCGGATTAACGTTTACTGCCTATTTAACCAAAGTCCGCATGGAAGAAGCCCAGAAGCTGCTCAAGAACCCCACCTTACGGATCAACGAGATCTCGGAAAAAGTAGGGTATGGCAATCTCTATCACTTCTCGCGTGCTTTCAAAAACTATTTCGGCGTTTCCCCGAAGGAACATCGGAAAACGATGTAATGTGTAAATCGCACTTTAGGACATCTATACAAAAAGAGGATGTCTCAAAGTCAATTTAGACTTTTTGAGACATCCTCTTTTTTCGTTAATGACTGCTGAGTAATAAACTTGCTTCCCGTAAATTATCTGGATTTTCTCCATCTAAACACGAATCGGCCTTATTTTCCATGTCCTTAGGGTTGGCTTTTGGGACAACCCCATAATTCATCTTAATAACATCGTATCTCATAGATGGCAGCGGACGGGTCGCCGTTAGTTGCTTCAATGACGACGCGTAATTTATCGGTTTGAACAGACTGAGCTAGTGTATATCGGCAATGACGCTGGTAATTATCGTTCACCTTAAGGAGCGTCTCCCATACACCGCCAACAAAAGCTTCAATCCGATAATCTTTCGGACATTGCGGATCGCGATAAAACGGTGCATACCCGTGGTATTCCCACAAAAGGCTGCCAGGGAATGTGAGCTCAATCTGTCTAATAGATTGTTGATCTTCCCATTTCAATTCCAACCATTGCGGAAGCTCCTCTTTTGCATCCGAACGCCACAGGTTCGTATAACGGTAGGGTCGCGTTACGCCGTTAATCACATGCTCAGGGCTGTAGGCATGCTGAGGAGGATCCACGCGGAAGCTGCGCGTCGGACCGTTCCAATCCCGGCGCATTTTGCCCTCCCCCATTTCATATGCGCACGTATGACCTGGCACAATGCCATCCCCACAATGCCAAGCAACGTGGGGATTTGCTAGTAAGTCCAAACGCACATAGGTCCCTGACTTCAAGCCATCCGCTTCATTCAGATGTAAATCCCAATCAATCCATTGGTATTTCCCTGGCATGATTTGCAGTTCCGTTGTGGCCAACGGTGGATTTGCTTCGCAACGGTAATCCCAAATATGATCCACCGGAATGAGTTTCGCTTCTACGATTTGTGGGGTATCACTCGTATTCGTCAAACAGACAGATACTCGGTTCAGTACTCCCTCCGAAATCGCAATCCATTGCCCCTTACGTTGGCGAAGTAACTCATCTTGATGACCCAACTTGCCAGATGCTTGCAGCCCCGCCTTCACTTCCGAACCTTTACACGAAGCTTGACTGCTAGCCCCAACGCTCGCTTTGCGTGCAAGATCCAACTCGTCCTCATTCGTTGTGTTCAGCAGGAAACAGCCGTCACGCAGCAGCGTTTGCTTCACTTCTTGTATTGCCTGACTTGGTACCTCTGCGAGTGCTAATCCATGCTTCAAGGCAATCGCAGCTGACGTCCCCACGGCTTGCCCAACCAACGCGGTTGTCGCCATTACCCGCACCGTGCCTAATGCGGCATGCGTCACAGAGATATTCCGCCCAGCCATCATTAAATTATCGACATCTTTGGCAATCGTTGACCGCAAAGGAATACCATAAGGGCCGCAGTAGCTTTTCACCATATAAGAGGATGTTTCATCATAGCCTTCTGAACTGGCATGCTCACTAGTAGGCGCAAGAAGTCCCCCCGGTGTATGTAGATCAAGAAACCAGCCGCCGTAAGCAATCTCATCCTCAAATACCGTTTTATTCAGCGGGTCATGTTCCGTCATCAGATATTGCCCCATAATTCTACGGCTTTCCCGTTTGCCCGGCACTTGACCAATCCAATCAATCGCGTGATTAGCTGCCAGCTCCTTAGTAAGCGGATCCTTATTCTTGATCCAATCCCAAATCCCCAAAACATACCGCGATAGCTCATGGCGGATATCTTCACTTTCATAGATGGTGTGCCAAGGCATACCGATCTCGATCCACCAGTAACCACCACGCATATCATTCGGGTTCCGACCCTGTTTATAGAAAAAGTCGGGATTATCGAGCTTAGCAGCCCAATCTGGAGCCGTGAACGGAGCCGGGGAGCCAAGGTCTTTCGTTTTAAAAAGCAGTGAACTCCCCATCACATCTCCGCTAGCCTGCAGTGGTGCATGCGGTTCGGCGTATTCCTCGCGTCCTTCGGATCCCATCCGCCATTCACAACCTGCACGGTCGGCAACGATTCCATCGCCTGTGCAATCAACGAATACATCCGCTACGAATTCAATCTCCGTCTCCGCGTTAGCTACATAACCCACGACCGACGCAATCTTGCGCTCACCCGCCATCCGAACATCCAGAATGGACGTGTTCAAATAAAAGGTCAAATTCTCTGTTCGCTGTGCCATATCATACATCGTCATATCCCACACGCTGTTCGTCCAGCCATTCTCAAAAATCGGCTCATGATTTCGCGCACGTTCCTCAATCAATAACTCCGATACGATTCCGGTTTCCTTCGCGTATACATGAAAAGCAGCCGCACCATGCGGCGTTACTCTGACCTCGGACGAACTGTTTCCCCCGAAGACAGGGCGATCCTGTACCAAACATGTTTTGGCCCCATGTCTAGCTGAAGCAACCGCCGCACAGAAACCCGCCAGTCCACCCCCGCAAACGACTACATCGTACTTCTCCGTCTTTTGCCCATGCTTTCTCGCTGAATGGTTGCCCTCCGTGCGAGTATTCTTAAAGTCGTTACCCATTTCTTATAGTCTCCTTTTATGCAGCATCACCTAGTTCTCGATAGATGACAGCGTTTTCTTAACCTCCTTTACACTGTATCCTGATTAAGAACGCAATAAAATATCACCATTTTTGATTTGATGCCTCCATTTTGGCATCGAATTATCTAGGCACGAATTTGACTGCATCCGCAATAACGAATCCAGTTGTCCCTGTATTGCTAATGACCACATATCCCGATGTCCCGGCATTAAATGCGTATCTCCCTATGGAATTCCACATCCCGCCATTTGCCTGTTGATTGATTGTTGTGCTGGACTGCCCACCCGCATAGTTGACAGTGACCGGTACATTGTTTGCTCGATTCGTATCCGCATTCCACCACAGGTAGACATCATAAGAGCCTGCAGATGCGATATCAGGTGCATACTTAACGCTCTTGGATCCCTTCGCTGTATCCCCGTCATGCAGATAGTCCGCACCAACTCTTAGGCTGCTGTAGGTACTGGCCGTCCAAGTCCCCATCTGAGTTATTCCTGTTGAATTACTGTTATCCATAAGGATTGTAGGTGGTTCGTATCCTCCAATGCTTGGCGGATTGCTCCTAACATTCTTGAAGTAATCCTCTGCTACATCGATTAGGTTATTCTTCCCCTTAGCAATACACGGAGAAGTGCCCTGCAGTTTGAAATAGTCCGGTCCGAATGTACCGCCTACAAGCAATGGATCCCCGATGACATCATTCACATTCGAAGCAACGCCACTAACAGCACTGGACCAACAGTTATTGGCAAAAATCAGTCCTGAATTCTGATCTACATTTTGTAAAGTACCCGTGTTCGACCTGAAAATATTGTTTTCTATCTTGGTGTTTACATGGTTTGCACCGCCGGTAATGAATATATTCGTACTTGTTGAATCAATAAACGTGTTGCCTGCAATGATGTCATTATCCAAGCGAGTTCCTGTTGCTAATCCCGTATTCCAATAAGTAAAATTCTTGCTGTTTCCTTTCAGAAAATTATTAATAATCTTCCTGTTGTATCCTGCTGTAAAATTTTGAAAAGGTTCATCCGCTATGGCAATACCCATGCTTGGGCCTCCGCCCCTGAAATAAATCGCATTCCCCGTATTGTATATCAAATTCCTTTGTATGATTACGTCATGAGCCTTGTCTACGTAGACTTCCAACGCATAATTATCATAAATAACGTTATCTTCCAAAACTACATCATGTGTGTTATACCAAAAGCCAACCCCTTCACCCCAATTGTCGTATATGGTGTTGTTCTTGATTGTTCCATAGGCGCTGCCTCTAATCATGATAATCAAAGGCCAGTTCATTTCACTGGATAATCTGCTAAAACGCCCAAAATTGGCATTCTCCCATACCCTATTGCCGTCCAACGTAAAATAATCAACATTCTCTAACTGTATCGCCTCACCACGGTTCTCATGAATATTCGAATTTCGAATGATAATATCATGATATCTTGTTGCCCCCGAGTTACCTGCATACATTCCAGCACCATAGGATTGTGTCAATGCAAGACCGTCAATGGTAATATAATTGGCCGTAATACTCATCAGCGGATTCCAGGAAAGCGTAAATTGCTGCCCGTTATAATAGGTCACCCCGTCATTGGTAACGTTAGGTCCCGTATACGTAACGGTTTGAAGACTGAGACTGTGATTCGGGTACGTATTTTGACCAGAAATGACTGGAGTCTCACCTGGATATGCTTTGATTATAATTGGGTTACCACTTGTTCCTGAAGTAGTAACACTGATCGTTGAGGTAATATTGTACGTTCCGCCTCTCACAATAATGGTAGAACCGGGGCCGGCAATCCCAGCCATATTTACAGCTTGTTGAATCGTAGCAACGGGCTGACTCAGCGTACCTGGGTTACTGTTATTTCCTGTGGTAGATACATAATAGATTGTTGCAGCAGCTTTAACTTCTGTCTGAAAAATAATTCCCAAGACAATCAGTACAAGGGTCATGATCAAAACCTCGATTACCAATGAAGATCTTCTTTGCATGCTCTTTGTTAACATCATCTCATCTCCTTTTCTGGTCGAAGTAAATTTGAACACCTTTTTAACCATTCTGCACAAGTTATTGTAAGCGATTTCAATAAAAGTTATATCACCTCTTTCCAATTTTAAAAATACCTTTATTCAACATTCGATACCCTTATTTTAACTTAGATACATATTCTTCAATATTTTCACTACAGAAACCACACAAACCACTCAATTATAGAGACAGATAATTAATTTTCCATTTTCAATGCAAAAAGGACCCTCTATCCTGCATAGAGAGTCCTTTCATACTCGCAATACTATTTCTTATTCGTTATCGTCAGCGGTGAAATCGTCCAAGCTGTCGACACGCCACGCAAGCCGACACGACCTAGTAGAAAAGCATTCGGATCCTTCCACGTCAAGATAGGTTTATCGCTATCCTCGGAGTAAACTTCAATGGATGCGCCTTGCAGTTTCACTGAAATATGGCGCGTTTGACCAGGCTTGAAAGCAAGAGCGCCAGAAGTCGCTTCCACCGAATTCTCGTAGCTTACACGCCTTAGCACAACTTTGTCATTCTGAAAACCAAGCGTGTAGCCCATATAAGCATCTTTCACCTGATCTTTAAAATCAGACTCGTTCGTAGTCCGCAGCAGGACGCCAACTTCATCGGACGTTATTGCTTTGAGCGTCACATCGAAGCTTACGGAATAATCCGTCCAACTGGGCTCCCCGCCGAATCGATTAACAAGACCAACGGCCGTCGGTTTGATGACCGTCTGCTCTGGCACCGCTACAGTTCGGCTCGCTTCCAGGTAACGAAGCGTAACGTCTCCTTTCGCCCCGTGCAGCGACAGCCATTGTGTTCCTGCCCTCAGCTCGAACTCGCCAAGCGGTACCTTTGTCCATGCTGCATCGCTTGCGAATAAAGAGGCGTCCAGCTTGATTGACTTGGTGCTTCCGTTGGATTCAATCACCACGGTTGATCCCGCCGAAGTCTTGGCAGCGTTAACTGAAAGTAGATAGCTGCCATCCTCGCGAACGTTGACTGGAAAGCTGAGGCCATCTTCCTTCTTCGAGAGGACAACAGCTTCACTGCCATCAGGCGTTAGGCCAGATTGGATGACTGGACTGCCTTCCATGACGCCATGAACTGCTTCCAGAGTACCCGGGAGCGGCTTTATCACTTCTTTATCACTGCTGCCATTAGCTTCATTCGAGAAGGCCGTATAGTGCAGATCAGGCTTCGCCTCTTGCGGCCATGCATAGCCAATTCGGCCAGCTTTCCCAGCCATAGCGGCTTGCTCAATCTTCTGCAGTCCGTCCCAAAAGATAATTGTCCCCGAGCTGCTTGACTCGATCCGGATCGTATGGATCTTCGCTAGATCCGTCCCTTTCGGCAGCGGCTTCGTCGCAACAACCATTTCCACACCATTTACGCGATCGATCAGGGAAAGCTCCATTGTTGCTTTATTCACACGTGCTAAACGGTAATTGTCTGCATTTCCGTATGCGAATACGGCATCTAACGAAGAAGCCTGTCCACCACGATTGGCAGCATCCCATCTGAAATTGTATTCAGCGGTGTACAAGTTACTTGTGACTGCTCTGGTCAGTAAAGTCTCCATGCCTCCTGCTTGATTCACAGGCTCCCACTTGTCAGCAGATGGCGCAGCACCCGGAACATCGTGAAAAGCCGGCATTCTAGGCGCTTCCTGCGGTGAACCGTGTGTCGGACCGAGAACAGACATCTTGTCACCGTTGAAAACGAGTCGATCCAGGTTTAACTTGCGAACGGGAGGGCCTTCGGCTGACCGTCCGACTAGGTTATGGTAAACCATATAATACGAATCTAGATCAGGTCCCATGACCGTCGCACTGTGACCAAGTCCGTTGAAGTCATTGGCTGTGGAAATCAGGATCGGGTTATTTTCGGGAATCGTATACGTGCCAATCGGTGAGGTATGATTGACCCCATAATTAACACGATAACCTTTGCTAAACACATGATTTCCTGTGTACGTGATGAAATAACGACCGTTTCGCTTGATAATCATGGAACCTTCTGTCCAATGTCCGAGCGTGGCGTTCAACTGCTTACCGGGTTCAATTGTAAAGGGATCTGACATCAAGCTTGCCATGATACCGTTCAATTTGGCATGTGTGAAATACCATTGCTCATCGTCGTCTATAAACACAGAGCCATCAATCGTGAAACCGAGATTGTCCGTCTTCTTCACAAACGGCCCTGTCGGTTTATCGCTTTGCAGGACATAATGCCCCTTGCCCGCCGGTGATGTGTACATATAGAAAGCACCGTTCCAATAGACGACCTCGGGCGCATATGCACCTTCGCTGATCGCCTCCTCGGTTACCAAGCCTTCATAGTGCCAGTTCACAAGATCATCAGAGCTCCACGCTTTCACCCCGACTCTCCGATCCTTCGTGCTGCAATATAAATAATATTTGCCGTCAAAACGTAGAACATAGGGATCTCCGATCCCGTAATCCTCCCATTCCTGGTCCAATACGAACGGGTTCTGGTATGTCTGATTTAAGGATATTGCCACCTTGTCCGTCCCTTTCTTTCCCCAGAGCCTGGGCATGATCGTCAAAATCGCCAAAAAAAGTACACACACAACTACAAACCATATCCATGACTTCTTAACTAGTCGCATTCGATTATCCTTTACTCCTGTTAGCGTGTGACTTCTAGTACATAGACAGACGATGCCTTCAGTTCACAGGTCACTTGAGCGTTCAGAACGGAAACGTCAAATCCTTCACAGACGACAGCCTCCGGGTGATGCACATCATTGAAAGCATCCTCATGTTCCCCTGTTAGTGCCAACAAGCGAGCTGTCCCCGACTCCACAAAACCATCCAACTGCACATCCGTTACCACGTCTTCGAGACTCCGATTTACGATAAAGATCGATAGTCTATCCCCATCAGCATTGCAGCAAGCCACAACGTCCAAATTCGGCAGATTCTCCAGCTTTGGCGCTGTAGGTACTAAGCTATTCACACTAAAGCTACCGCATTCGGTCTGACTCTGAACGACATAGCCTAAGTCTCTATTGGCATACATCTTCATGACATAATAGGTTGGCGTCCCATAAATGGTTAGGGAATTCTCACTTCTGCCAGAGGATTTGCCTCGGAACTGATCCGCATAGAAATCGCCTACTCGGATGCATCCGCCAAGCCAGCCATTGACTAAATCAGAGAAGCTGCCGATCTCGATGAGATCGCTATTTCGAATAAATTCGTTCAAGTTCGCTGCATTCGCAGCAGCTGCTTCAAGGGTGTGTTCATTCGGAAGACCCTTACGAATCGTATTCGGATAGTACATCGTGTTATATTCCGTGATCGCCAATTTCAAATGCGAGTAGCGCGAATCGGAATTGAACAATTCTCTTGCTTTTCGAACAGATTCTCGTGTCCATTCTGGATAAGTGAGAATGGCCTTATACCGCTCTTCTTTTGGCGTGCGATCATTCATCCCAAATCGATTGTAGCCGTGATACAGGTGCAACGTTACATAATCCATATGCTCTGCAGCTCGCTCGACTAGGATTTGGTTCCAATCCTGCTTATCATCGCCACAAGCGAGCAGCTTAATCTCAGAATCGATGGCCTTCATCGCTTGAGCGAATCGCACGTAACGATCAGCGAATTGCTCAGCGCTGCAATGCCCGACCTGCCAAGGTCCCCAGACTTCGTTACCAATCTCCCAGTACTTCACGCCGTACGGCTCCGCGTGCCCATTCGCAGCCCGCAGTTTCCCCATGGGCGTGTCCAAACTCCCGTTACAATACTCAACCCATTCGGCTGCTTCTTCCGGCGTACCGGAACCATCGTTCACGCAAATCAGCGGCTCCACCTGCAAGTCACGGCAAAACTGAATAAACTCATCTGTGCCAAAATACTTATTCGTCCAGCCACCCCATGCTTCGTTCATCACACAGGGACGCTCATTTACAGGGCCAATCGCCTGCTGCCAGTGATAAGCGCTAATATAATTGCCTGCAAGCCGCATCATGCCGGCGTTCAAGTCCCTCGTCATATCGACAACTTCCTTGCGAACATTGCCAACACGATCAGACGGAAGCAGCGAAATATGATCCAGCCAAAGCATACCTGTGGAAACATTATCTCTCCAGCGTTCATGCTCCGCAGGAACATAGATCTTGAATTCCGCTTGCTCACAACGTCGACTGACCTTGATACGAGATGCATATTGTTTCCAGTTATGACTTTCGATCTCGATACGGGTGGAACCCAGAGTTTCTCCACTCGCTTTGTCCACGATCTCCGCTGTAAGAAACTTAATTTCAATAGAAGCTCTTGCATATAGAGCTAACTCATAGCCATCCTGATCTTCTTTTACAGCAATCGCTTGACGAATTCCTGCATAGGCCTCGTCATCGCTATAGATACGAACCAGTTGGCTATGCCCGGAGTGATACGTAGCAGCAGGTTCGAGCGCATAAATCGTGCTTTTCCCATTCGTGTAAGGACGCCAGCTTCCAGAAAGCCCTCTATACGTCACATCGTTACTTTCAAAATCCATATCCGATAGCGGATAGGCCAACATCGCATCCATATGATCGCGAATATCCTCAACGAAATGTCCAAATATATAAGGATTAATTCTGTCCTTGCCAACTTGTTTCGTATTCACTTGAATCTTAGCTTTTGCATGCATGAACAAAACGCTTCCTTCCATCTTTAACCTTTTAATGAACCAATCATAACGCCTTTCACAAAATGCTTTTGTACAAAAGGATACATCAGAAGTACAGGCAAGCTGGAAATAATAATGACGACATATTTGATGCTTTCAGCTAGTAGAATTTTGGATTCAAGACCTACACTGCTGTCCACCACATCCGCTTGACTGACCATCAGCACTTCACGCAGCACCAGTTGTAACGGGTATAAATCTTTGCTGCGAATATAAATCAAGGCGTTGAAGAAGGAATTCCAGTGACCAACCGCATAAAATAGGACCATGACCGCCATAATCGGCTTGGATAACGGCAAGATCACATGGGTTAATAGTTTCCAGTTCGAACACCCATCCATATGGGCCGCTTCTTGGATCTCCCAAGGGATGTTGGATTGAAAATACGTTCTCATCACGATCAAATTATAGGTGGCAATTGCGCCGGGAATGACTAGCGCCCACATCGTGTCCACCATGCCTAAATTTTTCACAAGGAGGTACGACGGGATGAGCCCCCCGCTGAAAAACATGGTTAATGTGATAAATACCATGAAAATTCCCCGCCCAGGCAAGTCTGGCCTCGACAGCGGGTAGGCCGCTAATGTCGTCATGATCAAATTGATAATTGTTCCTACTGCCGTGTACAAAATGGTATTTCCGTATCCGTTCCATATCTGCTCGTTTTGAAAGACATTCCGATATGCCTCTAAGGTGATTTGTTTAGGCAGCAATACCACTTCCCCATTCAGGACCAGCGCAGGATCACTGAAGGAGGCACTAACGATAAATAGGAGCGGATACAGGACCACGATGACGATAAGCAAAGCCAATCCGTTAACCACGGCATCGAATATTTTCTCATCCGACTTCCTTTTCTTGAGCATTTGTTCCTTCATCAAAGGTCCCTCCTCACCATAGACTAGTCTCCGCCTTTTTACGGGCAAAGCGATTCACGAGTAATAATAATGCCAGGTTAATGACAGAGTTAAACAAGCCAATAGCTGCTGTATAGCTGTATTCGCCTTTTAGAATACCTGTTGAGTACACGAAGGTGGAAATCACATCGCTGGAATCCAAGTTCAAATTATTTTGCATAAGCAAGATTTTCTCGAAACCGACATTCATGAAATGCCCTACATCAAGAATAAGCAGAATAACGATAACCGGTAGTATGCCTGGGATCGATACGTGCCAAATGCGTCGCATCCGACTGGCTCCATCCATCTTGGCGGCTTCATACAGCTGCGGATTGACTCCAGCGAGGGCTGCAATATAGATGATCGATTGCCAACCCATATTTTGCCATATATTTGAACTAATGAAGATCGGCTTGAACCACGCTGCCGAATCGAGAAATCGAACCGGATCTCCGCCTAATGCCTCAATAATGGTATTCAAAGGACCACCACGCGGAGATAAGAACAACATCAGCATCCCAACCATGACGACGATGGAGATGAAATGCGGGATATAGGTAATGTTTTGCACAATTTTACTGAACGCTTTATTACGAATTTCGGTAACGATTAAGGCAAGAAGAATAGGGATAGGGAAAGCAAACAATAAAGAGAACAAATTAATCGAGATCGTGTTCCATAACAACCGCCAGAAATAGTAGGATTCTACGAATCGCTGGAAATGATCAAGCCCCACCCATGCGCTTCCGCTAATCCCTTTCGCTGGACTGAAGTTTTTAAATGCAATTTGCAAACCATATAGGGGTCCATAATGGAATACAAGGTAATACACAATGGGAATGAGCAGCATCAAATAGAGATCATAGCGACTACTCAATGTTTTAAAGAGGCTGGAGCGCCTCGATTTGGTTCGAGACGCAACGCCTGCTGTCTTTGCTGTATTGTTCATCTGTAGCCCTCCAGCCGTCAGTCGTGCTTATTGTTGCTTTTTGAGGTTGTCATAAGCAGTCTGATACAGCTTCTGCAGTTCATCTATTTTCATTTTCTTCAACGTGTTCTGGAACTCTCCCCATTTATCAAAGCTAAGGGCTCCAGCAATAAATTTCGTGCTTTGCTCTTCGTAATATTTATCAATATCGTTGCGAAGTATATTGATCTGTTGCGCAGTTTGCTCATCGAACATAGGCGCTGCATAGCGAATCTTCGGCATGAATGGATCAAGTTTCTTCTGTGCTTCTTGAACTTGCGGTGGATTAATGAAGGAAGCAACCTTATCACTGATCAGATGCGGTGCTCCTCCACCGGCATATGGGGTGATTTTGGATTGATTGCCTGTTGCCAAGAAGGCAGCCGTATAATATGGAATTCCGTCTTTCAACTCATAATTCTCACCCTGACGACCGAATCGCAGCATCGTAGATCCCTCGTCGCCGAAGAAGTAATCAACCCAACGCATCGTTGCTTCCGGATTCTTGTTTACCGATGTGATCGCAAATGCACCAAAATCCCTCGGTACCGGAGCAGCTAGTTGGAGTCTATCACCGTGTGGACCCTTTAGCGGCGCTATCCCGATATATTGATCTTGAACTTTCCCATCCAGCATCGGATTGTTCGTCTGATCGAAGAAGAAACCGGTATTTCCTGTCCCTTGCTTTGACAGATATTGTGCTTCCTTCTGTGTAAATAGCTCTTGATCCAGAAGCTTCTCCGAATACAACTTATTTAAGTACATCAGTAATTCTTTATTCCGATCGCTTCCCATCCAGAGATTGACCTTGTCATTCTCCAGGTTAATGTTATAACCCAATTGGAAATCCAGACCGAAAGAGCCAGCCATGATTGGTACAATTGCCAAGCCATTACGCGCTGTCATTGGAAGCTCATCTTGTTTGCCATTGCCATTAGGATCTTTATCCCGGAAAGCTTTCAACACCTCGTACAGCTCATCCGTCGTCTCTGGTTCTTTCAGGTTCAGCTTCTTCAGCCATGCCTGATTCATCCATTTTTTATCCGTTCTTGCCGAGTTGACACTCACAATACCTGGTAGGGCATAAATGTGACCTTCAGGTGTTGTAATGGCGGAGCGAATCTCTGGATACGTTTCCATTAATTTTTTAAAATTGGGTGCGTATGCTTCAATCAGCTTCTCCAGCGGGATTAATTGACCACCAGAACCATAACGAGTTGCCTCTAAAGGAGTAAGGGCCGAGCGATACATAACGTCAGGAAGCTCATTCGAGGCAAACAACAGGTTCTTCTTCTCTGGGAAGCCATCTGTTGGCGCTTCAATAAATTCAACTTGCACATTGCTCATTTTTTCGTAGTCCTGGAACACTGGCATATCTTTGAATGGCCCGTTTGATGGCGCGATTCGTGTAAACATTTTTAGCTTCAACGGCTCCTTCACGATTGGAAAACCAGCAGTAGCTACACCTTTCGAATCATCTGTAGGGGTTTTACCCTCTTTCTCTTTACTAGATGTGTCCGAACTGCATGCGGAAAGTGTCAAGCCCGAAATGACTAACGTTGATAAAAGTACTGTCCCCCAATTTCTTTTCATGCTCTTGTTCCTCCGATCAAAGTTGTTTTCTACCCTGTTAAGAAAGCGTTTTCTAAGGGTTGATCTTAGTATAAGGAATTATCACTTTCCAGAGATTCAACATTTATGACTTTCCATTCTACTATTTTGACTGTTTCAGTTGATCCATATACACCTGCGGCGTCATCTCTGTAATACTTTTAAAAACTTTGAAAAAATACGTATAGCTTAAAAAACCAACCTCACTGCTGATCTGTTTCAACGTATACGTGCCTGACTGCATAAGCATGCAGCTTGTTTGAATACGAACCCGGTTTAAATATTCAGTAAATGTCATTTGCATTTCCTCTTTGAACAGTCTGCTTAAATACGATGAATTCAGATTAAGGGAACTCGCCGTCATGTCCAAGGAAATATTAGAAGCGTAGTTGTCAGCTATATATTGCAGTGCCTTCGTTATATGGCGCGAATAAGAGCCTCCTACATGCTGTTTCTTGATTGCCTCAACAAGGAGTGCATAGTAGTTTACCATCCAAAGCTCAAGCTCAGAGACACTTCCAATACGTCCAAGTTCTGCCCTTGTGGGGATATGCTCGGTATCTTCTAAAGCCGTCTGGGGATTATGCCGCTTCCATACCATTTCAACGAGATGAAGCATTTCACTGACTATGATTTGTATGGTCATCCCATACACAGGCTGGCTGCGCAGTTCAGCAAATATATTTGTAATAAATTGACTAGCTCGTTCGCCATCCAATTGCTCCAGATAAAGCAGCAGCTGCTTCTGTTCTTTCATATTTGGAGAGGCTTTCAATAAAGATGCGTTCGGATCCTGATCGTGCTGAACATTTAAGTCCTGGTTCGCTTTGAGATAGCTAGGACCAACTTGTCTCAAGCTTCCGCATAGCGGCCCTATCGTGTAGACGCATTTTAAATTAAGAAATTTCTCAAGGGAGTGGGATAGCGCACTCATCGCTTGATTCATTTGTGACGTAATGGCATGTTCGCTTCGCTCCTCAGAGGAAAACAAGACGATAAAACGTCCCTCCCCTACGTAGCCTACCGTTCGTTTCTGAACATCGCCAATCGCCATCTGCATGACTTCGATCGCTTGAAGCACTAAGCGATTCTTCTGGACATCGGTTAAAGTCCCTGTCAACAACAGAAAAGGTACGATTTGTACAGCAGCAGATCCATAATTAATTGCATTTGTATAGAGCTGATTGTCACGTGCATAAACCTGCAGCGCTTCACTAGCCTCCTGAACATCTCTAGCCAAATTAGTTACATGCTCGCGAAGAATAACCGGACTTAGGTGTTCAATCATTTTGCTTTGCGCGTTTCGAGCTTCTTCACTTTGCAGCTCCTGAACGGCTTTTTGGAGCAGAGTCAGAAGCGCTGACGCTTGTAATCGATGTTTGAGCAAGTAATCAATAGCCCCATTCATCAGACAAGTCCGAACATAATCATAGTCGTCAAAGCTGCTCAGCATGATCATTTTAACCTTTGGAAATCTTTCCTTGATCTCCTGGCTTAGCTCTACCCCATTCATAATCGGCATGCTGACATCCACGATCGCGATATGTGGCGTCATCTGTTCCATCATGGCAAGTGCCATAGACCCGTTATACGCCTCACCACATATCGTGAACCCATGCTTTTCCCAATCCAACATACTCTTCACGTCATGACGTGCCAACGCCTCATCATCAACTAATAATACTTGAAACATCATTCATCCCTCCTGAAGCAAGTGATTCTTAACCGGCAGTAATGGAAATCTAATCTGCACAGTCGTATACTTATCTGGTTCACTAAAAACAAGCACACCATATGGCTCCCCGAACAATCGTACGATGCGTTCATGGACATTTCGAACACCCATACCACTGAAGCGTGTATTTGTCTGGACTTTATTCCTTTCAAACAGCGCCTCGATCTGTTCCTGGGTCATCCCTTTGCCGTTATCTCTCACTTCGATTCTCAGCTCTTTGTTCTCCTCATAAATACGAATCAACACGACACCCTCATACCCTGAGGCCGATAGTCCATGAAGAATGGCATTTTCCACAAGAGGCTGCAGCATTAACTTCAGAACACTATGTTGTAAAAGCTCTTCATTCTCGACTTCGATCTTCAGTTGCAGTGGCTCTACATATTTATATTTTTCAATGGTCACATAACTGCGGACATACTGCAATTCTTCTTGCAGGGTAAGAAATTCATTCGTATTCCCGAGAACGCCGCGCATTAGCTCTATCAAGGATTGGGATACCTCTACAATATTCGGCACTCCGTTAATCTTAGCCAAATACTTCACCGTATTCAGCGTGTTATAAAGGAAATGCGGACGGATTTGAGCTTGCAAAACGGCCAATTCCGCTTCCCGCTTCTCTTTCTCAGTCGTTACAATCCCTTCAAGTAAACGCTTTAATTCTTCAACCATGCTTTTAAAAACTTGATATAACTGCCCTATTTCATCTTTGGAATGAATTTCGACAGTTGGAAGCGTCATATTGCCCTCCATGACATGCATCATCATCGAACGTAATCTGCGAATATTTCTTGTTATTCTGGAGGAAACT
Source organism: Paenibacillus sp. 2RAB27 (assembly GCF_052115445.1). NCBI lineage: Bacteria > Bacillati > Bacillota > Bacilli > Caryophanales > Paenibacillaceae > Paenibacillus > Paenibacillus sp. 2RAB27. The sequence goes on from NZ_JBFRGR010000002.1 coordinate 318,702, forward strand.
TGCAGCGTGCCTATGACGATGATCACAAAAACAATGATCGCTACCGTGGCTAGTACATTACGAATATGGGTCGTTTCCGTCAACAGAGACTTCATCGGAACGAGTGCCACTGTCGACCATCCTGTATAGTCTGATTTCCGAGTAATGACTAAGTAAGATTGCTGATTAATAATTCTTTCAACCGAACCGTCCGTTCCGGCCATCTGCTGATTGAATTGAATGAAGGTTTCTTTATTAAAAACACTCGATTTAGGTTCATAGATGAACTCATTATTCCTGTCCACCACGTACAGCATACTGTCTGGTGTCGGTTTGACATCATAAATTTTCTTAATAAATTCGTCATTGAGATCGAACATCACCATACCAATTAAATTCCGATTATAACGAAGCTCGCGACCAGTAACGATGGAGTCATTGAAGCCTGTTTGATGAAAATAGGCATGTCCTGACCCATTTTGCAGTAAAGCATCCATCATCGGTGAGAATAACACGTTCTTGTCCAGCCATGGAGATCCGACGAAAAACACTTTCTGGTTCAAACCTATGACGGCCACACGTGAAATGTAAGATTTGTAAGCAATCAATGCGGACAAGAATTCTTCGATCCGCTTCTGCTCTTGAAACCACTCGTAGCTCGGTTCCTCCGTCTTGCTAAGCAGTGTATCCAGCACCGTTTTATTCGTAGCAACGACCGTATTTAATCGACTAACCTCCTCCAAGCGGAGATTTAGTGATTCATCTGCCTGCCGTATACTTTCGTTAACAGAAGTAATTGCATTATTCTTCACGGTTTCTCGCATATATAAATAAACAATACTTGTCACAGCAACGATGCCAATTAACGTAACCAAACTGAATGCGACAAAGATTTTTCCCTGGATGCTTACCGTGGGAGAAATTAGCTTTTTGATAGAGAACAACTTCATGAACGGGCGGCTCCTTTCCATGACATTGATTAACTGGAACATATACAGCAATTTTCGAGGAATTTCCTCACTTTTCAAACTCAACAAAACATACTTCTACTTCTACTTCTACTTCTACTTCTACTTCTACTTCTACTTCTACTTCATATGCCGCTTCTACCATCCAGCCTGTCTCCGCCGCCCACTAAACAAATTAAATGGATTTTATGAAGCTAATTTTGCTGATTTTCACCTTTTGGGAGCATTAAATGGATTTCCTACAGTTAATTTTCACCAAAATCCACCAATCAGCCAATCTCGCTCATATTAGCTGTACTTTTTCCATCTATTCGCTAAATCTCAGGTGGTACGGCGATTTTAGCTGTAGTTTTTACAGTTATTTGAAAGCTAGCTACTAAAATGAGCACACAGCACACTACTTCTACTTCTACTTCTACTTCTACTTCTACTTCTACTTCTACTTCTACTTCTACTTCTACTTCTACTTCTACTTCTACTTCTACTTCTACTTCTACTTCTACTTCACCCTAGCTCAACTCGCTGTCACCATGCCACATTAAATAAGGAGGAAGCTTCAATTAGCCCAAGACTGAGAAAAAACATGAATCCAGCCCAATCCAGAGCTTGATTCATGTTTTTATATTACTCACTATAAGGCGCGATGCATAGCCCCTCTTCATCCTCTTCGACGCCAAGCGGGACAATTCCAGGACGTGTCCGGAAAGGCGCAGTACGGTCGTTGCCAAAAAATGTAGACATGAGTCTGCCGTTATGATCAATAAACATTGTTCCGTGGCCGCCATGCGGGACGGCAAGTCGCCTTGGGGTATACGGGCCGTACAGCTCATCCGCAACCGCATACATCAAATCATACGTACCATCGACGCGTTTATCGCCGTTCCATTCTGCCGCACCCAGAATATACTTGCCCTTATATTTGACGATGAAAGCACCTTCGTAGCCCACTCGCTGACCATCCGAACATAGCAACTTACGAGGGTCTTCCGCAAAGCCCGTCATATTCGTCTTCATCCTAGCAATTTTACCATCCTGCCAAACAAAATACACGTGACCATCCTCATCTTGGAACAGGCTGGAATCAATATCCGTATTCGTCATTCGTCCCATATCAATATAGGGCCCTTCCGCAAGTCCGGTTATGCTTTTAATCATCCCTGTACCGCCGCCTTGAAGTGAATAAGTGATCCAAAATGTATCGTACAGATAGATCATCTCTGGTGCCCACAGACAAGGGTTCTCATAAATGTTGTTCTCCCAGGTACCGTTTTCGGACAAATCCCATACCTTCGCTACATGGTTCCATTCCTTCAAATCGTGTGAGCGCCATATATGGAGCTGGTTATTCCTGTCCCAAAAATTGTGATGCGGCTTATCTGACGTCCCCGTCAAATAATAGGTGCCATCCGGCCCCGTGCTAATATGCGGATCACGAATCGGGAAGTCAGCAATCGGCTTAAGAGTTCCTACCCCGCCTTTTTCAAGCAATACGTCCTCACGTGGTCGAATAAATCCTGATCTCACCAAGGACATTGGAACAATGGCAGGATAGTGCTCAACCAGTGAATAACTGCCACAGCCCGAGAAAGAGGCATGCAACTGATTGTCTACATCAGAAAATAAAGAGATCTGACCGCCATGGGGAAGTGCCAAATACCGCCGGCTGTAGGGGCCATAGATCGATTCGCTCACCGCGACGAAAGTATCTACAGCATCGCTCCCCATTCTAGCAAGGGCATCTGCGCAAAACATATAATAAAATCCTTCCTGTTTGTATAGAAAAGCCCCGTATGTTCCTACCTGCACAATCTGACTATACGAGGGATGATCCTCACGTCCTGCAACCTTCCAAGGCTGAACTTCTGCCATTCGAGGCGATTCCGCGAGACCTGTCATATCTTCTGTCATTCGAGCGATCTGGCCATTTCCATACACCCAATAAACGGCTCCATCATCATCCTTGAACAACGAAGCATCTTGCCCGTCATCCGTTATTTTCCCCATATCCCGATATGGACCCAGAACAGATGCTGATAAGCTTTGGAGCAATCCTGTGCCGCCAGCCTTTAACCCATACGTAATCCAGAACATCCCATGTACATAGTGGATTTCAGGAGAGCAAATGCCAGCAGGGCCCTTGCTTGCCTTCTGCCATGTGCCGTTTTGCTCGAAGTCCCATATGTTTGTCGGACCGTTCCACGACGTTAAATCGGTGGAGGTCCACACTTGTATATTAAAGACATCCGTCGTGCCGGTCAAATAGTATATATGATCCGGTCCTTTACAAATACTCGCATCGCTTATAGCGACATCCAATATTCGTTCTATGGGCACAGCAGATTCCGTATAGCCTGTACATGCGGACCATTCTGTCTCTGGATGCGGAGGCTGCATGAGAAAATCACTTTTCATTTCGATGATTCCTTTCATCTACCGAGTTGTGTTTGTAGCATAAGTATAGCGTGCTTTGAACAAACGCTTAATAGAGAAAGTGGTACGTAAGGTGAGGAAAAGGGACATCAATCATCAAATAAAACTGTTGTGCATAATCATGGATTCTTGGTAAAATGACCGGAAGAAGAAACTGTTTTCGTACTTAGAAACCAAAGAAGAAGAAAGGAACTCCCTAAACAAGCGATGTTAAATATACCTAACAAATCCGGGCCTATCTATCACCTGCCATTAGTTGGAGAACCCCCTCCCCTCAGTGTGCAGTTCTTGGGAATTAATTATTGTGAAAAGGATTATAGGAATATTCGCATGCTTGCTACGATTACCGTTTTCGGTTTCGTATTGTCAGGCCAAGGCGTTGTTAGGGTCGGTACCCAATCCCAAACTGCTTGTCAAGGCGACATATTTATCCTTCCAGCTGGTTGCTACCATGAGGTTACCTCGGACATCCACCACGAGGAGCAATGGAGCTACATCTGGCTTAATATAAGTGGAAACTGGATGATAAAGATGCTCGAAGCGTATCAATTGCTCCCCCATATCGTGACGCAGGACAGCGGATTAGAGCCTCTTTTTCAAGAAGCTATTGAAGCTGCCCAGCAAAAATCTGTCGAGGACATGCAAACCGAGCTTCAAATCATCCTCATGCGAATGATCATTGGCCTCTCTGACATATTGCGTAAAAGAGGTAATGCCTTAACTTCAACCGTACAAGTGATCAAGCAATTTTTGGATAACAGCATCCTTCATCCCTTCGACTCGCCTGAGCTCTCTTCCCATATTGGCCTTTCCATGAAGCAAATGAATCGCTTATTTAAACGAGAAGTCGGAACAACCATCTATAACTATGTCATTACTAAGAAAATAGAATCCGCTAAGCTGATGCTCCTCGACACACGACTAACCATTAGCGAAATTGGTTATAAGCTAGGATATGATGATCCGCATTATTTTTCGAACCTATTCTATAGCAAAACCACTGTGAGACCAAGCGACTTTCGTCGGATATTTAGTCAAAGTGGATAGGTGAGGAGGCAATTTGTGATGATGTCAAAGGGATGAATCCCTGCCGTTGCAAATAATTTCCCAGGAAATCTATCCGCATATCGCGAAGCTTCATCGCTGCTTCGCATTCTCATTCATTCGGCAGAACTCGGCAGGTACTGCGTCTGCAAGCCATACTTCATTCCCCGCATAGTAGAAGACCACTCCTGCTTGGGTAGCTTTCTCTGTATCAATGGCTAATATAATTAATTCCCCTCTGCGTTTTCCAGCAAGCGTTGCAAAGTGAAGTCCTTCGGACAAATGGACATATTGACGATGCATAGGACGTAATCCCTGTTTTAAAATCTTAGGGGCAGCATGCACATTCGTGCCATGGTAGAGTACGGTTGGAGGTATTGCAGCTGGATAGCTAACTTTATCATGGCTATGCTCATATCGGGCTCGGATTCGATCTCCGATAACCTCAAAGCGCTGCTTTTCACAACGCGCGACAACTTCTTTAACATCACTTACGCTAATCTCTGACCACTTCGGATGTGCTCGAAGAACATCTATTAATTCAGCAACCGTACAGGAACCATCGTTAGGATCTAGGCTCAGCCCGAATTCTTCCGGCGAATGCCGAAGTATTTTACTCATAAACTTACTCAATTTTGTTTGCATGTTATCTTCTAACATCCCACTCACGTCCTAAACATAAATTCAAATTTGTTATCACATTTCTCAACTAACCAAAAACCCAACCCTCACATCCGTCTCCTCTTTCATCCATAGCATCGTCTGCCCTTTATGCAGATCCGACTTCATCGATTTCACCAGCTTCTCGATATCCACATTTTGCTCATAATGCCACTGCAGTGCAGCGGATACATATAATTCATTTAACTGGGCAAAAGTAAACCCTTCTGTTAGCTTCGCCGTCAAGAACATCAAGGCGTCATTCAAAAGCTTTCCTATCCCTTTCTGCTCCAAATAAATTTGTCTCAGCTCCTGGTCTAACACATAGACGTAGTCCCCATACGCTTTAGGCAAGTCGCCCTCGGCTCTAAGCGGAGCTGATACAGCCGCTGTTACTTCCTTCATTTGTACTTGTTTCATTTAGCACCTTTTACTGTCGCCATAGGCTTACATTTAGCTACTACTTCAGCCAATCCTGCTCCGACGACACTTTCAATAATTTGATCGACATCTTTATAAGCTTGCGGTGATTCATCTAGAATCGATTCTAATGACCTTTGGTTAACGACAATTTCCTCATTCGTTCCCACTCGCATAGAAGAGGCAAACTCATTCAGCGTTATCAATCTTTTCGTCGCACTGCGTGAGCGAATTCGCCCTGCTCCATGACAGATGGAGTGAAAGTTGGCTTTGCCGCCCGGTGCTCCTACCATAATGTAGGAAGCAGTCCCCATTGAACCCGGAATCAGCGCAGGGTGACCTGTTGTGAGATAAGGCTGCGGGTTATCAGGATGTCCTGCCGGAAGTGACCTCGTCGCCCCTTTGCGATGGACAAAATAAGACTGCTCTTCATGCTTTTCCTCCCACGCATAGTTATGCATAAGATCGTACAACGTGGTCATTTCAAACTTCGAGCCGAACATATCTTTACCGGCCTCACGAATGGCATAAGCAATCAAATGGCGATTGACGACCGCATAATTGAGCGCTGAATACATCAGATTGACATAAGTCTGCGCCTCCGGATGTTCCAAAGGTGCAAATAACAGCTTAGGATCGGCCGTTCCTAATCCGTTCATCCGCATCACCTTTAGCATATCACTGCTGCAATATTGACTCACAGAGCCACCCCATGCACGCGAACCCGAGTGAATCATGATGACCACTTGACCATCGAATAGTCCCCATGCTTCAGCAATCTCTCGGTTCTCTTCCGCAATTTCGATCGACTGAATCTCCGCAAAATGGTTCCCATTCCCAAGCGTCCCAAGCTGACGATGTGACCGATGCCAAACATGGCTCGGAAATCGATTCAATGCATTTTCATCCAAGGTAAATTTACTGCTCTCTACATGTGTAAGCGATGTCGCCTTGCGTGGCGTATACCCGTCAGGAATGTACTTCTTGGGAAGTCCATGCAGCCCTTTGGTGACGATGTGTTCCAATCGAATGTCCGAGAAATAGCCGCGTGAGTGATCTTCAACAGGCAAGTACTTCTCGATCGTCTTCACCAGCTTGCGGCGCAGCTTCACATCCTTAAGTTCATCCTTATGCAGATTCGTCATATGCACGCGCATGCCACAGCCAATATCGCTGCCGACAATTGACGGTGACACATACCCGTTATGCGAATTCCATACTGCTGTCGTGCCTATACAGGTACCAACACCGACATGTACGTCAGGCGTGTAGCTCATATATACTTGATTCGGTATCTGCAAATTGTTGTTAGCCATCTGAAATACTTGATAATCTAACGCTTTAAACAACTCAGGTCCTGCGTATACATGAACGACTCCCGCTGGGAGCTGGACCTCTTGATAGTAATTTTCTTTCATTCGTTCTGTTCCTCTTTTCTTATTATGTGGACGCAAAAAAGCCATAGACCAACATCGTCTACGGCTTTTTCATGTCAAATTTAAACTAGGCATACTCCAAGAGTACCTACGTATTCGTCACAAGTCCGGTTGAGACCGATGGTATGAAGTGCTTTTCAGTTGTCAGGTTATTGATAGAAATTTGATTGCGAATCATATCGTCGGCCTCCTTTCCATTCATTTACAAACATCATACGAGTCAGAGCTAAGAACTGTCAATCCATCTGTGGCGGAAAGATTAATTATAGTGATCAGGCTTATTTATTAAAAACATTGCTGTCTCCCAATCCCTTTTTAGGGGAATACATTAAAACGTCCTTGCTGCCTCAATATCAAATGCAAATTGTGCTTTATGGCAATAGCCCGATGCTGCTGTTAGTCATATGCTGTTTAGTTCACCTTAGTATACTCTTTGGAAGTCCAACGACATCGTACTTGAAGCGATACTTGCCGCTCTTTTACGCGGCTCCTTACGTATTATGGCTGTTTTTTCTAAGTACTAAGGATCATCGTATCTTATACAATGCGAATGTGACTGATGGACGAAGTCCGCTCGATCCGCTTTTTCTGCTTTGTACCGTACTCGTCGTAGCCGGGTATATCCTGATTTCGGTTGTGATTCTCTCCATCTCTTGGTTTCGAACTCGTAAATTGAAACATATGAAGTCTCTTCGTTCCATGCTTCTCAGTTTATTCTTGCTTTTTGCCTGGTTTGTCATGGTCACCTCTCTCTTACAGGTGAAACTAGTGACATCACGGAATGCCATGATTTTATTTTTTATCGGCTATTTGTTCTGGGCAGTTGCCCTTCGTCACTTCATTTGGTCATTACGTTGGAGATCTTTATTTGAAGCATTTTGCGCAAATTCTGGAAAGCTGCACTCAACCTGATGATAATCGGAGGAGACGAATTTGTGTGGATCATTTCATCCATGCATGAAAACATTGAATTAGACACGTTTATTAATGAAAGATTATCTCTATTATACAAACTCCCTTTTCAATATGAGGACATTCAAATCGCCATTTCATTTAGTTCTGGCGTCAGTATGTACCCTAGGGATGCGACGGATATCACGACATTAATGAAGAAAGCGGATGAGGCTATGTACAAAATGAAACACAGCAAATCAACCGTTAAATGAATGTGATCAAGAGATTGGCTGTAAAATGTGTTAAGAGGCCGTCTATTGGCAGCCTCTTAACAGTGTATGATTTTTTTCATGAAGTCCACTTCTGCCTATTCGCCGATCGGCAGACAAATATGAATCGTTGTCCCCTGGCCTTTTTGACTAGTTATATCCAAAGATCCGCTATGTGCATGAATAATTTGCTGTGTCGCCATCATGCCAAGACCCGTTCCGTTCTCTTTTGTACTATAGAAGGGAGAGCCGATTTTAGAAATGAGCTCCTGTGGAATTCCATGTCCATTATCAATGACTTGAACCATGATCGAATCTCCGCTTGGTCTTGATCCCACAATGTCAATCATCCCGCCATCTGGCATAGCCTCCATTGCGTTTTTAATTAAATTAATAAAAACCTGCTTCAACTGAACCCCTACACATGGAATGGCAGGCATTTCCTCTAGATGAAACGTTCTTAATTCAATATTGTTAATTAACGCTTGTGAGCTCATCAGCATGACGACATCCTGAATAATTTGCCAAATGTTTTCACTTTTGAACTCTTGTGCTTTTGGTTTAGCTAAGTACAGCAATTCACTTGTAATCAGCTCGATTCGTTTAAGTTCATCCTTCATGATCGCAAAATAATTTTTATTAACCTCAGGTAAGGTTTTTTCAATAAGTTGGGTAAATCCTTTCAATGATGTAAGCGGATTCCTAATTTCGTGAGCAATAGACGCCGCTAGCTGGCCGACCGCTGTCAGCTTTTCTGCTTGTAACAGCATCGTTTTGCGGTTGTTTTCTTGCGTAATATCTTTCGCAACTCCAAATACCCCCATAACCTCATCATTCACTATGATGGGTATGTTGGTCACTTTGACATCAATAATACCCCCATTTTTGTGATAAGCTTTCGTTTCATAATGCTGGGTAATACCTTTTGCCGCTTTATAAAAACAGCTTTTCGTCTTCTCCAATTCTTCCGGCGGTATTAATGGCAAGTACGACATTCTTAATAGCTCGTCCGCACGGTAACCAATCATTTGCTCCATAGCCGGGTTCACCCGAAGGTAATTCCCTTCCAAATCAAATGCAAAAACAGCATCAGGGTTATATTTAAATAAAGACTCATAATGCTGCTCCTTTTCTAACGAAATGCCCTTCTTTTGTGTAATATCTTGAAAAAAAATCGAAAGACCGCTGGAAGACGGATAGGCTCTCACACTAAACCAAACTGCTAGAGGTGCATAAAAAATATCAAATTCGACTCTTACTTGCTCTTGCATTGCTTTAAAAAATTGGGCATACAAAGTTAGATACACCGCATGCGGGATTTCACTCCACATCGATTTGCCGATGAGCATTCTCGCATTGGGAAATAAAACACTAGACGCTTCCGCGTTGATATAAGTAAACTCCCAGTCCGAATTGACTGCAAAAAATGCATCCGAAATTCGATCAAGTATCTCATTCCGTTCATTTAAGTCAACCATGTTTTGCCCTCATTTCGCGAAAAGTGAATTCAACAAAAAAAGCCTAAATAAGAGCTGCAAAAAGCAACTTTTATTTAGGCTTATGCCCAGCGTTCTTTCTGGTTCATTACCGCCAACTTATGGACCCGGATTTAAGATGAACACAATGACGCTTTTATCCAAATGAAAGTCCCAATCGACAAACACATCATTAATCCTCGCATTTAGGAAGCTCTGGAAATGACCGTTATTATGGAGATGACTCTTTTCGAGGTTACGTTTAGCCAACCTTAAACTTTCTTCATGTCCAATTCGAATTAATTCTTTTTCAATACTAATTAGGATACCATTTCGAATCACTACAAGGTTTCTTTCATTGATCAAGTATGAGTATACTTCGTCCGGCTTTTTCTCAACCTGTTGTGAGATCGTATTAATCTCCTGATGAAGCTCCTTTTTCCCTGTGTAATCTGATTCTAATGAGATTTGTTCATGGTCATCTCCAGATTCGATACCGACCATAACTCCGGAATGATTATGAAGTCCCCAATCGTAATAGAACTCACCAATTTTCATGCCAGCAAATACGAACAGATAAGCTTTTATTTCAGGAATTAATGTCTTCATCAATAAGTCTCTAGTCGATTGTACCGAATGGATCTGATCTTGATGAAGAAGAATTTTTTCCGTCGGTGATAGGAAGTGTTTCAAATAAAGTACGACAAACGGACGATTGATGCTGACAAAAATGGATTGAGGACCTTTCCCGAATGACTCTCGTAGCAACCTGCCTACGTAACTCGCTATTTCGGTTTGTGCTTGTTTATCCAACATCATTCATCCTTCAGTAAGGCAAAAGCATTATTTCTTTCACCCCAGATTTATTGTAAATAGTTATTTGGAAATATTCAACAGAAACTTTACTTAGTATGTACCCCTGGCAGCGTTCTATCCATCTATGTATCAAATTGGTTTCTAATCGTGACTTGGGTTTAAAATAAACACAATTACGCTTTTATCCAAATGGAAATTCCAGTCCGTAAATATATCCAAAATCGATGACTTTAAAATTTTTTGTAAGTGATTGTTATTGAACAAATGATCTTTTTCAAGGTTTCGCTCTGCCAGCTTTAAGCTTTCTTCAAAACCTAACCGAATTAATTCTTTACTAATATTAATCAAAATACCTGTTCTGATAACGAGGAGTGTCCTCTCATTTATGAGATAAGATTGAATGTGATCGGGGATTTTTTGAATGAGAAGACTGATTCTCTCAATCTCAAGGTGAAGCTCTTTTTTCCCTGCATACCATTCTTGAGGGCCATGATATACTTGATTCTCTTCGGATGCAATGCCGACAAATACGCCTGAATAGTTATGCAATCCCCAATCATAGTAAAATTCTTGAATGTTTAATCCTGTTAGAAGCAGCAAATACGCTTTAATTTCTGGAATTAGAGACTCCATCACTACGTTTCTCGTATGTTGAACGGAATATAAATGGTTCTGCTGCAGAAGAATTTTCTCCGTTTGCGATAAAAAATTCCTTAGATATATCACCACAATCGGACGATTGATACTGACGTAAATTGATTGCGGTCCTTTTCCAAAAGCATCTCTTAGCAATCTTCCAATGTGACTTGCGATCTCGTGTTGTGTTTGCTTTTCTTGATTATCCAAAAATCTCATCCTCAGCTCAGGTAAGGCTAACTTTTACCTTCCATTATTTAGTGACAAAAAAAGCCTAAATAAAAGTTGTTGTGAACAACTTTTATTTAGGCTTATGTCCAGCTCAATCTCTGGTTCATTAAGTCCGAAGTAACAATTAGACAAACTTAAATTCTTCATTAAAGGCTCAAGCATTATTTCTTTTACCCTAGTAATTATTTTAATAATTTTTTCTAAATATAACAAGACAAATTTGCCCAGAATTTCTCTTACTACAAGCAACTCGATCATTTCTACTCTCATTCCTACCGACGCTCTAGCAATCCCCCAATTGAAGACTGCACTCCTGGTAAAGAGGCATTTTTCAGTATTCGTTAAGCCGCATATACGTCGAGGTCAGATTCCTCAATGCTGCCGGGCAGCCCATGGAAGTGGTATATACGTCCCCCTCTTTTAACCGTAAAGCGGAAGCGAAACTTATCAGTTTTTAGACATGTTTCTATCTCCAACAAAAGAGTTCAACTGCTCTAATAAGTTGCCTCCACCATTAAAAGAAATCGTCCCGATTTTCTCACAAATCTTTTCCAGAAATTCTAGTTCCTTCAGTCTGAACAGGGTTTGGTTCTCATCCATAAGCTTCGCGGTATTCAACAAGCTTCTCGTAGAAGCCGTCTCCTCGCGCCGTGTAATGAGATTGGCCTGAGCTTTCTTCTCAGCCAACAACACCGTATTCAAGATATCCTTAATATCACCTGGCAAAATAATATCTTTCACACCCGCAGACAAGAATTGTACGCCATAATCTAGACTTTTCTCATTCAAGCGCGACAATACATAGGTGGTGACTTCGTGTTTCATTTTCAGCAAATCATCTAATTTCAAAGTACCCACATACTCACGCAAGACAAGCTGCAGTTGAATATACATTTGCTCTTCAAACGACTTGATTTCAAGCGCTCGAAGTGCATTCAAAATACGATATTGGCACACAAAGTTAAGTCGCAGAGTGACCTTATCCTCCGTCATCATTTCTTGTCCTGTCATATCCATTTGCTGTTGACGGAGGTCAACAGTTTTTAGAGTGACGCCTATTGGTCCCTTCCAGAAATAGTATTTACCGGGAGCAAGCTCCTTTTGCATGACATGGTTATAAAACAATGCTCCACTTTCGTGACTAGCCACATCAAATGTTTGATAGTAACCTATTAGCTTAGGAATGATAGCTGGATCAATCTCATTGGGCAGTTCAGGATTACGTATGTCTGCACGAAGATAGGTGTGTTCTTTCAATACGTTCCAAAAAGCATATCTTCCAGCTGTCAACAAGCCAACGAATTTGCCATCTTCATAATGCAGCACATACTCATTGTCTTGAACCTGTATCATATCCAGCTCTTTGATGAGTATGTCGTCATGCATAAACAACTGAAGATCTTTCCCTTTCACATGAAAAGCGTTCATGATATTTAAAATCTCAACATGATCATCTGAAAATGGCGACAGCCGATATGTGCCTGGTTGTAAACTTTTATAGTAGCTGCCTTTACGAAATAGCAGTCCTCGTTCGTCATTGTGTATCGTTACTTTTTTAAACATGTTAAAACCTCCTTGAGTGTTAGATCACGTATTTGGAGTCTTCCCGCGATTAGAGCGGAATTCTGCTTAAGAATACAAGGTATGAATATCGCCATTTGAAACTCGTTAGAGATGTTCGGTTTACACTAGAAAACCTTCTATCTTCCGTTAGTAACAAACGGGTTTAAACATTCTTGTAATCGGTATCTGCAGATTGCATAGCCATCACGCAGTGTGCCATGTGAAAGCCACAGAAGACTCCAGTACACGATCAATTAATAATAATTTTTTTTGCTCGATTAAAAGTCGAGTGCTCTACCACTGAGCTAATCGTTCCACACGATAGGGGATTCGAACCCCTGCACCTGGTGAATATAAGTCGGAATGAACATTACAGTATACATACACATAGGGATGTGTGCGCACTGCCGGACGATTTGACATCCTAGCCAAGGTAAAGTTATTCGTACTTACATCCAAATTTATCTTCGCTTATTTCCATACAAACGAACATGGTGAAAGTATGGCGACAGGTAAAAAGTTTCCTTTTAATTTCTCGTTTCCTGTTGCCGACACAAAAAAAGATACGCACAGAGGGAACACTTTTTCAATGTGTCCCTTCTATGCGTATCCGTGTATTGCATGTCTTCCGTCTTTACCTCATCTTTATTCCCTAGACAACATTTTTTTGACTGCTTGAAAATCATGCATCAGCCGCTCGTAGGCCGGAAATGGCGCATGGCATTCCAAGGTTATCCATCCGTTATAACCAACTTCTTTCAGCGCATCGAACATGGGTTGATGGTCGGCTTCCCCCTCGCCCAAGCGACTTTGCAGAAACGCTTCTTGTCCGCGATGCGTCATGTTAAGGAAAGTGCCCGGTGCTCCAGCCTCCTTCACGCGAATCTCATCTTTGACATGAACATGGAACAAATGTTTGTCCAGATTCACGATAGAATTCCTGCCATAATCCGTCCCCGTAATATACATATTACCTGCGTCGTGAATCATCCCAACATTGTCATGCTGGGTCAAATTCAATAGCCTCATGCTGCTGTCAACGGTTTCTACAAGCGATTCATTATGAATTTCAAGCAATAGCTTTATTTGAAGTTTTTGAGCCATCTCAGCGCATTTATTCAGCCAGTGAGCCGCTTTGGCATAGTGGTAGTCGTATGCCATGAAAGCATTCGGCCCTCCCGGGGATACCCGAATCATGGAAGATCCCAGCTCTCCGCCAATTTCCAACAAACGATTGAAATCGCTGAATGCTTGCTCACACTCTCGATCGCTAGCCGTCGAGAAGCCGCCCATATAGCCGGCAAGTACCGGAATTTCGAGTCCCAAATCCGCTGCTAGCGCCTTGATTTCCTGGATCCGCGGCGTACTCGTTGTCGGAGAAAGATGTGGCTCGCGAGCTGCAATTTCGATCCCATCCATGCCCAACTTTTTAGTTAATTTCATAGCTTCTTGAATACTGTGTGCCATAAAAACACCGCTAAATGCCGCAAATTTCAATGATATCTCCTCCTAGAGATGAAGTTGATTTCTACTATATCAACAATGCTTCTCTTAAAGTTGACTTTTCTTTCGAAGAATATAGGCATTTTTTACAAAATACAAAATAAACCTGAGGTTCTGCCTCAGGTCCTTTGTAAAAACCCAATCTGATGTGTATAGGGAGGGTTGTCCATGTTTCAAGGTAAACAGGCGAGCATATTCTTCCCAAACCTAAGAGTATCGCGAAAAGAGGATAGTTGAATTTTCTAACAGACATGACAGCCTCTAATAGCTAAAAATGAGGCCGTTTTGATTTTTAATGGACACCAGAAGCGTTATTGACTGATTTGTGTGCCAACATGTGTGGCAAGGGACTGAATAACGGCCGTGGCGTCCGTTAGCATTTGGACTCCCTGCTTTTCTTTTTAAATAACGGCTCCCCTGTCCGTAACGCAGAAAAAATGAAAGCTAACCTTGCATCACAACTGCTTCCCTCTGCTGCTCTTATCCCAACAGCAACGGTTAACTTAGGTGAAGTCTTCCTACTACCCATTTTTTAGAAAGAGGGTCGGTCTTATTTACACTTCCCTTGCTGGGCGTTTAAGCAGCACAATCCCATTTACCGGTAGATCGATTACACCTTTTACCGTTTCATTCGACTCCAACAACGTGTAATCTCTGTCGTCAAGCGAAATTCGTTCGCTTTGGCCACTGAAATTCATGATAAATACATATTCCGTTGAAGTATCTGTTCGCACCTGAATGGTTACTCCCTGAGGGAGGTACGTGTTCATCGCTCTAGCAACGCCCGTTTGCTCAATAAGTTTCGTGTAAAAGGCCTGAAGAAAATCTGCCTTCAAACGCGTCGCCATGTGATAAGCCTTCCCTTTTCCAAAATGATTAACCGTAAGCGCGGGTTTCCCTGCATAGAAGCTGTCCGTATAGACACCTAGTACCTCTGCACCTTCGGTATGGATCAGCTCACAGATCTCATGCGACTCGAAAGTCCCCGTTAGTCCCAGTTCATTATCAGATGACATCGATAAGCCATTACGATCGTGATCATATAGGCCTTCAATCTCTTCTGCCCAAATGCCAAGCGTCGTCCGAAGTGGTCCTGGGAATCCGCCAAGATGACATAAATCATGTTCGTTCACAATACCTGACCAATAGGTCGTGACTAGCGTTCCACCTTGCTCAACGAACCTTTCCAGTTTACGCCCCGTTTCTTCACGGCAAAGATACAACATAGGAGCAACTACTAGCTTGTACGAGGACAGGTCATCCTCCGAGCCAATAACATCGACCGGTATACCCTGTTCCCAGAATGCTTGGTGATGGGCAAGAATGGTTTGCTCATAGTGAATGCCCATATTGCGCGGCCCTTGAGCGTCTTTCACGGCCCAGCGGTTATCCCAATCGAACAGAATCGCTGTTTCCGAAGGCGTCGTCGTGCCTACCACTTCAGAGATGTTCGATAAGGTCTTCCCCAGCTCTGCTACATCATGAAACACTCGTGTATGCTCATGTCCAACATGGTCTACGACAGCACCGTGAAATTTCTCACTGGATCCTCTGCTTTTACGCCATTGGAAATATTGTACGGAATCCGAGCCATGGGCTATTGCTTGAAGAGAGGACAATCTGTGCATGCCAGGTTGCTTCAGCTTACTGACCGACTGCCAGTTCGTAAGGCTAGGTGTGCTTTCCATCAGCAGAAACGGCTTCTTCTTCAGCGAGCGGAACAGATCATGATAGAAAGCAATGGAAGCACCCAATTGGCTATCATTCTGCCCTTCATGCCAAGTTGGATAAGCATCCCAAGAAATTACGTCCAGTATGTCAGCAAATTTTCGATAGTCTAGGCCTTCAATTAAATGCATATTTGTTGTAACCGGAAGAGCAGGATTGGACCCCCGAACCGCATCAATCTCATGCTTGCAGAAATTCACTGTTTGCTCCGTAACGAATCGGCGCCAATCCAGATTATGCCCATGAACCATATACTCACCATGTGGTGCTGGAGATTCAACCTGCGACCAATCCGTAATCGTATGTGCCCAGAATGAGGTCCACCAAGCCGCATTTAACGCTTCCAGCGAACCGTATTTCTTTTGCAGCCACTCTCGGAAGGCATCCTGACAATACTCACAGTGGCAATCTCCACCAAATTCATTAGAAATATGCCAACCGATAACCGCAGGATGTTCGCCATACCGTTCAGCAAGCTTCGTGTTAATAATCGCGGTCTTCTCCCGATAAACGGGGCTGGTATAGCAATGATTGTGCCTAATTCCATGCAAATTACGTACGCGGTTTGCCTCTACCCGTCTAACTTCTGGATAGCGCCCTGACATCCACGCAGGACGTGCTCCACTGGGTGTTGAGAGCCAAGCGTAGATGCCATTCTCTGCAAACGTATTCAGAATCCGGTCAATCCATTCAAAAGTAAAGGTCCCTTCTGCCGGCTCTAGTGCAGCCCAAGAAAATATACCAATCGCCATTACATTACAACCAGCCAGTTTCATCAGGCGTATGTCTTCCTCCAAAACCTGTGGGTTGTGAAGCCATTGGTCTGGATTATAATCAGCACCGTGCATCATGACGGGTAGCTTTGGGCTAATTGGATGAAATTTGTGAGTCATTTTCAAATCATCTCTCCTCTATGTTTATCCTCGTATTCTCTTATATACTTTGATTATAGGACAAATAGCTGATAAGATAATAGAACTTATGAATTAAAAAATCGTACAATATGAACATCGGTGGTGAAAATAGGTTGATGCCTTTCCTTTTTGCTGAATTTGCTATGCTCGATAACAAATTGCCCCTCTATGTGTATTGTGTAGGCAGTCATGAGCAAAAGCATCTTCTACGACCTGATGGGTATCCAGCTCATCAACTTTTCTTAAGCCGACGCGGGAAGGGAATATTTCGCATACAGGGTAGTCCGGATATGGTCATGACGCCTGGTACCATGCTAATCCTTCCCGCGGGTGTACATCATGAATATTTTCCTGATCAGAGTGAGGATGCTTGGGAACTAGGCTTTGTGGCTTTTAGCGGCTCCATTGCTAGTTCCATTCTTGAGCACCTAGGCAACCAAAATCCGACGCTATTAAAGCAAAACCAATTTCAGGCGTATTGGAATAAGCTTGAATCCTTATGGCAGCTTATCAACTTGAATAGCGAAAGCGGTTATTGGGAAGCGTCTAGAAAAATGTATGACTTCCTACTGTCTGTCATTGAAGGACAGTCCGGTCAAGAAATAAAGCAGAGAATGAAACCAATCGGGCATTCCAATGCTGCTTTACAAGAAGCGATTAAACTTATTCATGATCACTATAATGAACGCTTGCATTTATCCAACTTGGCAAGAGCAGTCGGGTATTCTGTTCAACATTTTCATCGTCTGTTCGTCAGTATTTACGGTATTTCCCCTATGCTCTATATCCAACAGATCCGTATGCGCCGTTCAGTTCAACTCTTTGAAGAGAATCCTTCTATTACTGTTGAAAAGGTGGCACAGCAACTGGGTATGGAGACCAGTTATTTTATTCGAATTTTCAAACGAACGTATGGCAAGACGCCTAAACAATTTATGAAATATGAATAAAGAACTTTCGCACCACTTATTAAGTGCCAATCAAAGATATTAGATTATGACTGTTTTGTTATTGGAATATTCGACTTATGTCAACTTACTGTTTAATCTTAACGCCACGTGCTGCTGCGAAATTGCCAAACATCCCGATATAGTGGGGCGAAACCTAGGAAACTAGCGCTCGCAGCAGGCGAGTAACTTCATTTTTTTCATCCACTTTATATTCAGCTTACATACATCATGCATAATAGACATTATCGACTCTATGTAAAAAGGCGGCTTACAATTAATGACTTCACTTGAACCTGATGCACGGAACGCATCGAACCTATTAGGCTCTGCTAAATCTTCACTTGAAAAAGTAGCCTATCAACAAATTCGTGAGAATATAATCAATGGGCATTTTCTGCCAGGCACACTGCTCTCAGAAAATGAGCTGGCCGATCAACTCGGCATGAGCCGCACGCCAATTCGAGCAGCCATCTCCCTCCTAGAGACAGAGGGATTCGTGGAATCGATTCGGGGACGGGGTGTCTTCGTCAAAGAGATCTCCTTTCGGGAGTTTCACAACATGCTCGAGTTCCTGGCCTCGATGCAGCTGTACAGCCTCGAAGTCGCAGCGTTCCGGAAGCTCAGCTTCAATCTCCCTGAGTTGGAATATCTTCTCGCGAGACAGCTGAGCGCTTCGGAAGAAGACGACTACCGCACCTATTACGAATGTGGGCTTCTCTTTATTGAAACCATGCTGCTTCTTGTGAAGAATGAGAATATGATGCAAGTTCTCGAGCAAATTAAAGGGAAGTATATGTTCAAAATCATTTCGTACCGCAAGCTGCATGTCCACACATTGCCGAAGCCGCAACAATCGGGACAATTTAATCAACGCATCTATGATGCGCTTGCAGCAGGAGATTTGAATGAAGCGAAAAGAATCATTCTAGAGCTCATCGATCAGACGCGTCAGCAATTTCAATCTTTTCAAATGTAATATTCTCCGAAAACCAAAAAGCCTGTGCGTACCGAATTTCGGTCTGCACAGGCTTTTCAATCATGTATACAATTAGTTTTGAACTCTTAATTTCTTTTTTATCTTCCCTGCCACTAGCTCAAGCAAGATGGCAAACGTAAGAATGAGATACGTAATGGCTCCGATTTCCCTCACATCATAATAATAGGAGCTAGCCATAAACATATCAAACCCAATTCCACCTGCACCAGCTGCAGCACCCATAGCTAACGCTACGGAGAAGTTGATTTCAAATCGCATAAACGTCCATGAAATCAAGTACGTGATAGACGAAGGCAATACAGCTTGAAATACGATTTGAAGCCAATTCGCACCACTTGCTTTTAAGGCTTCAATGACGCCTTTATCTAACTCCTCGAATGATTCCGAGTAGGTTTTGACGAGATAACTGACAGAATGGAACGTCATACCAATGACCGCTGCCACACTGCCTAACCCAGCAGCAACCGCAAAAATCAATACCCATAGAACAGTTGGTACCGCTCTAATAAATGCAACTATGCCTTTAACTATAACGGATAGTGTAGGATTGGATAAATTAGTGGCGGCCATTAAGCCGAGTACTAACGCGATAACGGCGCCGAACAACGTTGTCAGAAATGCCAGTCCTAGGGTGATAAACAAATATTTAACCGCATCGATGAAGGTAATATGGTGTAAGAGCGGTCGAAAGAACATGGTTTTAAGCGTATGGCCTGTCGATATGACAGCATCAAGAAACTGAATGTCCTTATAGTCAAAAGTTATAAATGCATAAAGTGTCAATACGACGATTGACACCAAGGTCAGCCGGATCACTAGCTTTTGTTTACTAAACGGCTTCTTTATTTTCAGTTCTTCCAAGGTCAGTTCCATTTTATAAGATCACCTTCCTGATATAGGTAGAAACCGATTCTATGATAAAGATAGCCAGGACGAGAACAAGAACGATTAAAGATGCAGCGCTGAAATTTAGACTTTTGTAATACAAGCTGAAAAGGAATCCAATTCCCGTGCCGGTCAAAATACCAATTAGCGTGGCCTGACGAATGTTCGTTTCCATCATGAACAAAATCCAACTGATCAGTTGTGGTATACAAGCTGGAATGACAGATTGCGAAATAATGGAAAAGTAGCCTGCTCCCGTAGATCTTAATGCTTCTACAGAGCTGCTGCTCACTTCGTCAATCGACTCCGTGAAAGCACGGGTCAAGAAGCCAAAGGAGCCAAAGAATAGCGCGAAGTATCCGGTTAGTACATTTTGACCAAAAGAAATGAGTAATATCATCGACCATGCGGATACATCAATGTTACGAAATACGGTTGCGATTGATCGACTCACAAAACTGAATACGCCACCTGCCCCAGTCGTATGGGACCCTGCAATAGCGAAAATCAAAGCAAACAAGGCTGCCACGGCGGTCGCCGCGATCGAGACAAGTACCGTCTCAGTGAGGCTGCTGATAATGACAGGAAGCCGTTTCAATGCTTTTTCATTCGGATAGAAATTATTGAATGCCCATTCGGCAGCTTTCGGGATAGAGGTAAAGCCTTTGATGACATTATAGTTCGTTATGACTATGGCGATTAGCGTGATGGCAAGCAAGAGAGCGCAATATAACAGAGTTTTCAGTCGCTTTCTGGCAAAGAAATTATCTTGCATGACTGCCCTCCAGCTCCTTCAAATCTATAAGATCTTTCAGCTCATCAAGCTCATCCAATTCTCCTTGTTGCTCATGAATCTCTGAACCGTAAATTTTGGCTAACTGCTCGCGATTGATTCCTGTCGGCTTACCGTCGTAAACGATGGTTCCCTTGTTCACACCGAGAATCCGGTCTGAGTATTTCAAGGCTGTATCCACTTGATGCAGATTCACGATAACGGTGATACCCATCGTGGTAGAAATATTGCGCAGATGATCCATGATAACCTTAGAGGCATTAGGATCTAGAGAAGCGATTGGTTCATCGCAGAGCAGCATTTTAGGATTCTGCACAAGTGCCCGGGCTATCCCAACCCTCTGCTTTTGTCCACCGCTCAGTTGATCACATCGCTTATAGACCTGATCTTCCAAGCCGAGCGTTTTCAAAATGGTGTAAGCTTGATGCTTCTCCTCCTTGGAGTAAATCCCAAGAATTCCCTCCAGCGTTGACTTATAACCAAGTCGCCCGTGCAAAACATTTTCGATGACAGACAGTCTATTCACCAAATTATAATGTTGGAAAACCATGCCCATCTGAGTTCTCAACCGTTTTAATTCACTCTTCTTACTTGCCAAAATATCTGTGCCATTAAATTGAATTTCTCCACTGCTGGCATCAATCATTCGGTTAATACAGCGAAGCAGCGTCGACTTACCGGCCCCTGACGGGCCGATAATCGACACAAACTCCCCTTCTTTCACAGCGAAATTAACATCTGTTAACGCTCTTGTATCCGTGCCATATTGCTTGGATACCTGCTTGAATTCCAGTAACATTGTCATGGCTGCTCCCTTAATCGGTTTCACATGTTGTTGTCATACATTTTAGTTGTTGTAGAGCGTTCTGATTGGGTTGAAAAACGCATCATCCACAGTAAGGAATTTTTCTTTACCGGTCTTTTGCTTGAACATGCCTGCATCCTTCGAATCTTTCGGCAGGAAGATCAGAGGGTTCTTCGTTACCGCGTCGGATGTGAATGCATCCTTTAATTTCTTCGTGTCCTCTGCGCTTATCGTACCTGTGTTAATGACAAATGGTTGGTTCAGAACTGGCGTTACGGAGATAACCTCGAATTCTTTACCAATCAATGTATTAAACGGTTCTGCAGCACCTTGTTTTACTTTGTAAACAGCTCCTGGCGTGTTCGCCGTTCCTGAGCCGAGTTCGATATAGTTAGCCACGCAAGTATCACAGAAGGCAGCTACATCAGCTTTACCCGTCAACAAATTAACTGCTGAACCCTGGTGAGTTCCTCCAAAAAGGACATCGCTAAAGAATTTATCCTTACCGCCAATAATCAAATCGTCCACGGTCAAACTCTTGTACTTATCTTTTTTAGTAAAGAAAGTAAGGATTCTGCCGGAAGGAACTTTAAAGCCGGATGTGGAGGAGTTGGATACGAACGAAAACTTTTTGCCAGCAATATTGTCAATGGAATACATGCTGCCGACTTTATAGGCATCTCCATCGCCTTTACGCACGTTTAACCAGCTATTGTAAACAGCATCATCCAGCGTTCCTGACTCCCCACTCTGAACAACTAACGGTTGGACTTTCTTATTCTTTGCATTTGCTTCAACATAACCTTGCGCACCCATATAGACAATATCCGCACTGCCGCTGGCAATTGCTTCGATTGCGATCGTGTAGTCAGTCGTCGTTTTGTGTTCGACCTTTTTCCCAGTGGCGGCTGCAACAACTTTACCAATTTCATCCCGTGAAGTTTTCATATCTGCACCAGATTCATTCGGGTACCAAGCTAAGGTAATGGTGTCTTTCGTCTTTACCGCTTTTGTGTCATTCTTAGCATCATCGGCTTTCACACCACAACCTGCTGATACAGCTACTAAAGATAAAGAAATCATGAGCGTTAACATTTTCTTTTTCATAATTAAAATGCCTCCTAATATTTTATGATAAAAGCGGCTATCCTATAATAATGAAACGAGCATACGTTCAAGTTCTTCAGGAGAGATTTCAACTGGATTATTATCCATTCTCCCCTTCGTGTACGAGTGAGATACAACCTCACGGATACCTTCGACGGTAACACCATATGGGCTTAGATTGCTTGACAATCCATAGATGGTATACATACTTCGGATGAGACTATCCACTTCTTCCACATTCGCTGCTCCAAAGGCACGTAGTAATTTATCAGGTTCGATTAATGCATCGAAATTATGTTTCAGAACCGTAGATAAAGTTATGCTAGCGGCGATACCATGATCGATCCCAAAAATCATCGTAAGCGGATAAGATATCGAATGGCAGGCCGTTGTTCTCGTGTTGCTAAATGCCAATCCCGCCATTAAACTTGCTAAGGATAACTGTTCTCTCCATACTAAGTTATCTGGTTGCTCGATTAATAAAGGGAGCGTTTGCCGAACTCGTTCGATCGCTTGCAGCGCGTACACGCGGGTAACTGCGTTTGTATGAACAGACCAATACGCTTCAGTTGCATGGCACAAGGCATCTAACGCTGTAGAAACGCTTAAACGGAGCGGCATCGTAACGGTTAACTCTGGAAGAATTATAGCTGACCTAGCATACAGCCGCTCATCCGAAACCGAATATTTGCTTCCGCATTCTTCGTCCCATACCGTTGCCCAACATGTCACCTCAGAGCCTGTTCCCGATGTCGTTGGTATCCCAATCCAAGGGGTAAAATAGGGCTCACTGCGGTACGCCTCACTTGTGATCGCTTCTCGAACTTCAGCGATTGTATGAAACGTCTTGTGCTGCAAAGCCGACATCACTTTAGCTGCATCCATGACACTGCCTCCGCCAATTGCCACGATGAGGTCATACTGGAAAGGCTCAATCTCCTGTTTCAGGTTCAAGATATCTGCCACATTAGGGTTGTTCAGGGTCACTTCAATCAGTAAAGTTTCCTTCTTGGAAAGTGCGTTTAAGAAAGGCTGTAAGCAATCACTCTTCTCAACGCCCCCACCTCTTGTCAGCAGCAACACTCTCTTGACATCTGCATAACGTTTGTTAAACGACTCAGCGAATGCTTCCGCCGCTTCTGTTCCTAAGGATACCGCTACTGGATTATAAAATTGGTTCATCTGATTACCCGCTCCAAACCGCTTCGTTCAATCTCTTCAATGACAATTGGAAGTTGAGTAATTGAACCGATAATATAATCTGCTCCTGCTTGTTCAAAAGTAAGTCTCGTTTGATTCATGCGCTCTGCAAGTTCATCGGGGTGCAAGCTCTCAACTTCAGCCTGCGTTAAACCTAACTCACTGCTTCCAAGTATGATAGCAACCGTCCATACCCCAGCATTCCTGCCTTCATGAATATCGGATACCGTATCTCCAACCTTGATGACCGCTTTCGGAGGGTAGATGCCGAGTTCCACTAAGTTCTGGAATATCATATACGGATACGGCCGGCCAGCCTTTACTTCATCCGATGCGACCATATAGTCTGGTGAATATCCCTTCCGCTTAGCTTCCGGTACGATAACCGCCATCATGCTTGCTGTATATCCCGTCGTCGATCCGATGGCAAGCCCTGCATTACGAAGGGTTTCCACCGTTTCTAAAGCTCCCGGAATCGGATCAGTATAAGTTTTCAAGGAATCCATCAAGATGGCTTCGAATCGAACATAAAGACGATCAACATCTTCCTTAACGGGGTGCGTTCCATACGCGTCAATCCATGCCTGTTTGACTCTTTCCATCTCCAAAATAGCGTGAATATGATCCCATTTCAGAAGACCCATTGGAATTCTTGCTTCCCGATCCGTGACTGGTACTCCCGCTTCTTCAAAAGTTTGAATAAATGCGTGCATGGGTGCAAAGCATCCGTAATCAATTACGGTTCCTGCCCAATCAAAAATAACAGCTTTTATGCTTTCTGTGTGAATCAACATGACTCCTCATTTCTTGGTGGCTTTGATATTTTCAATTATAGATCGACACAACGCAAACACGCAATAGATTTTGCGATAATTTACGTGAAATTAACAATTATGTGCTGTTATATGCTGTTTTTAACACTGGGAAAACATAATAAAAACGCAAGTCATTTAAACTTGCGTTTTGTTAAAGAAAACGACTGAACTCATACAGCTGTCATCCTTCTCGCATCTCGCAATCATGGATGTGATTAGATGGAAAAGCTACATCTAATTCCGCTCGATTCGGCTGATTTTTCCATCTAGATGGAAAAACTCCAGTTAAATTTCACCTTTGTCGTGAAAAGCGAGCAAATGGTTGAAACTAGCTGGAGTTTTTACAGTTATTCTCTGAATATAGGTCAAATGGTCTGATTTAGATGGAGATTTTCCAGTTATTGCGGCAAGCTGCGATTAGCCTGCGTTTATAATGGAAATATGTTGTTTTTTATACATCTCAAGAAGATCAGTATCCATATAAGAATCGGTTACAATCGTATCAATCTGATCCAATCCACAAATGTTCAGGTACGATACCGTTTCGAATTTGCTCGAATCCGCTACGACGACCTTCCGCTTGGCGCTCTTTAGCATGGCATTAATGACCCCATCTTCGCCCTGGCGAAAATCGGTCAGCCCTTTCTCAAGGGATATCGCATTAATACTAATAAATGCAAAGTCGATATTAAAGCTCATAATTTCTTGTTCAATCGAGCGGCCGTACAAGGAGAACTCCTCATGATTCAAATAGCCTCCTGGAATGATAACCGTGAAGCCCTTCTTCTGGGCCAAAATATCTGCGATCCGAAGCGAATTCGTTATGACGGTAAGCTTCTCAAAACGAGCAGCGAGTCGCTTGGCAACCTCAATATTCGTCGTGCCAGCATTGAGAGAAACAGCTTGATACTCTCTCACCAGTTCAACAGCATACGCGGCTAATTCCTGCTTCCTTTCGTTCTGCGTAATCTTTCGCTTAAAGAAAGCTTGATTCGTAGCCAACTCTTCTCTTTTGGAAACAGCTCCCCCATGTACACGCTGAAGCTTATCTTCTTGTTCCAGACGTTCTAGATCCCTACGAACAGTATCAAGGGAAACTTGCAATAATGACTTTAATTCGACAACCGTGACTTGCCCCTTGGATTCTAGCTCCAATAATATTAATCGATGCCTTTCTGGTGCAAGCATTTCGTATCTCCTCCGTGTTAACGCATCCATCTGCATTGTATCTATCTATCCTAACAAAAATGCTTAATCTAGTAAATGTGACATTTGACATCATGTCGCGCGCGCCCCTAGTCATGGAAACCATCAAGCATATTCTAAGCAAAAAAAGATGCTTACAAAGAACATGCGTTCTCTGTAAGCATCTTTCAATTTCATTTCCCAAATAAATAATTGTGTATAGCTTGAACAGTTTCCGCTCGAGAAGTATTGCCTTTTGGCGAGAACTGCCCTTCTCCCGTTCCATTCAGCAGCCCGATTGAAGCTGCATCTCGAATAGCCTGCTTCGCCCATGACGATATCTCGTCTTGATCTTGAAATTGAATTGCACGTGGATCTGACAAGGCATGTCTAGGCATAATTGCCCACGCACGCATCAACATGACAGCCATCTGCTCACGGGTTACCAGATCATCTGGCGAGAAGCTCGAGTCACTAACACCTTGTACAACGCCACTCTCCACAGCAGCTGCAACATCTTGGCCGTACCAGGCTGTGCTCGGAACATCATCGAAATTACTTTTAATTGACCCTGATAGGCCAATCGCACGGACAAGAAGTGCAGCGAATTCAGCCCGTGTGACACGTTTGTCTGGTTCGAATTGACTGGTCTCTTTCCCTTTTACAATCGGTTCAGCCACGATATCTTCAAAAATATGTCTAGCTGCCAAGTCACCGATGACTTCCGCTGCCCAGTGGCCGCCGGTATCTTGGTATTTCACATTGTAATCCAGAACAACGTAGGAGCCTCCATTTGACACGTTAAACACAGCTTCTGGCTTATCCCATGCCATATTTTCCGACTGATATGCCAGACTACCATCCTCATAAACCTTGTATAGTCCTGCCCGTTTGGCATTTCCTTGCGGAGGTACTTTCATACTTAGTTGTATAGGTGTGAAGTTCTTGTTTGGCTCCTGCAATCCTTTGCTACCGTTCGTCGGGAATTGCCAGTTCACTTGGACTACCGGGGTTAAGAACACCGTTCTTTGGCTGGAATCCGATTGCATGCCACCCAGCAACTCATCAGTGATCGAATTGTAAGTCAACACAAGCGAGCTTTTTTTCCTATTCTCGTCATCAAGACTGGAGCCGGCTTCGCGAATGGCTTTCATCGAAACTTTTGCCGATCCCCAATCAAATACAAGCTGAAGATGATCCCCGGTAAACCCTGCAGCTGCTTCATACGGAACAGCAACTTGGGATTTCCCCTCTTCCACTCGAATCGTGGCTGTGCCCTGTTCATTCTTAAGAGTTAAATCATCAGGTTTAATAACCTGTACAAATGGCTCGGAAACAAGATGAGTATCCGTCGGTATAAGGCCGCTTTGCCCGCCAGATCCTCCACCCGTGCCGCCGCCTGGTGATCCCGAATTGCCGCCTGTATCAGCTGCCCTTACGGTCAGCTCATAGGTAGCCTTAAGCTCATGATGAAAAGTTGTGATCGTTACCGTTCCTTGTTTTTTCGCTGTTACAAGCCCATCGGCATCGACCGAGGCGATGCTTTCATCGCTGCTGGCAAACTGCAAATCCTCAGTAATCGTCTCTAGTTTCTGATCACTATACGTTCCCAGCAATTTCACTTTCGCTTTTTCTCCGATTTTCAATGGATTCAACCCAGTAATCTCCAACTTTATTAGCTCTGGAGGAGTCAGGATCGAATCGTCTCGAACGTTAATCGTATAGTTGGTGCTCAACTGCTGATACGTAGCCGTGATAACCGTCTGGCCTGCTTTCAGCGCAGTAACCGCACCTGACCTTCGATCTAGCGCCGCTACCGTTTCATCCGAAATGAACAAGTTTAATCCAGACGGTGCTAGGAGATTAGCATCGAGCAGCACCGAGCTGCTGCTGTCGCTATATACGGCTGTGACAACCGTTTGCAGATGATCCCCAACCATCGCCTGCTTCAAGCCATCAATCTGCAGTGATTGCATAACAGCCCCTGCCGTTGACGGGTCTTGCACAATCAACTTATAAGAACCTGATACATCCCCATTCGTCGCTGTGATGATGGTCTCACCTCGCGAATGAGCGGTTACCACTCCCGCTCCCGTAATGGAAGCAACAGCCGAATTGCTGCTGGTAAACGAGTATCCCTCCGTAGTTTCCACCACTTTACCATTCTGGTAAGTCGCCTCGACAACCGTGCTTCTCTGCTCACCAATCTTCATTGGCGCAAGTCCCTTCAAACGGATCGACGTCACCGGTGAATCCTTCAAAGTAAACGTCTTCTCCACCGATTTCGTCGTATTCCCATACGAATCCGTCGCTTCCGCGTACCAGGAATAGGTCGAGTTTGTAGTCAGCCCTGACCATTCCCACGCTGATTGTCCACCGCTCACGATAGGCTGAGCTGCTGCAAGTTGCTGTATTTTGCTTCCTTTGAGACCGATATAACCTGTCGCCAACTCGATATCGCCAATATCCGTGTTAAGCGGCAACGTATACGTTTCATATTGCTCTTGAAAAAAGCCATAGTTATCATTCGTTATCGTCGAGTAAGGAACCATATAAACCAACTGTTTTTTAACATCAAAATAAAGCATTCGCAAGTAAGCTGCTCCGCCTAACGACGTATCCTGATAATCATGCAGCAATTCATAGACGACTTTCCCGTCAATACGCTTCACATTATAGAAGGCAGCTTGACGATGTCCGCATAGCACCATGAAGACATTGCTGTTCGGTGCAATGACTTTTTCCATAATTTTTTGTCCGCCAAAATCTTGCGTATCATAGTTGCCTGTATCATATAACAAGTACGAATGCGTAGTAACGATGGCTTTGCGATCCTTGTACCGGCTGAGCACATCATTCGCCCAGTCGATGGAAGCTTGATCAACACCCCAGCTCAGATAGACGATAATAAAATCCATGCCGCCAGCAGAAATTAAATCATAATGGTTTTTATTATTACGATCAGTTCCTCCGTAATAAGGTTTGTTCTTAAATCGATCCTCACCGAAATATTTATAATATAACTGACTTGAGCTTGTATTCGTATAAGGTGAATTTACGTCATGATTACCGGCAAGTACACCATATCGCACATTAGCGTCATCCAATATTTTCATACTGCGATCCGCATTTACCCATTGAGGATCAGACGTAGCAACATTGACAATATCTCCGGTATGGACGACATATTGAATGTTTTTACTATCTTTATTGTCTGCAACCCACTGGGTCATTTTGTCGTAAACATCCGGAAAGTCCTGTGCTTCCATTTGCGTATCCGTCATCCACGCGAAGGAGAAATCATACTGGTCACGTTCCGGCTTCTGCCCTGGGAGCATGGTATTCTGCTGTGTAGCTGCAACATACAGTTTCACTTTCTTATTCGCATCCACCATCGTTGCTGTATCTAAAATAGCTGTGAGTTCGAAATCGCTGTTGTTCGCATTTCCCACCTTCATCGCAACTTGTTTCCATTTACTAGCGATAAAGTCCCATGCATAGATCATTACTTGTTGCTTGGAATGTCCTTGCCAAGTTACTTCCAACTCATCTATCTGGGATAGATCACCTTCAACGGTCATATCGAACCGTTGATATGGATAATTTTTCAAAGATTGCGTACTATAGTAAGAACTATCAGAAGCCTGTATCGACTTTAAAGCGTTATCCGGCAACGGCTGTTCCACGGTAATCGCGTCAGTTTTCGGCGGATCCATGGAATTTGTGAAATCATACGCTTTGTTCGTCGACGAATTCGTTTGAAAATCGCTTACAAATTGTACATTTTTCTCGTAAAATGCGAGATCCATCGTATCGTCCGTCGGTTCGATTACATCAGCTTTCAATGACACTTTCCCGTTGGCATCGACAATCTCACCGTCAGCACCTTTCAGTGTAACAATCGGCTTCAACTTGCTTCCATCAATCTGGAATGCAATACGCTTACTGACTACCAACTGGGAGTTGGAAGTAGCGACAGCGTCAATTGCAAGCGTATGCTGGCCGCTTTTCAACGATAATAACGTCGTTTGGAATGCTGTTGATTGGGAGCTGATCGTAACTGGCGCACCGCCGTCTAACCTGTAGGTAATGACAGCAGACTGACTAATAAATCCACTGAACGTAAGATCAGGTGAATAATATGTAGCCCCTTCTTTGGGTTGAAAAACCGTCATCTGTAAAGCGGCATTCTGGGATTCCGCTTCTCCGTAAATAAGAAAGGTATCCATCATACTCAAATATTCAGCTTGTACCCATGAAGCGCTTCTAGCCGTTCGGGATATTCGTGCTTCATCGATCCCTCCTTTGAATGAACTGCCTCCTATCGTTAAGGCGCTGCCCGCCTTAATATTTCCTGTGCGCCGACCCTCGGCAACCTTGACTCCATCGCGATACAAAATCAGGTTATTGCCTGCAAGTGAGCTATTATAGGTCAGCGAGAGGTACGTCCAATTGTAATCAGTAGCCCCTCCATTTAATTGCAGGCTTGCTGTTTGACCATTTAAGTTATTATCCGTTGCATCGGTAAAGACGTTAGCCATCCATTTGCCGGCCACCGCTTTTAACCAATACGCATTTTCCCGAACCAACATACTGCCCGCTACTTTCCCCTGAGCTAATCGCGCCCAACCGGAAATCGTGATTTGCGGCTCTCCGTCGCCTATATTCCCATTGTTGGTTGTATTGGCTGGATAGATTGTCCCCAAGCTATTCTCAAAATAGCGTCCAACCCTATGATATTTAGGATCTTCACCCTCCAGTGTGTAGGCCGTGCCGCTTGTTGTGGCACTTTTCGCTTGGCGCAAGCCGATGTTGGCATTTGACGTAGAATCCTTGAACTGCTCCACTTGACTCGGGTTAGCATAATTGTCCACAATCCGTTGACCGAAGTGATAGACTAACAAGAAGTCCGAATTCCAAGCTTGCAACTGATCGTTCGTCTTGAGAGAGCTTCCGCCGTAATAAAGCCACATATGATCCGTGCTGGATGCCGAGCGAATCTTTGGCACTGTCACCCATACGATGCTTTCGCCTTGCGGATCCCATTTCTCAACTTCATACAGCAATTGTACCGATTGATCGTCATTGAAGAAATGCAAGTCATCTTGATTGGTGACCGTGTAATTGATTTTGGAAGCATCAAGCTTCACAGGAACTGGGAAATCCTGCAAATCTTCCAATGCCGCTTGATTGTCGAAACTTATCATGATTCGGTAATTCCGATCCGTATCCGCCCAATTGGCGGTAACCGCTGCAGTCGCAGTGCTAGTAGGCAATACGCCGACAGGCTGTAGGATTTGGAGGAATAGCGCGAGCAGCAGTATGACCATTATTCGTTTTTTCCATAAACCCATTTTCAAAGCTGGTCACTCCTTTATCTTTAATATGAATGCCTATTTCGCTTGCAATTTCATCATGACTTGTACCGCTTCTGCCCGTTTGGATGGCTCCTCAGGAACAAATGCACCATTACCTCGACCATTCAACAGGCCTAATTGTGCTGCCATCTGAACGGAATCGCGCGCCCATGTTGAAGTCTGATCCATGTCTAGGAAAATGGAAGCTTGCTTAAGCTCCACCTTGCCATACTTACGCTCATAAGCTCGTACAAGTAGAACCGCCATTTCTTCTCGGCTGATCTCCGCATCCGGCTTGAATAAGCTGTCTCCCTTGCCGTCAATCAACCCTGCCCCCGCCGCCGAATCTATATATGCTGCATACCAAGCGCTGCTTGGCACATCCGTAAACTTCTCAGCTTTGCTCGGCTTAAGTTCTAGCGAGTTAACCAACAGCGCAACAAATTCCGCTCTTGTGATACTTCGCTCAGGTTGGAAATATTGATCACTTACCCCCTTAACCGTATGATTAGCGCTCATGACCTGAATGGTCCGGAATGCCCAGTGCTCGACAGGGACATCGCTATACGTTTTTTTATACGATAACACAGCATATTTACCATTATTATCTAAATTAGACTCAATGCCTCGATCTGTCAGATGACCTCCCACGTATTTCGTGCTTCCATCTTGGAATAGTTGATACACACCAAGCAATTCCTTGTCCGCGCCTTGAGGTACAACGAACTCAATTTGCACAGAGCCTTGAGGCAATTCCGTAGCGATCTTCTGTCCGTTAGCCATTTGCAGTTCAGCTGAGAAATCATATATGCGGGAGACTAGTGACATCGCTCCTGCATCTTGTTTCAATGTATTCTCCCATTTCTGTTGGTCTTGCTCAGACATGGCCGGAAACGATACGGCAAGTTTGCCTTCGCCCGCAGTTTTAAGTACCATTTCCTTTGCTGCCGATTGCAACAGTTTTCCGCTCACATGAAGGGAAAGGTCATCTTGCCCAATTGAAACCACTTGGCTGCCCGACAATTTGCTTGCCAAAGCCGGGAACAAAACTTGTGTAATATCTGACGCGATATCAACACGGATATTCCCTGACAGCCCTTGGAGTTGTTCATCTGTTACAAGCGTTGAACCCGGCTTATGATCCGTAGGATTGGACGAGCCTGAAGAGTTACCTTCATAAGAAGAATCTCCTCCACCGCCGCCACTTCCATTATCTACATCGAGCACACGAATGGACGACTGTGCAGCTTTATCCTGATAAACTACGGTGACTACCGTCGTTCCTTGCTTTAGTCCAGTCAACCTGCCTTGTGAATCTATGCTTAGAATGGAAGAATCCTCCACAGTCCATTCTGCCATTGAAGCAATTTCGATTGGATCTGCATGATCGTAGATGGCTTGCGCTTGTAAGGAAACTTGCTCGCCAACTTTCATGCTCGCAGGAGCAGTAAGATTAACACCCTGCAGAAGAGGTCCTTGATTTGGGACCA
This sequence comes from Paenibacillus sp. 2RAB27, assembly GCF_052115445.1. Taxonomy (NCBI): domain Bacteria; kingdom Bacillati; phylum Bacillota; class Bacilli; order Caryophanales; family Paenibacillaceae; genus Paenibacillus; species Paenibacillus sp. 2RAB27. The sequence goes on from NZ_JBFRGR010000002.1 coordinate 351,252, forward strand.
CAGCTATCGCATAATTGGCAGCAAACCCTTGGTAGGTGGCATAAAGTCGTGCTACTCCTGACGTTAAAGCTGTTAACTCTCCCGTTACAGCATCGATTTGAACGACGCTTGGGTTGTCGCTTCGATAACTAACATACTGGTTTACAGGGAAGAGTGAATTATCATCATATACAGCTTGAATAACGGTTGATGCTGTATCCCCCACTTTAAGTGTGTGTGGACCGGCAAATTGAAGTGAGATGATGTGAGACTTGCCTGGCTCACCGACAGGTGGCGTAAATGCTACGACGATCATCAGGTCCGCTGTTAATCCATTTGCTTCAACATGAATGAGTGCAGTACCAGGAGCTATCGCTCTGACCTTTCCACTCGCATCAACTTGGATAACGTTTGGATTATCCGATGAATAAGTTGCCAACGTAACGGAATCCATACTGCCATCATTATTAATAAATTTGGCTTGCAGATTGGCAACGTCCCCTGGTTGCATCGTTTGCGGACCATCAATCTGAAGATACTGCCGTACTTTTGCTCTCACTGTAATCTCGACTGAAGCACTGAATGTGCCTAACTGTGCCGTAATCAGAGACTTGCCTGGAGCTATCGGTACGATGATGCCCTGAGCATTGACGGTCGCTACTTCTGGATGTTGACTTTGATAGACAATGGCTTGCTGCTTGGCCTTAACTTCATTGGCCGAGTTGTCGATCAGTTGGAGGACAGCTTGTCCTGATTGTCCAACGACCCAGTTGGTGGGAACATCCAAGCGAATGGACGTGACCGTTGATGCATAATCGCGTACATACTGCTTATACAAGAATTTGGCTTTAAACGCATTTACAGCTTGGCTGTACAACTGCACCAGACCGATCTTGCCTTGCATGTAGTCTTGAGCTCCAACCGGATTCGCGCTGGCCCCGATGGCCAAATCAACTTTCGTTGCGCCTCCGATCTCACCTACTCTGGATCTGGACATCGTTTCTTCGCCATTGATATAAAGCTTTGCAGTCGCTCCATCATATGTCGCCAACGCATAATAGATTTTATTCGCCTCCAACGGTTTACCGCTATCGACAGTAACATAACCTTCTGTGCCAGCATCCTCTTTCACATAAAACATGGCTTCGAGTTTCTTGGAAATTGGATTGAAAGCCATTGAATAATCCGATTCATGCGTTTTCCCTATTATCGTTTGCGTACGACTGAGTGTATCGAGTGAGAATGAAGCAGCCATCGACATTTGCTTCGGACTTAGTTTAGTCTCATTTGGTATGCGGACATACGAATCAATTCCATCAAGCGCCAATACTGGTTTGGCAAAAAGGGGATGATCGTACATCACTGGCGCTCCGACCGCACTGCCTACATGCTGGCCAGGACTGCTATCACTGCCAACGGATTGCGTAAAATCCATATGGAGCAAGTCTGGACCTGAGATAACGCCTGGTGAATCCTCGAACGCTTGTAGTGAAGCGCTCAGTTCGTCCATCAGCGTCTTCGTGCTCTCAGCGGACGTTGTATCCAAATTCGTTTTATACCGAGCAAGTGCTTGCCCGATCTGATCATAAGCAGTTTGCGGAAAAATTATACCGCTTGCGTTAGCATCATCTATCGACTTTTCTACCTTTTCGGCTAACTGCTTGGCGAACACATCTCTCTGCAGACTTTCCCGCTCGTTCTGGTTAATGATGCCACGGTATACGCGAAACTCGTCCAACTTGGCATCCTTCAAGTTAAAGCTCACGTTTTTAGCTCCGTCAGTCCCAATGACGAAATTTAGCGAGTCGATTGATGCCCCCTTAACACCGGAGATATCAACCTCACTAACTTTAACGTTGTTTTGGTACACCGTCAGCATGCCGTTTCTGTCATAGGTATACACCATGAACGTCCAGCCTTTGCCAGCTACGGTTGTTGCCCAGGTATCAATTCTCGTTTTGCCTGCTGCCGTAAAATTCACTTTATCCTTATTGGCTTGCTCCCACCATGTCGAGATCGTAAAACCGGTATTCGCGCCAGTTGACCAGTTTTTGTTAGATACAACAGCCGTATTCGTTGTATCTTTATTATCGATCCAATAGGCTATAGAGAAGTTCATGTTAGCGCCAAATTGCAGGGCAGCCGGCTTCCCCATATCAATATAACTATTCCCTTTAAAATACATGGCTTTCCCGAGGACACCTTCTGTAAAAGTCGGCGCCCCGTTCAGCACTCCGTTATTCCCTTTTCCGGAACGGTCTGTCGCTGTCTCGTCATCAAAATCCAAATACACGACATTGGAAAGTCCTGCAGCCTGGAAAGCAGCCAACGATCGCTCAAGCGCAGCTACCATGGCGACCTTCTCAGAAGTGGATGCTGCTGCATCAATTCCGCTTTTGAAAGCAGCAAGATCCTGTCCGAGCTTGTCATAGGCACTTTCTGGATATACCAAATCACTCGCTCTTGCATCGCTAATTGCCGTTTCAACTTTGGTAATCGTTAATTTCGGAACACCATCCATATACAACTTATCCATCTCAGCCTGATCGATTAGCCCCTTATAGACCCGGAACTCATCAAGTTTGGCGTCTTTCAAGGAGAAAGTTAGATTTTTATTTCCATCAGCACCAATAACGAAGTTTAGAGAATCAATGGTTGCATTCTTATGGGAACTGATGTTAAGTTCACCGATTTTCACGTTGTTCTGATATACCGTCAGCATACCGTTTCTGTCATAGGTGTAGGCCATGAACGTCCAGCCTTTGTTGGCGAAGGTAGGAGCTGCAAATAAATCCAGCCTTGTTTTGCCCGCCGCCGTAAAATTCACTTTATCGGTATTGACCGTATTCCACCATGGCGTGATCGCAAACCCCGTATTGGCGCCACTCGACCAATTTTTGTTGGATACAATGTTGGTATTCGATGTATCTTTATTATCTATCCAGAAAGCGATGGAGAAATTGGTACTGGTGCCGAATTGCAGCTCAGCCGGTTTACCCATGTCAATAAAGGAATTACCTTTAAAATACATGGCTTTTCCAGAAACACCGTCCACATAACTAGGCGTACCGGTTAGCGTCCCTGCAAGATTCTTTCCTGAACTGTCTGCTATCGTACTGTTATCAAAATTAAGGTTCAATTGAAGTTCGTAATCCGCTGCTGCTGCAACAGGCTGTGTCATTCCCCCGATACTCGCCAACAACATCGTCATCGTGCTAAGTAGAGCTATTCCCTTCTTCAGTCTGACCAATGTTTGATTGCTATCATGCCACATACATATTCACTCCCTTGTTCATATTTCGTTTCTTGTAACCACATACTAGCAAATTTAAAGCAGAGTTCGCTCCACGACCCATATTGCTCCCATCAGCGCAATCAACCCTGATGCAATGCCTAGGGCATAGCGATAGTTGCGCCATTTTGATGCAAAGACGACAATCGGCAGCAAGACAAGCCATACACCGATCTGTCCGATCTCGACCCCCACATTGAAGGAGAATATAGATAAGATAAAATGATTCAGAAATGCATCTCGCAGCACCTCAGCGAATCCTAAACCATGGATAAGTCCAAAACCAAGAGACAATGCCCAACGCTTATTGATCTTCCTTAACCATATATTTTCTACTGCCACATACACGATGCTCAGTGCAATTAAAGGTTCAACTACAGATGACGGGATATTAACAATCTTGAGAGAAGCTAGAATAAGCGTAATGCTGTGACCAATCGTAAATGCCGTCAAAGTCTTCAAATAGTCTCGCTTGCGTTGCGGAAGTATGATAAGAGCGGTAACGAAGAGTAAATGATCAATTCCGGTCCAAATGTGGTGGACACCAATTCCGATATATTCAACTATCGACACCAACCAATCGGGCAGCATTAGGCTCCTGTTCCCAGATTTCATCCCCTCAGCTTCTTCCGCCACAAGTCGGTGATCTTTGTTAAAAATCATATCTACCGAGCTGCCCTTGTAGTGGATTTTCGTGAAATTTTGATGTTGAGGATCCAAATCATCAAAAAACAACTCATAGTTAATGGCATAATCCTGGATTGCATCAGGGAAATCATAAACCAAATCGATCATCATATAGGAACGATTTTCCCTCTGCTTAAGTGTTACTCCCTGTAAAGTAGCTGATTCGGTCACATTCGCGCTATTTACAAAAAGCCCCTCCGTAATCATTCGCTGCACATCATCAATTTTCCAGGCAGACTGTTGTGGCGCAGCAGGATCGAAAACGTACGTTGACTTGTTGGATTTGCTATCAAGCCATTGAGCATACTCTTCCGGGTCCAGATATAACTGATAGCGAATGGTAGAATTGTCAATAGTTACATCCGAATATCCTGTCGTCGCCATATGTGCGCTAGCTGAATGTACAGGCCAAATGACAACTAGCAACCATAGTGACAGAAGACATTTAACCAGCCGTTTACCTAACATACCGTTTAAAATAACAATCATTTTCTCCTCCCACTTATTCATGTTTCTCCTTGTTCAGTATAGTAATAACAGCAATATCAAGCAATATATAATGCTGTTTTTTACAATATATTTATTTATTATGCTTTTTATTAGTTTACAAATCATCTATACTTTTTGCTCTTTTAATACAGATAAAATGATTACAAATCTCTCCCTGTTTTATTAAACATGCACGCTAAAAAGAGTGAATTTCCATTTATTGCGAAATAAATTTGTAGCCAGAAAACCTTTTAAAATAAAGGAATATACAGGATATCAACGAGACTCATCTGTCGTTCAGCATATCTATATTCTAATCTGCGTATACCCTACACATATTCCTTCCACAAACGAAAACGCTAATATTTGCATGGAAAGACTGCTAGTACACACTGCCAATTCAGAAGTAAAACAGCAAAACAAAGCATAAAAATGCTTTCTAAGCACTTTTTGAACAAAACACTTGGAGAGGTTTCCTGCATCCCCAAAACAAAAAAGCCCGCTAGTTAGGCGGACTTGATTGGATCTACACGTCAATGCATCGGCTTGCGTTTGAATACTAAGTACAAGAAGAACGGTGCCCACTACACCATTTAAAACCGAGCCCATGCCGAGCCACAAAATGCATCAACAGGCGATGTACCTAAAAAGGGTTGTTTGCCCAGCAAACAATTCAGAATTTCCCTTTGAACAATCGCTGAAGCATTATAGCCATTAATCATTGTCGGCATTGTGGGCATCTCATATAAAGTATACGGGTTACCAAGTGAAATGAATAAGGTTGGAACGTAGGTAGGATACCATGTAAAGATACCTCCCGCCTCTTCCGGTGACATACGCAGGGAATTCTGCATAAAGCCCGGCGAGCGCTGCGTCACGTAGATGACCAAATCGATGTCATTATTGTCCTGTTTGAGATGGTAATTTCTAACCACTTCAAACCCTTCATTCACCAACATCTGTTCAAAGAGACTACCTCCTGCACCATTCTCTGTGAATAAGGAGCCTTCACTCCCAGAAGCAATGAGAAGAACTCTCTTATGTTTTTCAGTGGAAATGGGCAGTAAGTTTTGCGTGTCCTTCACTAGCGTCACTGAGGTTCGAGCTAATTCTTGGGCTAATTTCATATGCTTGTCAGATCCTACACAAGCTAAATCTTGCTGCGCTGGTCTTTCCAGATGCAGACCCAACGAAGCTTTTAGAGCCAGTACCCTCGTCACCGCATCATTCAAACGTTCCTCTGTAATAACGCCATCTTTGACCCCCTGAAGCATGGCTTCAAAGTCATATTGGAGATCTGCTGTGAATAGAAACATATCCACACCAGAAGCGATACAGCCAGGAACGATTTCATGTCGCGGTCCCCAACTCGTCATGCCGACCATCGCTGTCGCGTCGGAAATGATTAACCCGTTAAAACCTAGTTCTTCTCTAAGCAGCTTCACGTTTAGTTCATAGGAAAGCGAACCTGGCGTATGCTGCTTTCTAACATCGTGAATGCCAAGCTCCTCATAGTAAGCGGGAAGTGCAATATGCGCGCTCATTACACTTTTGACACCGGCATAAAAAGCTGAACGATATACACGACCATAGGTTTCGCGCCACTGCTGCATCGGCATGGAATTAACCGTCAGCACTTTATGCTGATCGCGGTCATCCATCCCGTCACCTGGCCAATGTTTCACGCAAGCTGCCATTCTCCCGCTTTCCTGTACACCCTCTACAACTGGCATTGCGTACGTTTCTACCACCTCAAGTGTATCTCCGAAGGCACGTGTATTGACGATCGGATTTTGATGATTATAGTTAATATCCAGCACCGGCCCGAGTACCCAGTTAAAGCCGATTGCCGAGCCTTCAGCTTCTATACCTTTACCAAAAGCTTCCGCCAGTTCTGGCTTGCCCGTAGCTGCAACCTGCATGTTCATGCCAAGATTCGTTCCGTCAACAGCTCCGCCAAATCCGCCAGACTCTAAATCTCCTGTCACCAGCAAAGGCAGCTTGCTTCGGCTTTGCATATCCGCTATTTTCAATTGTTGATTGACCTTTGTCGCATCAGGACTAAAAGCAAAGAGATGCACGCCACCTGGTTTAATGCTTAGTAAATCCTCAGGCTCCGGTGAAAATGGCTTTTGAACCACAACGAACAACTGCCCAACTTTTTCTTCCAAGCTGAGCCCCTCACTCGTTTCCTTTACCCAAGAAATGTCAGAATCTGATAAATAAAAAGGTTTTTGACGAAGTTGATCATCTTTCATTTCGCGTGCAGCCTCCCGTTACAGTAAATACTTGCGAATAAAGTACGTCGGTGTACAGCTCCATGCATGGCAATAGCTATTAATTAAATTACTGCCATAGGGTGATAGCTTTTTATCGTTGGGGTTATAGATTTCCCAGAAGCAATCCGCTCCGTCTTTGACCATTTCGCCCCAATACGCTCTGATTTGCTCAATCGCTTGTTCAGGTCTACCGCTTTCAAATAAAGCTTCAATGAAATGATGATACATATAAGGCGTTGTCATTCCGATTTCTGGCGGAGACTCCAATAGTCGATCCATCAAATGACCATTTTCTACCTCGTTCAACACGCCCGCCAGAGCCATCCACACCTGAGATGCCCATGAAACCTGCTTACCTGCTCCACTTACAAAGAATCCAGTTTTCTCGTCCCATAAATACTGCAGTGCGCTGTTTGTCACATGATCAATTTGTTCTGAAATGAATGCTGCTTCTTGACTTTTGCCCAGCTCTTTCGCCAGTCCAAGGCCCCGTTTGAGACAATACAGCAAAATAGCTTGCGCAGATGCTTGTTTATTTAGCTCCGGATGCCAATCCGTGAAGCACCACCAGGTTTCATCATCACGCACCACTCCGTAAGCATCTAATCGACCTAATCCGATCTCTATTTGTTCGAAGGCAACTGGCCATAAATCTACTAGTGCTTCTCTATCCTTGGATGCTTCATAATAATCGAATAAGGTAGCTACGAAAAAGAGCGAATAATCATAAAGTCGCGTATCATCGACTAACGGTTTGGGCTTTTCAAAGACACAAGCCCCAACAGCACCGTCATCAAGTGTCATACCGCCAAACAAGTACAAGCATCGCTTCACCAGATCATAATGATGGAAGGTTTGATAGTTCGCCAAAGCTTGTAGTCTTAAATCCCCGATCCACAACCTGCGGTCCCGCTTCGGTCCGTCCTCGAATACCGTTTGCATGCAGTCTTGAAGCGTCTTCATGCTAATCGCATCGATGACTTGTAAGTCAGCCGGAACATTGGCGGGCAGCGGAGTTAATTCCCTCACATCAGCAGAAGTAACCGCTGTGCAATGAATATCGGTAAACTGGACCGTAAACTTACGGGAGGTATCGATAATCATCATTTTCACATACCGGAAACAATATCTACGAGGCAGTTTTAGAACGGTAGGTAAAACATCGATATAAATCGTCTCTTCCTGCAGCCAGGATTTACTCAACCAACCTTCATAACTGTCAAAAGATTCCGCCACCTCACATGGCATCTCGCCAAAGATGAGCTTCAGCCCGAGCGGGGCATCTTGAGGACTGCCCACAGACTTAATCGCAAAGGAGAGATAACCTACCTGATGATCGCCAAAATCCAGAATGAAGCTATCATCCTTCCCGAAGGATTTTGCTTCTAACGCTTCCACACTCTCCGTTTCTTGTGTTCTCCACCCTTGAAAAGCTTCTTCATCCGCTACGACCTCGATGACTGATTTAGGCTTAACCATAGACTCGTGCAAGTCAGGAGTTAGCTTTTCTGCTATTTCTACAAATTTTTGATATATTCCCATTACGCTTAAAACACTCCTATCTGTGCGGCTGGATAACTTATATGAGAACTAGTTCAGCGAGCATCGCATCCATTTGTTGCTTCGTTATGCCTGTCATCGTGTTTTCCCCCAACTGCTTGATCGTCGACTTGCGAACGAAATTAAGAAAGGGACCTTCGAATAAGGCTGACATATGTTTTCGGAAAATTGACGTTGCCGCTTCATGATCCAGCACATCATTGATTCTCGAATGTTCATTAAATTTTACGCGGAATAAATCATGATTCGTATAGTTGAACGTATAATCTCCAGATCCAAGAACGACACAAACCCCTTGCTCGACTTCACTTATGGATTGAATGCCAGGGATCGAGGTATCGAGGGAAAGTCCCCCTTCTAGCACGCTGCCAAGCGCAGCTCCCGTAAGAATAACTTCTGCAGTTGTATTAGCAGGAACACGAACCATCAGTTGAATTTGCCCCTGATCAACCTGCCAACCGGATTCAATTCGTCCATAAAGCGAAGTATGCGCTGCTTTGGCATAAGAGAGACTATTCCGTCCAAATAATGGCTCGATATGAATTCGTTTGAAGGCTGGTACGGTAACGTCCATATCCAAGCCGGCTATTTTGCGGTACATCCAGTCTCCGATGGCGCCATAAGCATAGTGGTTAAAAGAGTTCATATCATCGCTCCAGAAGGAACCGTCAGATTTCATGCTGTCCCAATGCTCCCAGATGGTTGTCGCTCCCTTGGAAACGGAATACAGCCACCCTGGATAGCTTTCTTGCAACAGCAGTTTAACCGCTGTTTCATGATAGCCGTTATTCGAAAGCGCGAAGCACAAGTACGGTGTGCCCACGAAGCCCGTTGATAAATGATAATCATTATCTAGAATGAGTTCATTGAGATCCTTCGCGACTCTTGCGCTCACCTCATCCTCGACCAAATCGAAAACGAGTGCAAGGATATGCGCAGTTTGCGTCGGAGCTGCAACGCGTCCATTTTACGTTATAAATTCATCCTGGAAGGCTTGAATGATACCTTGATAAAGCTCATCGAAGGATTGTGCCTCTTCCTCATGTCCTAGAGCTCTTGCCGCATCCCGAACAATACGTGTCGAATAGGCATAATAAGCCGTTGCAACTAGCGCTACGGGAGTCGCACCGATGTAGCTATTTTCTTTCGCATCCAGCGCAAGCCAATCGCCAAAATGGAAACCTGTGTTCCATAAATATTCTTGCTCACCTTGCGATCGGATGTAAGAAATCCATCCTTTCATGCTTTCATATTGTTCAGCAAGCAGACGTTTATCCCCATAATATTGATAAACCGTCCAAGGGCAGATCACAGCAGCGTCTCCCCAAGCAGCCGAATTCTCGCCGCCTACAACATCGGGGACCACAAAAGGAATCCCACCATTGGGTCTTTGTTCAGCCTTCACATCATGCAGCCATTTCGTGAAGAAGGGACCGCCTTGGTAATTAAATAGCGCCGTGGAGATGAAAACCTGTGCATCCCCCGTCCACCCTAAGCGTTCGTCACGCTGCGGACAATCCGTCGGTACGTCTAAGAAATTACCTCGTTGACCCCAACGAATGTTGCGTTGCAACTGATTCACTCTAGCATCCGAGCATTCGAACTCGCCTGTCGACTCCATATCGGTATGCATGACTTCACCGACAAAAGCATCCAGCGGCAAGCCGTTTTCTTGGCCTGGGAAGCCCTCAACCTTCACATAGCGAAAGCCCATGAAACTGAAATGAGGTGCATAGGTTTCAGGGCCGTTCCCCTTGGCAATATAGGTCACGACCTGCTTCGCTGGCCGCAGGTTGCCGAAATAAATATTGCCTTCTTTATCCAATACTTCAGCATGCTTTAACTCAATTCGCGTACCCGCAGGAGCGGTTACGGTAAAGCGCATGCGGCCTACCATATTTTGACCCATATCGAGCACATGATCGCCCGCAGGCGTTATGAAATAAGCGATAGGACGTATCGTTTCCGTTACACGTGTCGGTGCATTTTCTTGTGGTATCAGCCTATCAAAGCTGATATCTGAATAAATCTCCGTGGATCTCCACTCATCATCTCGGAAGCGTGCCGAGCTCCAGCCAGCTTGCTCCAAACGTGCATCATACGTTTCACCATGGTAAATCGTTGCATACTGAATCGCACCTGTTGAAGCTTTCCATGTCGTATCCGTGGCTACAACAGTCTCTGTACCGTCTTGATATCGAATATGCAGCTGTGCGAGGACAGCCCGACGTTCGCCGTATTTAAAGTTTTTATTCTCAAAGCCCATCCCGCTTTTGTACCAGCCGTCACCGAGTAGAATCCCGATCCCATTGCCCTCTGGATGAAGCAAATCCGTAACATCATAGGTTTGAACTTGCAAACGAGTTGGATAACTCGTCCATCCTGGCGCCAATAACTCATCAGAAACACGCGTTCCATTTAGATACAGCTCGTAGACGCCAGCCGCCGTTGCATATATACGTGCAGATTGGATGGTTCCCTTAACCTCAAATTGCTTGCGGAGTAGAAAGGCAGCCTCGGACTGTGAATCGATCTCACTCTCGTTAGGTGTGACCCAATCGGCTGACCATTCGGCTCGATCTAACAAGCCCATCTCCCACCAAGCGACCTCACTCCATGCGGATTCTCGACCAAAGTTATCCCAGACTTTCACTTTATATAGGTAACGAGTTCTTGACTGTAGCTGCTGTCCCCCATAAACTATTTGAATCGATTGATCGGATTCCGTATAGCCTGTGTCCCATACTGGCTTTGTAAAATCAGCATCTTCTTTAGCTACGATGATCTGATAACCACGCTGCAGTGTGCCGCGGCGATCGGATTCAATTTGCCAGCTTAACTGAGGACTCCCCGCTCCAATACCAAGCGGATTCGTTCTATATTCACATTTCAACGTCGTAACCTGTAAATTCCCCATTGTTGTCCTCCTCTTTGACGATCCCATGATTAGCCTTTAACTGAACCTGCTGTCATACCTGCTACAATCTTTTTGTTAAAGAAAATGAATAAGACGAGAGGCGGTAATGTGATCAGTAAAATATTCATAAATAGCAAATTCCATTGCGTGACAAATTGACTTTGGAAGTTGTACAACGTTAGTTGTACAGTCGCATTCTTAGCTCCCGGGAAGAAATACAGAGGGTTCGTAAAGTCGTTAAAAATCCCGACAGATGACGTGACAATAATCGTTGCCGTTACGGGCTGCAGAAGCGGCAGAATGATTCTGTAGAACAACCCAAATCCACTGCTTCCATCCACCACAGCAGCTTCATCGACTTCACGTGGAATGCCTGACATAAAGCCTTTGTACAACAGAACCCCGAAAGGAAATCCTAGTGCAACCTCGACAAGAACGAGTCCTGGCAGCGTTTTGAACAAACCAAGACCATTCAATACCCAGATCGTGGGTACGATGGCTGGCGGTATAATTAATCCAGACAGGACAAGGAAATTGAGCCATGGCGTGGCACGATCGCTTCTACGCTGCATCACAAAGCCTGCCATCGCACAGACAAGAATCAACACGATAATGGATAAAACGGTTAGCAAGGTGCTGTTATAAAAAGCTCGCAATAGCATGTAATCCCGAGCTGTAATGACTTCTTTCAAATTATCCCAAAGATGAATGGTAGAAGGCCAAGCTAAGTTTAATAGGGAGGATTCTTTCTTATCCTTGAGCGCATTAACGACAACAAAGTAGAACGGAATCCAGAAGATCACAATGGTCAGAAGAATGGCAATGACTTCAATGCTTAAACCTTTTATTTTTCTGCTCATAGTTCCGCCTCTTTTCTATTCAGGTACGAATACAGCGGAAGGGCTAACGCCGTTACCACGATGAATAAGATTACGTTTCCTGCCGTAGCCAGCCCATAATAACCACCTTGGTACTGCTTGTAAATAATGGAAGCGATAAGGTCAGTCGTAAATCCAGGTCCACCTTTGGTCATCGCCCAAACGAGATCGAAGGAACGCAAGCCACCAATAAAGGATAAAATAATGACCGAATTCGTTGCCGGACGGCTTAACGGGAGAATAATATTCCAGAACTTATGGAATGCGCCTCCACCATCCATTTCGAGTGCTTCATAGTATTCCTGAGGAATGGAGAGAATTCCTGCGATATAAATAACAGTCGCAAAGCCCACGCCTTTCCATACATCTACAAGTGCAACAGACAGCAGCGCTATACGGGTATCGCCTAACCAGTCAGGACCAACAATCCCAATTGCTGCTAGTGCTGTATTAATTAAACCTTGTGTCGGATGCATCATCATACTGAACGTAATTCCGACTGCAATGGTACTTAGCAAAGTAGGGAAAAATATAACAGACCGCAGATATCCCTTGGCTCTTATTTTTGAAGTTAGAAAAACACCAAGCAACAATCCCAAAACTACCTTTAATACACAAGTAACTACCGCATAAATGAGGGTATTCTTAAATCCGATCAGTAACGACGCTTCTTGGAAAAACATTTTAAAGTTATCCAAACCGATAAACGTCCAACTCGTTAAATTCCATCTTGTCAAACTGAAGAAAAAAGACATAATGGTCGGAAAAATAAAAATCAATACATAGATAATGGCTGCAGGAATAAGGAAAGCATATGAGTACGTACGTTTGAACACCTTGGCCACCGAAATCACCCCTAAGTTTGAGAAAAGAGCCGGTCCTGCATGAATTTCGCATCGCCGACTCCCTTCTGATTAATCTTTAACTATTACCAGCCTTGCAGACCTAATTGCTTGGCTTGTTTTTCAACATCTTTATCATAAACCTCTGCGCCTTGTTTACCTGTTTTGATAGCTGCGCCGACTTCAGTAGTAATTTGCGGCAAGCTTGCGCCTTTAATTGGAGATACAAATTCCAAGGCTGGTGCTGTTTTGTTGCCATCAAAGTATGGCGTCATATCTTTCACCGCTTGCGCGACGTCATCCGGCAGCTTTGCACCTTTAATCGCATAAGGACCTGATGGCATAGAAGCAGCCGACTGAGCAGCAACACCATCCATAGAAGCGATGAATTCAACGAATTTCTTCGCCTGCTCCGCATGTTTCGTTGCTTTATAAATATAAGCACCACTTGGCATCCACACCGTCAAACCATTCGTAGCTGCACTATCCCCTGGTTGTGCAAAGAAACCGATATCCTTCATTTTGTCTGGGAAATTCTGCTGGAGTGCTGGTGTTGCAAAAGATAGCATCGGATATTGAGCGCCTTTGCCTTCCGCTAGCATTTTCAACCCCGCATCATAGGTTGTTGCTAAGAAATCTTTGTTCATGTAACCCTTTTTCGCGATTTCTTCCAGCTTTTCGAAGCTTTTCAGTGCCGCTGCATCCTTCGCATATTTGGTTTTATTCGCTGTATAATCTTCCGCAAACTTCGGATTGGCGGCTTGGACATTGTAATAATCCGCTAGTACGACCAATTGTGATGTCCAATCATCTTTGTAAGAACCGATGACAGCCGTGATACCAGCTGCTTTAATTTTCTCACTGTTCGCCATCAATTCAGCCCATGTTTTCGGCACGGAGAGACCGAGATCAGCATAAATCTTTTTGTTGTAGAACCAGCCGCCAGCCATCGTCGAGCCAATCGGGCCCGCATAAACTTTCCCTTTAGAAGAAACCGTTGGTTTAAAGGAATCAATCACATTCGCTTGAAAAGGTTCATTGGTTAGATCAAGCAGATTTTGTTCGGGATTAAGCGCTTGCATAAGTGATCCACTGTTATAGAAAAACACGTCGGTCATATCTCCAGTAGCTAGACGGGTTTTGACGATATTATCGCCTTCTCCGCCGCCAGGGCGAGTCTCTGTTTCAACATGAATGTTCGGATACTTTTTTTCGAATGCCGCGACAATCCCTTTTGCAACATTGACAGAATCCTGAGTATTATCAATTAGAAGTGAAATGGTTACCTTTTCATCAGTTTTTTTAGTTCCCGCATCTGTTGCTTTCCCTTTCGTATCGTCAGATGATGTGGATGTCGTTCCACAGCCTGCTACCACACTAGCCAATAATACCGAAGTGGACATTGCGGCAACCCATTTTGTTATCTTTGTACTCATCTTCAAATCCCCCTTAGTCATCTTGGTTAGGATCAATCGATTCCTATGTTCAGGCACGAGTTCGTTTTCCCCGTGCTTTTATCTTAATCGCTTTTCCTAACCTCAGGCAGTGCGTCATTCTTCTGATTCGTGTCCGTATTTTTTAGATGCCCGAGGGATTGGTTAACTGATCTTTATATTGTCCAGGTGTATGTCCCGTATATTTTTTAAATACATCAGAGAAGTGTCTATAGGTATGATACCCAACTTTCTCACTCACATCATTCACTTTCAAACCGCGGCTAAGCAGCGTCTTAGCAAGCTCCATGCGCATGCGGGTGACATATTTAATGTAGGACTCGCCAACTTCCTCCTTAAATAACACGCTGAAATAGGTGGGATTCATGCCAACATGCTCGGCTACCTCTTGAAGTGTGACATCTCGCGTATAGTTTTGCTCCATATAAGTACGAGCACGTGTGACGGACGCATGTCTTGAATGCTCACGGGCATCCATCGTACTGCCAACAATCATCTCAAGTTGACTGCGAAACCATTCCGTCATTTTCCCTCTTGCTGCCATTTCCCGAAATTCAACATGTGGACGGTAATCCTCAGGTATATGACTTGTTTTGTCGCCAACTGACTTTCTCGCTTCTTCCAGAGCCAAATAAAGCAGCTTAAGCATTTCATGTTCAGCCACTTCGCTATCCAGTTTTTCCATTTGGATCCAAGCTATAAAACGATCAATCTGCTCGAGCATGCCCGCCTTATTACCAGAACGCAAACTCAGAATAATCGCTTCCTCTCGTTCGTTTAAACCCTCGGGCCGGGTAATCAAATCACCCAAATCCTCAAAACGTACGATCCCCTTTTCTCCCAGAAAATGAGCGGATCGCAACGCACGCAGCGCTTCTTTAAAGCTTTGCGCGGCATCTTTCAGCTCCGCATATGTCCGTCCGCTCCCCACAGAGATGCCAGCTAGCTCGGACTCCAATTGCAGCTGCTCCCAGAACTCGGGGGTTGGCTGCTGGGCATGTACACATACATGTAATCTCTCAACACCATGCCGAAGCGGAATCACCGTATAGTCCGTATGCTCCGGCATGTGCAACTGAATGGATTCCGTAGCAAGAACGGTCACGCCTGCGAGAGACTCCGCCACCGCTCCATAAATGTCTAGCCACTTCGCTTCCGCTTCTGCGCCGATAAATAATAAATCGAATGTCGCTTTCTCCAAAAGCTCGCGATGGCTGCTGCTTACTTTCGTCTTAAGCTCCAGTACTTCTTGTTGTTGGCTGATCTTATCCATCACCTTGCGGATCGCTTTCTCAATCGTTGGGATCGTAATTGGCTTTTCTAAATAATCGGCAACACCTAGATTGATGGCTCTCTTCACGTATTCAAACTCATTGAATCCACTAAACACAATACATAGCGTTTCAGGCGCTTCTCGCATAATCTCTTCGATCAGCTGAAGTCCATCCATACCGGGCATCCGTATATCCGTGAAAATAAGCTGAGGTTGATGCTCTCGAAATAATTCGAGTGCAGATAGGCCATTATCAGCCGTGCCAATGAGCTCAATGCCAAAGCTTGGCCAGTCTATCATTTCACGAAGGCCTTGAAGCACAATATATTCATCATCAAACACCGCGGCCTTAAGCATCTGTATCCCTCTTTTCACCGAATAGTTGAAAACGAATTTGGATCTGAGTACCTTGATTGACTACACTCGAAATTGTTAATGAACTGGTCGTTCCATAGTACAAGGTCAATCGTTCACGAACATTCTTCAAACCATAACCTTGTTCCGTTGCAGCCAAATCGGCTATTCCTACTCCGTTATCTTCCACTGTAAAAACAAGATATCCATCATCCCTTTTCCCAGTAAGTCGAATTGTACCCTCGCCTACTTTAGGTTCTAGGCCATGATAAATGGCATTTTCAACAAGAGGTTGAAGCAGCAGCTTCATAATCTCCATCCCCATCAAGGCAGGCTCAACCTCTTCTATATATTGAAACCGATTATGATAACGAATATTCTGAATGGTCATGTAATGCTCAATATGCTTTAGTTCCTTATAAACAGATATGGTATCTTTTCCTTTATTTAGGCTTAATTTAAAGCTTTCCGATAAGGAAATCGCCATCTGAGCGACATCATGATTCTTTTGCAAAGCCGCCATCCAATAGATCGAATCTAAGGTGTTATATAAAAAATGCGGCTTAATTTGCGCCTGCAGCGCCCGCAGCTCCGCCTCTCGCTCCTTTAATTGGGCATGTATCAGCCGCTCATTTAATTCTTTATTTTCAGAGACTACGCGTTTAAAGGTTTCCCCGATCGTCCCTACCTCGTCCTGTTCAAACGTCTCTTCGAATTCTCTAGCTCCCTTCGTCCAATCTACCATCATTTTTTTGATCTGTAGAAGCGGACGGGTAATACTGCCAGATATAAAAATGGAATACAACAGCGCAATTACGCCCATAGAACCGGCAATGAGTGTTGTGATTGTCCGAATTTGATTCGATTGCTTAAGCAGCTCATTCACTTTAATAAGATGAATAAATGTCCAATCCGTCGTTTGGTTCTTATATTGGCTAACAAGATAACCACTTTGCATCAATTGGTGAATAAGGGATTCACTGTCCCCTTCTTTGAGAGTGGAATTATCGGTTAACCCGTTATTAAACACGACTTTACTTCTTTCAGGAGAATTATCCAACGCCATGAAACCACCGGCATTGCTGTTTTCATTAAAAATATTGGTGAAAATATCCGTTGAGATATTCACAACTAGTAGACCAATCGTTTGTCCGCTTGGACTTGATGCATCCCGAAATAATTTGACTGTGGAAAATGAATTCTTCGAATGATCGAGGACATCATAGCCAAGAAAAACAACCTTTCCTTGATCTTGTAAAGCACTTGTATACCAATCCGTTTGCTGGATGAGCTTGATTTTATCTGGCTTCTCATAAACTCCTGCGTCATCAGAGCGTCCAGCACAGAAAGTCTTGAATTCCAAATTAAATACACAGATGGAGTTTACAAACTTGGTATCAAACTGGTTGTTATTAATCGCTTTTTGCAGCCTATTGGAGGTCCATTCACTTGTCAATTCAGGTTCCGTGCTCTGTGCAGTGTTGCTGTTCGACAAAACCTCCCTCACCTCATTGTTCACCACGATGGAACGATTCATATTAATAATGTTGCGAAATAATAAATCCGCCACTTCACTGGATGTTTCCAAATGGTTTTCATAGGTTTGCGCATTCGTTTCCATCAATGTGTTCTTGGCAATATCGAAAGACATATAACCTACAATCATAATTGGAGGTAAAGAGATGATGATCATAGCCACGAGAAACCGGCTTCGAAGCCGCTGTAAACGGAATCTTGATTTGAGATACCGCAATCTGTTTTTCATATTGTGCATCCCCCATCCATTGTCGTATATATCTTAAGATAAAATGAAAGCTATATAGGTATTATAACTAGATCACCCCTAGTAACATAATGTGCTTATTTTTTGGGTGAGTGTCCGTTTTTTTTGGGTGAGCAGAACGCAAAGACCCGGAGGTCCATTCATGTATGGATAACCGGGTCAATTTTCGTTTTTATAATCGTTAGGCGATACATATATTATTCACGGCCTATTATTTCAAGCAAAAAGGACTTAAAATCGACAATACGCTGGCTCCGTGGTCTATGCTCCGTCCCACCGCCTAAATCCGTTTCGCTTATTGATCAATTCTCGATAGACCTTCATGAATGTACCTCATTTCTATGCTTATCCCTTGATACCGCTTGAAGTAATGCCCTCAACGAAAAATTTTTGTGCAAAAACAAAAAGTAGTACAGGCAATAAGATAACAATAGAAGCCCCAGCCATTTGAAGTGAATAATTGGACCCATATTGTGTTGAAAAATATTGAAGTCCGACGGTTACCATTTGTTTCTTCTCGCTTGAAATAAAGATAAATGGACTTGCATAGTCATTCCAAATATAAACGAAAGAAAAAACAATCATGGTCATTAAAGCAGGAACAGCAAGCGGGAGGATGATTCGAAAATAAACACGATAATGGGAGCATCCGTCAATAATTGCTGCTTCCGTAAGTTCTTTTGGAATACCCATAAAAAATTGCCTTAAGAGAAATAGAAAAAATACATCAAAAACAGCAGGAATAATGAGCACCCAATGTGTGTTTATCAGATGCATGTACTTATAGATTAAAAATCTAGCTACGATTGTTGTATCGGGAGGAATGGCCAATGTGGATAAGGATATAAAAAGCAGTACATTTCTTCCTTTAAAATTCAATCTAGCAAAGGCGTATGCAGCCATTGTTACGACGATACCACGTAATAAAATCGATAGCGCTACTACTTTCAGCGAATTCCCTATCCAACGAAAGTAATTCGGTGAGGTTAGCAACGTTTGATAGTTACCCCAATAGATCTGTTCGGGAATCATATGTTTCAGCGGTTCATTAAACGCTTGAACCGTCGTTTTAAGTGAAGCAGATATCATAAATAGAAAAGGAAATAACATCATCAACGCTACAATGAATACGAAGAATGAGTAAGCAAGTGTAGCGATCGATAGTCTATTTTTAGCGATGAATGGCCTAGTCGATTGTTTGGCAATTAATAATGCACCCATTTCTTCTGCCCTCCCCATTGAATAACTGAAATAATCATAATAATTAGAAATAGGACAATGGCTTGTGCAGCAGCATAGCTGTAGTGATTGAATGAAAATGCCTCTTCGTAGATATTAAGAGAACTCACACGGGATGCTGTTCCTGGCCCACCTTTGGTCAGCGCGTTGAAAATGGTGAAATTCTGAAACGAACCAATCGTGGCTGTTATTATTAAAAAGAAGCTTGTCGGCGAGATGATTGGCAATGTAATACGAACCAATTTTTTAAGTTTGGATGCCCCATCTATCTCAGCAGCTTCATATAATTCCTTGGATACACCCTGCAGTGCCGCCAAATAAACAATCATTTGGAACGGAAAATTCAACCAAATGGCTACCATCGCTGTAGTGGGAATCGCCATCTTCGCACTGGCAAACCATAAGGGTGGATTGGAAATACCGAATACTTTAAGCAGAGCATTCACAAACCCGCCGAATGGATCGAACAGCAATGAAAACACAATTGAGATTGCAACAATGTTTGCCACATAAGGCATTAGAAATAGTGATCGGCTAAAGCTTTTCCAATAGAAATACTTATTCAGGAGCACAGCAGCGATAAACCCAACCGCCGTAAGGAATGGCACATAGAGGATCGTATAATAAAAGCTTTTTAGATACGATGAGACTGCAATGGGATCCTTCCAAATGGCTGTGTAATTAGCTAAGCCCACCCATGTAACTGCGTTCAATGGTTTAAAATTATTCAAGTCCACAAAACTAATAAAAAAGGCATAAAATAAAGGTGCAAATTGAAAAATGATAAATCCAATAAAGAAAGGTAAAACGAATACACATGCAGCTCGTGCCTCTTGTTTCTCTAGGCTTCCGATAGTTCTCTTTATTCTCAGCTTAGACATCTCCGACTTCCTCCTACAACAAAGGAGCACCCTATCTTCCTAAGTGCTCCTTCCGAATTGATTGAATTAATTCTTCAAGGTTTTGGCTTTGTCAATGGCTTCGTCTGCACGTGATTTGATCGCTTTAATCGCGTCATCCAGCGGTTTTTGTCCTACAAGATACGACTCGCCTTCTTGTAAAATAATTTTTCCATATTCCGCAGCAATCGAACCTGTAATTTTTTCTGGTTTGAGACCTAAGTTAGGTGTCAAAAATACATCCTTCAGATCTTCCGAAGTAATACTATCTGCAGCAGGGAATTTGGATGCCATTTCATTAAATATTTTATCCGTATCGTCTTTGGCTAAATCGACACGTGCTGGCGTGCCGGATCCGCCATACTTATATTGATTGTCTGCAAGCCAATTCACAAAATCAGCTGCTTCCTTCGGATGTTTAGAAAATTTGTTAATACCATTACCAGAAGTAATACCGATCATGTTCTTGCCACTTGGATCAACTGGCGGTTGCGTAATCCCGACCTTCCAATCGCGTGGATAGGTCTTCAAGTCAATTGGTGCAAAGGCAAACCAAGTTCCCGTGAATTGCATGGCATATTTTCCGTTCATAAAGACATCATAGGGGATTTTCTTGGACTTTGTTTCAAGCCAGCTCGGCTGAATTTTCAATTTATTCCCTAGATCCCCTAACCATTGTAAAGATTCTTTGAACGAAGGATCATCATAATTCGATGTACCATCCGCTTTATAACCACTAATACCTCTCTGTGCAGCTAATAAATAGAATGTATTATCGTAATCTGGGAAGTTTGATCCGTAAATCCCCTTGCTTGGATCCGTTAATTTCTTAGCGGTCTCCACATATTGATCCCATGTCCATTCCCCCTTCGGATATGCTACTTTAGCGTCATCAAAAATCTTTTTATTATAGAATACGGCCCATGTTCCTGCGCCCGTTGGCAGCATGTAAACTTTATCGTTAAATTTGGTCAAGTATTTGCCATATTTCTTCTCATAATCAACTCCCGCCTGCTTGTAAATGTCATTCAAGGGGAGGAGAAACCCACTGTTTGCATATTTAGCGTGAATAATTGGATTTTGAAGTGGGATCACATCGACATTCCCAGACGTCGAAAGATCAATATCGATCTTTTTATAGATCACATCTCCATCGCCAGCAACTGTCTCTAACTCGACTGTGTTACCAGAAACCTTTTTATAATCCTCTAATAGGGTCTTAGTTGCTGGTAAGTTAGCATTTCCAGAAGTGGAATACCATTTGAGGGTTACTGGTTCTTTGGCAGCTGGTGTAGTCACTGCACTGCTTGATGGTGAAACTGTTGGAGCGACGCTGGCAGCAATTTCATCATTCTTCGTACTACAACCGGCTAGAGACAATACGATCATACCGCCGATTAATAAGGTAACACTTGCGTTTCTACCGTTCATTTCCCCCACTTTTCATACCCCTTTTCGTTTGTTTCTGCTACTTCTTTACTATAATTCTTAACACCTTCCATTCAAATGTAATATCTTTCGAGTTTTTCACCTTTCTCTACTTCCCATAAATTGTTCATCATTTCAATTTGTAATAAATAAAGAAAAAATGGTTTTTTTTGAGATCATACCAATTATCTATACTTGAGAGGCGACTCTCCTACATTTTTTTTGAATACTTTACTGAAATAATATTCATCCGAATATCCGACTTCTCTGGCTATTTCTGCGATTCTTAAATCCGTCGTTTTTAATAAAAACTTGGCTTGACTGATCCTAACCTCTGTAATATACTCAATAAAATTTTGACCTGTTTCTTTTTTATAGAGATTGCTTAGGTAAGCTGTAGAGAGCTGCAAATGTTCGGCAACCTTTTCTAAAGAAAGGTCTTCTTTGTAATGCTTATTAATAAATTGCTTCGTTATAAATACCCGCATATTCTCATTGTTATTTAGCAATTGATCTGTAATTCGTTGCTTTAATTGGTTAATCCAATCGATAAAATCAACCTTTAAATTCATATTCGTTATCTCACTGTACATCTCTTTATGAATGATATTTTTTCCTGTTAATTGATATTTTTCTACAAAGGTTTGAAATAAATAATAAATGGCATAACATAACCCCGTTAATAATTCCTTCGTTAAGTTATTGGATTGGCTCATTTTCTGGACTAACAGCTGTAGCGCATCATGAATCGACTTGACTTCTCCATCAAGTAGGGCTGATTCAACCTTTTTCATTTCTACCGAAATATCCTCGTTTTCTTGTAGGGACATTTGCTTTATTTCACGATAATGAATACTGCTACCTCTTGGGAAAATAAATTTAAATCGGATAGCCTCTTTCGCTTCCTTGAAGGCTTGCTTGATTGGCATTTCCTCCTGATGGTCATCGCTAATCCCGATGCAAACCGACGTGCTTAAATATTTACGCAAGGAAGTTCTCATATTGTTTGTCAACTCAGTTAACCTTTCTCCACGATCAACTCTCTCGTTCTTCCTCAATGAGAAAATGGCTATAAATTGTTTCGGATATAGGCTTACAACCTGTCCTTCGGCATAGCTGGATAAAACTTCTTCTACAATATTAAGAATAGAATAATCAAGTAAATGCGGGGATTCGCCATATTTATCATAAATAGTTAAATCATCGACCTCGACGATTAAACAACTCAGATTTTTTTCCAAATAATTTACATTGAGCACATGTAATTGTTTCTGAATTTCTTCTTTATTCTGAATAACACCTAACAGCAAGTCTTTGATAAATTTTTCTTTATGAAGTGCTGTATGTATAAGCGGATACTCTTGAGATATCGATCTATTCAAATCCCTTTTTTGGGATGATAGTACGGCAACTCTAAGCTCCTCCATCATCTTCATCAATTGCTCAGGCTCCAGTTCTAATTTCAAAATATAATCCTCAGCACCGTGCTTCATGGCTTCCTTCACATAGGCCAAATCATCATAGGCACTTAACACGATGAATTTTGCAGGATGATTCTCATGCTTTAATTGCTTAATTAATTCAATCCCCGTCATAACAGGCATTTTAATATCTGTCAAAATAATATCAGGTGAATGCGTTCTCGCCATCTCTAATGCTTTCTTCCCATTCTCAGCTTCACCCACCAACTCAAACCCCAATTCTTCCCATGGTATGATCGATTTTATTCCTATTCTTACAAGGGCTTCATCATCAACAATTAGTATTTTCAACATCATGTTCATCCACCTATTCTCTATACGGATTCTCCCATTAAGTCCATAGGAAGCACGATACGAACCCTTGTATACACACCAAGTTCACTATCCACCTGAATGCCGTATCGTTCACCACAGATCATTTTGATACGAAGATTGACATTCATTACACCAATCCCGCCCGCGTAATCTTCTTCATTCATGTTCTCATTCAAAATTTTGGATATCTGAGTATCCGACATACCCACACCGCTATCTTCAACAACGATTTGGAGATTTGACTGATCCGTGAATATGTTAATTCGTATGCATCCAGGTTCTTCTTTTGGTTCGAGACCATGAAAGATGGCATTCTCAACAATCGGTTGTAAGATGAATTTGACGCATTTTAAGGAAAGTAAATGCTCATCTACGTCATAGAAAACCTGAAATTTTTCACGATATCGCGTTTGTTGAATATAGATATAATCCTTAATCATACCCAATTCATCATGCAATGTAGTCAATGTGCTTCTCTCTTTGAATGTATTTCTCAATAGTCTTCCCAATGCATCTACGACCTCTTTAATGCCATCCGACTTTTGAATGATAGCCATCCATCGGATTGTATTCAAGGTATTGTACAGAAAATGAGGTGTGATTTGCCCTTGCAGCGCCTTAATTTCTGCTTTTCTTTTTTGGGCTTCTTCCTCAATAACAAGGTTAAAAAGTGAATTAATACGCTCAATCATGTAGTTGAAGTTGACACTGAGCAGACCAATTTCATCAATATTGGAGATGTTGGATTTTACTAGCAAATTAGACCCCCTCACATCTTTCATCGTCAACGTTAATTTTTGTATAGGTTTTACAATCCCAGTTGAAATAAAAAACCAAAGAACGCCTGAGAAAAGCAAGGAAAGAAAAAATACAACCGTCGTAATTATAAAAATATTTTTATTATCCTTCGTTAGCATTTCAATAGGAACCATTTGAACAATTCGCCAGCCATACTTATTCAAATCATAGTTAGATACTAAATAGGCTTTGCCGTTTTTCTTTATCTCGAAATTAGAAAGCTTTTGTTCTTTGGGCAGAATAATACCATCCGACGCCAGACTCATAGCAAGCTTTTCTTGCGGGTATACGATCTTTCCCAGCTGATCTACAATATATAGTTGACTTTGTGTATTTGGAGATGCCTTACTTAAAATATCCGTAAATACATCCGTATTTAAACTCACATATAAGCTTCCAATATTCCTACTGTTAAAATCCCTGATAAATCTAGAGAGCGAGAATACTTGCTTAAATTGTGTCATTCCGGATTTATTGTCGTTGTCATGCACACCTATCCATAGTACATTCCCGCCTAACTCCTCCGAATGTTTATACCATTCCGAGGATTGAAGCAATTTCGTATCAATCGCATAAGCATCGCTCCCGTTCCCATATCTAAATTCACTTCCGTTCACACCAAAAATAAACAGAGAAGTGACGTATTTATAATAATTTGAATAAAATTCCACATTATTGATAACCTGATCCACTTTCTTATAATTAGCATAGTAATCTAATTGGTTATGATTATCTGAGCTAATTGCCTGCTGAATATCCTCATTTATATAAATTAATTCTGTGATTTTTTCTATTCCCGATAATTCCTTTTCGATAGAGTTGCCAATATATAAGAGATTCTCATGAAATGAATCACTTACTTTCTCTTTCAATATTTTCACGGATACCAAATACGAACTTATACTAATCACTGAGGTAGGTAATAACAGGACTAATAGAAATGAAATCATTAGTTTATTTAAGATACTCTTTTTAAAAAAGCGAATTGGATTCACTCGCACTCCCCCTTACTTAGCTTGTTCACCAAGTCACTACAGCTCTTTTGTTTGCGCTTACATTTAGTTGTTGTGTCAAGAGAAGAACCAAAATTAATTACGTTATCTATCTAGTCAAAGCTCATTTTATTTAAAATGACTACATACTCACATGATAATTTTTGTGCTTGCATTGATATTTTTTGGGGGTTATATAAAAAAGCGCGAGTTTGGAGGGGATAACTTCCTCGTAACTCGCGCTTACTTGCGTAGAATAAAAGACTTCTAAGTTATTGGATAATCAACTGTGCAATGCCTACTAAGTCGATAATATCGATCTTGCCGTCGCGATTGTAGTCGGCAGCTTTAATCTCATTCCAATCCGCACTCGTTGTATCCTTTCCGTAATATAAAGCTACTGTGCCCAAGTCACCAATATCGATGAAAGTGTCTTTATTGACATCTCCTGTCGAGAAGACTGTAATCATTTGTTGGTTAAAATGTTGAATGGCTTGGTTTAATACATTGGCCATCTCATCCAGCTGCTCCTGAGTAGACGCAGAATTCAAGTTCATACTATTCGCAGCGTTGATAACGAGTAATAACGCTGCCTTAGCGTCTGCCGGAAATTGCCCGACATGGGCTCCCACAACGGCGCTATCATATACGGACTGCGCTGTATTCATGACAGCCAAAAGCTTTGTCTGATCAACGGTAAGAATAGAAACCAACAAATTAACTGTTGTAGACGCCATGGTTTGATCTAGCTCATTAGAAAGAGTAACATCAGTTAATTGGAAATTGGCTGTTACGGGTTGATGAATCGATTTCGCATGCCAATTGATCTTGAATACATCTCCGCTCGTTGTTAAAGCCCCTGCTGCTCCTTGGCTCGCAGCCGTAATTCGTATTAGGCCTGGTACATCCGTTTGGATTTGTTGCATTTCGAATCCAGATTTCAGCGAATCTACGGAAACATAGTCCATCAAACTGACATCATAGCTTACTATGAAATCTGCCGCATATACCGCGGAATGTACACTGTCTGACACATTGCTTAAGCCAAAATTGGTTGTGAAGGACGACCCTGCTTGAACGGTTGTCGGCCCCGTAAGGGCAGCTTCCAGTACATTGCTCTGCTGCGGTATTTGACCGCTAATTGTAATCGTCGTGGAACCTTGTACACCACTGCCGTCAGTAGCCGTCGCTACCACTTTTACTATCCCGTTCTTCTTGGCCGTAAGCAGACCATTTGTATTGATGATTGCTTTATCTGTTAGGGCTACGCCATCTGCTTCATAGACCGCCCATTTCACAGACTTGTTCGTCGCATTAGCAGGGAGCACCGAAGCTTGTAATTGAAGGCTTCCGTCCTTCACGATAATCGTCGACGTCGAACTTATGACTGCGATAGATAGTACATTATATGTGTTGTCCGTAACTGTAACGTTAGCTACAGCAGGTATGGCTGTGCCATCTACAGTTCCGTTTACACGAAAGGTACCAGCTGCTGCATACGCAGAAGCGTTAATCGGATTCCACTGGACCGATTTAGTGGCCGTTGTCGCATTGTTATATACAACTGTTACACTCGTAGGGAGTACTGGTGGCGCATAAGTAGCCGTAGCCACGCTAACTGGCATAACGCCAGAAATCACTGGTGTTGCTGCTTCAACAGTTAACTTCGCATCCGCCCAATCGCTGTGATCCTCGCTGTTTCCGTTGCCGGCATCAGTAACTTCTAATATAAGCGTTTTAAAACCTTTAACGTTTACCTTTACAAACTTGGCATCATCCGTTTCTTTCAACAAACTTCCGGAGTAAAGCGATTCAATCGTGTCATCGTTCTTCACTCCTGACACTTTAAACTGTATCGAACCGTTGTTGCTTCCTCCGTAAACTTCCTTATCTACGCCGATAAAGGCGGAGAAAGTTCCATAATTAGCGCCAGTAAGATCATACTTGACTGTTGAATTGGCATGGGTCCCAAGGCCTTTGGCAAAGGAAAGATTCTGATCTCCATTCTTCAATACGATCGCATTGCCGTCGATGCTCTTGTCGCGCTTAACTGTACTCCATCCGGATTGTGCACTTATCCAAGCCAAGTCGCTCAAATAGTCAACTTCAGGCAATTCTTCCTTCAATTCAGATTTACCTTCCGCAACTCTAAACGTCGCATTGGCCCAGCTTGCATGATCCTCGCTATTATCGCTATCGCTCTTATTAACAACCAGCTCCACGATGCTTGCGCCAGCTACACTGACATCGACCGGTTTAGCCACGTCGGTAACCTTCATTACACCGCTCGCAAATTTCTCTACGCCGTCTACAAGCACCTTGAATTCCACGTCAGCGTAAGACGGCGATTTGGCCATTTCTTGGTCGACCCCGACAAGAGCGGTAAAGGACTTATAATTTTTATCGGAAATGTCAAACATAATTCTCGACTCGGCATGTACGCCAAAGCCTTTCTCGTACGTTACAGCGCCGTTGCTGCCCATTAACTTTATCGCGATTCCATCCAGGCTTTTATCCTTCTTAACGGTTAACCAGCCTGAGGATGCGCTTAACCAGTTCAGATCACTCGCATAACGATCCACCAGCTCAAAGTTCAACGTATATACTTCTTGCGTCGCACCGCCGTCAGCTGTAGCTGTGATGGTCGTCGCGCCTGGCAAGCTATTAGCTGGGGTGATGACCAATTGGACGTCTTCAGACGCTTTGTCCACTGTAACGGTTGGAACTTCCAGGTTTTTTTCTCTCAAAACAGCCAGTGTCGCTACGCGATTCTCAGCATGAAGGCCTTTGACTGGCACTCCGTTCACTTTCACATTTTTAATCAGAGAAGGCAGTCTTTCCACTCTCCATAATTGACTGTCGCTTCCGGTAAACGTGTTTTGAACAACCGGATTTCCGTCAGCTGCAGAACCGTTGCTGTTTTCCAATGCCAACAGGCTGTTTACATTGGTGATTCTGAAGTAGCCATTGCCCACATTGGAGATGGCCCACTGCTGGTTGATGGCGGAAGGATCTGCAGCCGTTTCAGAATCTGTCCATTGAATGATTGCCTTCGCAGGCGATTTACTGGCGCCTGGAACATCCATAACTTGCCCGCTTAGCTTATTGGCAATCTTATATTTGCCCAGACCCAGATCGTCAATCACCCATTGCTGATCCAGCGCACCCGATTGGGTTCGCCCGGCAACAGCCGCTCCATTCGTCAAGGAATTGCCAACGCCCAATGCTTTGCCTGTCGCTTTATTGACGATGCGATACAACGTGTTGGCATCAAAGGAGTCAATCCCCGTCCGAGTTGGAGTTGCATTGGTGTAAGATCCGACTTCCAACTCGCCTGCAGCAGCGAAGCCGCCTACGGCCGAATTCACTTCCATTTTGACATAGCGTGCTGTTTGGGATGGGAAGGTCACACGTTTCATGGTCTTGTCCCCATCCCATGTGCCACTTTTAACCGAAGTGAAGTTCATACCGTCTTCACTCACATATAACGTGTACGAAGTAATCATGCCTTGTGCTAAATTTTGCGAAGGCAAGTAATTTAACATATTAATGTTGCTGTACGTGTATCCCAAATCCAGTGTAATGGATTGAGGCAGAGATCCGCTGGTTTGCCAAACAGTCTCAGAGTAAGTGCCTACATAATCCATAAGACCATCAATCACATTGCTCGCATTCCCGCTAGTAGCCGTTGCTGAATTAGCGGTAATCGGATGCTCCATCACGATTGGCTGTTGCGGCAGTGGAGGACGTGATTGATTCGGTGTCCAAGCTTGTCCGATCTGCGCTAATCGATTGACTACGTTATTATCCAACTCCCCATTCGGGTTCGGTGAAATGTTGAGCAAGAAGTTTGTATACCTCGGTTCCAAATAACCGAGATGATCCTGCACAATATTCTGCACGCTTGCCGGCTCTGTATTCGTCATCCAATTGTGCCAGAACCATTGATTGGAGACGAGCGGCATGCCCTGGTTAGCGGCAAACGTATTGTTGGAAGGTGCCCAAACGCCCTTAGGTTCTTCGAAATAAATGATGTCCTCATCCCATGGCTGCGTTTGTCCATTGTGATCCACAATAAGAATATTGGGCTGTAGGCGCTTGATCAATTCGCGAATTTCTTGGTAGGGAACTTCATTATGCCCCATCGCCCAAGCCCAGCCATCGATAATTAGAACAGGAATTTCGCCATAATTCGTTAACAATTCCGTTAATTGACCTTTTATGAATTCCATATCCGCTCTGCTGACGGAACCTTTTGCGATACCTTGCTGACGATCCCAGATAGAGAAGTATAGCCCCGGCAAAATTCCTTGCGCACGCATGGAATCTACATATTGCCTTACAATATCTTTCTTGTAGGAACTGTTCATCACGTTGTAATTGCCATATTTGGTTGGCCACAGGGCAAACCCGTCATGGTGCTTGGTCGTTAGAACCGTATATTTGATGCCTGCGGATTTGGCGGCTGTCGCCCATTGGTCCGTATTCACATGCTCAGGATTAAAAGAAAGTGGATCTTGTCCTGGCGTTACCCATTCCTGATCATGATAGGTTCCCATGTTATAGTGGATAAACATGCCAAACCTGAGGTCCACATAGTTTTTCTGATTCGTGTAACTATCATTTACCACTGGACTTGCTATATTTTGATTATTTGTAGTCGCAAACACGGGGGCCACTGAGACAAAAAGAAGCATAAATATAAGTCCTACGCATGTTGAAATCTTCTTACACAATTAATTCCCCTCCTTTTGAGGATTATTACTTATGGGCTAATTGATCAAATTCACATATTGAAGCACTCGTTTGATGATGACAGCCGCTTCAGCGCGAGTGGCTACATTTTGAGGTGCAAACGTCGTTTCTGTTTTGCCTTGAACCAATCCTTTGCCCACGGCATTTGCTACCGCGCTGCGAGCATAATCCGACACTAGGTCTTGATCAGCGAACGAAGTATTCGTCGAAGCCGCATTAGATGCTGATGTTCCTTGAACGAGCCCAGTCGCTTTCATCATCATCACGACCATCTGCTCTCTCGTAATCAGTTGATCCGGATTGAATCTGCCTTCGCCTACCCCTTCAACTAGACCGTACTTCGCTGCTGTACCTACCTCCGACGCATACCACTGTGTAGCAGCAACATCTGTAAATCCGGATGGTGTCGTTTCTGCCTGTAGCCCCAGTCCTCTTACAAGAAGTGCTGCAAACTGAGCCCGCGTCACTTGCATCTCCGGTGTATACGTGTGATCCGTTGTCCCGTTGATAATCATTTTGGAAGCTAAATCCTCAACATCCTTCTGTGCCCAATGACCAATCATATCGTCAAATGATTTCTTATTCTGAACGATAGCATACATACTGTTCGTGTTACGGATGATGGTTGCTTCTGTCTTACCGTTCTTCGTTGTGAACACAGATGGTACGAATTGCATTTCCCCCGTGATCGGGTCGTACACAACTGCAGTAGCCTTCGAAGGATCCTGAATGACACTATCTAATTGAACAACACGTGTTACAAAAGTGTTGCCAAAATTGTGGAACTCTTCTTCTTTATCCTTGGATTTCAGAATGATTTTGTAATCGATGACATCGCTTACTCGCTTCATACCATTCTCTGTGATGGATTGATCAAATTGCAGTTCATGCTGGCTTTTCGCTTTATCAATGCGAATGATGAGTGTTGCGCTAGCATCTGAACCGGTATTCGTACGAGCTTGGTCTAGTATCGAAATTGGCAAATTATACGTGCCTAAATGAGTGTGTATGGTCAAAATGGTTCCTTGATTATCTTTCAGACTGTTGCGTAAGATATCCAGTGGCAGTTCTACAGCGTTCGATGCACTAGTCCCTGGAATATCAAAATTAAGAACTGGATGATCCATACTGGTTGATGTGTGAAGATCTGCTAGTTTTTGAGTCAGTCTCTCACGATCGATAACTGCGGTTACCGATGTCCCGCCTCCCTCAGTCCGCATTTCTGATTCTTTGGGTACATATAGAGTCGGATCTTCTTTTGTCGGCCCTGGTCCTGGTCCTGCTCCTGCTCCTGCTCCTGCTCCTGGCCCTGATCCGGTGGTCTTTGCGTCAATCTGAATCGAAGCTTGATTGCTTAGCTGCCAAACAGTAGGCAATAATTGTGAAGTCACTGTCGTCATTTTTTGCAGACTTACGTTTGCCGATCCACTTTGAATAGCTTTGAATGACAACGTACACATACGAAGGTCGCCACTCTCACCTGCTACTTTACCCACTTTAGTCAAAGCGAAAGTAATTTGATTACCAGCATTTTGAACAACCTTATAACCCTCAAATGAGCCATTCGATTGATCTTTGTTGAATTCCAGTCGCGCTGCGTCATACGTTAATACAACTTCATATCCGTACAAATCCGTTACATTGTGACCTTGAATTGTAATGGTTACGTTCTCTCCTACCTTCACTTGAGAAACATTTGGCTCTGCTGTGAATGACGGAGTCCCTGCCCCTAGGGCCATTCCGATCGGTAATACCGTCAATAAAAGCATCCAGGTCATTAGTAATAAACCAACTTTGCGCATTTTGGCACACTCCTTCTTTAGTAGCATAGGAAACTGGAAAGAGAAAGGATTCTCCTTTCTCTTTCCAATTCATGTCATTTATTATTCTAAGATCAAACTAGCAATTTTCGTTAAATCGAGAATGTCGATCTTTCCGTCATGAACGACGTCTGCTGCTTTAGCCTTATTCCAATCCGCACTTCCTGTATGCATTCCGAAATATAAAGCTACTGTGCCTAAGTCTCCAATATTGATTAAATTGTCTTCATTGGCATCTCCTAGTGCGAAGACTGTAATCATTTGTTCGTTAAAGACTTGCACCGCTTGATTTAACACATTAGCTGCATTATCGATCTCTTGCTGCGTAGACGCAGAATTCGATTTGATCGTTTTGGCGATGGCAATAGCTTGGGCTAGCTCTGCCTTCTTACCAATTGGATATTGTCCGACATCGGATCCTTCTACCGCTTTATCATAGATGTTTTGCGCTATGTCGATAAGTGTCTGAAGCGTTGTCTTATTCACAGTTCCAACGGAAACCATTAAAGTAGTTAACTGGGAATCCACTTTTTGACCTAGTCCATTAGAAACAGCTACCTTCGTCAGTTCAAAGTTCAGCGGCAATGATGGCATATTCGGTTTCGCTGTCCAATTGATCTTGAATACATCTCCGCTTGTTGTTATAGCCCCCGCTGCTCCTTTGCTTGCAGCTATAATCCGAATTTCTCCTGGTACGTTTGTGATGGTCGGAATCAATTCATAATCAGAGCTTAACAAGTCCACAGATACATAATTAACGGCATTCACATCAAATTTCAGTTTCATATCAATCGCGTATACCGAAGAAGATTCGTTAGCAGACACGTTGTTTAAGCCAAAATTCGTAGAGAATGATGCGCCGGCTTGAACCTGATCTGGACCCGTAAGCGTTGCCTGCGGCACATTGGTCGGCAATGGTGTCTGGCCGCTAATGATTATATAATTAGAGCCTTGTATACCACTGCCGTCTGTAGCTGTTGCTACCACTTTCACAATTCCGTTCTTCTTCGCCGTAAGCAATCCATTGGCATCGATGATGGCTTTATCCGTTATGGATACGCCATCTGTTTCATAGACGGACCATGCCACTGACTTGTTCGTCGCATTGGCAGGGAGCACCGAAGCTTGCAATTGAAGGCTTCCATCCTTCACGGTAATCGTCGACGTCGAACTTGTGACTGCTATCGATAGTACGTTATACACGTTATCCGTAACCGTAACATTAGCTACAGCAGGTATGGCTGTGCCATTTACAGTTCCGTTCACACTAAAAGTACCAGCTACTGCATACGCAGAAGCGTTAATCGGATTCCACTGGACCGATTTAGTAGCCGTTGTATCATTGTTATAAACGACAGTCACATTCGCAGGAAGTACTGGCGGTGTATAGGTAGCCGTAGCCACGCTTACAGGCATAACTCCTGTAATTACTGGTGCTGCAATGGCTTCCCATTTCGCATATAGGGTGATATCTGTCGCTGGGATGGTATTAACTGTGAAATCCCATGCTGTTGTCAATGCTGCATTTTGGTACCAACCACCGAACGTAAATCCATTTTTCGTTGGAGCCTCTGGTGCAGTAATAGTAGAACCGGAAACGGCTCCGTATACAGAACGAACTTCACTGCCGCCGTTAGTGTTGAAACTCACTGTCGTACCTGTTTTAAAGAAGGAATAATCCCACTCCGCATACCATCTTGCACTAATGGTCCGGTTCTGAGCATTCAGATCGATCGGAAGCCATACGTATCTGGAATCCTTCAGATCACTTGGATACCAGCGATCGGCCATAAAAATAAATTTGTTCGGCACAAGATCGCCATTGCCATCCCGGAAAGGCAGAACATGCGTGCTTTGGCTTTCATGTGTCGTGTGTTTCCAGTCATCCACAAACGGATCGCCTTTATGTTCCCATGGGCCGAATATGCCATTTGTCGCCACATGATATTCCGCTTGGTTCGGGTCCCAACCTGACTGTCCGGATGTAATCATGTAATAGACACCATCCTGCTTGAACATCGCCGGCGCTTCTCTGTACCACGGGAAAGCTCTCACATAATGAGTACCTTCCACAGACTGGCCGTTCGCATTCGTAGCCGGACCCGTGTAGTCATCATTCAGCATCGTGATGACAGTCCGCTCGTTCCCTTCGGATGCATAAATCAGATAAGCCTTGTCATCCGTCGCATCATTGCCGTCATCGTCTACAAACAGCGTCATGTCGCGAAGCATGCCTTCTCCTTCGCTGCCACCCCATCCATTATTCGGCAATCGGAACGTGCCGAGATACTTGAATGGACCCGCTGGCGAATCACTGATTGCAACGCCGCCTGCCGCCGTCCAATACTTACCGGCGATCGGCCCGTCTTGATGCCACCACATCACATATTTATCCGTTTTCTTGTTGTAAACGACTTTTGGACGTTCAACAACTTTATCCCAGTTGAAATCTTTATACATCTCTTGCTTCACTGCATTTGTTTTGTCCGCATACAAGGCATTAAGCTCAGCTATGCGTTCAGGTGAATTATGTTTGCTTAACGAATTGACCGGCGATTTCATCGAACGTGTGTAATCGCCATTTCGATCCGTGATATTGACAACTCGATTAGGATCGAATGGAACTCCGCTGTTCTTGTAAGTCTCAGAATTCTCATCCAAGTACAGTGGCAGGTTTCCGCCAGACAATACATCTTCGCCTAGTTGCGGGTTGTTGAATACCGGCAATACAACCCCTTCATTTTTCCAATTGTACAGATCTTTCGAAGAGTACGCGTGAACGCCTGTTACCGGTACATAACCCGAGCCAACATTATTTTCCGTTTTGTCTTCGCCATACCAGTAATACGTTTTGTTCTTCTCGTTGTACAGAATGCCACCGCCATGAGCCTGAATTGGGACACCGTCTCCATCCAGCCACACTTCACCGCTCTTAATGGAATCTGTTTGACCTATCGTCGCGTATAAATTGTACATATCTTGCAGAACCTTGGTGTAGTAAGCAATACTTTCCTTCGTCAAATCGCTAATCGTACCGATCGCTCCAATTTGATTTTCAATCGTGGATGCTACTTTCTGACTAATACTCGAAGCTGTCCGCAATTGAGTAATCGCATTTGTCAAACTGCTTGTATCAAAAGCCGCTCTTTGCTTCTGACTAACTGAGATTTCTGCTGCACTCAACGTATTCCCGTCTCCGCCAGTGGTTATCGCCTGAATAGCAATATACCTCGCCTTGTTCGAATTGAACGTAGCTGTCTGAACACTTCCGCTTGAAGCATCCCAAACCCCATTCGCCACAAAAGTGAAGTGCTCATTCAAGTAAGCTTGCGTGCCGCTAACCGATACATTCGTTAAATCTTCATCGCTGTAGTAAACCTTGAATTGTTTAAATCTACCGTTTGCTTTATCTTGCCTTGGTGTAATCGTGATCTTGCCAACATCAGCTTTGCTCTGACCCAGATCTATGATCAAATAATCT
Organism: Paenibacillus sp. 2RAB27; assembly: GCF_052115445.1. Lineage (NCBI taxonomy): Bacteria > Bacillati > Bacillota > Bacilli > Caryophanales > Paenibacillaceae > Paenibacillus > Paenibacillus sp. 2RAB27. The sequence goes on from NZ_JBFRGR010000002.1 coordinate 386,247, forward strand.
CCTGATGTGTATTTTCTTCCATTCGATGCCCAATTTGTCTCATAATAAGTCGAATTGTTGTTATCCAGCATGAGACTGGCAGGATTCGAGGAATAAGCTTCTGGCGCATAAAAAACCTTAATACCAGTGATTTTTTGTTCATCGACTTGGAGATTTGCGATCTCCGCTGTAATTTTTCCAGCCTGTTTCACAATTCCTTCCTGCGTAGCGGTTGCGCTACTCAGCAGTGCAGTACCCTGCGTAAGAAGTGATTGCAAATTAACCAAATAGGAAGGATCTTTCGTAAAGCCATTCATAAAAGTAGTTGCAGTTGCCATCGCTCCTATGAGGCTGGACTTATCCATTGTAAAACCAGCCATGCTAAAGATATTGATTTCTGCCGCTGATGCATACTGCTTGCCAGTATCACTTTTCGATTCAAGTGCCGTAAATTTTAAATAAGTAGCACCATGCGGGCTGAAGGTTGCTGTCTTTTCCAATCTGTCCGCATCCCATGCCCCTTCTGCGACCTTCGTATAAGCGACGCCATCCGTGCTAACGGAAATTTCATACTTGGTCACTACACCATTCCAATCTGAATCTTGTCTAGGCACATAGCTCAGCTTGTATACACCGTCATAAGCCTTGCCAAGATTATAAGTAATCGCGTGCGGAAGTGGTGTATACGTTCCATCATAGGCCGTATGCCATTTCGTTCCGGTGTCTCCATCCAACGTCTTACTTGATGATTCACCGGAGGCTGAACTTGTTGACGATGACGTCATTTGGCTTTGCGGGATTCGTCCAATCGGGCTGTAACGGAGGTTATATTCCGTAGCCAGACTGCCTGCCATCTTCGAAATATCTTCCTGTGTTACGTTGACCGTATCACGAACTGTCTTAGCTTGGTTCACTAACGCTTGCAAAGCAGTCAACTCTGGATTTGTAGTAAGCAGCGCCTCTGCACTAGTAATTGCTCTGTTTAGCATGGCTTTATCTACGGTAAACCCTGGCTTTCTCACGATATTGATTTCAGCAGCCGATCCGAACTGTGTACCAGATCCGTTATTGGACTGAATGACTGTGAACTTCACATAGGAAGCGCTTACTGCCGAGAAAGTGGCCGTTTTTTCTGACTTGTCGTTACTCCATGTGCCTTCGGCAACTTTCGTGAAATTCGTGCCGTCTGTGCTGACAGCGACTTCATATTTGGTTGCAACACCGTTGAAACTACTATCCTGTCTAGGCAAGTATTTCAACTGGTAAATATCGTTATAAGTTGTTCCATTCGTTTTATCCAATTTATAAATGACAGAGTGGGGAGCTGGAGCTGGCGTGCCTGACCAAGCAGAGTGCCAATTGGATCCCGTATTGCCATCTAACGTTTTTTCTGGTCCTTCCCCTGAGGCAGCGCTGGTTGCCGTTACACTCATCTGGCTTTGAGGAATAACGGTGCTGCTCGTATACGAGGCGCCGTCAATAACGAACGTTGTAATTGATTTCGCTCCAACAGTTGCGCGCAATGTGTTATTCATAACCGGAAGACTTCCCTGCTGGACCACGTTTTCCGTAGCGGAAGAAACATAAGGTGTGGCATTCCCGGTGATCGAATCAAACTTTGACATGTTTAAGGAGATGTCTTGGCTGCTCGTATTCGAATTTCGATATACAACATAGATTTTATTCTGTATAGGGTCATAGGCCGATAATGTGTTGTCATTGTTATCAGCAATAAATCTCGAACCTTGCGGGATAAATTTGCTGAATTGCGCCATCGCGTAATATTTTTTCCCGTAATACCAATCTTGTGTATCAAAATCTGCGTGAAGGAGACCCCAGTTCATGTTTTCCTTCTGCATATTTTTCTCGCTCTCAATAGCTTGCCAAAGGACCCAAGCCTTAGGTTCAAGCCAAGTAATATCCGTCATTATTCTTTCGGCTAATGCCAATGCCGGTTCAAAATCATCGTGATTGTGAGCAACGCCAGAAGGACCCAAATCCACTTCAGACATCCATAACGGCTTGCCAGCAGATTTAGCGGCATCTCTCACAGCAGTTCGATTTGATCCACTATACGTGTGGGTATTCATTTGTCCAATGTTAGCCTTAGTTGTAGCATCATAAGAGTTCCAATTGGTCATAAATGTATCTACACTTGTCTCGTCCATGGCCGAAATCTGAACAGATTGCAGCCCTTTGTCATTGAGCTTGGCGCGAGTGGCATTAATAATTTTGGCTTGAGAAGCCGTATCCCAATGAGAACCTTCTTGTCCCCCGCCAAATCCCCAATAATTCGTGTTCGGCTCATTCACCGGGGAGAGTGTGTTGAAATGTGTCCCCTCCGCATCGAAATGTTCGACAACTTTCGCCAAATATTCAGCAAAATTGTCATACTCTGTCGATTTCAAGTTATCTTTCCAAGCATCTGTATGACCAGTCGTACTGCCACTGACCGTCATATAGTAGGGAGCAGAATTGGAGAACGCTTCCAATTTATTTGCTCCTCTTGCTTTTGCAGCTTGGAGCCACCAGCGTTGATTCGCATCTTGCGTCCAATCGTACACGCCTGCGGATGGCGAGAACCCAGGCACTTCTCCACCTTGACGCATCGTCTCGTAAGCTGGATTTTCACCGCCGCCAATGTTGTATCTGGCAATATTAAAATTCAAACCTTGAGGCGAATAGAGGGCATCCGCCAATGCATTTCGCTTGGCGTCTGGCCAACCTCCTGTTACATTCCCAAACCAAGCTAATGCAGTTCCCCACCCATCCCATGCTTGTTGCATATTACTAGGGTCTAACGTGATAGCAGTCGTAGCAGCACTGGCCTTCTGAGCAGTTAATCCATAAAACACAGGTGAAACTAAAGTAAAAGCAAGACAAGAAGCAAATATTCTTTTTCCAACTTTTCTAGTCATCCATACAACCCCCTTTTAAATAGCCTAAATGTTATAACCATAATTTGGAAACGCTTACCGATTTATTCAAAAAAAAAGAGAACTAATTCCCTAAATGATAGGAGAGGAGGTGTCTATCCACACACACATCCCTCTCCCTTTTAAAACCTACTTACTTGCTCTTGCTTTCGTCCAATTGTTATTTAGGTCATTAGATATCTTATCCAACGCAGTACCGCCCATCATTTCTTGACCAAGCTTCTTCCAATCCAACTGAATGGCATTCACATATTTATTGAAGTTCTCTCCACCTGGACGATAGTTGAATTCTTCAAATTTGTTCGTTTTGTAGAAATCATTCAAGAATGGAACATCCGCTTTAACGCCATCCATCACGGAATTCGATTGCTTTTTATTGACATAGAATGTGTAAGCATCTGAGCCGAACATCCACTCTTGGAACTTTTTAGCCGCTTCTTTATTCTTGGATTTATTGTTAATTCCGAAGAAGTTATCCGTAAACGTCATCACTTTCAACGGCTCCGTCTCCGAATGACGTGCAGGCAATGGGAATGCTGCCAAATCATCAATATTGCCTACCTTCGCTTGATATTGCGGTAAGTACCATAATCCGGCAGCGATCACAGCTGCTTTTTTCGCTTCAAACAATCCTGTTGCTTGATCATTGCTTAAGCCTAACGGATCTGCGCCCATGACTTTGGCATCATACAACTTCTGAATATCACTATAGGCTTGATAGAATGGTGTACCTTTATCAAAAGGTTTGTCCATTGCGGCAATTTTGTCATAATAGTTCTCATCGCCTGATGCCAACATTGGCATGAACTCATTAAACGGATAATTCGGCCAGGAGTCTTTACCGCCCATTGCATAAGGTTGATACTTTCCGGCTTTTTTAATCGTCGTTAATGCGCTTACAAACTGTTCCCACGTTGTAGGTACACTCAAGTTCAACTCTTTAAACACACTCGGATGATAGTAAACAAGTTCAGGGAAAGAAATCATCGGCAACGCAAGAACTTTACCATCTACTGCGAACTGCTTTGCTTTCGTATTTTTGGACGTTACGCTTAAATCATCTAGTGGAAGGAGTTCAGCTTTAAAGTCATTGATGAAATTAGGCTTGAGCTCAATAATATCTGGTAATTCATTCGCTGCTAGTCTTACTTTCATTGCTTGCAAATAGTCGCCATCACTTTTGAACGTTTCGACTTCCATTTTCACGTTAGGCATCACATTCGAGAACTCTTTCACTTTCTTTGTCCAGCTGTCTAGAAATCCACTGTCGCTATCCCACATTGCAAGTTTCAATGTGATCGCATCCTCTTTCTTGCTATCTGCGATCGTAGGTGTAACCGAAGAACTATTGCCCGTCGGCGTCGTTTTGTCTCCGCATCCTGCTAGTCCGAAAGTTAAGGCAATGGAAAGTACAGATGTAACTAATTTTCTTTTCATAATCTTTGTTTACCCCCTTGAAGTTACGTTAAGTTGTTTACACCCCTATCTTACACAAAACCAGAATACGCTTTCATTGATATATTTAGTGATTACCTTGATAAATTTTGGGGTTTATTCTTTCTTCTTAGCGTAACAATCCCGATATTTCTGTGGGCTCATTCCCCGGTATTTTTTGAACACTCGACTGAAATGTTCGGGGTTCTCATACCCCACTTTCACAGCAATCTCATACATTTTCATATCACCTTCAATTAACCTTGTCGCCTCATTGATACGTAGTTTCGTGACATATTCAATAAAATGCTCTCCTGTTTCTTTGACAAACTGCTTGCTGAGATGACTCTCCGTGACTTGCGCCCATTCACTCACTTGACCAAGGGTGATGCTGCTACAATAATGCTTCTCAATGTAACGTTTAACTTTTTCTACTAAGCGCTGTGGGTTTTCTTCGCGCATTTTATCAGGATGAAGCAGCTCTGCGAACCTGATCACAAGTTGCTCAATCCACGCATGGAGATCCTCACGGAATGTAAACTGCTCAACAATTTCATAGGGCCTTCGCCGTGTCTCAATCACATGCGTCCAATTCATCCCCTTCGCATGCAGCAAGGCGCCAATATTCCAAATTAATTCTTCATACACAGGAAGAGCGCTTTCCAAGGTCACATTAGACACTTCGCTCAATTGGTGTAATCCTTCGTACAACTGCTTCTGCCAGTTCATATCGCCATTCTCCATACGGTGCATCATCAGATCATGATCCCATGGCATTAGATAGGGTCGATCATTCATGACGATCGTTTCAGGATAATAGACACGCCCTGGACCTTCTGAGAATCGCAGACAAGCCAAGCTTCTTGCTTGGCTGTACTTGAGATGCCAGCTCTTCCAATCCTTACATGCGTCAGATACACCTATCGATAGCGAAACGTTCAGAAAATTTTTGACCGTATTTCGCAAGGAGTCTAAGAGCTCCATCACTTGTCCTCGCAAATTTAAATAGGAAGTCGAAGATTCGAAACAGAGAAGGAGTGAAATTTCATCCTCTTGAACAGCAATAAGCTCGAATGGATGCTTGACGATCTCGATCCTTTGTTGAATAGTTCTAGCCAAATGTTCATAATTACCGATCTCCACAGCGTCAGACAATGAGATATCAGGCGATGGTTTATCCGGCAATATAGCTACTAGGACAACCTGATAGCTTGCATATGCCGTCACCCACTGTTGAAACGTATCATCTTGCGCTACATTATGGTTATATGTATAGTCTTTATCGCAGATCAAACCTCGCAGCCAACTTTCACGCTGTTTACTATCTAACTCATGATGTTGCTTATCCAAATTTGCCGAAAATACCGACTTTTCGGTCAGGAGGCTCGTTGTCTTTTGAATGACCGGTATAATATGTTCAGGGTCAAGATCTGCTTTCATGATGTAATCAACAGCGCCAAGTAAAAATGCCTTTCGTACAAATTCAAAATCCGAGTAGGCACTCAGTACAATACTCATCGGAGCGTGAGCCAGATTAGCTTCCTGCAGCTTAGATAGCAGCGTGAGCGCATCCATAATTGGCATGCTCATATCAACAATCATGAGATCAATATCCTGATAACCCGATATGCGCTCCCAAGCTCCAAGTCCATCTACAGCCTCAGCTACCACAACACATCCCAATTCAGACCAGGGAATAAGGGCATTCAAAGCAAGTCTCACTAGCGGCTCATCATCGACGATCATCACCCTAAACATACGCTTCATTTCCCCTCTTGAAAGTCATCCGGATTCTACGCATCTTGAACAATCACACGATCATACTTATGCTCGAGGCAACCTGGTGCTTCAAACAACAAATAACTTTGGCCGTTAACGATCCCACGAAATGAATGTGGATATAGCATGTATTCCTCTTTTGATAAAAGTGGAAGAACAGATACATCGTTGGATAGTGCGAACTTTTCTTTCTGCGAAAAAGCCATCGTCAAGTTTTTCGCAACAAGGATGATGCGTTCATACTTGGTATCATATAAACAAAATTTCATTCAAATTGCCCCCCTTACATCTCTCTAACTTTCTATAGAACGATCAGGATGGTCAGGATTGCTGGACAGCAGCGGCAATGTTACGACGACTTCCGTGCCAAGTCCAAGCTCACTTGTGATGATCAGTCCATAGGCTTCTCCGTAATTTAAACGAATGCGATCCTTCACATTAGCAATCCCAATCCCACACAGCGACTCCACCTTCTTCTCTTGGAGCAAGGCTCCCGTCTTCCGCTGCTCCATGCCCTTCCCATTGTCAGTAACCGTAAGAATAAGTTGATTATTGTCTTGTTTACCTGTAATTTTGACGATCCCCATCGATTCTTTGCCGTAAAATCCGTGAATAATGGCATTTTCAACAATAGGTTGCAAAAGAAGCTTGAGAATGTAGGTATTTGTAACACTTGCATCCATGTCATACTCCACTTTGAAACGATCCCCATATCGAACTTTCATAATATGAATATATTTCTCTAAACTCTGCATTTCATCCGATACTTGGATGTACGATCCGCCGCGATGAAACGTAGAGGATAAAAGCTTAATAAGTGAATCGGTCATTTCGACCAAATTTGTCGCCTTAGACAGCATGCCCATAATTTTTATCGCATTGAGCGTATTGACAAGAAAGTGCGGATTAATTTGAGATTGAAGCGCATCAATCTCTGCTCGGTTCTTTAACTTCTCCTGTTCTTGCCTTTCGATAATGAGCTCTTGAATGCGTACCGCCATATTCTGAAATGTTTTCCCTAGCGAATATATTTCTAAGGGGCCCTGAAGATCCAAATCAACTTGAAAGGAACCGCTCTTCATTTTATTCATTTGATAGATTAATGATTTGATAGGCCCGACAATACTCCGGACAAGGAAAAAAGAGACAATTAGAAACAGGATTAACCCAGCAGCGGATACATTCATAATAAAGGTATAGATCTGTTTGACTTGTGCCGTCAGTTGATCATACGGTGTAATGTAGATAATCTTCCAGTCCGTTCGTTCCATTGTCATAAAGGTTACAAACATCTTGCCACCTTGTTCTACCGTTTCAAAATGGCCGCTTTTCTTACCGCTTGCCCCATCGATCGTTTTCTTTTCAACGATATTATTTTTATCTTTACTCGTATCCAACATGATATTTCCCTTACCATCGAGGATGATGTAGCTGCCGTTTTGGTTGGAACTGGACTCAGCGAGATTTTCGAACATTTTGGCTTGGATTACAAAATAGATCATTTCAACATCATTGAAAGATTTCTCGAATTGCGGCGAAATGGCAGCTGATACGATATATTTATCGCCCGATTCGATCAACTTGTTCTCTTCAGAACCAAACAGCATGACACGCCCTTGATTCTGGAGCGCTTGCTTATAAAGAGACGTACTTTTCAAATAATTTGCGTTAATGCGCGTGTTAATGTTGTGAAAATGGGTTCCTTCAAAGAAGTAAGCACCTCCATCTCGATAAACAAACATCGCAGAAACGAAGTCAGGCATATCGTGTAAATAGCTTTTTATTTGATTTTCGATTTGGCTGGAATAGCTGAATTGTTCATTGGATTCGTTGCTGCGATGGTAAGAGGTAGCAAGGGAGATGAGATTTTTATCCGTGGCAATGGCGGCACTTGTCCTAATGTATCTGCTTTGTTCCTGATCGATGGAATACGATACTTGCTCCAACGTTTGCATCGTGCGTGAAGTGATGTTGGTCAGCAAGATATCTGTATAGGCACGTAAGGATAAAAAAGTAACCAAAGCGATCGGCATGACAATAACGCAAAAGAACATGACATACAGAATCGATGTGATTGGCCATCTTTTTTTGAACATACGCATGTAAGCGCCCCCATCTAATAAAGCTCTTGTTGTTTGACAAAATTCTACAATTAATTATTTTAATTTTAGATTGGATCCTAGGTGACGTCAATTCCACAATAAATCCCAATTATCTCCTTCTACCCCAAGAGGAAGACGTCATGTCCTCCTCTCAGCGTATCAAAACCACTTATTCCTTCATGGCTCCATCCATCAGTCCAGCAAAGATAAACTTACGTAAGATCAAATACATGAGGATCGTAGGCAACATGACCAAAATGATCGCTGCCGACAGTTCGTTCCAGTAGGTTGCACGTTCGCCTACAAACGTCATTAATGCAGTTGAAAGCGTGCTTAACTTCTTAGATGGCATGTATAAATAAGGAATGTACATGTCATTCATAATATCTACAGCTTTAATAATCGCTAGCGTCGCCGTTGCCGGAAGCATGAGCGGAAATAAAATGGAGCGAAAAATTCGGAAATAAGAGGCCCCGTCTAGAAGCGCACTTTCGTCCAGCTGTTTGGAGATTTTCTCAATAAATTGCAAGTAGATGAAAATTTGCATGAGATCCGTTCCTGCATAAATAATAAGCGGAGCAAAAAGTGTGTTATAAACGCCTAGCGATTTAATGGTCTGAAAACGAGCTACTTCCGTCGTATAGGTAGGCACTACGGATGCAACGATGAATAATAGAAAAATCGTTTTCTTGAATCTGAAATTAAACCGATTAAGAACAAACGCTGTCATTGCTCCCAGAATGGCATTAATGACTACACTTGAGACTGTAATGCTGATTGAATTTAGAAATCCGAGGAGCATATTCGTTTTCTCGAACACTACGATGAAATTTTTGAACGACCAGCTGATCGGAAGTGAGAATGGCGATGAGGATGCCAACTCCGGCGCAGATTTGAATGCTGCAAATACAACGACAAGCAGGGGAACGAAAATAATTAGCGTGATGATTGATAATAGCAAGTAATACAGGATTTTGCCAAGGTTTGCGATAAACACAGATGATTCCAACTTTTGCGATTTAGTTGCCAATTGGATTGTTGACTTGCTCATGATGCTTTGTCTCCCTTCTCACGGATCAATAAGTTTTGGATGAAAGTAAATATGATGATCATCAACATAAGAATAATGGCCATCGCTGAAGCCAAGCCGTAGCTATTATATTTAAACGCAGTATTGATCGTAAAAATGGTAAAGGTACTACTTGCATTGCCTGGACCGCCTTGCGTAACCAGAAAAGGAATATCGAACACTTGAAGTGCGCCTCGAATATTTAAGAACAAAATAATTTCAATCACTCGCCGGATGCCTGGCAGCACGATATAGCGAATTTGCTGCAATTTGTTCGCGCCATCAATGGTTGCTGCTTCGTAAAGGTCATTCGGAATCGACTGTACGCCTGCTAGAAATAAAATGATATGAAATCCTGCAAACCGCCATAGGGAGATGGCGACAAGTGAATAGTTCACAATGTTCACATCGCTGAGCCAGTTATGAATCCAACCCTCTAAGCCGATAGCTGTCAGCAGCTCATTCACAGGACCATTTACTGGGTTATATAAATAGCTGAAAATATAAGCGACCGCTACGCCATTGATAATATAAGGCAATAAAACAATGGAGCGGAAAAATTCACTTGCCCGCATTTTGGCATTGAGCATGACAGCTAGTAATATCTCAAACGGAATGAGTGCTGCATGGATAATAAAATACAGCCAGTTATTTGAAAGCGATTGCCACACTTGCGACATTTTGAACGCTTTCAAGTAATTATCCCAACCTACAAAATGCAAATCTCTGCTGATCCCGTTCCAATCCGTCATACTGTATTGAAACAGTTTGACAGTCGGGTAAATCAGGAATAACAGCAGCAACCCAATCGGCAAAGCCAGAAAAGAAAAAATAAGCACTCTCTTTTGCATCATGTCATTCATGTGTGTCCCTCTCATTCCTACCTAATGTAAAGCTAATTTTAGTGAGATTGGACGCGCTTTCACATGATAATTTTTGTGCTTTCGATTGATAAATTTTGTGTCTTCCTCCGTTTCCTGATTCGACCTTTAAAATCGAGATTGGTTTACTCCGCCACGAAAAAATGCCTTTCCATTTAACATGGAAAGGCATTACTTATTTCGAACGCTAAATATATCAATTGCTGATTGGAATTATTGTTCCATGAAGTAATGCTGCTGTTTCCAGCCAAGAACTTCTTTGATCTTTGCATTCGATAGAAAGCTAGCTCGTCCAGGTAAATGTTGAGCGTAATTAGCAAGTTCGGGCATAAACCTATGGATCAGTACTTCACTAGACAGATCGGATGAAGTATCGTCAGCCGCTAAAATAAGTGATTGTGCGCCAAGCCCATCTTTCTCCACAGCCAATCTACAGGCTACTGCCATATCCCTGACATCGATATAGCTCCAAAGAATACGAATTCGTTCTTTGGGATCAGCGAAGGTCAGTCTTACTCGTGCATAATCCTTCGGTTCCAAAATATTTCCCAGACGGAAGGAAATAACCTGCATGCCTGTCCTACGATGGAAAGCTTCCCCTGTCATTTCATTAACCATCTTGGATAACCCATAGCTATCTTCCGACAATTGCGGATGACTTTCATCCATTGGAAGGAAATTCGGCGTGAAAAATTGATTTGCAAACACAATTCCATAGGATGATTCGCTGGATGCGAGTACCACTTTACGGATACCGAGATTAGCTGCAGCCTCCAAAATGTTATAGGTGTTCATGACATTATTACGAAAAGTCACGTCATTTGGATAAATAAATGCTTCCGGAATTGCGGCGAAGTGAATCACTGCTTCCACGGGTTTTCTATCCCTGACACTGAATAGCGACAGTGCATTGTGAACCTGACCCAAATCGTTCAAATCTACGATTTGGGTGCGGCACAAGGGTTCTTCTGGCAGCTTCCAATCCAAATTCAATACCTCATACCCTTGCTCAACCAGCTCTTTTATAATCCATTTACCGGCTTTTCCACTTCCACCTGTCACGATAATTCTCTTTTTCATCTATATCACGCTCCAATTCATCTCTTGTTTTTAGTGTTCCATTAGACTCCTTTAATAAAACCACCAAATTTGTTTCAACTTGCATTTTCCATTATAGATAGTAACGCCTGTTATGAGAAGTAGTGAATTAATTTAAACTAAGTTACTTGAAGTTAACTGTAGCTTGGAACAATTGGTAAATTGGGAGTTCTAGGTGAAAAAAGCGATACCAAACAAACGTTTAACTTGAAATATTTTGTTAGTTCTTAGCTTCACACCGAAACTCCACACATTCGCTTGTTATGAGTAACGAATCAAACCTCCATTTACATGAATTACTTGACCTGTTACGTACATAGATTCATTTGCTGCAAGGTATACGAATGCTGGTGCTACCTCGAAAGGTTGTGCTGCACGGCCGAACGGGCTGTCAGTGCCTAGAGTAGCTACATGTTCCTTGGAGTAGGTACTCACATTAAGCGGCGTCCATGACGGACCAGGTGCGACCGCATTGACACGGATCCCTCTCTCTGCCAAAGACAGCGCCATACTGCGAGTAAAACTTACTATTGCACCTTTAGTTGTAGAGTAATCAATGACATCCTTATCTCCTTCGTAGGCGACCCTTGAAGTTGTATTGATGATGGCGCTGCCTTTATCCAAATAAGGTAAAGCCGCTTTAGTCAAATAAAACAAGGGGAATATGTTAGTTCGAAAAGTGTTTTCGAGTTGTTCATTGGAAATGTCCATTATACTGTTTGTAAAAGGTTGAACAGCAGCATTATTGATTAAGATGTCAAGTCTATTATAATGATTGAGCGTTTCAGCTATTATATCTGGCGAACTCGCTGGATCGCGAAGATCTCGGGCTAATAACAGACAGCGAGTTCCGAATTGCTCAACATACTTTTTGGTTTCTTCCGCATCAATATGTTCATTTAAATATACAATAACCAAGTCGGCTCCTTCTTTAGCATAAGCGGCTGCAATTGCACGTCCAAATCCGCTATCGCCTCCAGTAATGATCGCAACCTTCCCTTTCAGCTTGCAGCTACCGACATACCCAGGGTAATCAAAAATAGGACGAGGTACCATGAGATACTCTAAACCAGGGACTTGATCCTGATGTTGTGGTGGAAAAGCTATAGGCTCCTGTACTAACTTGGTTTGATAACCCAGGAAGGGGTAAACTGGATAGGAGAATTGCATGGTTTACCACCTCCTTTCAAAACCGCCAAAGCTATATGGGCTCCCAAAACCTCCGTGCCTGGCTCAGAACCTCCGTGCTCAAAACCTCCCAATCCTCCGTGAAAGCCCATATGTGTTGTCCTCCGTTTATGATGATATAGTCATTTAACCATGTATTGTATGGGCTACTGTCATAACAAGTTCGTAGTTAGTTGTAAAATAGGCTTATTGCCTTACATGTTAGGGTCAAATCACTCAACGGGCTGCCATTGTCACGCCGGCAAACTGTGTCAAGTACTATCGTTTCCAGTTAATCATTCTCATTAGTATATTTTTAAATCTCTTTTTTTTCTTCAGGATTTCAAAAGGTCGCATCATATCGTAATCTTCATGTTCGAGCATGTGACAATGCCATACAAAAAGTCCTGCGAAAGGATCGAAACTCGCAATAAAAGAAGTAACGGTACCAGCGGGAGCACGAATCGTATCCTTAAATCCCCTTTCGTTAGGTTCAGGAGGAACTGCAGGCCCTGTAAATGTAAGTTCTCCAGTGGCTTGGAAATGAGCAACGTTAAAAGGCTGGCGCTCAAGAATTTGCATGTCAACAACATGTAGATGAATGGGGTGGTCATCATTTGACAGATTGATTAACCGCCAGATCTCAATAGTTCCTAATTCCATTTTCTCAGATATACGATCACTCCACCTTTTACCGTCCAGTAAATTCAACGATCTTCCATATTCATCCTCCACCCTGATGAGTGTAAGATCTCTTGTCCTTGTTGCCATTTCTCTTGAAAGAAAATCGATTTTCAATAAATGATCTGGAAGAGAACTGGTATCTTTACCTTTTAAAGGAGTGGCTACTCTGAACTGCATCACATCGGTTGTTTCGGGCGAGGCTCCCTTGAAGACATTTTTAAGAACGATCGTCTTACCGAAAAATCGAGAAAAATCGACGATCACATCCGCACGTTCGGTTGTTAGAAGGAGGATCTCATTCATTTTCACTGGATTCTCCAGTAATCCGCGATCAGTTCCAATTTGATAAAATGGCTGTCCAGTGTCCAGTTTGAATGTGATGGCTCGACTATTACAGTAATTTAATATACGAAATCGATATTTTCTTGGTTCTACTTCAAGATAGGGGGATACTTTGCCGTTAACCAAAATGTAATCTGCGTCAAAAGGTGTGACAATTGAGGGATAAGGAAGACGAGAATTGTTTTTATCTGGAGTAGCGGGGTAATAGAGAGAGCCGTCCGGGTTAAACGAGCGATCCTGAATCATAAGCGGTATCTCATATTTTCCCTTCGGTAGATTTAAGGATTGCTCATGCTCATCACGGATGATAAAAAAACCTCCAAGACCCGCATAATTGTTTAATCTTGTAATACCCATTGTATGGTCATGATAAAATAACGTAGTGGCTTCAAGGTTGGGATACTCGCATACTTTCCTTTGAAACATAGGTCCTGTTTGTTCAAAATTCCTATGTCGTTTCATTCTTCATCACGTCGAAAGTAGGGCCCGGGTACATTCCGTTGTAACCCCATAGACGGGTAGGCCCAAGATCACGATGTAGTTTTTGGGTAAATTCCCTCATGGTCACTTCATAATACGAACCTTTCTTGTATTGGTTGATCGGGGAAATAGTTTTGGGAATCGGCAGTTTATCGACGAATTTTTGAAGTTTTACTTTTAAGAGCATATGAGTGGAGACCTCCTCACGGTTAATACCTTAAGAAAGCGTATGAACGACAGATGTCCCACTATGTTTAATTGTGGAATTTTCCATGAAACCCCGCCTCACCTATTCCTATTTGCGTACATAATCTATTATCAAATAAGCGGCCCAGAGGTGGATTTGGATGATCTATTTTTGTCCCCAGTACGGTGTTTGGTGTGAATACTGCACGCCATGTAGTCATGGGCTTCATGTGAACAATTACGCTGGAAGAAAGGATTCAACTATCATAGATGAATGGAACGCTGTTCCTGCTCCTCCTCCCCCTCAGCTGCAATCCGTTGCAGTGGACCCCAAAACAAGTGCACTCCTAGTATTGGATATGGAGACCTCTATATGTAATAATCCTCGTTGTATTGCCTCCATTTCTAAAATTAATCAACTATTGGCGAAAAGTCGTGAACGGCGCATGCTTGTCGTTTATAGCCTTACACGAACGGGAAGCCTCTCGGATATTGCCGCGCAGATAGCCCCATTGCCAAATGATCCTGTTGTGAAGTCAAACGTTGATAAGTTCTACAAAACTGAATTAGAACAAATATTGCATGAGCATGGCATTAAAACCGTTCTGATTACCGGTTATGCCGCTAATGGCGCAGTCCTTCATACAGCCACTAGTGCTGCATTCCGAGGATACGATGTCATTATTCCAGTTGATGGAATGTCAGCTCTCAATCCTTATGCTGAACAGTATACCGCTTGGCATATGTTAAATAGCCCTGGAACCCGAAACCGGGCCACTTTAACAAAAATAAATCTGATACATTTTAGTCATCCATCCCCGTGATCCGAGGACTGGATTTACTTAATTCCCTCATAATTCCATATACTTCACGTTTTCCCCACAATGAACGTACCATCCGAGTTCTTTTTTTCGAATGCCGGTTATTCCGACAATCTAATTGGTTCATACGTCCAATCAAACCTATTTAACGAACATATTTTATACCGTAGTGACAAATCACCAGAGGGGAATGAGTAAACATGGGAGCAGTAGGCTATGGTGGAAGTTGTGCAGGTTACGGCACAAGCGCAGCAGCTATTTTGGTTCTTTTTATTCTTTTGGTTATCATCACATCAGCTTTTGTATGGTAATTCCTTAATCTAACACAAACAAACAAACAAGGAGAAAAAACGGCCGCGAAATATAACACGGGCCGTTTTTCTCCTTGTTCTTATCATAAAAAAAGTCACCCATAATCTTTATATCAGGGTGACTTTTTATGGTAAATGAAGGTTGAAATATGAGATGAGTGGGCTGTGGGCGCTTAATGGAACCCCGCCCTTATATAAAAATTTCAATGAGAAAGGGATGCGCCGAAATAAATCTTTCGGTGCATCCCCGTTATTTCATTTTACCACCAGAATCCTGGACCACCGAAGCCGCCAAAGCCGCCGCCAAACGGGAACCCACCAAAACCACCGAATGCAAAAGGTTCAGTGCCGATGGCTAAGAGATCAAACAATACCAAAGGAATGATCGCTTTAACCTTTACTTTTTCGCCTTTTTGTGGAGCTACAATCAACGTGTTCCCACTAATTCTGACCAATTTACCTGATACGCTTGTTCCGTCTTTTTTCAGTGCCATAATTTGTTTCCCGACCATTTTACGAACGTCCTCTTTCCGAATTTGGGATGTCACGAACGTCCACCTCCTTCTGCCACCAGAGATACATTGCTATACAATATACTCCTGTGTTGATGACATCGATTGGATACACGTCCACACATGAGTAAAAAACAGTCGTTCACCTACAAAATACGCCTCTTTTCCAGTCATAAGGTGCTGCATTCCAAGATCATCGCACGAACCATATTCCTATTAAGGGATAAAAAAACGCGATTTTTATTTAATCTTTAGATTTTAAATAAACAATCAAACTAATGAATGCCAGTACAATACATGGTAAATAAAAATACTCCGAACTATCTTTAGATAATCCCCACCAAATTCGGTCGCCACTAGTTATTTGTGCAGTGAGACCAATAAAGTAAATTGCCAAAAGTATACTGGAGACCATTACAAAAACACTGAATTTACGCATTATCTCCCTCACTCAATTCCATTTATTGTTGTCAAAATATAGACGCTGTCGATTATCAATTGTTGCTTCGGAAATAATTTATTCGATGTACGGATTAAATCTCCTCTCAACCCTTATCAGATCATTTCCCGCACCCAGCAATCCTTTTTCAGATAATCGTATCATAAGACATCGTGTAAAATGCTTGAAATTAATTCGACTATGTCTTCTAGTTAATTCATTCACTGTAGGTAATTTTACATCCATAAGCCACTCACATAATACCGAGAGAGGTACTTTCCCCAACTCCACCATTGCAGTTACAGTAGTAGCTATACGCTCATCCTCTTCTGAACTAAACACCTCTGGAGCACTTTCAAGTATTGAGTTTAGTCCACTCCACACCAACTTGCACCCTTCTAACCCTACGTACCTGTTGCGGACACATTCATCAAGGGCATCAGAAATATGGGCTGCTGCATGTGCCCAACCTTTTCCTTCTACATAGCCACGATAATCCTTTTCACTCTTACAATAGGTGATTAGCTTATTCATTATTTTATGAACGTTATTTTCGGTTAAGTATTGATCCCTATTATCACGGATTAGCAACAATGCAATTAATAATGAGGAAAAGGAACGCAAAAAGATACTATCTGTACCTACTTCTCCAATCCTATTGAATAACATATTATGAGAAATAGCATTATCGAGCAATTTCACTAATTGTTCATCTGGAAGCAACTTTTTTTCCAGTAGCCAATTATTTAGTATCCTATACGCTAACTTATCACGTAACTCTGGATCTGTAGAAGAAAGTAAATCGACTACTTGCTGAACCATTGAATATTCATCTATTCCTTGTGGTAGAGAAAAATTATTTCCCACGATTATTCTTAATTCTTCTTTGAGCACTTTCTCAACTCCAATTTCCCATTCATTCTTCCAAACATAAATACTATATAACTACCATATAGAAAAACTCTACTAGTATAGTACCTTATTTTTACAAAAATCTCTTTAAATGTTTTGAACATTACTGCCCGTCCCTCGATTTTAACGGTTTATCTTTCGTTTACTCACTCATTCGCAGGATTTCATCACCTGGATAAATTACGGTTACCTGGAAAATAAACTTTTGTGATGAGGTATCCTTTTATTGAGCGCGCGGGAACAGAGGAACCCTACCGGCCTTCCTCTACTTCTTACTCTACTGCACGCATATTCCACGAATACCCTAGAAGTTTACCATCCCATGGCTCTACGGGTCTTAGCACTAACATTCATCGTCATACTTATCCAAGGTGTGGAGACCGAACGCGTTTAGCGGACGGAATACTGATTAAGATTCGAGCTACTTTTCCCAGCAGTTTAAATACAGATCTCTGCTTCTTCATATGCTTAACTTTAACGTTATACTCATGTAGTTCTCGAAATACAGAATTGACACCTATGAGCTGGATGGTAGCGAGAAACAGATATTTTCGTAAAGTAGAATCTCCTCGTTTCGATATGACGATCTGTCCCTTTCGTTTCCCCGACGTACTTTCAGCTAGATTAAGACCGGCCTTTCGTAGTAACAGACGTCCATGCGCATACCGCGGCAACCGATTACCTATCCAGATATCAACTCTACTTCAGAGTCTAACCCCATCCATTCGTCAAATTGCCCATTTACAATGGCTGCCTAGTTGTGTTACTCTTGTTTCTATAGTTTTCGAAATACATTTGAAAAGGCGGTGAGAACCCATGGTCGAGGACAACGAGGAAGTCAAACAGGCAGTGAAAGTCTACAAAGCACTCGGAGAGCCGACCCGGATCAAAATAGCGATGCTTCTTACGGAAGAGATGAATCTCTGCTGCTCCGACATCAGTAGCAAGCTCGAGTCCGTTGCCGGTTCCACGCTGTCGCATCACTTGAAACAGCTTACGGAATGCGGCCTGCTCACGCTGCGCAAAGACGGAACGTACATTTATTACAGCGTTAATAAAGAAGTCGCGCGAAAGTACGCCCCGTATCTACTGGGGTAGCCATTTTTTTTGCCGTATATTTCGATATATTTAGAAATATAAAAATATATAATATAGAGAGAAATGGATAAGGAGCTGGAACGTTTGTCTTACAATTTGAAAATTTATATGCTTGCTTTAGTAAGCTTTCTCGTCGGTACCTCCGAATTCATCATTGCCGGTATTCTGGATAAAGTATCTGACGATATCGGCGTCTCGGTCGCAGCAGCAGGCCAGCTGATCACCGTGTTCTCCCTTGCATACGGGTTCGGGACGCCTTTCCTGATGGCAGCCGCTGCCAAAGTCGACCGCAAAAAGCTGATGCTATACGCGCTCTCGGTATTCATCATCGGCAATGTCGCAGCCTACTTGTTCTCTGGCTTCGGTGCCCTCATCGTTTCTCGCGTTATCGTAGCGCTCAGCAGCGGCGTATTCGTTGTCACGGCGCTCACGGTCGCTGCGAAACTCGCACCGGTGGAGAAGCAGGGTAGTGCCATTGCCACGCTCGTCATGGGCTTCAGTACGGCACTGATCGTCGGCGTACCGCTTGGTAGGCTAGTCGCTTCCGCCTATGACTGGAAGGTGGTTTTCGGTGGCATCGGACTGCTCGGACTACTGGCGTTGCTGCTCATTGCCTCCACGATTCCGAAGACGGACGGCGAGCAGCCAGTACCGCTGCGCGACCAGCTGAAACTGCTCAAGAATCCGAAAATCGTCGTCGCGCTCAGCATAACGTTCTTCTGGCTAGGCGGCTATTCCATCACTTACACGTATATTTCCCCCTTTCTGCTCGATATTACGGGCATGAGCGAGAAATTTGTCAGCATCGCGCTGCTCGCGTTTGGCATTGCCAGTCTGATCGGCTCCAAGCTTGGCGGGTTCGGCACCGACCGGTGGGGATTCAAGAGCACACTGGTGACCGGCATGCTGTTCCACGCAACCTGGCTGGTCGTGATTTCGTTCGCCGCCCATTCGCCGGGGCTGATGTTCCCTTTGCTCATGCTCTGGTCCTTCTCCGCCTGGTCGTCCGGTCCGACGCAGCAGTATCATCTAATCTCTCTCGCGCCCGAAGCGACCAGCATCATGCTTAGCCTGAACAGCTCCGTCGTGCAGCTAGCTATGGCAGCCGGTGCGGGCATCGGCGGCATCGTCGTGGAAGGCTCTTCGCTGACCGCTATCACCTGGATCGGCGCCGCCGGCGTCGCCGTCGCCGCGCTCATGTCGGCCGCGGCCTTCGGTTACTTCCGCGTCGGTGCGTCTTCCCGGGCAGCACACAAAAAGGCTCGCGCAGGGAAGATCAGCTCATAAGCATTTCTCTTTCACGTCAACTGGGCAGCGCCTATTGTGCCAGACCCAAGCAAAACGAGAAGAAGCCTGCAGCTCCCGCTTTGACTAGCAGGCTGCAGGCTTCTTTTCGACAAACATGCTTCAGCCTTCATGTTTTTCAATAGTTCATGGAGTGCATTCAATGCCCGTTTATTAAACATTGGATTACTTAATATGTTGCAAAAATCATAATTCTTTCCCTTTTTGTTATACTCCTCTACTGCTGGAGCGACCTAAGTATCTTTCTTACTCATTCCCTTAACCTATCTTAACCCCGAGGGTCACCCTCTGTTTGATAACTTGCTCTTTCAAGTGCATTTACACTAATCCAGAAGTTTTCCTCATTAAATCCTAAAAACCCATCACTCATTTCAATAAAGAATAAGATGTATTTATTCGTAGCATTGCTCTTTAATCCCTCTCTGAATGTCGAGAGTTCATTATCGCAAACTACCCAACAGTTTATTTCGGGGATGGAACCTCGAAAGTTGGGGTATGTTATGAACTAGCTGTAAATCACCCGGTGTGAGCTATGGCTCCATTGGATACCGGGCCAAATTTTAGGGGGTTTTTCATATGGCTGTCTCTTTACAAGCGGAAGTCCGCGAAGAAGCAACAAAATCAGAAATTAAGCAAATGCGTTCAAAAGGGAAAATTCCCGCTGTCGTGTACGGCAAGAAAATGGCGACTACGGTCCTAAGCATCGATTTGAAAGAATTGCAGGTCGTTCTTCGGCAAAATCCTCATGCCATTATTGATTTGACTATCTCTGGCAGTACGAGAAGTCAACCTGTCATGATTAATGAAATCCAACGCAATCCGCTGAACCGCGAGTTGTCCCACATCGACTTCCATCAAATTAATATGGATGAGCCGATCAAAACGGTCGTTGCGCTGGAATTTATTGGTGATGCTGTGGGTGTGCATGATGGCGGGATTTTTCAAATTCAGATGCACAACATCGAGATTCGCTGCATGCCGAGCCAAGTTCCGACTTCCATTCAAGTGGAAGTATCTAGCTTGGGGCTAGGTGACAACCTGCATGTCAGTCAAATTGTAGTGCCCTCCGGCATTGAAATGAAATCGGACCCGAATGATATCGTCGTGACAATTCTGGTGCCTCAGAAGGAAACGGAGACACCAGTGGCTGCGAACAATGAGGAGCGTGTGGGTGAAGCGGAGACATCCAATGAGGCTGCGACAATAGGCCAGCCGAGCTAAACCAAGTTTGCCAACGTGCAAGGAAGCCCTACACCAACGCGTGAAGGCTTCTTTCTCTGTGTCTAAATATGTAAACGGTTAACACCGTTTTAATAGTATTGCTACTGATCTCTTCTATGCTACTAAAGAAATCATTTCATTACACATACTTAGCAATCTACTTCGATATGTGACTGTCCTTGTCTTCCCGTTATTTTTACGAGGCTGCCGATTAATGCTGGCAGCCTCGTCTAGGTTTTTGTAAGTGAGGTACAATTGTTAGATTTTCAATATTCTTAAGTTGTTCTTCTGCGTTCCAATTATCATTATGTTTATTAATAGGCAACATCCTAGAATACTCCAACTTGATATTCATCCTCGTATGCAAGAACTCCAGGAAGTTCTCTGGAAACAGATTTTATTATTTCTATTCGATGTTTCTCAGCAATTCCAAAGAAAGGTTCCAGATGAACTAGCATGGTTTCTGTTCTATCAACATCTTTAAACCAAGTTACAGCGTTAATTGAATTATTATCCTCATAATACGGTGGGTTAGGTAAATTTCGTTCAAACCAATCTTTGGTCTCGAGATATAGCTTGCTCTCCCATTCAGAAAGCTTTCCATCACGATATAGGTGATATATTACTACAAAGATTCCAAAAGGTTTTTTAGTTTTAGGACTATTATAATTACCATGAAATCTAATATACATTGTTACTCCGCACCACCCTTCTGAGTTTTCGATAGCTCGGTGTTGCATAAGCCCTTTAGCGTAATAGGGCTGCCAGTTTATCGGCAGTCACTACAATATTGTAATTAGTTTCCAATTATGAGCCATAGAGCTTTAGCCCACTGACGTAATAGTTGTGGAGATTAAGTCAATAACCTCCTGAATGCTCAGTACTAACTCCTTCTGCTCGTCCATGTCTTTCAACCGTAGTTTTCCAAGTTTCTCTTCATTTTTACCTATCAAAATCACATACCGAATTCCCTTAGATGAGGCGGTTGCTAGAGATTTCCTTAACTTTCGCCCACTCGTATCTGTCTTTGTACGAAAACCACTTGCTCGCAGTTTAGCTGCTGTTTTAGGCACTTCTGTTACAGTTTCCCCTATAGGAATGACAACGACTAAAGCACTTGAAATTTGAGCTGGGCGACTCTCAAGCATCGCCATGATTGATTCCATACCGAAAGAAATTCCTACTGTTGGATACTGAATATCATCTCTACCGATTAGCTGTCCAATTATGGCATCATAACGACCACCACCGCCTAAGCTTGAAGAGAAAGAGACAGAAGTCATCAAAGATCTCATAGACCGCTCCTGTATAAAAAGATAACCCACGTGACAAGAAGGGATCAAACTTACATATTTGCTCTAATCCTAAGTCATGAATGATATTTTGAAGTGATTGGACTTCTAGTGCGCCAGGCTTATCTTGGATTCCATATTTTCTTGATACAATTTCAAACGATGAGTTGTCCAATTCAAGTAAATCCTGTATTGAGTTGGTTACTTGAGCATCTAGCCCCTTGCTAACAAGCTCTTTTATAACTCCGTCATTTCCAACTTTTTTTATTTTTGTCGAGTGTCAACATGAATTGATACCTCAAAGTCCTTAACATAAACAGCATTACCCATAATTTCTATGACATCTCCATTTGTTACTGTTACTCGGATTCTGCCATCCCTTCCGATTTCCTGACCTTGTTCAATTAAAAGGCTTAATGAAGTTTCAGACTCCTTTTTTATAAATCTTGCATAATAAGCTCCCATTACCCCAGAGGCAGTACCAGTAACTGGGTCCTCAATTGTACCAGAAAACGGTGATGAAAAATGACGAGCGTGCATATGCGCATTGGTATCGTATGTTTCTACACAAAAAGGATGGATAGATGCTTTAGGCATTTCCTTTAAAATATTCGGAAAAAGCTTGTTATTTGGCTTCATTCGTTTGAAAGCAGCAAGACTTTTAATTGGAATTAACAATGTCCACGTACCTGTGCTACCATACAAGGTTCGTAGTTCTGTCTCAATATCGCTCTCTTCAATTCCCATAGAAAGAGCCAATTCTTGATAAGAGCCATTAAATTCTAGAAATTGGGGAACAGCTTGCCTCATTGTTATGTAAAGTCCGTCGTTTGAATTAAGTCTAATCGGCAAAACCCCTGCTTTTGTTTCAATTGTAAAATCAGTTTTATCACCCAACAACCCTTTCGTTTTTAACGCATAAATAGTTGCCATTGTTGCGTGACCACAAAGATTTATTTCATGACCTGGAGTAAAAAAACGAATTCTTAAATCAGCATTATCAGATTTAAGTGGGAAAGCCGTTTCGTTAAACCCTACTTTTTCCGCCACTTCTCTCATTTGCTCTTCAGTAAGATTTTCGCCATCCAATACTACCCCCGCTGGGTTTCCCATGTTGGGAATATTACTGAATGCGTCGTAATGATAAACCTTTATTGTTTTCACAAGCACACCTCCAACGTTATTTCTATTATTCTACCAAAATTAGGATATAACGTAACGGTAATTTTAACTTGTTCAACATATCTGCCCGATAGCTTAATGAACCGAGCGTATTTCCTTTTTAGAGAGGTTCAAACTTTATCCCTGCACAATAAGAATAAGCAACCTTACGGGAATGGCGGGTATCCGAACTCAATACCAAGTTATTTTTCAAAATTTACGCTTCCGAATCCATGAGACCGATGAATTCCCGGATCGGCTGTCGTCTATATAAACGAAGGCATAAATGAACACAAACTAATTTGACGAAGAGGTGTTTTGAAAATGGCATTAACGTCCGCATTCACGAGCTTCAACCTACCTGTAAAAAACGTAGAACAATCGAAAGCGTTCTTCACCGGACTCGGATTCGAGCTCAACCCGCAATTCCCCGTGAACGAGAATTCGGTAGCCATCGTGATCGGCGACAACCTGCAGGTCATGCTGATCAATCAAGTATTCTTTAATACGCTCACGGAGAAGCAATCCGTCGATACGAGCAAGTATGCGCAGATGACGATCGCATTGGCCTTCGAGAGCCGGGAAAAGGTCGATGAAATCGTGAATACCGCGGTCTCCTTGGGCGGGAAATTGCACGCTGAACCTGAAGATCATGGGTCCATCATGTATCATTGGGGCTTCGTGGACTTGGACGGCCATCTGTGGGCCATTAACTACATGAACATGGATGCGGCACAAGGTTAAGGCTAACGGAGAGCACGCTCGTACTAGGGTTCAAAAAGAAAGACGCCGGGCATCTTCCCCGGCGTCTTCTTCGCGATGATTAGTTTTGTTCGGTATAGGCTTTGAAATTGTCCATGATCGCTTGCCAGCCTGCTTGCTGGAACTCGACGGGATTGGAGCTTTCCGCGTCGAACGTTTCAATGACCTTCGTCTCATTCCCTTGATCGACGAAAGCAATATCCACTCTTCTTCCGTCTTCCATGGTGTAGCCGATCGCCTCATGCCGATTCACGACATCGTAGACGCCGCCAAAGTCAAAGCCCATGCTGCCATCCTTCGCTTCCATCCGTGTCAGAAACTTGCCGCCGACACCTTTCTCATGATATTCGTCGTTTGGTTATTCTCAATGATATAGACGTAAGCAAATGACGAAATTCATTGGTCAATTCGCTCAGGCAGCCCAAATCGCGAAAATAATGGCGTATGAATGAAGTTTTGAACGTGCAGGATTTGATTTTCTTTGGTTTCGATGACGTGGATGCCCCAGGGTACCAGGCCAGAGCCCTCTTTGCCAGGCATATACTGGGCCAACGCCGGATAACCGCCATTCACCGTAATGGGCACAAATCGCGAACCTTCGCAATGCCAGCGAGTAAGCGAATAGAAAGCGGACAAATCTTCCTTGCCACGGATCCACATTTCGAAGGGCGGCATCGACATGCAGCCTTCCTCGTGGAACAACGCGACGAGCGCAGCAATATCGAATTGCTCGAAGGCCTCCACATACCGGGACAGCAGCTGCTGTTCCGGTTGAACGTCCATGCTGCTGAGCTCATCCGAGCGAAGCTGCGCCCGGTCCATCGTCTCTCGGGCTCTTTGCAAGGCGCTGTTCACCGCTGCCGGCGACATCGCCAACGTTTCCGCGATCCGCTTGGAGGACCATTCAAATACATCCTTCAAAATGAGTACCGCGCGCTGCCGCGGAGGCAAGGTCTGCAGGAGAGCGATGAAGCACAGTTGAAGGGTATCTCTGCGGACGAGCCGATCCTCCGGATTGCCCCCAAAGTCGGGAGACGGCCAGATCCAGGCAGAGTCCGGCAGCGTGTCGCGCGGCTCGACGATGGAGACGGCCGGGTCGAACAGGTCAACGGGAAGTGCGCGGCGTTTGGATTGTCTCAGCTTGTCCAAGCACAGGTTGGAGGCAATCCGATAGACCCAAGTTTTGAACGAGGAATCCTGTCTGAACGTGCTCCAGCTCTGCCAGACCCGAATACTCGTCTCCTGAACGGCATCGTCCGCATCGTCCATGGAGCCTAGCATTCGGTAACAGAACGAGGTTAAGCCCGGCTTCAAGCTTGCAAATAATGGTTCGTCAAATGCGGTCTCGTTCATCGCGGCCTCCCTTAACTATCTCCCCGAAGGGTGGTACCTTCATTATATGCAATGAAGCGGAAAGCCTCAATCCGAATAAATAGGCAGAATCTAGTACTCATGGATAAAAATTTAGCACGATCGTACTAATAATTCAATAACCAATAAATTCACCCTTGTCATTCCTCCCAATTGATAAAGATTTAGGTTTACCTTCCACGTAGAGGATTGCGCTTTAATGCGAGCAATGTGCAATATTAAGGTAATATGTCTAAATTTAATTACCTAGGCTTTCATCCTAGGCGTAGCCGTTTTTTTGTTTGAATGAATAATTTGATTGATCATTTGGAATCGTATAACAGGATGTTAATTTATCGCAACAAAGGGAGGGAACTACTATGGCTAAGCCAGACAATCGCGAAGATAACCCAGCCCGTATTCAGAATGCCATCGATAATACAATGGCCAATCTAAACGAAGCTGAGGAATACTTGGATGAACATGCGGATGAAATTTCTGCTGTAGACAAAGAGAGCATCGAATCCAAAAATGCTCGCCGCAAAGAGAGCATCAATGGATTTATCGCAGAGAAACAAGACGAATCCAACGCACAAGAATAACAGATTTCCCCACTTATTAAAAGCACCCTTTAGTCGAGATATCGGATAACCATTCAGGTTCAACCGAAGTCTGCTAAGGGGTGTTTTTCTATGCCGTTTCTTCGTTCTTCGTATTTATTGAACTCTCGTTCCTCGATAGTTCAGCCGCGAAATTATGTCGGTGAACGCTTCAGGAATGTTACAAGACGATTCCGATTCATAACATCCTCTCAATATTCAATGATTCTGCACACTACATAATCAAAAATTGTTGAATAGAGATTTCTATATTGTCATCACCCGAATTGTCATAATCCAAATTGTAAATGTGGGGACAAATGTAAATGTGCACCTGAAAAACAATGTGGATGCTGTTTTAAAACCCCTTACACTCGCCCAACAGGCATTTTTTTCCTTCCAGCAAAGAATACCTGACTAATGTCCAATCAATCACTATTTAACGAACATATTTTATACCGTAGTGACAAATCACCAGAGGGGAATGAGTACACATGGGAGCAGTTGGTTACGGTGGAAGTTGTGCAGGTTACGGTTCAAGCGCAGCAGCTATTTTGGTTCTTTTTATTCTTTTGGTTATCATCACATCAGCTTTTGTATGGTAATTCCTTAAACTAACACAAATAATAATGAGAAAAAACGGCCGCGAAATAAATTACGGACCGTTTTTTCTCGTTGTTTTTATCATAAAAAAGTCTCCCTTTATCGGAGGCTTAATATACAATCTAACTTTCACAGCGTCTCTCTTTTTTGTATCAAACAACCGTGCAGTAAGACGCTTGAAACAGGGCTCTCACGTGCTCCATCCAAATCATTCATCTGAAGGAAGCAGCAGCTCCTCACCTAAGCCAATCATTGGATTACCGGACAGGCGTTTTTAATGCCAAGATGCTGACCTTATACCAACATCACAAAAACGGTCTTATCGCGAAGTAGATGCGAATACAGACCGTTTTTTTCGTTTTATAAATGAGGGTGACGAATAAGTTGAGTGTGCTGGGTATCAATACCAATATATGGTCAAGTGGATGGTTTCGCACTAGGTTGATACCCATTTCGTGATTTAACCGTCAAGCCAGTTCGAGTGCGCTTTCTTCGATGCTTTGATAACTCTCCATTACCGTTCGGACTCAACGTTATCGTTACGCTAAAGAAAGAAAACGTCATGGCGTGGGCACCAGTAATGCTGGCGTCGGCCCCATTGAAAGATTTGGAGATTTGAGTTGGCGCCATAATTATTAATGATGCACCGTTGATTATGTTTCCTGAGTTAGTGACTACTTTTGAGGTACCGATTATAGATGGCATCTGAATCAACCCTTATCCTTATGATGTCCCTATTATATGTGAGCTTGATCTTTTTGCTTGGTTTAGTGTACATGTCCAGACCCATTTTAGAATTTCTCATTTGATAGCTTCTTTCATATTAGGCTGTATCCCGGAATACTGAAGCTTGCCATCGATCAAGTCCCACTCCGGATAGCCTTCCCACATCGCAACCCCATACATCGCTCATCCGTTGACTGGAAAGTCAAAATGAATGCGCATACAATAAATTCCCTTTCCTATTGGATTAGCTTTTATTAAAACAATGACCCTACTTTAAATTAGTAGAGTCATTGTTGTCACGAGTTTAACTTTATTTATTATCTGCCTTCCAAGCATCATATTGCTTCTGGATCTCAGCCATCACTTTGTCTATACCAGCTTCCACCAGCTTTTTCTTCGTGTCCTCGACGTACTTCGGATAATCCGGCATGGATCCCGTCGTAAAGATCGGATTCGCCTCTTTATTAACCGCATTGATTTGCGCAATCTCGGTCTTGACCGGCTCATTATTAAAGACAAATCCAAGCAGACCCGATGCCTTACCGTTGTCGTTTGTTTTTTTCATCGCTTCTAAGGCTTTCGTTGAATTCCAGTTGGAATCCCATTGATCCCAAAGCGGCCCAAGCCAGTTGTGCCAAATCGCCCATGTTTGTTCAGCACCGCTTTTAGCCTCGATCGTTGGGTTAGCATCTTTAACCGTACCCGATTTAACGATGTAATTTTTACCTTCAACGCCATAAGCAAGTGTATTTAATAAGTACTTGTCACTCCAAATATAATCGAGCAGCATCATCGCTCTCTCTGGATTCTTCGACGTTGCACTAATCGCTGTCGCTGCTGCTGTCATAGAGCCAGTTGAAATCGTTGGTTGTGAGCTAAATGTTTCAACCGTTGGGAATCCATACGTGCTCGTCGATTTCGACCCATCCTCGGTATAACCGCCTGAATCGCGCAACACGGCATATTTCCCGGATTTCGCTTCAGCCAAATAGTCCGTTTTGATCGCCGCATCTTTGGCAATATAGCCTTTCTTATAGAAATCATTCATAATTCGATAATTTTCATAATTCTGTGGAATATCAAGTGTTTTGACGAATTTACCATCCTTCTCGCTAAAAGATATTCCACCTACAACTGTTGTATAGTCGGGTAATCCTACGCCAGAGGTAGCTCCATTGGCCGTCGCAATAACTGGAATCATGTTCGGCTCATTTTCCTTAATTGTTTTTAAGAATGGCTCTAAATCACTAAGACTCTTGACGCTCTTATAATCAAATTTATACTTTTCAACTAAATCTTTTTTAAATACATACGCAGATGCCGGACTGTAAGGGGTCTGTGCAGGAATCGCCATAATTTTCCCTTTATACGTAACTGCTTTCCAAGCACGAGGATCTACTTTCTTCAAAATATTTTGACCATACTTCTGCAATAAGTCATCGAGGGGCATAAAGGCACCCTTTTGCACATTCGCATTTAAGTTATTGGAAGAATTGGAAGTAAATACAAGATCATAAGGCTCGCCAGCAGCTGATTTCAACTTGATTTTATCTTCCCAGCCCGCATTATCAATTAAATTAAAGTGTACATTGGCGTTCAATTTTTCCTTGATCAGTTTGTTCGCTGCCGCTTCAACCGCTTCCTGATCCTTCATATTGTCGATCGGTTTTGGCATGTACCAGCTAATATCCACATAATCTTTCGTCGGACTCGTGCTTGCTGCACTACTAGCTGCTGGACTAGCGCTTTCACTCGTTTTGTTATCCGTACTGCAGCCGCTAATCACAATCGTTGTTGCAAGCAAGACGGATGTTCCTGGTCCAAACCATTTTGACGCTTTTGTTTTTTGACCTTTCACGTGGATTGCCTCCCTTATATTGTCTTTATATAATTTACAGACGCAGCGCGTTTCTCCTGCACCTGAAACTATTAACCTTTGACAGAACCTACCGTTAACCCCTGAACAAAATACTTCTGAAACAGTGGGAAAACAAGCAGCATCGGTCCTGCAGCCAAAATACACATCGCCATGCGAGCAGTTAATGAAGGTACTTGCATACCTGGTTTCACAAGTCCATACTGAATGGCTTCACTGGAATTCAAATACTCCATATTTTTAAGAACACGAATAAGTAAATATTGCAGCTTCATTAAATTGTTCTGATCCATGTAGAGCAAGGTCAGCCACCAGTCATTCCAGTACTGGAGTGCAAAGAACAGACCTAAGGTCGCCAATGCCGGTTTGGATATTTGCAGAACAATTTGCGTAAATATTCGCAGCTCGCCTGCGCCGTCCATTTTAGCTGACTCGATGATGGCATCCGGTATGGTCTGCAAGAATCCTTTCATGAGGAGCACGAACCAACCGCTAATCAGATACGGCAAAATGAGTGCCAGGATATTGTTGCGGAGTCCCAACCATTTCACCATGAGAATATAAGAAGGAACCATCCCCCCATGAAAGAGCATCGTGAAGAAGATGAAAAAGGCAAGGAACGTACGGTAGGAATAATCTTTGCGCGAAATCGCATAAGCGTAGGTCGTGGTCACCCACATCCCAATCAAAGAACCGATGACCGTCGTACCGATCGTAACCAGATAAGAGTTCAGCAGAACTGTTGGCTCACGCAGAATCACCTTATACGCATCTAACGTAAAGTTCTTAGGGATCATGGAATACCCATATTTGATAATGTCATTTTCCGTTTGAAACGAGGTGCCGATAATGACAAGGAAAGGAAACACACACACGGCACACAACAAGATAAATAGGATATGAATCACTAATTTACCCGTTGTTAGTGTAGGTCGTAACCGAATGGCTTTTTGAGGATTCATAGTCGATGCTCCTTAGAAAAGTGAATTTTCAGGATTAATCCTTCTCACGATAGTATTGGTACACAAAACGAGGCAAAACCCGACGATCGATTGAAAAAATCCCGCTGCCGATGCCATCCCAATGTCCCCCATATCAATCAGAGAACGATAAACGAAAGTATCAATGACATCTGTTGTCTGATAGATCAAGGATGAATTCAACGTCACATTGTAGAACAAACCGAAATCACTGTAGCAGATACTTCCGATTTGAAGGATAACCAACATGGTAATCATGGGTTTGATCATTGGAACTGAGATCGAAAATGCTTGGCGAAACTTACTTGCTCCATCGATTTTCGCAGCATCATAATACTCAGCATCAATCCCCATCAGAGCAGCGTAATAGATGACAGATCCATATCCGAGTCCCTTCCAAACAGCAGCTGCCACCAAAATGTATGGCCAATACTGAGGTTCGCTGTACCAGAGGATGGGTGCTTTACCCACAGCAACCAAGATGCTATTGATAACACCGTGATCCATATCAAACAACGCCCTGAAGGCAAAGCCAGCAACCACCCAGGAAATAAAGTAAGGAATGAACAAAATCGTTTGATACACCTTTACAAATTTCCGACTCAGCTCAAATAACAATAAGGCAATGACGATGGAGAGAAACGTCCCCAAAATAATGAATACCATGTTGTACAGGAGAGTATTGCGCAGAACACGATAAAGTACATTGCCATTAAATAGGAATCCGAAATTGTCTAACCCTACCCAAGGGCTATTCCAAATCCCCAGATTGTACTTATAATTTTTAAAAGGAAGCAGCAATCCGTAAAGCGGCACATAATTAAAGAGCAAAATCAACAGGAAACCTGGCAGTGCCAGCAGGGTCACTCCGAAATTTTTCTTGAAAATTCTTACCATCCATCCAACACATCCTAGCTTTGTAATTTTGACTGTCATCTTGGTCGATATCCCAACTTTAGGTGATGCCCAAGGGAATGTATATTATGAACTAGGCACTTTCCTCTAAAAATGTGTAGGTAAGCTGCCTTTCCTTGAGGATAGAAAACTCCAATTCAAGTGAGTTCCTCTAACCTTCGTAGGCATAGAAAGGAAACTGCATTGTATCCTCCACCTTAGGAGAATGATACTGTATACTACACACATGGGAAGACATGGAGAGGAGCGTAAACATGCGAAAAGTAGTAGTGCCCTATCGCTATATGATCGATGAATTTCTTACTCCGTCTTTTCATTTCAGTATCTCCGAGTATGAAGTAAGTCGGTTTCACGATTTGCATGGCCATGAATTTTTTGAGATGGAGATTATTTTATCTGGAAAAGGCACACAAATTTTGAACGGAGAGTCCTCCCGACTCACCCCCGGCTCGGTTTATCTTTTAACCCCTGTCGATTTCCATACCATTACTCCTGATCCTGGTTTTCCTCTTCGTTTAATTAATTTGAAATTTACCGAGGAGTGGCTCGATGAGGAGTTGCGACTCTTGCTCTTTAGGCAGCCGAATCGCTTGTCCGTCCGCTGCGAGGGTGAACATTTGGCTGACATCGAAAAGGAATGCCGCCGATTATTGGCGGAAAGCATGACATCTCAAATCGGCAAAAAACAAGCGATCCGTGCCACATTGGACAGATTGCTTGTTGATCTGCTGCGTATGATTCCGAATGATCCCCAGAGTACCATAGAGACTTCGTCCAGCGATGTGTCTGAGCGAAGTAAGCTGCGCAAAGCCTTGAACTATATCGATTTCCATTTCCGCGAACCCATTACACTGAAACAAGCAGCCGCCCACACATCGTGGAGCCCGAACTATTTCAGCGAAAAGTTCAGTACCATCATCGGTCAATCCTTTCAACAATATGTCCAGGACCATAGGCTTCAATATGCCCATAGGTTGCTGCACAATTCCTCCTTACCCGTTACGGAAATAGCACTAGCATCCGGCTTTAATTCCTTGCCTTACTTCATCCGTTGTTTTAAAAGTAAATATGGGGTGTCTCCGCGTGCTGGTCGGCGGGTTCTGTGAAGGAGTCCAATGAAAAGAAAAACCTGAGGCTCTGACTCAGGTTTTTCTGCAGCGCATACTGTGCGCTAGCGCCCGTCGAACGACGGAGGTGCCTCCCTTGCGCACAATATTTGTGCGCTAGCGCCCGTCGGACGACGGAGGTACCTCCCTTGCGCACAGTATTTGTGCGCTAGCGCCCGTCGGACGACGGAGGTACCTCCCTTGCGCACAGTATTTGTGCGCTAGCGCCCGTCGAACGAGGGAGGTACCTCCCTTGCGCACAGTATTTGTGCGCTAGCGCCCGTCGAACGAGGGAGGTACCTTAGGTTTTATCTGGTGCCCGGAAATTTATACGCTAACATGGTAAAAAAAGGCTCTGACTCAGGTCCTTTGGTGTAATTCAAACTTTAGTGGCTTGAAGAGGGGTTGGGATGGAATCCTAACCTCTTTCTTTTCTACCTTATGACAAAAAAGCTTGATTTCTCAAGCTTTCAGCAGCGGGACAAAAGCTTGGAAATACAGCCAGTGCCCGTAATCATTCGGATGATTGATATTGTTCAGGAGCAGACTTCCCGGCGATTTGCCAGCTGCCAGTTCCTGCTCCCAAACCGCAGTGACGTCAGCTACGCCGACACCGTATTCCCGGCCCAGCCGGCGGATGATTTCCGCATACCTGCCAGTCAATCCACTGGAATACCACCATTTCGGATTCGGCAGGCAAGGCGTCACGAGCACAAGATCACTGCTGTCCAACTTCTTGACGGCCTCGATCATTTGACGGAGAATACTTTCAAAATCCGCCGGCGGAACGCCCACCCCATCCCCATATTTGTTCTGATCGTTCATGCCGAATCCGATGATCACGAGATCAGGGTCCAAAGCAATGACATCGCGCTGTATGCGATTCATTCCATCTTTGCTCGTTTCACCGCCGACTGATTTGTTCAACAGACGGATTTGGCTGCGCGGATAGTATGCAGTGAGAAATTGATGAACACGGTTGAAGTACATAAACTTTTCTTCACTCGCCTCCCCACCTGCACTAATGCTGTCACCAAAAACAACGATTGAGCTCTCCTCGCCGGTTTGCAATTTGGAAAGCCAGCGTTCCATCCCGGCTCGATTTCCGCTATCGTGGGCTACGAAACTGTCCGTAAACGGATCGTTCTCATACAGATAATCCCCATACACGGTAAATTCACGATTGCTGCAGTTTTTGAACGCTGCATGATCAAACACCGTTTGGCCGTATAATTCGTGACGGGACCAATCTGGGATTTGACTTTGCTTCGTCCGGCGAATGACACCGCGATCGTAATCGACGACATAGTCTATTCCCTCTCCGTAATTGATATTGCCCGGATGATCCTCATCCGCATGACTCCGCAATACCATACCCTGCTTGACTAAAGGGCGGTATCGAATAGACACGTTCTCTTCTTTTACAAAAATGAATGCTTCCGCAGTCTGTTTGCGGCTCTCTGGATTCATGGGCACACAACTCCTTCAATTGTAAAATCATATTCACCCGAGGTCAGCCTCATTTCAAATCCATTGGATGTCTTGTTACATTGGAAGCCATCAAATCTGGAATCTGGCGGTGAATCTCATAATGATTCGTAACCATGTGACGACCTCATTTCTCTCGATTACTTATACTGCCTTCCTACCTGCCACACAACTCCACTTTAGGTGATGATTTCGCGAAAGTACATTACACATTGGGCATTTTACTTCAAAATGAGTCATATCCGATAATCGTGCAAGTATTCTGAACATACGGCAAGTTTTATCCGAGCCTCCCTTTTACAATGGATCCATTGGCACTTAATTGAAGGAGGTTTTTAAATGACAAAAGAACTGTGCCTGGACGGTCAATGGAAGCTTGTTTATTTTCCGCAAGGAGAATGGCAGGTCCACCATCCAGATGAATTGAACAGCTTAGCTTTGCCTTGTATTAACGCTCAAGTACCAGGGAATGTCGAGCTCGACTTGGTAAGGAGCGGCCTGCTTCCTGAGCCCTTCTTGGGAACGAATATCAATGAACTCCGCCCTTACGAGCTCTATGAGTGGTGGTACAGCTTAACGTTCACCGCTCCGCCGACGATGGCGGGCAAGCGAACCGAACTGGTGTTTCAAGGGGTTGACTGCTGCGCAACCTACTGGTTGAACGGCGAAGAGCTTGGCTCCAGCGACAATATGTTCATTGAGGTGAGTCTCGAAACAACGAAGTCGCTCCTGCACGATGGTGAGAATACGCTATTTGTACGGTTGCGTTCGCCGATTATCGAGGCAGGGCAGCGCAGCACCGATGCGATTTGCTATGGACAGGTCACCAATAGCGAGCAGTTATTCGTACGGAAGACCGCTCATAGCTTCGGATGGGATATTATGCCCCGCGCAGTGTCTGCGGGCATTTGGCGATCCGTATCGTTGGTCGCATGTGAGGATCATGCCCTGACCGACCTTTATTTCTATACCCTATCTGTAGATAAAAATCTTTCAGCTGCACAAATCGGATTATTTTACCGAGTGGCCACAGATCCTGCTTATTTTTATCATGGATTGGAGATTCGGATAACAGGTAAATCAGGTACATCCGAGTTTCAGATGAGTAGGCCCGTCTTATTCAACGTCGGCTCCCTGACCGTATCCATCGAGAATCCCCTGCTCTGGTGGCCAAATGGATACGGGGAAGCTCATCTCTATGAGGTTACCACCGAACTGATTCATCAAGGACGTGTACTCGCTTCACGTACAGAGCGGATCGGCATTCGTCAAGTTCAATTGATTCGCACAGAAACAACCACGGTTGAAGCTGGCGGCGAATTTCTATTTAAAGTCAACCATACCCCGATCATGTGCAAAGGCTCAAATTGGGTGCCGATGGATGCGTTTCATAGCCGAGACGCCAGCCGCTACGAGAAGGCTCTCCAGCTGTTCACTGAAACAGGCAGCAATATCGTTCGTTGCTGGGGAGGCAATGTCTATGAGGATCATGCTTTTTTTGACTTCTGCGACCGTCATGGCTTGATGGTCTGGCAGGACTTTGCCATGGCCTGCGCTGTCTATCCACAGACGCCTGAGTTCAGCGAGTCCATGCGACTTGAAGCAAGCGCTGTTGTCCGCAAATTACGGAACCACGCTTCGCTTGTCCTATGGTGCGGGGATAATGAATGCGACGAGGCTTATGGGTGGTATGGGTTGTCTGATCCTAATGTGAATTCCATTACCCGTAACCTGCTTCCGCAAGTGATTCAGCTCTATGATCCTCACCGTGCTTATTTGCCAAGTTCTCCCTATCTGTCACCTGAGGTTATCCGATCAGGCAACATGAACCTAGCTCCTGAACGGCATCTTTGGGGGCCGCGGGATTATTATAAAAGTTCCTATTATAAGACGAGTAGTGACCATTTTATATCTGAAATTGGCTATCACGGCTGTCCGAATCTATCGTCAATTCAGAAGTTCATCGAACACGATCATCTATGGCCATTTAACAGTAAGGATGAGCAATGGGTCGCCCACGCAACGGCAGTTAGCGGCTATGAAGGACATAACGCGACACGGATCCAATTAATGGCGAATCAAATTAAAGAGCTGTTTGGGGCTATTCCTGAATCCATGGAAGACTTCTTACTTGCTTCGCAAATTTCCCAAGCTGAGGCCAAGAAGTTCTTCATCGAGACGACTCGGCTCAAAAAATGGCGGAAAACAGGGATCATTTGGTGGAATATGATTGACGGTTGGCCGCAATTCTCAGATGCCGTCGTTGATTATTACTATGGCAAGAAGTTGGCTTTTCATTACATCCAAAGAAGCCAAGTCCCTGTCTGCATCATGATCGATGAACCTGAGAATTGGCATGTGCGAGTAGCCGTAGGCAATGACTCCCGAGAATCCGCTGCTGGTTCATATCGCATTTGGGATGCCGATTCCAAAGAAACGCTTATGGAAGGTAGGTTCGAGGTGGAGTCGAACGGGACTTCCGAGCTTGGGAAAATCCCAATTTCCCATTCCAATCAGCAATTGTTTCTATTGGAATGGAACCTCAATGGACGAACCTATGGCAATCACTATCTGCTTGGCTTCCCGGCGTTTTCCTTGGAAACATATAAAGGCTGGTTGCCGCAAATTGCCGCTATTTCTAACGATTTCCGAGCCGATGAGATCGGTCGATAAGGAGGTTTTTTCGATGGAGAAATTGATACTCGAAAACTATATGCAACTACTCGTAGAGCGATACCCAGACTTGGAAGGTTGTACATCTGACATTATTGCAGCCTTCCAATTATGCACAGACGTTTTCCATTTATCTGGTAAAATGCTACTATGCGGCAATGGGGGAAGCGCCTCCGATTGTGATCATATTGCCGGTGAGCTGATGAAAGGCTTTCTATCCAGAAGGCCTGTCCCCTTATCATTCCGTGGTTCTTTAATCCAAGAATGGGATGAAAAAGAAGGGGACTATTTAGCAGATCATCTGCAGCAGGCGCTCCCCGCCATTTCACTTACCAATCACGCTGCCTTGATAACCGCGTATGCTAATGATGTAGAACCGGAGATGATTTTTGCCCAACAAGTGTATGGCTATGGGAAAAAGGGAGATGTCCTCCTAGCTCTCTCCACTTCCGGGAATTCCGCGAATGTCCTTCGAGCTGTCCAAACCGCGAGAGCGTTAGGAATGCGTACCATCGGATTAACCGGAAAACAGGGGGGCCGATTGAAGGAGTTATGCGACGTGACCATTAGGGTGCCTTGGGAGCGAACACCAGATATCCAGGAGCGTCACCTACCGATTTATCACATCCTATGTACGATGCTGGAAAGGGAGTTTTTCGGATGAGCATGATCCTTGCTGGCTTTGATATTGGAGGAACCAAGTGTGCCGTTACTGTCGGGCGACGGATGGATCATAATGAGATTACGCTACTTGGGAAAGTTCAATTTCCCACTCCCAAAGATCCGTATCAGACCATCACGAAGCTTATTTCAGTCTTAGAGCAATTATTGCTAGAACAAGGTGGTTCACTCGCAGCGATTGGCATCAGTTGCGGGGGGCCGCTTGACAGCAAAACAGGGGGCATCCTTTCACCACCGAATTTGCCAGGGTGGGATCACATTCCTATTACTTCGTTAATCAAGGAACACTTTGGTGTTCCCGTTGGCTTGCAGAATGATGCCAATGCCTGTGCGTTGGCAGAATGGCGCTGGGGTGCTGGCGTTGGAACCCGGAATATGATCTTCCTGACTTTCGGTACGGGTATGGGCGCTGGCCTTATTCTCGATGGCAAGCTATATACGGGGACCAATGATATGGCTGGTGAGATCGGTCATATGAGGCTTGAGCCTACAGGACCCATCGGTTATGGCAAAGCCGGTTCCTTCGAAGGCTTCTGCAGCGGAGGCGGCATCGCCCAATTGGGACGAATGAAAGCCGCGGAAGCTTTGGAGATTGGGCAGCCTCCGAGCTTTTGCCGATCCGAGTCGCAATTGGACTCGTTGACCGCTCAGCAGATCGCGGAGGCCGCGCAAGCAGGGGATCTTTTAGCCTTACAAGTATTTCGTACTGTAGGGGTACAGCTTGGAAGAGGGCTATCTGTCCTGGTGGACCTTCTAAACCCAGAGTTAATCGTCATTGGCAGCATGTATGCCAGGCAGCGCGATCTGCTTGAAGCTTTCGCACTTGAGGAACTTCAAAGGGAGGCGCTCCCTCATGCTCATCGTGTATGCCGCGTAGTCCCTGCCGGGTTAGGTGAACTTGTAGGCGATTACGCTAGTCTGTCCGTTGCCGAATATCAGGTGAAATGAACCTAGCCAATAGCTTTCATATTTTACTTTTGAATCAAATTCGTCATATTTCTCCGCAAGGCATATTCCTTCGGTGTGACCTTATATTTCTTTTTGAACAAACTGAAAAAATAAGTTTCATTCAAGATCCCGACCTTTTCAGCAATTTCATACACACTAAGGTCATCTTGGATAAGAAGGTCTGCCGCTCTGGCTAATCGAAACTCGTTGATAAAATCAGGAATCGATATCTGGGTAGCTTCCTTATATGTCTTGCTTAAATTTCTTGTCGATATTTTCATCATCGAAGCAATCGAAGTCAAGCTCAAGGTAGGGTCTTGATAATGGTTATGTATGTATTCCGTGACCGCATCCACCAAAAAGTAGTTTAGTTTATTGGCATTTCCCTCGAAATCTTTTTTGAACGAATCTTGCAGGGCACCGACTATGATCCGATGAATCTCGGCAATCGTCTCCTTCTCCAAAATATTGCGGCTGATCGAAGAGATGTGCAAAGATGGCGCAGCTGTCACTTTCATTTCTTCTAATGTCTCAATGACTGCATCCACAAGTCTTATGATGGAGACTAAAGCATTGTGATAGTTGAGCGTGCCCAGCTCTTCAAATATATTCCCCAAAACCTCTTCTATCGCTGCGGTGTTGCTCGATTTCATCGCTTCCACAAGCCATTCCTCATGATTTTTGGAATATCCCGTTTTTTTACTTTCCACATTTTTCTTAACCGTTTCGTATGTTATGACCGAGGAATGCCCTAGTAATAAGCGATACATCCCCTGATCGAGAGACTTATGATACATGCCATTCAATTCCTGCATATGACTCGTCTTTTCACTAATCGATGCCGTAAAGGAGATTTTAAAAAATCGGGAAACATTCTCTTGAGCTTCTTTGATAAGTGAATGGATATGTGATTGAAACTGATCATCTTCTTCCGGAATACTTACAATCAAGACGACATGATCGTCCTTCATATCCAGTCCTTCGTTCGGGTACTTTCTAGCCATAATTTCTGATGCAATATTGATCATAGCAAAGCGAATCGTGTCTTTATCCTTGGCATGGAACGCATGCTGGAATTCCTTATAGTTATCAATTTTCAATACACATATGGCATAGGAACCATCCAAAACTAAAGAAATCCTCATTTCTTTAAAAATGCTTTCCAATTCCGACCTGCCGATCGATAAACTTTCCGTGAGCAGTCTGCTTAACCAATAATGCTTCATGACATCTTTATATTGCATCTTTTCCTTATCATAATGATCGAGCATTTCCATGGATTGTCTGTAAACGGTGTTCAAATACGAGATCTCATCGACGACCTCGTCTTTGTCCGATCTCCGTATCCGATCCAACATAATCGAATTCACCAGTTTCCCCACGGGCCCATATATTTTCCGAGATATGCCAATAGAAATCACAATGGCCATGACAAGAAAAATGAGCGTGATGATGATAATACTATTTCTTAAGCTGTTGATATAGGTATAAATTTCAAGAACAGGCTGCGTTTTTAACAGCGTCATCCCCGTGTTGTCGACATTTGTGTACGTGACTAAATATTTCGTTCCGCTATGCTTGCTTTGAAAAAAACCATCTCGATCAGCCTGTGGATGTGCTGTTTTATACTCCAAAAAGTCAGTTTTCAGCCACTTCTTGATTGCAGGGTCATTGGTACTATCATCCAAGTACTCGCCAGCCTGGTCTAGAATAAATACGTTATCTCCCTTTTGTTTATCGATCATATTGATTTGATTAATATTCTCCAGCAACCACTCCGGCTTAACATTAATAACGACAACACCATC
Organism: Paenibacillus sp. 2RAB27; assembly: GCF_052115445.1. Classification (NCBI taxonomy): domain Bacteria; kingdom Bacillati; phylum Bacillota; class Bacilli; order Caryophanales; family Paenibacillaceae; genus Paenibacillus; species Paenibacillus sp. 2RAB27. The sequence continues at coordinate 425,971 of NZ_JBFRGR010000002.1, forward strand.
CGGCTTAGCCCCACTCACTGTCGTTTCGTATATGAAATAGGAGAATACATACTCAGACTCGGTTACCCCGTTTACTAGTTTTTTGATATCACGGAAAATCGGTTTCAACTTAGGCAGCGCTTGATCCGAATTAATAAAATCGAAGAGCATCTGATCTTTAAAAAATAAAGGAAAACCCGTGCTATAGGAATGATCCAAATTTCGATTATAAATGCCAATAGAGTGAATATAAGGAATAGCTGAAGTGACAGAGCTAACGACTTTAGACATGTGGCTTGACACTTCAATCATATCTTCCTTTTTCGCATACATGATAGCGGTTACATCGCTGTTCAAGTAAAGAAATTTCGATAAATTGGAAATCGTTTGATCCATAAAAGACATATTATACTTGACCTGATACAGTATTTTTTGATTGGCTGCATATTCATTTTTGACCAAAAGATTTTGCGAATTAATATAAATGACCGTTGAAAGTACAACAACAAGAATCAAAATAGCTATGCTAATCCAAAGAACCATTTTTATAAAATAGGCTTTAGCTCCTAAAAAAGCTTTTATGTTCATGCCTTTATATTCTCCTTTATTCGAAGTGAAAGCGACTGGCATGCACCAGTCCCACCGCGCAATCCAACGTCTAAACTCCTACATTTTGCATGTTAGTATGTTATCTAAATGTAATTGTATGAAGTTCGAATGTATACTTTAATATACGTCATTTCCTATAAATAAGGGAACTTTAAAAAAATCGCCCCGTCCGGAACTACGATCCGGGCAAGGCGATCTACAAAATAGTCTAAATACGCAATTAGAAAATCAGTTTCCCAAGAATAGGGCTAAGTGTTTCCGCTATACGAAAATAACCCAAATCCGAAGGGTGAATACCATCTGTGGTGCATTCCTGGTAATCCGCCCCTAACAACTCTGCACCATCACAGAAGTGGAGATTCGTATCCCCTTCCTGCTGCAATCGCTCAACGATGGCTATTTGAAGCTGTTTCCGTTCTTCCCGGCGGCGAAGCATGGTTTCGTCAAAGGCTTCCTTCGCTAGTCGAATCTGTGAGATGACGAGAATTGGAACTTCAGGATGCCGTGAACGATAAATCCGGATAAATTCAGGCAACGATTCCTGAAGGCGTTCTGTACTTGGTGTATTCGCTTCATAATCCAGAACAAGCAACGCCGGTTCATCGATTTGGCTGATCAAATGGGCAAGCTCTGGTTCCCCTTGGGCATTTCCAGAGAAACCGAGATTCACCATTTCAATCGGAAATTTCCGACTTAAAATGTTGGAGTAGGCCATACCAGGTCTCGAAGCGCAAGCGCCGTGAGTGATGGATGTTCCGTAGATAAGTACTTTCTTGTTGGTGACAAAGCCAGGAAATCCAGCTACCGATGAAGAAGGATCCAAACCTATCCAAATCTCCTTCACGCCTTGATATAGTGGAAGATTAAGTGTGATTTCCCGCATTTCCCATGGTAAGGCTTCAAAGAGTATGGATTCGTATTCGTTTTGCGACTGATCAAAGCGAGTGGTATTTACATAAAGCTGAGCTCCAGTCGAACCGATATAGCAATCAACTCCACATTGACCAGTGGCAGGCATTTGGTACATAGTGGACTTGTCAGCCAGAACAACCCTTACAGAAAGTTTTGGTGAATCTGTCTGGAAACGAATCTGCACGCCTGCCGTATAATTCGCAAGTCGATCTACCTCTGATCGAATCGGATGGCTTGGTTCAATTGGTAATCTTCGATATACGCCGTCTTGTTCCAGCCAAGGCAGTCCTGTTATTCGAAAAGGTTCACTTCGCGGTGAGTGCCATTCCCAGTCGTTGTTGGTATCGACATCAATTTTCATACTACTGTCCAGCTTCTCGATCTCATTCTTCCTTGATGCATTCATGTATTTTCACCAACCTTTCACATAACGGATTGATTCAAGTAACAAAACAATTAGATGCCTACCATGATATATCAATGGTCCCGCTAATTTGGGTTAGTCGTATACAATTCCCTACCACTTTATTGGATAATTCCAAGTTATGCTCCCCATTCTTCACTTCGACGCTGCCTGCTTGCAGCTGTGCAAGTGGTGGATATATGGTAAGATCGGCCTCAATCAGATTGTGCACAGCAAAATTGCGAAGCGTACGGTTACGCTTCTGTGGTGTTGGATCAGGAGCTTTTTCTCTACACGTAATGCGAGATGTTTGCTTTTGATTAACAAACACGCGGCATTCATCATGAAACGTGCGATCCAGTGTATAAGCAGCAACCATTCCTTCTCCAATCATAACGGACTGACCGATGATCAGTGGAGCACCATCGGGAAATTGAAGCTGAAGCCCAACAGATGTATCCTGCTTACATCCCGTAAAGATAAATGCATTGTCATTTCTTGTGATAAACATCAGCGCTGATTCAGATGCTGCCTCTTCCTTCACCTGGTACAGTGAGTAACCAAATTGTCGCAGGACATACCGCACGAAGAGCGAGGAATCTAGAAATTCTTTTTCCTGCCGAATCGGTAAATGCGAGACGCCGGCTGCTTGGAATGGCAGCGAACCGCGCACCCACCCCACTTGGCCTCCATCCCATTCAGGTAAAGCTCTAGTTATTGTAAATGCACGTTCTAGCCCTCTCTGATTCACACTTGCATGAATTTGTGTTGCGCGATCAGCCAGATCGTCCACAACTTCACTCAACCCACCGCCTGAAATGTGGGGATAGTGTTGCAGTTGATAAGTCGCCTCACCCTTTGTGCGCTCCGCACTCTTGATCGTATCTTCTGGCAATGAGAGGTTCACAGAAAAAGCACCTTCAAGCTCAGGCTCGTTTCTAAGATTCAGCAGCTTATATAGTTCAGGATCCTCGACACGGCCATAGAAAATGATCTTTCCGCCACGACGAACATACTCGATGATTCGCTGCGCTTTCTCCCCTTTGATCCAAAAGGCCGAAGTGAATAAGATCGTATCTTGCATTTTATGGATCACATCGTCATTCATCGCGAAAAAGTCATCGGTGCTAACAACCGTGTTCAGCGGCAAGCCTTGATTAATCGCATTGCGTACAAACCAATCATGGAAGAAAACGTCGCTCGAATGCTCGCCCGATTCTGCCATCGCTTCATGTAGCTCTCGGAACGGGTATAACCAAGTTAAGATTCCCGGTTGGTCGGGTGCGTCTTTGAATGCTCTTTTAATATGAGGAATCACTTCCATCGGGATATCTGCATCCAGCTCGCCTTTTTCCGAATCGATGGTCAAAATTTCTACGACACCCGGGCTCTCCAGCTCGCCCTCCGTATTAACTCGAGCGACCGTGAGCGGACAATAAATATCATGCGGCTCCCGGTCATAGAGATCCCACCACGGATTTTGCCAGAACCACGGATCATTGGCATAAAAGCGGAAGAGGTACGTCTCTGCAGGCAATACAGCAATACGCGACATGTAGCCCGTCAGTTCTAAGCCGAAATCATAGTTAAGAGCTCCCCATGGCGAATTCGGCGGCGGATATTCAACATATTTTCTCTCATACAGATCAAGTAAGGGGATACAGTCCTTGGCAAGATCCATGCCTGTTCCGTAGTTCGTCCCTCTGATTTCTGTCCGGTAATTCGGGCACTCTTGCTTGAATATTTCCCAGAATGACAGCATCTTGGAAGATAGCTCTTCATACTCCGCCATCGCAATCTGCGTGCCATCATAGTTAGCGCCTAAATAGGTCCAAGGAAAGTACGACAGCGCGAATCCATTGGAAAACCATATATAATCAAAGCCTAATGTAGGCAAAAAGCTAGCACACTGCCTCCCCAGAAACTCGCCAAACGCTGTGCCTTCTGGAATGCCTTCAGGATAAGCCGCATAGGCTGCGTGGTCCTCTTTTAGCTTCGACCAACTGCATACTACGGTATAGTCCGCCTTCAGTGAAATAAATTGCCCGCCAACTTCGGCGCGATTGATTTCCGGGTGCAGCTTATATTTGAAATCCGAGTAGGCAAATTCAGGTCCTGCGTCAAAAGTCGCTCCTACCTCCATGCGAATACCATAACGCTCGGAGGCAATTCTTTTAAAAGACGAGATAATAACTTGCAAATCACCATAGGTGATTCGTGCCGGTTCACTCATGTAAGGTGAGGCGATTCGCGGGTCTTTATCGTCTCTGATGTGGCCGAAATACTCCTCATTGGCAAATCCGATATAGCGGCCCCATTCAATCTCGCGCTGCAAATCGCCGTCCCAAACTAGGATCTCGCTTCCATCAGCGACCCACAGCAGGATTGAACAGCTGTCTGCCATGCCGATTAGTGGGAGCCATTGCCGAATGGCCTCGGTACATACCGCTTCGATGGCCTCAGGTGCCATACTTTTAAAAGGCTTGAGGCTCATTTCCAGTGTAACTCTCTGCAAGGACTTCTTCGATTTTACGAGTGTTGTCATATGACTTCCACCTCAATGCCTAGTACTTTGGCTACATGACGAATCTTGGAACCCACATGCCCTACACCAAGCGCAAAGTGATGCGTAGGACCTGCTGAGCACCATTTCTCTACGAATTCTGAAACACTGTAATTAAATTTACAGCGTGTATTGGTATTGCCCGTTTGCGGAATTTCACCTTTGATGGATTCGCCTTCTGTGGCGATCATTTTGTATTTGCCGTTAGCGGTTTGTGAAATACTGAGCAACGTAACAGGACCTGATTTGATGCTGAATTCAACGCCGATACCAGATCCGCTTTTGCCATGAAACAGATCCAATCCGCGAATGATCGGCTGCCCGTCACTAATTTTAATATTATGCGGCCCGTCATGTCCGACCAACACGATATCGTCAACGAAGTCACATGGATGCAGCTCCGCGAACGAACCCCCTGCATCTAGACGATCCATAATTAGCATCGCTGCACATGTCTTCAAATCGGCTTCTCCTGCAAGCGGAACCCCTTTGCCTGTCAACAGCGAGTTACCGAGCACCATGTTCGATCCGATCCGTTCATATTCATTATTGTCGAGACCCCGGTAATAATAGGCCAGACCCGTTAAGCCATTTTCAACGATCAGCTTATCCAGCCCAACCGCAACCTTAGCTGACCAATCGAGATCCTCTTGTTTGATCGGTCTTGTCACAGGATCGATAAACGGATCGGATATTTTGAAAACGCTTTTAATTTCATCCAATTTGTCAGCAGTTTCCTTCGCTGTTACACCATTGACTAGCTTGGCTAAATCACACATTTCGAGCATCTGCACATGCGAACCAAAAGCAGCCGTAAAAGCAGTCGGATCGGAGTTCATATCATACATACCCTCGTAGGTATGCCCCATATAGCCGATCTTGGCATATTTAAACGCTCTGCGCGTATTGGCGACTTGGCACCATCCTTGTAACTCCTTCATCGCGCGTGGATCATCATAGAGCGTTCCCACAATCATCCCTGCCGCAGGTTTTCCTGCCCTCACAAGCACACCGCCTATTTCAGGAAGTGAACAAATATTATCGTTGGCTAGCTGCATATACGTCGTCGTGTTGCGATAGTCTAGCCGCTTCCTTGGCTGCAACGCAACAAGTACCGTCGGAACCGACAAGTTCAGGATCGGGGTAGCAGCTGTTGATGACGTCACATACGTGCTCAAGAAGCAAAATAGGAAGTCAACATCTTGGCTTTTCAAATAGGAGGAAGCAGCAAAAGACTTATCTACCGTATCGACAAAGCCTGCCGATACCACTTCGACGTCATGCTTACGAAGCATTTCCTCGAATTCACGTCCGTAACCTTCCAGCTCCTCTTTCAACCCCGGAAATTGTACCCAATATGGCTGGTGACCTACCGTCATCACGCCTACACGCGCTTTTACTTTTTGGAATAAACTACTCATTTCTCCCTCATCCTCCCCGCATATCTTTCATCTTAAGCTTAGTAAAATCAGGCTATTGAAACAATGAACTATCCAATAATTATTTCAATAATTCTACGATTTCATTTATACTAAGAGAATGAGTATTAGACCTCACAGAGGTGTGAGTATCTACTGAAAGGAGCACGTTATGATCCAACCTGTTGCTATTTATTTCGAGCATTGTGAGCCGAATTGGCATGTACCCAAGAGTAAGACGAACAACCATATTTTAATCCTCATGACCAATGGAACCATTCACTATACCGTTGAAGATCATACCTTTACAATGCAAAAAGGCGATCTTCTATTTGTCCCTCAAGGTGTGTGGCGCAGCGCGATGAATTCGACCAAAGAACCGCATGATATGTATGTCGCGCACTTTCATTATCAAGGGGATGGGGATGGACTGCCGCTACTGATCACACCTGATCGCTGCATAACCAGACCTTTTAACTTTGATTATATGAAGCAAAGATTTTCATTGTTGACCCAGCATTGGCTGCGCAAATCCGTCTATTCAGACACGATCTGCCACGGCATCCTGCTTGAAATGCTCGCGGTTATCAATGAAGAAATTGATTCGCAATCTACACAGGGCAAATCTTACAGCATCGTGATGCTGCTTCAAGCCTACATCCTCAATCATTATCACCGAACCATTACCTTGAGCGAATTAGCCGAATATGCGGATCGGACCCCTAACTATGTCAGCACGATTTTCAAACAAGTTACCGGACAATCCGTCACGGACTATATCCAGCAAATCCGTATTGCCGCCGCCTGCGACCTGTTAACCAACTCTCAGATGAATGTAGGAGAAATCTCCGATTTTCTCGGCTTTTGCGAGCAGTCATATTTTAACAAGGTGTTTAAAAAATGTACCGGTACCCTTCCCTCCACCTATATGAAAGAGAAGGTTCAGGTTTGGAAGTCTTAGGTTTTTCATTGGCATTCAGGCAAGCTTCCATATTAAAAGAGCTGCCTCGTGGCAGCTCTTCCTTATATAGATTTATGTATTTGCTACGAGTTTTTCAGCAATTCGGTGTAAATTCTCTAAGCTTAACTTCACGCAGTCCATGGGATTACCTTGACAAACATCCTGCTCCACAACGTACCACTCCACGCCATTCTGCTCTCCCCATAGCAAAATAGGATCGAAATCGATCACACCCGTACCAATTTCAGCATACGTCTGCCTCTCGTCGTTGGTCATATCCTTTACGTGCATCGTTGGCATCCGGTGGCTATATGGACGAATGAAATCAGCCGGATCTTTGCCAGCTTTTTTCACCCAATAGACGTCAATTTCAGCCAGTATTGCATTATCAGCAGAAGGTTCAATTAGATATTCCAGAGCACTTCTACCATCCACAGTTGTTTCAAACTCAAAAGCATGATTGTGAAAGCTGAGGGTAAAGCCATCTGGCTGTATTTGCTTCGCAATATCATTTAATTGGTTACGAAATTGTTGGTAACCTTCCTCATTTCGAAGCTCATGGGGGACGGAGGGACAGATTAATGTTGTCGTATTGAATAATCGTGCTTCCTTAAGCACACTTTCCAGCTCACTGCTTAGACGTTGAAAAGAAACATGCATACCTGCCGTTTGTAAGCCTGTTTCTTGCAGCACGGAGGAAATTTCTTCTGCCGAGTAACTGTGTAGCCCTGCAAGTTCAACCCCTGCCCAGCCCATCTGTTTCAGTTCTCTAAGCACCCCCGGAAAATCTTGCTCACATTCGTTACGCAAGGTATACAGCTGTACCGCAAATTTCCGTTTCATTTTATACGCCGCCTTCTCTATTAGTTAGTGTGATTCCTCGAGGTACAATCTGATCTGAGGTGAGGGCAATCTCCCCGTGTCGTATCGTAATCTCCCGCTTCTCGCCTGGGAGCAAGTCGAAATATTCATCACTCAACTGAATCGTTTCATCCAATCCGAAATGCACCGCATGCGCAAAGGTTTCGCATGAAACCGTAAGGCGAATTTGCCCTGGTTCGATGGCATGGATGTTTGACACCTTTACTTGTGGGTCAGGTAAAATGAGATCGCGAAACACATCGCTTTGTAGGGTAGCCGGCATAATTTCGCTGGATTCACTTAGCGCTCTGACGTAAATACATGCCTCTTTCGAATTATAGACAGGCGTAGCCCATTGCAGGACGACTACCCGCGAGCATGGCTGGAGTTCAACTGTTACTTCCGTCGCTTGCTTCCCGCTCCCATCATAGTAGACAAGTCCGTATTCTAGGACTTCACGAATAACCGAGCTAGTTTCATTGATGGCCGTGAGCTGAATCATCCCATCTTGTTCGCGTAAAATGAGTTTTACCGGTGCTAATGCTCGTTTTACAAAATAATAAGAAATTTTGCGCGTGAGGTAATAGTCAATGATCGACCAGCCAACCTCCCCCCAGCAGTCATTGTACATCCAAAATAATGCGCCAGAACAAAACAACTTAGACCGAATCGCCTCAAGCGAATACCCCAGCATCAGACCCTGACATAAACCCGCGAATAGCAAGTAATCGTCGATTTCCAAATGTTCGGTAGCCAAATAATGCTTGTTTATACCGGCAAGTACCGTATCTTTTTCGAAAAAATTCGTATGAAGCTGCGATAGCTTGCTCGCGCGATCCATTTCCTGACCGTTATGGTAGATAGCCATGGATGGCTTCCGGCAGGGACCAATGTATCCATACTCCGAGACAAACTTAGCGCTCACCTTGTCATATTCCTCGGGTGTAATTCGCTTTTCCATGTCGGCATGCATCATGCAATCGTTCCAATGATGCGTATCGCCAGATTGGTTGCCATTCGGATGGACACCACCGTACGGCGAACTATTCCAATAGGGAATAGCCGGACAGTTCCGCTGAACAAGTCGTGGCGCGATGTCATTGTAACAGGCCGCTCCCCCGTAGAAATCCGCAGCTTCCGTCTCATTCCACCATTCCTCAAAGCCCCAATGATTCTCATTGTTGCCGCACCAAAGCGCGAGCGCGCAGTGATTGCGGAGCCGACGAGTCTGATAATCGATCTCCCGCTCCACCTCGTCCCGAAACCAAGCTAAGTGATCTGGATATTTCGCGCAGGTGAACATGAAATCATGCCAAATGAGAATCCCGTACTCGTCACATTTGTCGTAGAAAATATCTCTTTCGTAAATACCCCCACCCCACACACGCAGCATATTGAAGTTAGCTTCCTTGGCTTCACTGAGCAGGGCTTCATATTTGGCATCCGTGACCCGAGCATAAATGGCATCCGCAGGAATCCAATTTCCACCTTTACTGAAGACAGTCACACCGTTAATTTCAAAAGTAAACGAACGCTCATCCTGAGTATCTGGGATCTTATCCATGTTTAGATGCAATGTGCGTATCCCATAGGAGAAGGAGGGATATTCCACAACATGCGTAGTCGACTTGAGCGTTGCCCGAACCGCATACAGCGGCTGATCACCCATCCCATTGGGCCACCAAAGCTTAGCTTCAGGCACCTCCATCGGAATTGTGATATAGTTCAGCCCAGAACGAAGACAACAATCCTTTTGAATCATCTGTACCTGCTCCCCCTGGAAAAGAACTTCCAGTTTCAATTCCGTTTCTAACGTTTGAAAAGGGTGTAGATTCTCCAGTTCTAATTGCAACTGTAAGTGTGCCGATTTGCTCACAGTATCCAAGCTTGTCGTTGTGACTTGAACGTCGCGAATTTGAAAACTGTGAGCAAATTCCATACTCACCTCGCCCATGATCCCGCACGTCGCGACCCTTGGTCCCCAATCCCAACCAAATACATATTGCGGTTTTCTCAGCATGCCACGGCGATGATCGCCTCGATGCCCGATCTGCTCGTTCCTGTACACCACTTTGGCTTCACGAATCAGCGCAAGATCATTCTCTGAATAGTGCTCCAAACCAGTGGTAACACGCACAAAAAGTTGATTAACCCCTTGCTGCACCTTGCCTTTCACATCACAAGCAAATGGATAAAAAGCGCTGCGATGATGGCCCAGATGGCCATCATTCAACCAGATATCGGCTTCTACATCCAAAGATTCAAATCGAAGAATAATTTGGTCTGCATGCAGCTGATTTTCCGTCAGCATAAAAGATTTCTTAAACCACCAAGAGCGGTCCTCGATCCATTCACTCGAAAAGCACTGATCCGCTACTAGCGGCTCCGCGATGATCCCTTGTGCGATGAGCGGCATATGCACATCACAAGGCAAATCGGACATGAGCCAATTCTGTTGCTTATTTTTAACTTGAAAATAATCTGCCGTCTGGCGATAGAGCGGCTCCCACGTTAGGTGCCAATCTTCATTTAAAAGTAGTTTCATTGCCATCGCTCCTCTTACTTGACTATTCCAATAAGTCCCAAATGAAAATTCGTCCCCGTGCATTCCTCTCTGTTACCGTGAACAACCTCTAGCTCCATATGATGCAGCCCGTCCTTCAGATCATCCGCGATCCAATAGATGCGGAACCAGCCTCCATCTTCACACCAATTAGGCCGATCGCGACAAGTCGTAATCGCAGGGCCACCGTCAAGCTTATACGTGAATTCAGCTGATTTTTTGCCAAAATCGAAAGCTAACGCCAGCCCCTTGCCTGAAAATGAAAAAGACAGCTTAGCCCCAATCGCTGATGTGCTCAATATTTGATCAACCCAAGATATGTGAGCCGCAGCGCGTCTAGTCATCCATGGTCCATCCAACTGAACCTCATCGAAGGAGAGCGTACTCACATGTCCCCAATGATTGCTATTAAGCGGCGCTGCGAGCAGATTAGAGGTTATGTCCCTCTCCAAGTCGGGAGCTGTTAGCAATTCTTTAGCCAAATAGTCAATCACACAATGCCCATAACTCAAACTGCCTCGATGCGTAGGATGCAGCCCATCTGGCAACCACTCGTCCCAGGTCATTCGGCCCTTCTTCATTTCCTGCCAGGCATGCTGTCCAACCCAAACTGTGCTGATGCCATAATGTTCCGCTAACTCTTCGAATTCAGCGATACTAGCTGGAACTTTCCCTTGAGACATGTCCTCGTACATTTTCTGACAGTAGGTATAAATAAATACGAGCTCACTTCGTCCGTCTGCCAATAGCTTGCGGATTAGCCCCTCTCTCGCCTTCATCCGCTGTTCAGACGGTGTATTGTAGTCATTGACAGCGAATTCAATGAAAATTAGATCACATTGATGGTTAATCAAGTCCCGGTCTGCACGGAAAACAGCCAAATCGCTGCCTGTCGCACCAATCGCAGCATTCTCCACTGTGATGCGTGCGTGAGGAAATGTTTCTACAAACCAACGTGCGACAGGCTCCGGCCAATTCGCCATCACTCTGCTATCTGCGGTTATAGATCCACCAATGAAACCCAACGTTAATTGCCCTGCTTGCAGCTTACTTTTGACTTGTGTTAAACGATTTCGAAGCTGTATGGTCTCCATTATGCATTCATCTCCATGTGAATTTCGAGTATGGTGAGCCCATTGGGCAGCAACCTACTCCTTCGTTTAAACGTAGCGAACACACGCTAAAATGTATACTGTAAATTACGTCGGAAATTATAAAAATTGTCGCAGTTACGTCCCCCTGAAATTAAAAACTGCGTTCACCCTGTGGAGTGAACGCAGTTGCTGGCTAAGGACAAATGTCCTATACATATTAATCTTATATCATCAACGAATGCCAACATCGATCCTTACATAGCGTCCAAGATAATTCCAGCTGTCTCCTCAATGGCTTTCTCAGTAACATCTATCACCATGCATCCAAGCTGTTTATACATCCCGTACGCATATTCCAATTCTTCTACAACCCTCTCTAATGCTGAATATTTAGCGCCGAATGGCAGACCTACTGCTTTCAGCCTTTCTGTACGGATCTTGACTAGTTGATCGGCGCTCATCGTCAAGCCAACTAATTTGCTTTTGTTGTTCATCAATAAGTTCAGCGGCGGCTTTACTTCTGGTACTAACGGATAGTTGGCAACTTTATAACCTTTGTGAGCCAAAAAAATGCTAAGTGGTGTTTTCGATGTCCTAGAAACGCCGAGAAGAACAATATGTGCTTGTTTTAAAGCACTCGTATCTTTACCGTCATCACTTTTGACAGCGAACTCAATGGCTTCCACTCTTTTATAATATTCTTCGTCCATTTGATGCAGCAATCCGGCTTTCTTTTTAGGTGAATCTTTATAGGTATCAATAAAAGCTTGCATAACAGGACCTAAGATATCTATGCTAATCACATTTAGGCGTATCGCTTCTTGTCGCATCATCTCTCTTAATTCTGGAAGAACGAGTGTGTAGACAACAAAACTTCCTATACGCGAAGCTTCTTCCATCATATTTCGAATGTCTTCTTCCGAACGCATAGATCCGAACCGTTTTACATAAACCTGGTTAGTATTAAACTGACGAATTGTCGCTTGAACGACCGTATTCGCAGTTTCTCCAACCGAATCCGAACAAACGAATATCGTTTGAACTTTATCTTCCATCCTTGCTTACCTCCTAATTCGTTGCTAGATCCAAAAGTAATTTGGTTATGGTTGTCTTCGTTATTCGTCCAATAATTTCTTCATGGTCATGTACAACGTCCGTTCTCATAACAGGCAGACTGTCTATTTGATGGAAAATCATTTTTCGAGCTGCATCCAGGACATGATCATTCAAATTTATTGTCACAATGTTCGGATGTCTGGTCATCACTAGACTAATTGGCATTGTAGGAGCACCCGCATTACCTAGTGTTACTTTTAACAAATCTTTTCTCGAAACAATACCCACTAACGCCTGTTTATCACTGACAACCATCAGGGTTCCGACATTCTCCAGAAACAAAGTAACTACGGCATCATTCACCGTAGCTTTTTCCATTAGGACGATAGGTAACCCCATGACATCCTTGACCTTAATATCGTCTAGCTTCTTAAAAGCAACTTCCTCACGTTCTAGTGTCATACCGAGGAAATAACCCACTTTGGGCTTTGCGTCTAAATAACCAAGCATCACAAGTAATGAAAGATCGGAACGAATAGTTGGACGAGCGATTCCGATCAATTCTGCAAGGCTCTCTCCTGTTATCGGAGCGTGTTTCTTAACAATTTCAATGATCTCCATTTGACGGGATGTAAGTTGTATCGTCTACCCCTCCCTAAACTTTCGTATCAAACTACTTGAGTTATTTTTATTTCACTAGGATTACCATGTAGGATGAATGCTTGTGCAGCAGCTATGCGTGCCAAAGGAATGCGGAAAGGGGAACAACTCACATAGTCTAGTCCCGTCAAATGACAAAAGAAAATCGATTCTTTATCTCCGCCATGCTCGCCGCAAATTCCTGTTTTGAGAGTAGGCTTAATGGAACGCCCTCCATTCACGGCTAATTCAATTAATTGTCCGACCCCTTCTGTATCTAATACTTGAAAAGGGTTATGTGGAAGAAGTTTGCGATCGACATAATGAGTTAGAAATTTCCCTTCCGCATCATCACGACTGTACCCATATGTCATCTGTGTCAAGTCATTGGTGCCAAAGGAGAAAAAATCCGCATACGCCACAATTTGACGAGCAGTAAGCGCGGCACGTGGTACCTCAATCATCGTCCCTACCTTGTAGGGGCACTCTCTAAATTTGTCATTTCCCAACACCTGTTCGGCAACAAAATCAACAAGCTCTCTTAATAGTTTAAGTTCATTCGCATGGCCAACCAGCGGAATCATAATTTCAGGAATAACTCGAATCCCTTTGTTCATACACTTAGAAGCCGCACGGAAAATAGCCTCAATCTGCATATCATAAATCTCTGGAAATACAATGCCCAATCTGCATCCACGCTGTCCGAGCATGGGATTCGTCTCGTGGAGCGCTTGTACCTTACGCAGAAGATCAGCCGTTTCTTCCCGTTCCGAATCTGCCCCATCCAACTCATAGGTCAACTGCATATGTCTTTTTTGTAGATCCTCGAGGTTTGGCAAAAACTCATGCAAAGGCGGATCCAGCAATCTGATCGTTACCGGAAGACCGTTCATTTCTTCGAACATGCCTTCAAAATCGGATTGCTGCATGGGAAGCAGCTGCGCAAGCGCCTGCATTCTTTTCTCCTTCGTATCCGCTAGAATCATTTGTTGGACGACAGGTAAGCGAGTAGGGGAGAAAAACATATGCTCTGTTCGGCATAATCCGATCCCCTGAGCACCTAATAGCCTGGCGATTTTGGCATCTTCGGGATTGTCTGCATTGGCGTAAACTTTCAGTGTTCGAATTTCATCCGCCCAATTAAGTACAATGAGAAGTTCGTCCGTCATTTTGGCTTCTCGTAAAGGCATGGCACCTAGAATGACACGCCCGGTTGCACCATCGAGTGTAATCCAATCTCCTTCTTCCATGATCCTGCCTCCAGCCGTCATCTGCTTATCATCAGGCATGATTCGGACTTCTTCGCAGCCGCATACGCATGGCTTCCCCATTCCTCTTGCCACTACAGCTGCATGGCTTGTCATCCCGCCACGGCTTGTAAGAATGCCTTCCGAGGCAATTACGCCATGGATATCTTCAGGAGTCGTTTCATTTCTAGCCAGAATGACCGTCTTACCAGCACGGTTCCACTCTGCCGCAGTGTCAGCATCAAATACAAGCTGTCCAACCGCAGCACCCGGCGAAGCAGGAAGTCCTTTTGCCAGCACATCCTTAATGGCCTCTTCATCAATTCCTCTGTGCAAGAGCTGATCAAGATGAGACACTTCTATACGTCCAATTGCTTCCTGCTTTGACAATAACCCTTCGTGGACCAAATCGACCGCAATTTTCAGAGCTGCTTGGGCATTTCTCTTCCCATTACGTGTTTGCAGCAAGTAAAGCTTATTATTTTCAACCGTAAATTCAATATCCTGCATATCTTTGTAATGCCTCTCAAGCTGCTTGGAAGCCGCAAACAATTGCTCGTAAATCTCTGGCATCTCTTCCTTCAAAGCAGCTATCGCAAGCGGCGTCCTTATACCTGCTACAACATCTTCGCCCTGCGCATTAATGAGGTATTCACCGAAAAATGTATTCTCACCTGTAGATGGATTTCTAGTAAAAACAACACCTGTGCCACAATTCCCTCCCCTATTACCAAAAACCATACTTTGAATGTTGACTGCTGTTCCTTGATCATCTGGAATCCGATTTATTTTACGGTAAATTTGAGCCCGTGGGTTATTCCATGACTTAAACACAGCCTCTATCGCCATTTTCAATTGCTCATGTACATCCTGCGGGAAAGCACAGCCCGTTTTGGCCAAAATACACTTCTTATAATCCTCAAGGAGCAGCTTCCAACCGACGGCCGAAATATCTTGATCATGCTCTGCGCCTTCTTTCTCTTTCAAGCGATGCAATAGCTGTTCGAAGTGGTAGGATTCAATGCCCAGAACCACGTTCCCAAACATCTGCATCAAGCGACGGTAACAATCGTATGCAAATGTTTCATTACTTGTAAGAGCCGCCAACCCTTGTACGGTGAGATCATTAAGTCCAAGATTCAAAATGGTATCCATCATACCTGGCATCGAACTTACAGAACCCGAACGTACAGAAACCAATAGGGGATTTGTAGCATCCCCGAACAATTGTCCTTTTTGTTTCTCAAGCTCTTGGAGCGCTGCTGAAATCTGTTTAAGCAACCCATCGGAGATCCGATTTCCCACCTTAAAAAAAGTTAAACAAGCTTCTGTCGTAATTGTAAATCCCGGAGGGACCGGAAGGGCAGCACGAGTCATCTCTGCTAAATTGGCCCCTTTGCCTCCTAGTAACGTTTTCATTGAAGCGTCTCCCTCTTGGAACAGCAGCACTTGTTTCTGAGTCTTCATTTGTTATCCTCCTTATTGTTTTCGATACACGCCATATTCTTAAGCCCTTATCACAATTCATTATTTAGTATGTCATAAATATAACACCATATTATTAATGACACAATATATAATTTAAATCATCATATAAAACGTATTATAAAATGAAATCAGGGGTAATACACCATATAATGTATCATATTAAAGAAATACAAAAAGACGCAGTATTCCTGCGTCATCTTATTTCGCCCGTAATGGTCTGAGACAAATAAAAATACCCGCTATTCAGTGCGAATGCCCTGAAAAGTGGGTATGGTTTACAATCTTTGAATCAACCAATATAATGCGATTACAAAAATAAGGCAAGACGTTGAAATCATCATTTTACGATACCATGGAAACCTTCGCAGCCAAATCAAGAGGGGCAGTAGAAGGCATAAAACCATCAATTGGCCAGTTTCTACTCCTAAATTAAACGTCAGGAGCGTGCCAATCAGATTGCCTTTCGGAAGTCCTGTTTCAGCCAAAGCCCCGGCGAAGCCCATACCGTGAATCAGGCCAAATATCGCTGTCAGTGCCCATCGCCATTTCGCCTTTTGGACAAACATATTTTCCAGGGCCACGTAACAGATCGTCACCGCAATCAACGCTTCCACCCAAGATGGAATGACATGAAGGCGGCCCGACGCCACCAAGAATAGTGTAATGCTGTGGGCGATTGTAAAAGCAGTAACAATTTTCAACGCATCCTTGAAGCGGGATGCAATTAATACTAAGGATAACAAAAACAGCAAATGATCGTAACCTGTTAAAATGTGTTCGATTCCAAGCTTAAAGTATTTCCATAAAACAGCACCAGTCTTAGGCTGAGGAAGGTTGGTCTGACTATCTCCTTTCGTGCTATCAATCGTATCCTGCTGGTTATGCTGGGGAAGATTGATCTGAATATCTCTTTTCGTGCTATCAATCAAATCCTGCTGGACATATTCCCCTGCATGGACCAAGAGTCCACTCGTATGAGCAGGCACATGGTCAAACAGCTCCAGATCGTAATGAAGAGTACATTGTTCGATCACTTTATCTGCGGTAAACTTCAGTTGAAGTTCCACGCCTCTTATGCCAGCCTTATTCGCCATCTTCATCGAAAGCAATTCCATCGTGAAGGGCTTCGAATCCGCGTCTATGCGAAGTCCTTTCTGTAGAAAAGATTCAACTTTTTGCGAGAACTGTTCCTCGTTCACCAGATTATCCAAGTTGGTGTTGATACCGAATTGTTGAATCAAATCTCTTTCATCAAGAAAAAGTTCATAGAGAATCTCGTTCTGTTCAATCTTTAATTCCGAGAAACCCATACTTTGAACATGCGCGAACGAAGTTGTGGAAGTCCCAAAAAATAATAAGATCATGATGAACAAGGACAGGAATGAACGCTGCTTCATAGCGGGACCTCTTTTCATGAATGCATGTATGACAATCTGCAATTTAGTTTATCGGTCACGACCGTTCATTCTGCAACTTGAACATGTTGCTCGACTTCGTTCAAGCTGTCCAAGAGTGTTTTTAATTGAGGGTTAAGGTTCAAGGCATTCAGTATGATCGTTAGCGCCTCCGCACGTGTGGAGTTACCCTGCGGATCGAATAAGGCATTGCCTTTGCCGCTGATAATACCCGCTTCTGCTGCATCCTTGATTAGATTTGCTGCATAAGAGCTTGCGCTTGCTATATCCGCAAAATTGCCTTTGGAAGCATCCATGTCCACGTTACTAAAGTCCACAATGCGGGAAAGAATAATGACCATTTCTTCGCGGCTGATCGTTTTGTCCGGCTTGAACGTCCCGTCTCCATATCCGGCAATCACTCCTGCGCTAGCGAGTTTCTCAATGGCGTCTTTAGCCCAGTGGCTGTCAATATCGTTCAGAGCAACCGACTGATTGGCGCCGCCGTTGATATCGAATATGCGAGAAATGATCGCTGCAAATTCGGCGCGTGTAATGTTGCCGTCAGGATGGAACGTTCCATCCCCATACCCATCGATAACGTGCAGTTTCACGAACATACCGATGGTCTTTTCGCCCCAATGTCCTTTAATGTCAGCCATTTCAACTTTCACATCAGTTTTCTTAGCTTCCTCTACGTTGGACGAGATTGTATTAGCCAATTTTGTTACATTAACAATGTCGCTCTTAAATCCATTAGCCGCAGGCTTCGTAGGTTTAGACTTACCGTCATTACCGTTATTACCGCCATTACCCGAATGACTAGATGCTTTTACATCAACCGATAACTTGCTATTGCCTGAAACTTCAGTAGACACGATCTGCGAATTGACCATTTTCACGCTGTCCAGTACAATATCGTCCTTACCCTGACTAGCTGCATGAAATGTCAGCGTGGCCAATGTTACATTCCCGTTCTGGCCTGCAACATTACCTGTTTGCGTATGCGCGATTTGGATCTTATTTCCGTTCTCAATAGGATTCACGGTAAAGCCTTTGCCTTCGGTAACATTCTTCACAAATACCAAATGGCTGGTATCATAGGTTAAATTGATTTCATATGCGTACAAGTCGCTTACTTGTTTTCCGCTCACCGTCACTTGGAAGTCATCGCCTGCAGATATGCTCTTATCCGAGACGGACAGTGAAAAGCTCGGGCCGGAGCTTGCATGAGTAACGACTTGGGGAAGTACGAGTACTGTCAAAAGCAACGCCAGACTAAATGCAAGTAGTTTTTTTATCATTGAACAATTCGCCCTTTCTGTAACGGAAAGCAAGACGCCCAGCATGATGAACGGGATTGCTTCCAACATGATGCTTATAAATAAGGTTTTGAAGGATTGAAGATGTATTCTGTCATAATGATACCCGTGATAAGGGAGGAGGGGAGAAAATTGATCTCCCCTCCCATTTCATTGCCGATCAATCCTAAATTTAAAGCAAACATAATTGTGGGATTGTTTTTAATTCAAGATCGCTTTGGCTACGATAGCAAGGTCTACAATGTTAACCTTACCGTCGTGATTTACATCCGCTCTCGCATCCCAACCCGCCTGATCTTGTTGTTTGCCATAAGCAGATGCAACAATCGCCAAGTCTCCAATCGAGACACCGCCTCCATTGATATCGGCGTTTATTCTCTTAGTTTCAAACACTTGTATTGCTGCTTCCAATGCGACTTTCGCACTATCCACCTGCTGCTGAGTGGCATTCGGATCTTTTGCTGTCATATTAGCCGCATCGATTGCCGACTGCAACTGCGCTTTGGCACCAATCACATACAGGCCGTTTCCATTGCCTTCCTCTGCTGCATTGTACTTAGCCTGAGCGTCTGCGATCAAAGCATTCAAGATCGACTTATCTACAGGTATACTAGGTATAGCTATTTGTATCTCGTGGGAGGCTCCGCCGACCTGCTGTTCATTCCCCTGTCCATTGGCAAACACAACATTGTCGAC
The DNA here is from genome assembly GCF_052115445.1 of Paenibacillus sp. 2RAB27. Lineage (NCBI taxonomy): Bacteria > Bacillati > Bacillota > Bacilli > Caryophanales > Paenibacillaceae > Paenibacillus > Paenibacillus sp. 2RAB27. Next base: position 445,176 of record NZ_JBFRGR010000002.1, read on the forward strand.
AGAAATTGTCGTCATATTGGTTGCCTGAGTCACAGATTTGGCCGTAAATTGGAATGAGAGCATATCTCCTTGGGCATCCACTTTCGAACCCACGCTGGCAGCCACAATCCGGACTTGTCCTGGCACCGTCTCGTTTTGATCGATGACTTGAAATCCTTCTTTTAATGATGTTACCGAATTGAACTGCAAAGTTACCGGATCATAGTGAAGCGTCAAATCTTGCCCATACACTTGCTGGTATACGCTTTGCGTAACGTTGCTCAATCCCATCATTACATCGAATGTTTGGCCTGGGGCCACCTGCTGTAAACCTGACAATGTAGACTGAGGCATTGCTGGGTTCACTGTAACATTCGCAGAAGCCGTAAAATTCCCATCTAAAGTTTTGACCGTCACTGTCGCCGTCCCAGGACGATTGCCGATCAGCGAAGCGCCGCTTCCTGTTGAGTTTATAGATACAACAGTTGGGTCGCTGCTTATCCACGATACTCGGGTATCGTTCGCATTCGCGGGCAGAACGGCAGCTGTTAATGTTCTGGTTTCGCCTTGAGTCATTGTTACGTTCTGTTGATCAAGAGTCACCCCACTCACAGGGACGCGTTGAACGACTTGGAATGTCTTGCGATCCACTATCGTATAACCGTCATTGAGCATAAAGAGTGCATCATAAGTGCCAGGAGCCAGTCCACTGTTTAAACTAACTCTTCCGGATCCAGATTTTAGATAACTCCATAATAAAGATACACCGGCACCTGGAGGAACAGCTCCGGTTTTGTAGATGCCGACCCAATCTTTCCCGTTTAAAGCAGCCCCATTATAGGATAGGGTAATGGCTTCCCCTTGGATGTACTGGGATTTGTCTAGTGTTAGATAGTCGGAAGCTGCTCCAACTTCTTTAACAGTAACGTTAATGCTTGTCGTCAATGGAACGCTGTTCGGGTTTTCAACTCCGAGAGGCAGGGTTACGGTTCCTGGTACCGAGAAGGTCTGCACCGTCTTGATAGACGGATCGTAACTAATGCCGCTTAAATCCCAATTCACACTTGCGTCCACACTACCACCATCGGTTGCAAGAATTACTTTTATGGGCAATCCAAGAGCTTCCGCTGTCTTGGCCGTTCCGTTGTTCGCAGATACCGATGCAGGCGTAGTGATGCTGTTTAAATTAACACTGTTAACATTAATTTCAATATCCTGCGACGAACGGTTATACATGGAATCGTCGGCGAACACCCTGATTTTATATGGAGTACCCGGCGACAAATTTGTAAACTTATATTGCCTGTATACATCGTATGGTTTGTCCAGAGGATACGAAAGGCTATTAAACGATTTGTCCACTTTCCCCGTGAGCTTGTTGATCAGCTGAATATTATATTCCATACCCCGTACATTGTCATTTGCTTGCTTCATTGTAAAAGCAACTTCGTTGGCATTCAAGGAATCGATCTTAATGCCCTCATCAAACTGCGGAGCTACGAGTTCTCTTGTATCGCGCTTGCTATAGTTAAAGGCATCTTTGCCTTCGCCCACGTTGACTACACGAGGTATGCTTACAAATTCATCTGTAGCTAAATTATACTGCTTGATGATCAATTTTGTACCGTAAACCTCTATGAAATTCGAGATGCGAGGTGTAGTATGATAGCTTCCATATGAGCCTTCTATATATCCGCCGAACGGACCGTCGTCTTGATAACTGGAATAGTTCGACCCACCAGAATCGAGATACGTAGCCGCACCTTGATAGAGAGAACGTTCGTCGGTCGGATCGTATTGCGTATGACCTGACATATAAAACACCTGCGAAAAATTATTGTCGGCAATAAATTTACCGAAATTATTACTTGCAGCGCTGCTCCATGCCGATGACCACACGGTTCCACCTATCGGGTAGTGAGACATGGCAATTATGGGTTTTTTCGGATCATAATCCGCTTCACTTTTAATTTCGTTGAGGAAATTGGTGGCTTTTCCCACCGTGTTACTGTTGTTAACATTTGCATCAAAACCAATCAGATTATATCCTTTTATCTTTACTCTATAAGCACTATTAGAGAAATCGTTATTGTACGATTGCGTTGATTCGTTCCACGCGCCCGCCGTACCATCAGGTACAAAGGCTTCGGAGCCGCCCATATCATGATTGCCTTTTACTACATATAACTTCGTAGTCTTAAATAAGCCCTCAGCTTTAAGTTTATTGTATACGGTTTTAAAACTATCCATCCACACATATTCATTGGCGTTGTTACCGCCAGTAATGTCGCCAGGCTGTACAATGACGTCGGCCTGCGGGAATACTTGCAAGTCTTTTCTAATATCTTCTTCCTGACGCGTATTTACAGTATCACCATTGTATTCCGGGTCGCTGCTATCCGCTATATTTAAATCGGCGGGAGTTAATGTTTTATTACTTTTTTGATAGATGAATATGGCGTTGTTTAGTTCACGTTCGTAATAATTGATGGTTTCCTGTGTATATAATTTTACTTTTTGCGTTGTTACTACCGAAGTTGCCATATTAAAAACATTTTTCAAATAATCAAAATCGGTTTGGCTAAAGCCCTCGCCGAGACCGCCTGCTATGAATGTATTTGCTTCTGATATGTTGTCGTTAAGTGCGTTCATATCTACTTTATTTAAACCGTAACCATTATAACTAGATTGAACTGCATCACTGCTTAGTGCACCACTCCAAACCTTCAGATCAGCGATATCGAATGAATTGCCACCATTGCCGCCCACTCCGTCACTGCCTATATTTAATGGGTTCGATGTATCTAAAGTTCCGATCCCCAGCGAAGTTTCAGCCATTTCGTAACCATCAATATACAACGACCCGAGCATTTTATCTCTGTCTACAACAAATGTCACGTAACGCCAAGCGGAAGCATTAAACGTGTCGCGACCAAATTTTACTGATGCGGCCGGGAATCCTAAATTCATATTGACCGAATTGGGTGATGTATAAATCGCCCAGCCTGCGTTAGAGCTCTTACCAAAATCCTTGTTCGATAATATGACCTGATTATCCTTAGTGTCGCCCTTATACCAGAAGGATGTGGTAAAACTGTCATTACCAACATTCAAGCTTTGCGTCGTACCGACATAATTGCCGTTTCCGCTTTCTACGTGCAGAGCTTTGGTCCCGGGTAATACACCTTCTACATAACTATAATTTCCATGTCCTATCAACGGATGCCCTTGATTTGCATCGTCGTTTAAATTATTATCGAATTTAATCGATGCCATAAGGGGATTGGCATTTACTACGCCATTCTCTGCATGTACTGCAGTGTTCGATAACGTACCGATTAACATCATTGATGCGAGGGTAACGGATAAAATTCTTTTCACTACAGAAAACCTCCATACTCTAGTTGTTTAAGGATCTGTTCAAAAAGCTCGTAAAATTAAGTAAAAAATAAAACTCACCAAAGTCGGATTCAATAAATAAAGACCATTTCAATCCGTAAGCACCACCTCCCAAAATTCTCTCATCCCTATGGAAAAAAATTTGCATATCGAAGATAGCTTACGTTCAATAAAATTTTTACACGTATAATTTTCTCATTAAAAAATCTACCATTTCACGTATGTACAAAATATATTGTACAATTAAATTGCGTTCAATAGGTTAATTACATGTAAAATGCGGGTTTATTTATTGTAAACATGAGACTGCAAACCGCCATATCAATGAACTTTACTGCTTAACTTCAAACCGATGACACCGACAACGATGAGTAATATCCAAGCTAATTGGGTTATATTAAATGATTCCTTGAACAGCACAAGTCCCACAAGCGTAATTAGAACAATACCGACACCTGACCAAATCGCATAAGCAACGCCAACTTGAATGTAAGTAAGAGCAAAATTGAGCAAGGTAAAGCTGCAGCCATATAAAATAAACATCAAAATAGATGGCCAAAATCGGGTGAAACCTTCGGATAGCTTCATGGACGTCGTTCCCGATAATTCAAAGAGGATGGCAAGTATTAAAAGTACCCATCCCAATCCGCTCTCACCCTTCATTTGCGGATTCCTCCAAATGAAGTTCCGCGTACGATGAGACTGTCACATTCGCATCTTTTAGCCAGCATTCGTTAGATTGTGGCTCATCCTTTCTCATTAACCCTATAGTGACTGCAACCCCTGCGGATTTCCCCATCTGCATATCGCTGTTGGTATCCCCTATCACGACCACTTGGTTTGGTGCTAATCCAAGCTCTTTGCAGGCCTTATAGACCATTTCTGGATAAGGCTTACCTTGTTCCACCAGATCGTTCCCGACAATAACTTTAAAAAACTGGCGAATGCCCAACCACTGCAAATGTTTTTCCGCTTCCGCTGTCTCATCAGCCGTTACAATGCCTATGGGCACTTTGTGATCATGGCATTGCTTCAGAAAGTCTATAACTCCTGGCATCGGAATCACGGGCCGAATCTGTTCCATTTCTGCATCTGCCAGTCGCTTACTTTCCCTTGCTAACCGCATGGATTCACTCCAGGGAAGTCCTAGCCGATAGCCTTGCCATGCTAATATAGCAAGCAAATCGCCAATCGATCCCATGGCCAGTGGCCCGATTCTACTATAATCAATCATATGCCCAGCGTGATCATAAACCGTCCCCCACAAATCTGAGATGGGATCGATGACTCCGTCCGTTGCAACAGACAATACTTTACTTGCATAATTCCGGTACAACGATTCGCTCCAATATCCCCAAAGACTTATAAATTCGAGTATTGTGCCATCTTTATCAAATAACACACCCTCTACCGAATAACTTTTCTTGTTAACCATCAATTTTGGCATTCCAATCGCTCCCGAGATCCTCATATAGGTGAATACTAACTATCTTTCTTAACCAATAATGCTTCCGTTCTCCGACGCATTCTCCCAGACGATAACATGACTATTGTTCGCATAATCAGGTTTGCCAAAATAATTAACAGCGACATGGCTGCCGCCTGAGCGATATCACCTGAGTCCTCCATATTAACAATTGCCACGGCAGCCGGTTTCAGGTCTGGCGCATACAAAAAGATAATTGCCGACACCGTCACCATACTGTTGATAAAATAATACATTCCAATCTCCACAATGCACGGCAATGACATCGGCAGCGTGACTCTGACAAGTGTCTTGTACCAAGGCACATTCATCGTTTCTGAGGCTGCTTCGAACTCGCTATCCAGCTTTTTAAGCGCTGAGGTCATCGTTAAAAATGAAACCGAATAAAAATGTACAATATTACATATAATCATAATCCATATGGTCCCATATAACCCATTTAGGGGCTGGTTCGGATTATTAAAGAAGAATACATAGATGAGACCTAGTACTAATCCCGGCAGGGCAAGTGGCAGCATGGATAGAAAATATGCGCTATTTCGCAATACGACATAACCGCGAGATTTTTCAATGAGATAGGCAAATAGGAATGTCACTACACTGCCAATCAGAGCAACACCAGCCGAAATGATCAAACTATTCACAAACGGTCCTGCCCCGTCAAGAAATCCATCATAATGGGACAAAGATAGCTGTAAGTTGTATGGCCATACCTTCACGATTGATCCATAGAGCGCCACAAGAATAATACTTAGAATGACAGCAGATACAATTGAACAAAGTAGGAATAATAGGACATCGCGCAGTTTATTGGCTTCAATTCGATAAGGCATTGATTTGGCGCTTAGCCATCCGCTCTGTTTTCGCTGGGAAATTCGGTCAATGGCAAACGAGATCACCGCTGGAATTAGCAGCAGCACACCGACGGCGGCCCCCATTTGCATATTCTGTTGACCAATCACTTGCTTGAACAAATCGGTCGCAAGAACATTGTATTGTCCGCCTACAACCTTAGGTGCTCCAAAGTCAGTGAACGTCAGGACAAAACAAACAAATACCGTACTAATGAGCGCAAACTTGGTACCTGGTACAGTCACCGTCCAAAACGTACGCCATTTCGACGCACCAAGCGTCTCTGCTGCTTCGTATAAGCGATAATCCGAACTTGCAAAAGCTACCGATAACATCAGAAATGCCTGTGGAAAAGTATATAAAATTTCGGATAACACAATCCCGATCGGCCCGTAAAGTTGGATTCGAAATTCAGGCAGCAAACCAAAGAACCCAGTTGAAATAAGGCCTTGATTGCCAAACAAATAGATTAATGCTAATCCGTGCAGCATCGAAGGTGCAAAAAGTGGAAGTAACGCTACGGAACGAAAAAACCATTTCCCTCGGATTCCGCTTCTCTCAAGCGCATAGGCAAATCCGAATCCGAGTGTCACAGCGACTATAGTCGTAATGAATGAAACTTTTATAGAATTCCATAATGAAGATACAAGTGTCGGTGTAGAAAAATATTTGGAAAAATTAGCAAGTCCAACAAAATTCCCATCTTGATTACTAACTGCTTTGATTAAGAGTTCGCCAAGCGGCATTAGGATCGTAAAGAATAAGGCGATAATCATTATAAAAATGATACTATTTTGACTCCATTCGTTTGCATTCGGACGTACTCTTTTTAACCACGTATCCATACCATTCACCTCCTCACCCAACCGCAATATCGGATACCGTATCAAATCGGATGACGTGTTCAGGCAGCAAGTTAAAAGTGACCTTCTGACCTAGTTTGATGTTAAAAGTCTTCATAGCTTGCGCCTGCTGATCAACAGTAAGAAACTGCCTAAGCGGAAAATCCTGATGATCCACTAATTCTAGAACCAAGCGATAATGTGTCCCTCGATATTCGATTTCCCGTACGATCCCCTGTCTGCCTTTCTCATGAGCTTCCCGAACCAATTGAACATGCTCTGGACGAATTGCCAGTATTGGGTTATCTTGCTTTCCGTTATTCGTTTCGATAAAGCTGACTGCTCCAATGAAATCGGCAATAAAGGGACTATTCGGACGTTCATACACGTCATTCGGGCTGCCGATTTGAACGATTCGCGATTGATTCATAACGACAATGCGATCAGCCATCGTTAAGGCTTCCTCCTGATCGTGCGTCACCATAATTGTCGTCATCCCATATTGTTGATGCAGTCGGCAAATCTCACGTCGCAGCTTGACACGAACCTTTGCATCAAGTGCAGATAATGGCTCATCTAGCAACAAACAATCTGGTGAAAATGCGAGCGCTCGCGCAAGAGCTACACGTTGCTGTTGGCCCCCCGATAATTGTGAGGGTACTTTATGGCGCTGTTCCTTTAATTCCACTAATCCTAGAAGCTCGTCCACGCGATCAATGATTTGGGACTTGGTTAAACGATTGCGAAGTCCGTACGCAATATTCTCGGAAACCGTTAGGTTAGGAAATAGCGCATACGATTGAAACATCATGCCGAAGTTCCGTTTTCCAGCTGGTACAGAAGTGATATCTCTTCCCTCGATGGTCAAATAGCCCCTATCTGCTTTTTCCAGACCCGCAAGAATGCGCAACAACGTTGTTTTCCCGCATCCGCTTGGCCCTAACAGACAGATGAACTCATGTTGATGAATATCTAAATTTATGTCCTGCAGCGCAGTTTGCTTCCCAAAGTGCTTAGAAAGGTTGCGAAGCGATAAATACCCTGGCTTCATAACTAATGCTCCTTTTTAACGAATTCCCCTACATAAATCCCTGAAAATGGGAAGGATGCCAACATCGGCATCCCACAGTAATCTACTTTCTACTTCTTTGGCTCTGATTTGGAATCATATTTCTTTGCCCAATCTGCCAGTACAGCTTCACGGTCTCTAGCGGCTTGATACAAATCCAATTTGGTCAATTGGGATACCGGATCTTTACTGTAGCCTTCAGGAATTTGGTTTCCTTCTTGTTTAATGCTTAAGATAGCGTAATTTTTATTGTATTCCTTCATAGGCTCAGCGCTGATCGCCCAATCCAAGAACAACTTCGCTTCCGGCTTAATATCTTTCTTTTTCACTAATGCATTGGCTTCCATATCCCAACCTGATCCTTCTTTAGGGAAAATAACTTCAATTGGTGACCCTTTTTTCTTCTCCAAAATGCCGCTGTATCCATATGAGATACCAATCGGAACTTCTCCTGAAGCTGCCATTTTCGCCGGTTTGGATCCAGAATGGGTATAAATCATCATGTTATCGTGCAATTTATCCATAAAAGTCCAAGCTTTATCCTTACCGTACAATTGAATAAGTGCATTAACCGTCAAGTATCCTGTACCTGAAGATGCGGGATTCGGCATAGCAATTAACCCTTTGTATTCCGGCTTAGCTAAATCCTCGTACGATTGGGGAATAGCCAAGTGACGTTTTTCCATCTCTACCTTGTTTACAATGATGGCAGTCTCCCAGATATCAATACCGACCCATTTGGGAACGCTCGATTTATCTTTAAATTCAGGGAGCACTTGATCGACACCTTTAGGCGCATAAGGCTCCAAGATTTTTTGATCATCCATAACTAGTAAACTTGTGGCGGCCAATCCCCAGATGAGGTCAGCTTGAGGATTTTCCTTTTCTGCAATTAGCTTAGCTGTCATGATCCCTGTCGAATCACGAACAATGTTTACCTTAATCATAGGATACTGAGACTTAAAAGAAGTAAGATAGGTTTTAATTTGTTCTTCTTCCATTGCGGAATAAACGGTGATTTCCGCTGGTTTGTTTGCAGCTGCTGTTGGACTCGGCTGGCCGCTACTAGCTGCGTTTTCCGGCTTCGCAGTACCACAGCCTGCTAATAAACCTGTAATAAGTAACATTGACGTAAGTGATTTCCATTTCGTTTTCATCGTTAAATCCCCTTTTCCTAATTTCATAGTTTTGAGTCGATTCTATTTCGATTGTGATGGGCGATACGAAACTAATTAAGCAGAAAAGAAAATCTCTTTTCATTCAATTATTTTTGAATTATTAAGATTTTATAACCTTTTTATTGCTTTTATCTATTTCGTACAATAATTATTGTACACTAGTAATTTCTTCATTGTGTCAACTGAACGTAAACTCATCATTAAGATTATGTAAAAGCCCCCCTTCATTTTTCTCGACTGTCTCAAGTGTTTTTTTGCTATAATAGTTGTAATTCAAACAAAATCTATTGAATCTATTAGTCGATCAAGAATAGGGAAGTGAGCATTCTAATGTCACAAATAGAAGAAAATCACGCAGCAGAACAAAGGGGACGTATCAGACAAGACATCATTGATGCTATCGCAGAAACGATGGATTTGTACGGAGCAACTCATTCATCTGGTCAATTGTATGGGATTATGTTCTTTGAAGATCGGCCGATGACTCTCGATGAGATGAAGATTCGAATGAATATGAGTAAAAGTAATATGAGCTATGCGGTTAGATCATTGGTAGAATCCCAAATGGTCAAAAAACTAGAGGAAAAACAGGAGCGAAAAGAATTGTATGCTGCTGAGGTTGATTTTTTTCTTGCTTTTCAAAACTTTTTCACGCTAAAGCTCCAGCGCGAAATCAATGTAATGACAGAAGCCATAAGTAAAGCTCTTCCTAAGTTGACTGAATTGATTCTTGACGAACATATTACAGACGAGGAGCGTAATTTCGCTCTTCAAGATCTATATAAACTTCGACATGGGCATACCTATTACGAATGGCTCCAGCGATTTGTCGATGCCCTGAAGCGTGGAGAATATTTTAATGATATTTCTTCGCCGCGTGATTGATGAATACGATTACCCAACTGAAGCCCGGAAGAAGAACATTTTGAGAGAAGTGCGCTTCGTTTAAACTAAGCATTTTCAATTAGCTTGAGAACTCAAATAGCCTTACGATTTCTCGTAAGGCCCTATACCCATTTTTGCCTTCCTTTCAAGCTAACTTTTCCTACTGTCGAGCATCCCCCCTCTCACTCTCAACGATCCTTTTCTTAGAATAAGGCGCTTTCTTTCTTGATTCGTTTCACAGATTCATTGGTAAACACAATAATGAGGAAGCAGAGGACGGACTGATATAAGCCAACTGCTGCTGCCATGCCGAATTCCTGCAAATCGAGGAGCGCCCGAAAGGAGAACGTGTCGATAATATCGGTTTTATCATATAAGAGTCCATTATCGCCGATCAGCTGGTAGAACAAGCCGAAGTCCCCTCTTGCGATTTGACTGACTTTCAGCAGCAGCAGAACAATCATGGTCGGAATGATGGATGGGATCGTAATATGGACAATCCGCTGAAGCACATTCGCTCCATCAATTTTGGACGCTTCGTACATTTCCGAGTCAATGCCTGCAATACTCGCAAGGTAGATAACGGTTCCATACCCTACCGACTTCCATGCGCTAAAAAAAACTAGAATATAAGGCCACAAACTCGGATTATTATAAAAGTTTACAGGGTTGAAACCTAACGACTTCAAGAATGTATTCACCGCGCCGAACTCATAATTGAGAAAATTATAGACAATAGCTCCCGCTACAACCCACGAGATGAAATAAGGCAGAAAGATGACCGATTGCAAAAATTTCTTGACATATTTACCTGCCAGCTCGAATAACACAATAGCAATGCTCATTTCGAGCAGGTTATTCACAATCATAAACAAGAAGTTGTACATGACCGTATTTTTCGTTACAAGAAAAGCTTTCCCTGAATTGAAAAAGAATTCGAAATTAGCGAAACCAACCCAGGGACTTCCAAAAATACCATCCTTGTAGGAATAAGACTTAAAGGCAACGACCATTCCCGCCATAGGGAAGTAACAGAAGATCAGAAAAAATAAAAACGCTGGTAAAATCATCAGATATAGTGTGCGATTCCTTCGCAAATCGCCTAGAAAACCTTTCGTATGCATACGGATGTCCTCCTATGGAATAAAAATGAGAGTGACTGTTGCCTGATGACCGCAGCCTCTCTCATCCTTTCACCAACGTTATTTATTATTCTTTACATAGTCGTCCAGCTGTTTCTGTGCTTCTGTGATCACTTTATCTAGACCGGCTTCTTTATCTTTGTTGTTGAGAGTCTTTACAGCATCTGCTGGATCATTCACGACACCGAGCGTAATCGGATTCCGATATTGATCCTTGACGTTTTTGATCGCTGCCAATTCATTCTTCACATTCGTTGTATCGAACACAAAGTTGAGCAGCGGATTCGTAATCGCGGTTTTCGTCCATCCAGCCTTAATGGCTGCAACTTCCTTCGGTTCGTCGGCAAGCGGTTTAATCAATCCTTCTGTTCGCCAGCCCCAAGGTGAACCGGAGTCGATCTTATAGCCTGAATCCGTTCCGCCTAGCGCCTGTATTTTTTTGTCCGCAGTTAGCTCGTAATGCTTGCCCTTAATGCCATAAGTCGTCAGGTTAAAATAGTCCGCGTTGTTCCGGAACAAATCGAGCAGCATCAACGCTCTCTCTGGGTTTTTGGAGTTGGCATTGATCGACATTCCATTTCCAATATACGGATTAACATAGGTTGCCTTGCCGTTGTATAGATCAAACAGCTCAACTTTCCATTCTGGATGTTTCTGATTCGCTGCCGTTACACCGAGACTCATATCCTGAATGTTTCCGGCCATCGATGCACTTTTGCCAGCAAGAAACGAATCTTTGATTGGCGTCTTATTCAGCAGAGCATTCTGGGACCAGTAGCCTTTTTTATTCCAATCGGCCATTTTCTTCGCAAATTCCAAATATTGCGGCGTTTGTGCGATATCAATCAATTTGCCAGACTTATCTTTTAAGTCCACAGAAACGAGCGAATTACCAATAATGAGCTTAGGTGTTAATTCAGTCCCAACCATGAAGTCGTACATCGTATAAGCATTAATGCCTTCATCGAAAGGCACCATGTTCGGTTCATTTTTGGAAATGGTTTCAAGGTACTTCTCAAAATCATTGATCGTTTTCAACTCAGGGATGTTGTACTTCGCTCTCAAATCGCCTCTGACACCGACAACGGCCATAGAGAAATCTTTGGTCGAGGCAGGAACCATATAAATTTTATTCTGTACCTTCGCCTGCTCCCAGGCTTCTTTCGGCATTTCCTTCATTGTCTGCGGTGCATATTTATTTAACAGATCCGGCGTAAGCTCAAGGAATGCCCCCTTAACTGCTTGCTCACCATATTTGATCCAGTTTGCTGAGAAAACCAAATCGAAATCTTCACCTGTAGCGAACAGAAGAGGATACTTCTGCAGATAATCTCCCCAAGAGAGGAAAATAGGCTCAACAGTCGCATTAATATCACGTTTTAGCATCTTATTGACTTCGTCATAGACAAGCCCGATGTCCTTGGGCTGATCCCCGATCAGGTACATTTTCAGCTTCACTTCTTTAGAAATGTCCGGTTTGTTCGATGCTGTTGCCGTATTCGAGCCTGCTGTTGGATTAGGTGATGCCGTTCCTTGGCTTGAGTTTGTCGAACATCCTGCCATAAGCATGACTGCCGCTAAGCTGACTGTCATCAGTGTCTTTACATATTTCATCGATAAATCCTCCCCTTTAGTGATTCACTCATCTATGATCAACGGCCGCAGCCGGCGTCATCCTTTGACAGAGCCTATCGTAATACCTTGAACGAAATACTTTTGAACAAAAGGATAAAGAAGAACGATCGGTCCTGTTGCGATGACCGTCATGGCGAGCTTAAAAGATTCTTTCGGCGTATCCATGACGACAGAGCCTTGCGAAGCCACGGATGAGTTGGCAAAGGCGATGCTGCTCAAGATTTTATAGAGAAAATACTGCAGTGGGTACAGATTTTCTTTGTTGATGAACAAGGTTGCATGATACCAATCGTTCCAATAATTAAGCGCAATGAACAAGCCAATCGTAGCCAGAGCCGGCTTAGTCAGCGGAAGTATCATGGAGAAGAAGATACGGAAATCGCCGGCACCATCGATCTTCGCCGATTCGCTAATGGCATCTGGAATCGTCGAGCTAATGAAGCTTCTCATGATAATGATATAAAACACGTTTAATAAGGCAGGCACAATTAAGGCCAAGAGCGAATCCTTCCATCCTAAATACTTGACGATCATAATGTACCATGGCACAAGTCCACCGGAAAATAAGGTAGTAAAGAAGAAATAGAAAGCGAATACATTTCGGTACTTGAAATCTTTTCGCTGCAGCACATAAGCTGTCATCGCTGTTAGGAACAACCCGACTAATGTACCGACGATTGTAACCAACAACGTAATTTGATAGGCCGATACGATCTGCTTCGGATTTTTAAAAATAAATGCGTAGGCATCGAATGAAAGCTTGTTAGGAATGAGGCTATATCCGTTTCTAATAATTTGGGATTCCTCCGTGAATGAGCCTATGACGATCATTAGGAACGGAATCAAACACATGACTGCGAACAGCGATATGAAGAAATAGCCGATGATTTGGAACACATATTTCTCTACAGAATGCTTACTCTCCATGCAGCCCTCCATCAATTCGCTTTGTTTAGGACAACCGGTTTCCTAATTCCATAGTAGACTACGATCAAGTTCCCCGTATACTTCACAAACCGGTGAAAAGTCTCCATTTTTTTGTGAAATGCAACTAAACGAATTTGTTCAGCCTTACACTTTTTGTACGTGCTCTTACCTGTTTACTAAATATTCATTATAATAATGGCAACGATCCCGAATAACGAAGGAGCATGGACATTACGATGAAACTCACAGCGGCTCGCACATCCAATAAGCTTTACGCCAACATCTTTCTTTCGCTCATCGTTTGTATTATCCTCACCATCGTAACCTTGTCCTCTACTCTCTACGCGAGCTTCGAGAAGATCGCCTTATCGAACATCTATGCATCGGAGAAAAGCAGTTTGTCCCAGACGAGCTACAGCGCCAAATCGATGATTGAAAATTCGACTAACTACGCGCTGCAAATATACGCCGATCCGCTGCTCGATAAGCTCCTTCACTATACATCCCCAGGTAATGTGGAAACGAATGCCGCTTTAAATCGCTTAAATGCTTATTTGAATATGAACTATTTCATCCATTCCATTTATCTGTACAGCAAAAACTCCAAAACGGTTTACTCTGCCACCTTGTCCTCCGTCAATACCGTTCAGAGCCTTGATGATTTCTACGATGCCGATGCGCGCATGTTGGTGGAGCATTTCACAAATTACAAACGGTTAGCCCCTATTCCCCGGGCAATACCGGTTCAAACCCCTTTTCAGGAAGTCAAAATGGCCAATGTGTATACTTTCGTCTTCTATGATCTGCAAGGCCAGTCCAAGGACCTCGACAATATGATTATGCTTAATGTACCCGAGCGATGGATGAAGGACGCCATTACAAGCCTTGATATGAACAAAAATGGGTCAACGTTTATCATTGATAACAAAGGCACCCTGGTAACCAGTACCGATTCAATGCCTTTCCTGGCAGATCTGAAGGATAAGCCTTATGTACAAAAAATAAGGACTGCTTCCGCCAATCAAGCTTCCGATTATTTTGTCGATGATGTAGAGGGTGTGAAATCGTTAGTTGTGTACTCCAAACATGAATTTACCAACTGGCTTTTCATCCGGGTACTGCCTTATGACACCATTATGGGAAAAGTTGAAACGATCAAGAAAACCGTTCTTTGGATCTGTTTAGTCATTCTGTTAGTCGGGCTCAGCATTTCCTTCTTCTTATCCAGAACGCTATACAAGCCGATAGAGAAAGTCACATCCAAATTAAATACTTTAATGAAGGAAAAACGCAATAATCACGATAAGTTAAAGCAAAATTTCTTGCGTCAGCTTGTTCATAATAGCGGATTTAGGAAACCACTAGATATCGAAACACAACTCAGTGAGTTCGATATCGTGATGGATCCGACAAGTGATTTTATCATTGTTCTTTTCGTAATCGACCGATTTGATTCATTTTCCAAACAATATCACTTTGAAGACCGGGTGCTGCTCAGATACGGCATGATGAACATCGCTTCTGAACTGTTTTCACAAATCGGCATCTGCGAGTGCATTGATATCGATGAAAAGACCATTGCGGTTCTTCTGAATGGCAGCTTCCAAAGTGATCATGCATGGATGGATACCGTAAAAAACGTGCAAGACGCTGCCGAGCAATTCCTCGGTATCTCGCTGTCCGCCTCCATTAGCAGAACGGGCGATAGCCTAATTGAGATATCAGACTTATATCTAGAAGCCCTGCAACAGTTAAAATACAAATTCACCGACGGTTACCGTTGTCTGTTGCATAGCCGTCAGCATCGTCCGCAAACGATCACACCGTACATCCATCCTCTTGGACTTGAGAACAACATGTTGGAGACGCTTAAGCTTGGCAAAGCGGAAGAGTCTAAGAAATGGTTCGGTGAGGTTGTACGTGCCGTCGACCCGCCATCCTATATCGTGTATAACATGTTATTTAATCAGTTGGCTTTCTCGCTCAGTACGACGGCACTCCAAATGGATAAGAATACTGGTATCCCCCTGGATTACGATTTCAGTTCCTTTATCCATCACATGCATAAGCTGGAGACGCTTCAAGATGTTCACAATCATTTCTGCGAATTGATCGATCAGCTTTGTCTAGGCTTCAAAGACAAAAAAAGCTCAAAACACGATAACCTAATCGCATCCATTGATAACATCATTCATCAGAATTACGCCGACCGGGAATTATCCTTATTTAAAATTGCGGAGATCCTCGACTTATCTCCTGCCTATCTGGGGCGTATTTTCAAAAAGCTCGCCAACCAGTCGGTTCCCGATTATTTGAACGAATTCCGAATAGAGCGAGCAAAGGAACTTCTTCTCTCCACGCATGCTCCCATTGAGGAAATCTCGCAGAAGACCGGTTATAACAACAGCACCTATTTCTATAAAGTTTTCAAAAAATATACAGGTATTACGCCAGCCGAATATCGAAATAACGGAACTTAACACAGAAAGGCTTACGCAAGCATGATGCAAGCGTAAGCCTTCTTGTGTTCTACAACCATTAAGCCATCGAATGAAGCCCTGATAGTTTCACTTCGCCTAAGAGCGGACTGTCCTGAACGAAGAGATCGATTTCTCGAGCGATAAAGCTGCCAAGCCGATGCAGGCCGTTGTTAGTCGCTCCAGCAATGTGCGGGATCAGTGTAACATTAGGCAGCGAACGGAACGGATGTTGGACGTCTGGCGGTTCAGGCTGCGTGACGTCTAAGCAGGCCCATAGCCTTCCTTGACGCAATTCCGCGACCAGCGCTTCCTCATCAATGAGCGACCCCCTTGCCGTATTAATGAGGATCGCATCGTCCTTCATCAGCCGGAGTGTCCTTTCGTTCATCAAATGATTCGTTTCTGGAATCGAAGGCGCATGGATCGAGACGACATCGGCTTGTTGAAGCAGTTGGTCCAACTCCACTTTGACCGCTCCCATCTCTTGGATTTGGCTAGCTGATAAGAATGGATCATACACCAACACTTGCACTTCGAACTGCTGCAGCAAGCGAATGTAATGTCTACCAGACAATCCTGCGCCAATGACCCCGACAGTTACTTCATATAGTTCTCGAACGAGCTCTCGCTGCTTATTCCACTCGCCATCCCGCGTATTGCGGGCAAGCTGCCAGATGTTTTTCAACGAAACGATAGTCAGGCCAAGCGTCGTTTCCGCCACTCCGCGCGCCAAAGCTTCGTTCGCGCTGCAGACGCGAATCCCGCGCGAGATGACGTCCGGGCTCATCAGTGGCTTGACCGTGCCGGCCGCATGAGCGATCAGCTTCAGCTCTGGACAGCGGTCGAGGATGGCAGCCTCGAACGGCGGACATTCCCAGGAGGTGATGGCGATATCTGCCCCCACGATCAGCTCCGCGACTTCATCTGGCGTAGGGGGACTTTTACGGGGATTGATACATAAAGTGCCATGACGCTGTATTTGTTTCACATGTTCAGGCTTAAAAATACGCTCCGTATAGACGACATCCTGAAGCATGACAATCTTGAGTGGTTTCATCCGTTACTCGCCTTCCTTCTTCAACCATTGATCAAGGAACCGGTAGGCTAACATCCGTATCTCCTCTGGAAAATCATGTCCGCCCGTCCCCATAAAGGATTGAAAGCGGTCTTCTTTGCCCAACCATCGGTAAAGCCTCGAAAGCTCCAGCATCATTTCTCCAACCGATTTCCACTGAGGAAAGATATGATCGTCCTGTCCCGCGTAGCTGAAAAACGGCGTCGGGGCACACAAGGCGACAATCTCGTGAAATTCAAAGGGAATCCGGTCCTGCTGCAAATCCGCAGAAACTTTCGGGATATGCGTGTAAGGATAAGACCGGAAACCCCAATGCTCCGGATGCGGATCGCCAATAAACGGACTGAACCCGCAGCTGGATACAACTGCTTTAATCCGATCATCTATACCTGCCAGAAAATAAGCGTTATAAGCGCCAAACGAATGTCCGATCGCCCCGATGGCGCGCGGATTAACATAATCCAACGCGCATAGAACATCAATGCCTTGCATGTGATCTGTTATATTCTTGGCTGCTGTTGACCACTCAGGATACTCTTCATAAAAAGGAGTACTATCAAATGCCGCTCTGCTCGGATAGATCCGTTCACCAGCTGTCAGCGCATCGGGGACCAGCACCACATAGCCGCGCTCCACCAGTTCGAGAGCATACAAGCGATTTTTCCCGCCAGTAGAAAGTGCAATATATTCTTTCCCTTGCTCATGTGTCGAATGGAGCGCAATAACAGCCGGGTATCCCTCTTTCATCGAACGACTGGATCCATGGTCATCTGGAATAAGGAGGTACGCGGTAATTTTATCCCCATAAACCGTATCATATTCGACATGAAGCCTAGTATGGCTTGATTGCTTGCTCTGGGAATTGACTTGCACTCGGACAGTCACCCTGGCAGGCAGTTCGCCAATGTACGAAAGCCATGTTCGACGAATGCCAGACAGTTTTTCTGCCCATTGTTCATCACTCGCAATTCCATTCAACAGCGGTGGAATGCCCATTTGGTTCATTTGGGATAAGATATAGGCCAAAATTGAATCCCTTCTTTCTTTCAAAATGGAATATTACACAGGACGACTGGTTACCTAATATCATAGTAGTTGAACCCCAATCTCCCGTATACTTCACAATTTGTAGAAAGAACTGAAGTTATTAATGTAAAAGACTAAACTAATTTGTTCAATTGTCCACTTTTTGCTTCAAAAAGGTCTCCACAGCTTAATTCATGGAAAGATTGAGCTGTTTCCCCGCTTTATGCAGCGCATGCAGCGCAAAATCAAGTTCTTCCCGTGTATGCTGAGCCGTGACAATAAAACGCACACGCCCTTTGTCCATAGCTACCGTCGGATAGACGATCCCTTGGGCATAGACACCTTCTTGCAGGAGCAAATCAGAAAACTGCATCGTCTCTGCTGGATTCCCCACGATAACAGGAATAATTGGCGTCTCGCTTGCTCCTGTGTCGAAGCCAAGTGCTTGCACCTTTGAGCGGAAATAGGCAGCGTTCTCCCAAAGTCTCGCGATGAGATCGCTGCTTTGTTGCAATACTTGAATGGCCGAGAGACAAGTAGCCGCAACCGCCGGTGTTTGAGATGTACTGAACAAGAAAGGACGCGCTTTATGGATTAGGTAGTCTTTGACAACTTGCTCACAAGCCACGTAACCCCCAACGGCTCCAACCGCCTTCGAAAGGGTGCCGATCTGAATGTGCACGCGACCGTGTAAACCGAAATGATCCGTCGATCCCTTACCGTTCTTACCAAGTACACCGCTCGCATGGGCATCGTCTACATAGACAAAGGCATCATACTTCTCAGCAAGTGCCACAATAGTTGGCAGCGGTGCGATATCTCCATCCATGCTAAAAACGCCGTCCGTCACAACAATACGCTTCTGAAATCCAGCACTCTCTTTTAACGCTGCTTCCAATTGATCCATGTCTTTATGGGCAAATACTTTCCGCTGCGCTTTCGTTAACCGAATCCCATCAATAATGCTGGCGTGATTTAACTCGTCACTGATTACGACATCATCAGGTCCAAGAAGCGAGGCCAGAACGCCCTGATTCGCCGTAAAGCCTGATTGAAACACAAGTGCCGCTTCGGTTCCCTTAAATTTGGCAAGCTCATGTTCAAGTTGATCATGGATATCAAGCGTCCCCGTGATTGTTCGTACCGATCCGCTGCCAACACCATATTTCTCAATCGCACGAATAGCCGCTTCCTTCATGCCAGGATGATCGGTAAACCCTAAATAATTGTTAGAGGACATTTGCAGTACCGAACGCCCCTTCAATGTCATCCATGCACCAGAACCACTCTCCCATACGGTCAGTGGACGGTAACGGCCCTCCTTTTGCAATTGCTCCAGTTCTTTCTCCAATGTGTTCCAATTAGCCATGAATCGCACACTCCTTCATTGAGGGTAATTTAACTTCCGTGTCATGTAAAAAAACGATTTTACCGCATTGCCCTGATATCATCAATTCAAAGGCTTTCTCATAATCTTGCAGCGAGAATGTGTGAGTGATAAGCGGTTTCAAATCGATTCGTTTCTGATCTAGCAAACCTTTCAACTGATACCAAGTCTGGTACATACGCCGACCGGTAATCCCATCAATACGTAAGCCTTTGAAAATAATATGGCGTGATAAATCAAGCGGCACTTCTTGTGTAGGAATGCCGAGTAAGGATACTCGTGCGGCAGAAGCCGCTGCCTCAAAACCTCCACGAATCGCATCGGGAAATCCTGACATTTCTAGAACGACTTCAGCGCCTTCACCATCGGTATAGGCTCGAATAGCTGCTACCATAGATTCCTCTCGGCTATTGATGGTATAGTCAGCGCCCATCTGCTTCGCAAGTGACAAGCGATACGGATTAATATCAACTGCGATCACGACACCAGCGCCGCTCGCTTTGGCAACGGCAACCGCCATCAACCCGATGGGCCCAGTTCCGATGACGACAACCGACTTCCCCACGATTTCTCCCGACAATACGGTCTGCACCGCATTTCCTAACGGGTCTTGCAAACAGGCCAGTTCAAACGGCATATCCGGCCTATTGTGAATGACATTCGATGCCTTAACGACTGCATATTCCGTAAAACAGCCTGGCGCTGTAATCCCGAAGCTAACCGTATTCGGGCAGACATGGGCATTGCCGGTTCGGCAAGCCTTACATACACCGCATACGATATGGCCTTCTGCTGAAACATGATCTCCGACTTTCACATTGGTCACTTGGCATCCTATCTCTTCGACCACGCCAGCGAATTCATGACCGAATACATTCGGTGTTATGACTGCGCTTTCCGCCCAATCATCCCATTTATAGATATGGACATCTGTCCCGCAAATCGAGGTAGCTTTTACTTTAACCAGCACTTCGTCAGGCCCACAGCGTGGTATCGGAACTTCACGTAAAACCGCACCAGGTCCACGAACTTCTTTTACAAGTCCGATCATCGTCTCTCTCATGTTGTATGCCCCCCTTATTTAAAAGAATAAAGTTTACTATAATGACTTTTTGTGCGTTATCTTGCATATACAATATATTATACATACGGATGGTATATTGTACATATCTGTTTGAAAATATTTCGCAGCTATGCTAAATTGGGTTTATACTTGAGGTACTTGTAGGAAGAGGAGAAATCAATGGATCAGGAGCAAATTCATAAGAAGATCGGGAAAAACCTTCAAAATATACGCAAAGCAAGATCACTCAGTCTGGATCAGGTCGCAGAATTAACAGGCGTCAGCAAGGCGATGCTCGGTCAGATCGAGCGCGGTGATTCCAATCCAACGATTTCGATATTGTGGAAAATCGTAAATGGACTTCACATCTCCTTTACTTCGCTCATCGAGGACAATGTCCCCAAGGTGACCCATATCCACCTCGATGAAATTGAACCTTTTCTAGAGGAGGATGGGAAATATCGAGCATTTCCCATCGTTCCCTTTGAGCAGAAAAAACAATTTGAAATCTACACCGTTGAAATTGAAGTCGGCTGTACCCATGCCTCGGAAGCTCACTATGATGGCGTTGAAGAATACATTTTGATGATCAGTGGTGAGCTTCGACTCCGTATTCAGGATGAAACCTACGAGTTGAAGGCCGGAGACGCCATTCACTTTTCCGCCGATCAGCCCCATGTTTATGAGAACATCGCAGATGAGAAAACAATGTATAACACGATCATTTGTTATCCTTTGTAAGGGGATTCTGGAGAAAAGAAAGAGCTTCTACAGGCAGATTGTTCTGCCGTGTAGAAGCTCTTTGACATATGCAAGTATTCACTATTACAGACTACTATCCGATCCCTCGGTTTTAAAGGTTTATCTCACATATACTCATCAAAGGATTACAATAATAAATGTTTTAATTTCGTAGGGTTTAATTTCAAAACGAAGCGCTTCCCCATAGTTAGGCTCCTCTAGAGGCCGCTCCATCAGGTCGCATTCTTGCCAAGAAATGATCTTCATTGCGCTTTCCAAAATAATCTCATTGCGCGCACCCGAATATTCATGAAGACGCAGGATCAGTACATCTTGGTCCTCTGCCTTCTTCACAGCGTCCACCAGCACATGTCCACCCTTAGCTTTGAACAGGGACAAAGCCTCCCTGGTATGAGCAATTCCTGGCGCAATGCAAAGCGGATTATTTAAATCCCAAGCAGCCTGGGCGGTGCCGCCTTCAAGCCAATCTCCTCGATGCGGAAATAAGGCATAGGTGAACAAATGCTCACCTAAATCTGCCGTCGCGTCTGGAACCATCGCCGATTTTATTAGCGTTAAGCGCATAACATGGTCTTTAATGTCATAGCCATATTTGCAATCATTAAGCAAACTGACTCCATAGCCGCGTTCTGACAAATCAGCCCACTGTTGGCCCACTGTCTCATAACGCGCATAATCCCAGCTCGTATTCCAATGCGTTGGCCGCTTCACGTTACCAAATTGAATGTCAAAGGTGGCTTCCGTACTGCGCACCTTCACCGGGAAGGCCACTTTAAGCAATTGACGACGCTCCTGCCAATCTACCTTCGTATCGAAGTCGATTCTTCGGCTGTCGGCATATACGATCATCTGTTGTGTAATGGTCGATCTCCCATAAAGCCACTCGAAATAAAGGATAGCACGAAACGGGCCGTTTTCGACTAGACGAACCGATTGGAGATCTCCGATCACGCGCATTTTTTGCTGATAAAACAAATCAATATCCCAAGCTTCATGACGCCCCTTCGGCTTATCCTCGAACACTTGAAACACATTGCCGGCTTCGCCTTCCGCGAGCACTTCACGGTTCTCACGCTTATCATAAATCCGTGTGAGGTGACCGGCGGAATTCCACTCAAGCTTGTAAAAAGGAGTAGATATCCAGTCATCACCATGTTCGAAAACATCTTTATGATCATCTTGAAGAGCAGCAGGGCTCGTCGAATAATAAATGGTAGAGTAACCCATAGACGGAATTTGTCTAACAGGGATCAACCACTGATCACCCGAATGGGTTGCGTCGAGCTTCACGCCTTCATGGTCAGTCCATGTTCCCGTCGCGGGCAATGAATCGCTTGGCAGAGATACAACCCCATCACGATCCCAAATGGCGCTGTTGAATACCAAGTAGCTCTTGATACCGTCAAGCTCTCTCTTTGGATCAGCCATAGCTTCTGCTGCACGATGCCACACGTGATGACCAAGCTCGAATGCTTCCGCATATTCCAGCCTACAATCTTCATACACCTCACGAATGGAAGAGCCTGGGATAATATCATGAAACTGATTGCGCAAAATAATTTTCCAACCTTCGGCAAGATCTGATTGTCCATATTCCGTCCAATCGGAACGAAGCACGCTGTTCAAAGCACTTAACCATTCTGTCTCCCGGTATAAAAGCTCCAGCTTGCGATTCGCCCGCTTATTGTAAGCTTGGCTCGTGTAAGTCCCGCGGTGCAGCTCCAGGTAAAGCTCCCCATCCCATGTGTGCACATATTGATCTGTCTGATTGACCGTCTCTTTTAATTGTTCAAAATAAGCATCCGCCCGCCCTGTCGTCACCTTCGGCACACCCGGCATGTTCTCAAGTCTACGTCGCATTTCGAGCATTTCGCGGTTCACGCCGCCTCCACCATCCCCATAACCGTAAGAAAGCAGTAACGATTGATTAAGTTCCTTATTGCGATAAGCTTCCCAAATCCCTTGTATAGAATGAGGCGTCACCTTTCCATTGTATGTATAGAAGAAGGCCCCCTCACTACCACCTGGGTCAGGTGTTGTAATAAAATGAGTGAGTACCTCGCTGCCATCAATTCCTCTCCATTGGAAGGTGTCATGGGGCATCCGATTGTATTGGTTCCAGCTGATTTTGGTCGTCATGAACATATCGATCCCAAATTTCCGCAAAATTTGTGGCAGCGCCCAGCTATAACCGAACACATCTGGAAGCCACAAATATTTGCAATCAACACCGAATTCTTCTTTGAAGAAACGCATCCCGTACATCATCTGTCTGACGAGGGATTCGCCCGACGTTAGGTTACAATCGGCCTCAAGCCACATCGCGCCTCCGGCCTCCCAGCGTCCTTCTTTCACCCTCATTCGGATTTGTTCGTAAATTTCTGGATAGTCCTTTTTTATATAGTCATAAAGCTGCGGCTGGGTTTGCAAAAAAACATATTCCGGATATTGCTCCATCAGACGGAGTACGGTCGAGAACGATCTAGCAGCCTTTTCACGTGTATGCTTTAGGCGCCATAGCCAAGCTACGTCAATATGCGTGTGACCTATGCATTGCACTGTTACGGGGTGCCGATTGGTTAACTGCGCAAGTTCACTTTGCAATGTATCTCTTGCTTCTGAGATTGAGGTGTAGAAATCCTCAGAGCCCGGATAGGACCAATCAATCCGCAGAAAGGCACGATCTAGCGCCTTCGATAAATCGTGATAGTCCGGCGAATTCTCTTTTAGTCCCATCACCGTATCTAAAGCTGCCCGAGCAGTAAAGAAAAGATCATCAGTTGCTTCATCCAACCAACCTATACGCGCTAGGCGCAGTGTATGTTCTATAGGAGCTTCAGGAGCATAGCCATTCAAACCGGACCAAAGCCGGAATTGAAGGCTTACCTTCGTTCCAATCAAATCGGGAGTGAAGAACACTTCCTCGTGATTGGAATCCACACCTTGATAGGGCTTGCCGTTCACAAATAGCAAGGACTCAAAACCGCTGTTGTTGCCTCCTCCAGTCTGACCGAAATTAAATCGTCCGAGCACATTACGTCCTTCCCACGCGGAAGGAATCTCAACATCGATCGTTAGCCAAACGTAGTAATCACGTCCGGTCCAACGATCTCCTAGGCTCACTTCTTCCCACTTTCCCTCGCATGAAGGGTAGGCTCCCACTATTCCCTCATGATCCACCTGCTTACGAATATGTGTCAGCGTTTTTTCCCCACGATACCTGTAACCGCTTAACTCCTTAAGTCTTGCCTCCAGCTTTTCCATGATCCAAAACATGTCTATTCCCCCTATAACACGTGTTATGTCAGATAATAAAAAAGGGTAGGTCTACCTGCTCCTACCTGTCATTACACTATCCCTCATCGATAACTTTGCTGGTACCCATTGCTTTTCCTTGCTATCTATCGCTTGCTTCCCCTCGATGTACGCGATAATTCGGTCTGCAGCTGCTCGGCCCATGTCTGGGTAGGGAACCTCTACAGCACTTAATGCGGGAACCAAGAAAGCATTAACGCTTTCTGTGTTATCTGCTGCCATAATATGCACATCTTCACCGATGCGTAGGCCTAGCTTATTAGCGGCACGGTATATATATATAGCCCCTCTTGACCAATTGGAAAGGATAGAAACAGGCTTAGGCAGCATCTCCAGCCACTTCTCCCAATCCTTAGGTGCAGATTGCCTAGACTCTTCCTGGCGCAATTCTATAGAAGCCTCGCAGCCGTGTTGGCTCATCCACTCCCGATAACCTTGCAGTCGTTCACGGTCTCCCCAATTCGGCTTATACTCAAACCCTCTATAAACCCCCAGATAAACTGGAGGCAGTTTAGTTAGCCCCCACATGGCGTTCAGTGCATCATGCACACTTTGCTTATAATCCATGAGGATCGAAGTAGTTCTCGAACTCTCTGGGTATCCTTCAACCGAAATGAAGGGAACTTGCTGATCGTTCAGCTCCTTCTCCCAACTCTCATCCGCGTAGCCCGTCGTGTCTTTGGTCACGATGCCGTCAATTCGCTTGTGCATGAACAGCTCGATCAGCTCAGTTCGGTTTTCCACACCACACAGAAGGACGTGGTACCCCCTCTCTTTGCAGGCTTCCTGAAGCCCCTGCAGCATCTGTGTAAACATCGGGTTGCTTAAATCCCCATGCACACCGATACAGTAACTTCGGCCGGTTCTCATTCCCTTTGCCTGCGCATCAACCCGATAGTTCAGCTCCTCAATTGCGTCCAGAACCGCTTTTCGCTTCTCTTCACCGACTCCGATACCGGGCGTGTTGTTAAGAACCGCTGACACAATGCTTCTGGACACCCCTGCACGTCTAGCGACGTCAAAACTCGTTACGCGCTTTGCCATTCAATCACCTTCTCCAGAACAAAATAACACGTGTTATAACACATGTCAATATTCGTTTATGGGCAAGAAGCCAGCAAACTCTATGCTTGCTGGCGTTCCTTTTGAAGTTTAGTTTCTTATCAACGCCCCAAACTTCAATCGTTATCTTCAAATCTGACCATGTTCGAAAAAACTGCAGACCTCGCCCATCATACAGGCAATATCTGCAGTGCTCTTCACTACTTATCTTAAAGTTCGTCGATAATCCCACGCTGCCCTAAACCTGCATGTCCATGATGTGCCATCTATACATATTCCAAGCGCCGCCAAAGTAATCTTCCGTACCCGTCCTCATTCAACAACAAAGGTAGCCTGCGCTTCCTCACTATCCTTATAGCCAATGCGCACCGCAATCGCTCGAATACGCGCAATACAATCGGTTACGATTATCGGGCCTGTGTACAGCTTCCAACGAGGATTCACATCTTCATTGGTCGTATATGCTATGGAAGCACCTTGTGTTGCTGAATGAAGCATAACCGCTGTCGGTTCTTTGAAGATTCCCTCATTCACTGCATTCTTACCCGGCAACTGGCTATTGATCTGGATAAAGAGCGGTTTAGCAGTTTGTGGTTGAATGCCATTGGGCCACATGGTCGCAACCATTTGTGTCTCTGGTATATCCCCCCAAACGTCGTATTTCCCGCACCAATTGTCAAGCTCCTTGCGCAGACGTATCCGTAGTTCCCGATAAGATGGATCGTCCGCCAAATTATGAAGTTCATGAGGATCGCTCACGCAGTCATACAATTCCTCAGGAGGGCGCTTATTTTGCATGAGAACTTGCTTATCGCCTTCTAAGTCGCCTGCCAATTGTAATCTCCACAGCTCTTGGAATATGGGATGAAGATGACTAAACGGGATCCACTGAAGGTAAGGCTGATCGGGATAATCATTACGAATGTATTTGAATTGTGCATCTCTTACAGCGCGAACCTTATCATAAGCTTCGTCATACCGGTCACGCGTGGCAAATACAAAGTCTCTCGATTCCGCATGCGCTCCCATGAACGGCTGGCCTTGAATATGCCGAGGAACGGGTATCCCAGCCAAGGAGAGCACCGTTGGTCCCAGGTCGATCATGCTGACTAGTTGTTCACTGACTTGTCCATTTTTCACATTTTCGGGGCACCTGACGATAAGCGGCACGCGGATTCCCGCATCATACGTCCACCGCTTGGCACGCGGCAGCCCTTCTCCGTGGTCGCTCCATAACATGACGATCGTATTGTCCGTCAAACCATCCTCCTCAAGCTGTTGAAGAATGCGACCTACAAACTCGTCAGCACTGGCCAGATTGTCATAGTGTTTGGCAAGCGCTGCTCGCGATTTCGGTGTATTCGGCAAGTAGTGTGGAAGAACGACCTGATCCGGGTCGGTTGTGAGCGGTCTCTCCTCATAGTTAGGTGCAAATTGCCTCATAAACTCAGCGGGCCACATGCCGCTCTCATGTGTAGCGTCATAATTAAATACAGCGAAGAAGGGCTGACCGTCTTCCCGGTTGCGGAAGTGGGCTTCTTTGCCGTTTTCGTCCCATGCTGTTAAAGGCGCCTCAAACTGATAATCTGTTTTAGCATTGTTTGTACAATAATATCCGTTGGCACGCATGATTTCGGGAATCGTTTTGACATGAGCAGGGGGAACTGCATAATAAGGTGTCGGCAGCTCTGGTGTGTGCACATTCGTATGTGCGGTTCGCATATGATGCGTGCCTATCGCGGTTTGATACATGCCCGTAATGACCGCGGATCGGCTGGGAGCGCATACTCCCGCCGTGGCAAATGCGTTCTGATACAAAGTGCCCTCTTGGGCTAAGCGATCTATATGGGGTGTACGCGCCAAAGGATCTCCGTAGCAGCCCATTCTTGGGCTCGTATCCTCCAACGTAATCCACAAGAAATTAGGTTTTCGTCCTTCATCCTTCATCCCACAAACTCCTTTATATGTTATTAACCGCTCCGCCATCCCTTACACCAAAAGCATTTTCAGAAAACCGACAAGCCTCGGCGCGTGATTGCCAAACAAGCTCATCGCAAGCTGGACAATGTCATCTTCACACACTTCCAGCGATGGTTTGCTTTGCACCATCGTAGCCAGCTTCGCTTTCAGCATCGATCGCATTGGATTCGGCGTCAGGCAGCTCAGGGTGAAAAAGGCTTCTTTCGATTTCCCGATCCATCGCTCTTCTAGCCCCAAATCAACTTCGTTTTGCTTCCGCTTGGTTTCTTTTTCCCGTTCGAGTTCCTCAGCCTTCACGATACCGTCCTTCGGAATGCCGATACGCTCATACTGCTCGGCTGGCGCATCATGCTCCCGCATCAGCCTGGCGATATGGTCGATCATGGTCGCCTCTACTTCCGGATCTGCAATGACGATCTCTTGTGACGGATCAGCTTCAAGATCAAATAACAAATCACCATAAAGATACGGGTTCAAAAAGTTTGCAGCCAGGAGCCTCATCACGGAACAGCCTTTCGTGAACGAAAATGGAGCGGCGAGTTCCATTCCTGTAAACTCTTTCGGATCAAACATTGTATGCATGTGCGTCGGCATCAGCGTATATTCGTACAGCGGCCCGTTGCTTATGTCCTTCGGTCCCCGCATGTAGACATATCTTCCATCCGTGCAATTGATGTGACCGCCATGTATGCCAAATAAAGCGGCTTCACGAATGGTCCGATTCGATTCGATTATCGGTCGGATAGAGCTGCCTTGCATATCGGCAGGAATGTCTACTCCAAAGAACTCGAGCAGCGTTGGAGGTAGATCGATCGTTTGAACTAATGCTTCCGTTCTCTTACTCTTTACAGCGTATCTGGGATCCCAAATAAAAAGGGGGAGATTCGAGATCTCTTGATAGAGCGGTTGGATGTTTTTCCCCCACCAGCGATGTTCACCTAGCAAAAATCCATGATCGGTATTCACTATTAACAGGGTATCTTTCCAAAGATCGTACTGATCGAATGCATCCAACACTTTACCCAAATATGCATCGCACATGCTGACAAGCGCCGCATATTCGTATTTCATATGCTGAACTTCTTCCGGCTGCTGCGTGACTTTCGAATAATCCGGCCAGTCGTAATGTTTGCCTTGATAATCATGCGGATATAAATCCTTATATTTTTGCTGGGTAAAAAAAGGCTCATGTGGATCGAAAGCTTCTATTTGCAAAAACCAACGATCTTGATCGCGGTTTTTCTCGATAAATTCAATCCCCCGATTGACTGTTACCGCCAGGGGCATCTTCTCTTCGCTATCTAAATAGGGTCGGTTCACCCAATCCTGTCTCCATAAATCGCCCTGCTTAGGGCCGCTTAAGCTTTCCGGAATGTGCGGGGCCTCGACGTTTCCTTTCCATGGATCTCCCTCTTGACCGCGGGCAAACTCCCACGAATTGTACTTGGTGTGATACGTAGCTCCCCCGGCCTCGAAGTAATGATTATGATCGGTCGTTAGATGCG
Organism: Paenibacillus sp. 2RAB27; assembly: GCF_052115445.1. Taxonomy (NCBI): domain Bacteria; kingdom Bacillati; phylum Bacillota; class Bacilli; order Caryophanales; family Paenibacillaceae; genus Paenibacillus; species Paenibacillus sp. 2RAB27. The sequence continues at coordinate 474,225 of NZ_JBFRGR010000002.1, forward strand.
TATACACGCCGCTTTTTCGAAGCAAATCGATCATCGAATCGTCATATGGCTCAAGCGGCCCCCAGCTTCGATGCAAAAAGTTAAAACGTCCTGTATGAATCTCACGCCGTGAAGGCATACAGGGCAAGCTGGCCGCGTAACATTTGTCGAACGTTATTGTCCGCTCAGACAGTCTTTGAAAGTTGGGAGCGTGAATCCAATCGCAGCCGTAACTCGGCAGCATATGCTTATTTAAAGAATCGAACATCATCATGACTGCTTTCATAGCCGTACCCTCCCGATATTTCCCACTATTTCACAGAACCAATTGTAATTCCTTTGATAAAGTACTTTTGGAAGAACGGATACGCCACCAGAATTGGAAGTACACCGACAACAGCAATCGCCATTTTCACTGATGTGCTCGGAAGCTCTGCGACCTTCGCCCCAGCGCCCGATCCCATGTCGGAGTTGCTGCTCAAAAATTGGACATCTTGAATGAGCCGATTCAAAATATTTTGAATGCTAAACAGCTTCGGGTTGGTCACATAAGTTAATCCGTTAAACCAATCGTTCCAATACAGGATGGCCTCGAACAGACCGATGGTCGCCATGATCGGAACCGACAGCGGGAGAACGATTTTGTAGAAGGTTTTAATCTCACCCGCCCCATCGATTTTGGCCGCTTCGATAAGCGCTGGCGGAATGGACGTCATGAAGAAGGTGCGGACGAGTAGGACGTTAAATCCGTTCATGAGCAGCCCAGGAATAAGCAAAGCCCAAATTGTATTTTTCACATGTAGAACCTGTGTATAAATCAAGTACGTCGGGACAAGGCCACCGTTAAATAAAAGTGTAAAGAAAACGAAGAATGCCCAAAATTTCTTCCACGGCAGATCTTGGCGAGAAATCGGATACGCCAGCATCGACGTGATGGCTAAGCTGGCAGTGGTGCCCACTATCGTAATGAACACGGTAATCCCATACGCGCGGCCCAACTCTTGCCAGTGATCCAGTAAATACACATACGCTTTGGAACTAAATTCTTGCGGAAACAGAGAGTATCCATGTTGAATAATGCTTGTCTCACTTGAAATGGAGGACATGATGAGCAGTAAAAAAGGCAGAAGGCTTGCAGCGGATAATGCGATTAGAACAATATGAGTAGTCCACTGCAGCGCTTTACTATCTTGTGCCATGAATCTTTTCCCCCTCTAAAATAAGGCATTGTCTTTGCTAAATTTGCGCACCGCATAGTTGGATACGATAACCAATACGAATCCGACAAGCGATTGGTACACACCGGCTGCCGATGACATCCCGATATCCCCGAGGTTCATCAGACCTCTATACACGTAGGTGTCAATGACATTTGTCGTTTTGGACAACGCGCCCGAGTCCATTGGCACTTGATAGAACAAGCCGAAATCCGAATAAAAAATGCGCCCAATCGCCAGCATGGTCATCATAATAATGACAGGCATGATCAAAGGAATAGTAATGGAGCGAATCTGATACCATCTTGAAGCGCCATCCAGTGTCGCAGCTTCGTAATACTCCGAGTCGATGCTGATGATGGAAGCTAAATAAACGACGCATAAGAATCCGACACCTTTCCAAATATGCACCAGTGTCAGAATGTACGGCCAGTATTTCGCCTCCGAGTACCAAGAAATGCCGTCAATTCCGAACAGCGGAAGAATGGCCTTGTTCATCAAGCCTGATTCGACACTTAACATGGAATAGACGAGATAGCTAACAATGACCATCGAAATCAGATAGGGAAGCAGAATGACACTTTGATAAAAACGGGATAAAAATTTCTTCTTCACTTCATTTAGCAAAATTGCTACAAAAATAGCTATGACCGTGTGTACAATGATAAAAAGCGAATTGTACAGAATTGTATTGCGTGTAATGATGAAGGCATCTTTCGTCTTGAACAAGTATTCAAAATTTTTAAACCCGATCCAATCGCTGCCGAGTATACCTGCCTGATAATTGATATCTTTAAACGCGATGATAACACCGAACATCGGTACATAATTGTTAATGAGTAAGTAAAGCACGCCTGGGATCATCAAAAGGTAAAGTGGATAATAATTTTTCCACCTACTCAGCCTTTTACTCGTTGAGGATTTATTCGTTATTGCTTGTGTCATACTACTCACTTCCTCCACTTCATGGCATCTATTGTTTGCTTACACTTTCATTATAGGAATTAGGCGGAACCGCCACTACTCCGTTTTCGACTTCCCGTTTGTACGATTCCGACCTGCTAGTAATATGAACGTCAATGCTTGTCATCATGAGAGATCTCTCCTTAGGTAAAATCGAGACGCTGTATATATAAAAAAGGAAGGAGCCGTCTGCCCCTTCCTTTTATGTTTATTTAACCCCAAATGACAGCCGTCAGCTCTTCCAAACGATAAAGCCGGTAGTCAGCAGTAGTCGGGCTGTTTATCACAGTACCAATGGCGGCCGACTTCATTCCAGCACGCTTAGCAGCGATAAGACCAGCCTCTGCATCTTCTACGACGAGACAACATTCGGGATCTATGGCAAGCTTTTTCGCCGCGAGTAGAAATACCTCGGGATCCGGCTTACTGTTAACGATCTCATTACCATCCGCCACAGCTTCAAACAAGTGCGTAAAGCCAAGCCTTTCTAGAATGATCGGCGTATTCCGACTCGATGATCCGATCGCGACTTTCGTTCCCTGCTGCTTGCAGGCAGCGATGATCTCGTGAGAACCAGGGGCCGCGTCTCCGGGAGTCAATCGATTCAGTAGTTCACGATAGTAGCCATTCTTCTTCTCAGTCAAAACTTCTTTTTCCGCACTTGTATACGTTCTGCTGCTCTTTTCAAGGATAACTTCCAAGCTGTCCATCCGGCTAATGCCACGCAGTCTGTCGTTTACGGACTCATCGAATGCAATGCCTTCTTCGTCCGCCATTCGCTTCCATGCTTGGTAGTGATACTGATCTGTGTGCACAAGCACACCGTCCAAATCAAAAATGACGGCAAGTATCGACATGTTAGAAATTCCCCTTTTCATAGTCCAACTTGCACCTCATACTTATAAACGTGTATCCCAAAAGCCGCAGAATGGATCTACAGGATTGATCCCCTTGAAAGCGGAGCGTCCCAGCAGCTTCTCGATAATCGCGTCCACGACATGCTCGCTGGCTGAATACGCATTAATAAACGTTGGTATACGCGGTACGTCCAGCAGGTGGTACGGATTAGCTACGGAAATAAACATCGTTGGCAGCTCCTGAATGAACCATGGCATATCTAAGCCAAAAGGAGGTGCCCAGTTGACCCGGACAGTCGTTTGGTTGCTGTGAGTCTCAAAATTGGAGAAGTAAATAGCAACGTCATGTTGATCCGTCATCGCCTTCACCCCAGCAAACATCGTCCTTAAATCGAAACTTTTCGTATCAAATATATGGACCTCGAAGCCTTCCGCTTCTAGTTTGGAGATAAAGTAAGGCGCTATGTTTGTTGATTTGAACAAGCCTTCCTCGCCCCCGAGAGAGAAGAGTAGAATGCGCTTGTGACGTTCTGGATTGATCGGCAGTAATTGCTGCGTGTCCTTCACAAGTGTAACGGACTGATCCGCACATTCCCCGGCCCATCTCATATGCTCATTGCACTTCAGAACGGATAGCGCCTCTACGCCAGGCACAAGAGTCCCCTCCCGCTTCTTTGTATGCAGACCAAGCGAAGCCTTAACACCGAGAATACGTGTCACCGCTTCATCCAGCCGCTCAACGGTCAAGATGCCCGTCTCGATCCCTTTCATCATAAAGAAGAAATCTTCCTCAATACTCTTATTAAACAAGAACATATCACAACCTGCAGCGATCGAAGCGGGAACGGCTGTCTCGCGCTTCATCGCTATCATAAAACCGGCCATAGGCGTAGCATCCGTCGTAATAAGTCCATTGAATCCGAGCTTGCCTCGCAGCAGATCGTTCAGTAGCTCCGGCGTCAAAGTCGCCGGCATAATGTCCGCATCTTTGAGCTCCGGACGAAGTTGCTTGCTGTAAGCAGGATGAGCAATATGGCCAACCATAACGCTCATGGCTCCGGCATCAATGCATTCTTGATACACATGGCCAAAAGTGGCGTCCCACTCTTCGACCGATAACGAATTGATCGATGTTAACAAGTGCTGATCGCGCTCGTCCACGCCGTCGCCTGGGAAATGCTTAATCGAAACAGCTACGCCATGTCCCTGAACTGCAGCCGTATAAGCTTTGCTCATGCTAGCAACGCGCTTTGGGTCAGACCCAAACGTTCTTACATTCGTAATTGGATTGCGAAAGTTGACGTCGATATCCACGACTGGCGCAAACGCCCAGTTTACACCTACTGCGCTGCCTTCTCGAGCAGCAATAACGCCAAGCCTGCGAGCCATGTCCGTATTGTCCGTAGCTGCGACTTGTAGTTGCTTGCCGAAAAAAGTACCATCTACAGCGGTGCCGTTGCCCCCAGCTTCCAGATTGGCGGCAATAAGAAGCGGAATTTCCGAAGTTTCCTGCAAATAGCGATGTGTTTCCTGAACTTTCTCCCCGGGACCAGGTCGATACATCATGCCGCCGACTCTCATCTTTTGCGTCAGCTTCGCTAGATGCTCCTTATCTTCGGTGAATCCGATCGGACAAAACAGCTGTCCTACCTTGGCGGCAAGATCCATGGCGGCCAAAGTGTCCTTAACCCATCCAATCCCATTATCGTCTAGATGAAAAGGTTTTGCATGCAAATCAACCATGTATCGTCCCTCTTCTCATATGACTTATTTGGCATTCTCACCTTTACTCTAAATAAATGCTTTTCAGATTTTCGCGCGCTTCTGAGGTCAAGCCGAGCACTTCTTCCATATAGGATTCCATCGTCCCATAGTTCTTTTTGATTTCGTTTAGTGCCGTAGTCAAGTACTCCTGTTTGACAGCCATCATTTCCCTAACCTTGGCAAGCTTGTTGTCATCTCCAAGCTTCTCTTGAATCGAACTAAGCACGTGCTCAATCGCTTCTTTCCGGTTATTGTTGCTTCTTAAGAAGTCCTCCATAACGGTTTCCATAGGCACTTCTAGTGCAAGAAGCAAGATGGCTCCAGCAAATCCCGTTCGGTCTTTACCTGCTGCACAGTGCCAAAGCAGCGGACTGCCTTCTGCCTGCAGTATCAGATCAAAAAATCGACGATATGCAGCCTTAGCAATTGGATCAGAGACAAACTGTACATACACGTTTTCCAGCCAATCTCCCTTGAACTCAGATATGTCCATTTTCATAATCAATTCAAACATTTCCTGTGGATTTACAACGCCACCCAGTACGGAAATATGGATGTCTTCTGCACCAGCGACAACTGGGTTGGGATTAGCTATTTGTTCACCTTCCGAACGGAAATCGCAGATATAGCGCAAACCGTTTTCTTGCAGGTATGCAATATCCGTTTCATTCATTTCCGCCAACTCTGCAGAGCGGAACAATAGATTATGCTTGATTGTCCTTCCATCTGCCGTGCGATATCCACCTAAATTACGCAAGTTCGTTCTGCGCTCTATTTCCTCTGCTCTTTGCTTGTAGGCAGTTCCCATTATATCCTCCTGAATTTCATTGATATTCCGCTTATTTCACGTTATTTTCTTTGGCCCAAACATCTAACTGCTTTTGCTTTTCAGCAATAATTTTGTCGATTCCGGCAGCTTTCAACTCAGAAATGAACTTAGGCAGTTCTTTATCCGGATCGAAGGCTCCGTCCTCCAGCCCCAATCGGTACTGATTTACGACATTTGTAACCGCAGCGACTTCTGTCTTCACCGAAGAATTGTCATAGGTAAACCCAAGCGCTTTTGACCGGGTAGCACTCTCGTTGAACTTCCTCGTTTCCTGCCACACATTCTTGTCATTACCTTCCCATACATCGGCAAGGAACGAATTACCGAACATAAACCCTTGGTTCAATGCGTAACCTGTATTATTCTCATCCACTCCTGCAGGGTAGCCAATCAAACCATCCTGCTTTTTGACATAATGCTTACCTTCGATCCCCCATGAGAATAAGTTGACAATATCTTTGTCAGCGTACATGAGATTAAGGAACTGCATAGCTTTATCCGGATTTTTGGAACCTTGCGAAATCCCCCACATCACGCTATTTACCGTACTTGTATTCGCAGCTGCTGGCGCAAGCTTGACCGCGGTCATTTCAGTTCCGATTATTTTGGATTGCTGTTCAACAAAGCCTGGTTTCATGTGCGTGATATTCCCCGCTGCCTTACCTGCTTTAATAATGGTGTTTTCACTTTCTTTGTTTGTCACGACATCTTTAATCGCGTAACCGGCTTGGTTCCATTTTCTCATGAGCTTCACCATGTTGGCATAATCTGGAGTCTCGTACCAGTTCACGACTTTCAGCTCGTCTTGACCATTATTCAGAAGCACCCCTAAATCGTCGCCCAAAGAATCTCTAGTGCTGAACGTACCGTATAGGGAGGTATTCGCCTTATTCGTCATAGGAGCCATGCTCGGCTCATTTTCTTTGAGTGTTTTTAGTACACTTTCAAGATCGTCCAATTTTTTCACTTTACTCAAATCGATGTTGTATTTGGTTACTAAATCTTTTCTCATGATAAAGCCGTAATCTTGCGCTAAATCACGAATGCTCGGAACGCCGTAAATTTTCCCCTTCACTTTGGGTGCATTTAGAAATACAGGGCCGAGCGACTCTGAAACATTTTTTCCATATTTGGCAAGTAAATCATCAAGGGCCAGTACTTGTCCTTTTGCAACATAGTTGGAGTAAAATGCTCCCCACACCACCATCAAATCGAGCTTTTCTCCACCGGTCATCATCAAATTCATTTGATTCACATAGGCACTGTAACTGATAGGCAGCAGCTTAATAGTGGTATTAATTTTCTCTTTGGCAATTTTGTTAATCTCGTCATTCACCAGCTGCATATCTTTCGGAATTGCGCCTTTAACAGGAATCGCCACCGTGAGCTCAACTGGCGCTTCGGCCTTCTTTTCATCCTGTTTCTTGGAGCTTGATGCCTCATTATCGGAACTGCAACCTGAAATCACGACCGTCAATGCGATAACTGAACTTAAGAAACTCATTCTTTTCTTCATGGTTATCTCCTTTTATTTGTTGTTATCCGAACAATTTCATTATAAGTACCCGGTAAAACAGTCACTACTCCGTTTTCGACTTTCCGCTTGTACCATTCCGACCATGCAGCTGTCGATAATCATTCGGGTTCATACCTGTCACACTTTTGAATCGTTTGGAGAAATGCGCAAGATTCGAGTACCCGACATGCACGGCGATGCTGCTGACCGACATTCCGCTTTTGGACAACAGCTCCTTGGCCATCCCCATTCGCTCCTGAACCAAATATTCAGTAACGGATATGCCGGTTTCTTTCTTGAAGATGCGATCCAAATAATCCGGATTCAAATAGACATGATTAGCGATTTCTTCGCGTGACAGCTCTTGTTCATTCAAGTGAATCGCAATATGATTCTTTACACGCTCTGCGACGGATTGCGTTTGTTCAACCGTGTTTACGTATTGAAGTGATCTCTCCATAATGTGCTTAATCCATGCAAGCGTATCCGTTACGGAGCGTGTTGCACGCGGTGCAAGTTCCATGGATTCAGCATCACTTAACAGTTCTCGTGCCTGAATGCCTTTCAGCATGATGACGTGATACAACATTTGCAGAAAATCGTGATGAAACTGATGCAATACCTTCGCATCTAGTTCCCCTGCTTGCATCAGGCTCTCCAAGTATCGCTCAACCTCTGATAATACTTTTGACATTGAACCTTCTTTCAACATGACTGACCACACAGGCAGATCGGGCAATGTAACAGGCTTGGAGGATTGTTTTTGGCCGGATAGCATGAACACCGTATTGTTATAAGCAACATTGTTTTTCTCGAGCTGAGTCAGCTTGTGCACCATGGACGGCAGTTCATGTACAGACGCCCGACGCCCGATTCCCGATATAACATGAAATATCGCAATAGAAAAATTGCCTGCAGGATGAGATAAAGGCTTCACACTTTTGTTTCAATAGCTTCATCTCTGGCTCTGCTTCTTGATCCCAAGACACGATCGCTAGCAGATTACGGCTGCCCAGCAGCAGAACTTGTCCCTTTTCTTTGTGTTCAACGATCATTTCCTCAGCGCTATTTTGAATGGCATACTCCATAATCTTCTCATCGCGCAAACTCAACTCTTTATAAAAGCGCTGGACACTGATCAGAACAGGTAAAAACCTCATTTCCTCTGAAAAAGGAATATTGCGTTCCGCGGCAGACTCTCGTATAGCTTCTAGATTTGACGGAATGGTTTCATGCAAAATATCGAGCCAAAATCGCTCAATCAGGATCGGCTGATGCTGGACCCAGAATTGCCCGTAACGACTGTATTGCTGAAGCTCACTCTCTTTATTGATCTTTGCCTTTGCTTTCACAATCACCTCTTCCAACTGTGAAAGTGCAACGGGCTTCAGCAAATAATCGAAGCAGCCAAGCTGAATAGCTTGCTGCGCAAATTTGAAATCGGCATGACATGTTAAGAAGATCGATTCCGTTTTCGGATAATGCTCCCGTACCCATGTCAAAAGCTCTAGGCCGCTGCCTTGCGGCATTTCAATATCACAAAGCATGATATCGATGGGATGAGCTTCAAAAATCTCCTTTGCTTGCCTAATATTATAAGCCGTGTGAACGGTTGCCACCCCAAATGTCTCCCAGTGCAAATCTGATTTGAGTCCTTCCACGAACAGAATTTCATCATCCACAATGAGCATTTGCATTATAATCGCTCTCCTTTTCCCATATCCAGCTGTAACGGCAGCGTAATGACAATGACAGCACCTCCAGAAGCTTGATTAGCAAATGAAATGTCAGCACGGCTTTGGTACAGCAGTAACAGCCTTTGTTGAACATTCCAAATTCCGATATGCTCACCTTGCGTATTCGTCATCTGGGCTCCGCTGCGAATGCCTACCAACACTTCTTCCGGGAAACCTGGCCCTGTATCTTGTATAGTTATTTTGAGCGTAGGAGTTACAGCCGCATCGTCAAGTTCCATATCGATTGTCAAAAGAACAGGTTCGTCCATCGTTACCGCATGCTTGATCGCATTTTCCACAAACGTTTGGACGACGAGCGGCGGGATCGGGGTGCGCAGCAAATAGTCAGGAACATGAATCGTACACTGTAAATGACTAGGAAATCGCAGCTCCTGAATGCGCAAATAATTTCGAACATGCTGTAATTCTTCTTGCACAGAAACAAAAGTCAGATTGCTTCGGAACATATAGCGGAAATAGCCAACTAAGCATAGCGCCATCTCTTCAATCAACGCATAATTTTTGGCGCGAGCGAGCGTGTGCATAATATTAAGTGAATTCAAATAAAAGTGCGGATTGATTTGCAGCTGCAAATGCTGGAGCTCCGCCTTTTGTTTGTTCATCTGCTCTTCATAGACATGAATCCGTAATTCTTGAATTTGTGACATCATCGTATTAAAGGTTTCATAAACAAGCTGAAACTCATCAGATGTCCTGAACGATGGAATCCGCATGTCCAAATTGCCGTCCTTTATCCGTTTCATCGCTGAAATCAGGCGATTGATCGGAATGAGCAACGTTTTTCGGAGAAGCAGCAAACAGACTGGCAACAGAATGAAAACTCCGATAAGAATGAAATTGACAATGTTTCGGAGGATAGGAAGATTTTTTAATATTTGTTCATCCGGTATAAGCGCAATTAGGTTGAAATCCCCCACAGCCGACTTTTCGCCGACTACCAAATAACGATTATGGTCTCCGGTTAAATAATAGTGTTGAATATTTTTACTTACATCTAGCCGATTATCTCTAACAATTTCCGCATTCACCAAAGGCACACCCTCATTCGTCGTAAATAGGGCCACCCCTTTTTCTCCAAGTCCGATGAGATTTAGCGGTACCATTAAATTGTCGATCAATATCCATGTACCCACATACGTATTGCTCACCTTGATCGTACGCAGCAAGTAATATTTCTCCCCTATTTCCTGTACGTACCAACGATTGATCGGTAAATTGGGCGTTGCCTTTCCGGTTTCATCCTCAATAAAGTTTCTGACCGATTCTCGTTCCGCATAATTCGTAACTTCCGAAAATGCATTCATATAATATTGATTAGGAGAGGAATAAATAAAAAAGCCGTCCACCGATTTGAAATTCAATATATTTTCGGTAATTCGTTTAGATAATCTGCTTAAAGCGAAGATGCGGTCACTCTCCGAAACCTTGTTCTCAATGCCGGTGAAGTCAGCTTCGGCGATCGTCAGGCCCATTAAATTCGATTCTGCGAACCTTAATTGTTCATCGATTTGTCCCATATACAAAGACATCATTTTTTTGTTGGAATCAGCCACTTGACTCCGAACAACGCCGATCGCATAGTAGTTGGTATAAATGAGCAGCAAGCTTAACGGCACTGTGATCAACACCAAGCCGACGATCAGCTTGAAACGAATGGAATTGAAAGGAATTCGAAAAAATCGGCCTGTCATAATTGCTCCCCCTTTTCATATTCTTCTCTAATCATTATTGACTGAATGAACGAATTAAAGAAGCCAGCAGTCTGCTGGCTTCTCAACTTAACAAGTAGAATATATTAATTATAGTGACTTTGCTTGGTCACTTGCTACTCCGTTTCCGACTTTCTGTTTGTACGATTTCGACCAGAATAGCCTAAGCTAATCATGTCTTTGCAAGCTGGTAACGACTACCGCTGAATCCCGATCGTCACGATCTCACAGGAACCCACTGGCAACGTCAAGCCGCCGTCTGCCTCCACGGCCAAACGCTCGCCTTGTGTTTCCAAGATCGTGCTCTTATAGAAATTCTGCTGGGGAAGTTGCGTACGGACCTTAACCTCCGCTTGCTGTGAACGCATGTTATACCAACGAAGCAGCACATCACCTGATGCTTCATTCATTTTCATCGAGGATAAAGCCAGACCTTCCCCTTCCCATTGGAAAGGAGCAAATGTGGAAGCAATTCGACCATAATGGATGCCGGTTTGTGCCACTGTCCAAGGAATTTGAAACAGGTAGGCAGCCGTAAAGGCTTCGTATTGTGCACCTTCACCAGTGTGCGGGAAGATCGCCAATCGTACCGTATGTTCACCCAGACACTGAGCCTCAGGAGTCGGGAATAGGCCCCAATCGCCGAGTTCGCCAACCGCGCGTAGAAGCGTAACGGCGATCGTATTCCGCCCATCGCTAAGAACTTCGTATTCGTTCAATCCGAGATTGGCAACGACCAAGCCCGCCCCCGCTTCGCTGACATCAACGAATGCCTGTTGATGCTGCGTATTACTTGGGTTTTCCCACTCTGCGGCTGGCGTATTATCGCGTTGCACGACTTCAAACATCGAATCAACATGATGCGTTTGCGCAGTCAGATCGGTTGGGAATAACATCCGCAGACGATGATCCATCGCTTGGTTGTTGAATGATGACTCGATCTCTACCCCTTGTCCGCTTCGACTCAAGCTAACCTCCGTGCGGATCCGCATCGGAATCATGCGCGTTGAACGCTGTGCTTTGCGATGCGGATAGTAAACCAAGTCACGTTGTTCAACGTCCAGCATGTCGTCGCCCGATGCAGGGATTTCCCAATCATGGACGATTTCGACGGAAGCTTGGTAGGCCGTATCTTGGAGCACACGGATTTGAGCTTGTAATCCGCTCGTTGTCAACGGCTTTTCGCCATCCGGTTGACGGAACATGTACTCGTTGCCAATATCTCCAACATTCTCGTATACCCCCAAATCCAGGTACGTGCGGCCGTTCTTCTTATCCGTCAGCGTGAATGAACCGTTATCCGCGATTTCAATCTTGATCGCTGCATTTTCCATAACCCGCTCATCTGTGAACAACGAGGAATTCGCCAATTCTGTTTGCCTCTTCACCCAAGCGTAAGTTTTCAAGCCTAGTGCTGGTACCTTGTCTGCTTCGAACGTCAATCTTACTTTTCGGCACATATACGGCTGACGGAACTTGTCGTCCGGCAAATCATAACCGAATTGCAAGCCGAGATCCTCGACTGTGCATGGGAGAGGCTGCGAAGACGCATCCACGAGTACTCGTCCTGTGAGATCTACCGCTTTGGCAAAAGCGCTTGCTTCTTCCAGCGTATAGCCATCTCGGAAATAGAGGCGTAAAGCATCCATTTCAATAGTTACAACCCCCGTGCGTTCCCAACCCGACGTATTAAACACGACTACGGGCAGTGCACCTTCACCCGCCAGTGTAAAGTCAGACGTATCGATCGCGTCCGCAATGGCTTGCTTGCTGTCATCAATAATGGCTTCAGCAACATGACGGCTCTTATCGAAGCGCGTGACCATTTCACGGTGCACTTCATCCACGGAGCAGCCGCAGATGCTGTCATGCGGATGGTTTTGCATTAAGGTTTTCCAGGCATAAGTGAACAGATGATGCGGGTACTTCTCCCCGACTTTACAGACATGGGCGAAAGCCGCCAGCGGCTCTGCCACTTTCTCCAACATCGCTTGTCCGAGCTGATTCATCTGTTTCAAGTACACGCGCGCCGAAGCTGTATTGACAAGCGTAGACCACCCGTCCGTCCGCTGGCTGCGAAGTTCACCTTTGACCGTCGAAAGTACCTGCTTCCCTGAGCGCTGAACGGCCGCCAAGTAATCATTAAAGTTCGAATGAACAAAGGTTGTATCCGGGAAAAGCTCGCTCGCAGCTTGAATCGCTTCCGGCAGATCCAACTGAACAGGCTGATGATCACAACCATTCATGAAGAGCAGTTCGCCCGTGGAAGCATATTTCTCAGCGTCTCCAAGTTTACGTTCCCAGTATGCTTTTGCTTCTTCCTTGTCAACGGGGATCTCATTGCCATTGGAATACCAGTTGGCAAATAGAATGCCCAGCACTTGGGAACCATCTGGCCCCTCCCAGATCAGCTCCGAGAAGGAGGATTCAAAATCACCGTCGGAAACCGTGTTATTGAAACCCGTCGGCTTCACGCCTCTGCCGAATAAGGCATTCGTGATACCGGACTGCTGCATCAATTGCGGCGTCTGCCCGACTAAGCCGAATGTGTCGGGAAAATAACCGATTTTCGAAACATCGCCATACGCTTTCGCATCTTGATGTCCAATCTGCATATTGCGGACATTGGCTTCTCCGCTCGTCAAGAAGGCATCTTGCAAAATATACCAAGGTCCGATGAGAATACGGCCATCCCGAATTAATTTGCTTAGGCGATCCTTCTGCTCGGGTCTAACCTGCAAGTAATCCTCCAGAATAATCGTCTGCCCATCCAGAAAGAAACTGCGATAATTCGCATCTTGATCCATTTTATCTAATAACGTATCTACGAGTTTAACTAGACGCACATGGTGCTTCTCATAAGGTAAATACCACTCCCGATCCCAATGGGTATGGGAAATGATATGAGCCGTTCGCTTGGTACTCATGGGTTAGCTCCTTTCAATATGGACTTCATCTGGGCGGTAAATGGAAATCACTTGCCCCCGTTTATCTGCGGCAAAGAGCACAGAACGCTCTTTCTCCAGAGTGAACGCATACGTCGTATCACTATCGGTATCCCGAACTTTTACCGTCACATCCCAGGCAAACTCGGAAACAAATACATACAAGAAACCGCCCTTGAAACGCAGCTTACTTCCGTAAACCCCTGCGATATCGCCTTGAAGCCACTGCAATCCGCTGCTGTTGTTGCAACCTGCAGCATTCACGGCATATCGGTAAAGTGCCGCTACCGTGTCCATCCGGTCGTTTACTTCCACTGGCAGCGGACTCCAAATCAATCGGCCATTGCCTAGAGGAAGATCGACAACACGATCCCCAGCAGCGCTTGACTTCGCTCCCAAACCTCCAAGCCGTACTTCTTTCAACGTTTCAGCAATTCGGCGCCGACTATAGGAGACATGAAGCGAAGTGCCTTCCAGCTCAAGCATTTCTTCACGGCGTACATTGTGAAGTTCTGCTTCACCCAGCTCTTCAATGAGCCTCGGCTTTTGCTTCCAATACGCGTCCAGACTGATTGGACCTGTAGCCAATAATGTCGCACCCGTGCGCTTCACAATATCGATAAGCTTATTCCATGCTTGTTCATCCAGATTATGCGCGCTTGGGAGCACAATCAGCTTCGCCGGTTGCTGCTCCAGCGCCTCCAAATGATATTCCGAAGCCGCGCGGAACGGCAGCTTCATCTCGTATGACAGCACACGAGTCATTGATGTCGTTGCATCGAACGCCAGTTTCCGATTGGAAAAATCATTCGAATAAGGGAATACAGCCACAATATCTTCCAGCTCCCGCTCCTCGAATAAATCTCTGATCTCGGCCATGAAGCGGCCGAATTCATACGATACATCCGCTTCCGGTTTCTCCGTGCCATCGGCACGAAGAGCTCCGATGTGCGACTCGTTTGCGTTATCCATATAGAAATTGGTGTTCCAAATCCAATGAATAGCTCCTGCGCCTCCGGTTGCAAAGGCGTAAGCATATTTGCGCTCCAACATGCTGCGCAGCTCGATCTCCGAACGTTTAGCACGTCCATCCGGGGTCTCTACATACATAATACCGGTCTCTTGAACTACATTCGGTTTGTTGGCTGTTTTGGCAAAGATGCCATCCCAAACGAGGTTATCGTTCAACCACCACGAATGGACAGTTGTGTAATCTACCGCTTCTTCGTAGAAAAGCGGTGAAGGCCGCTGCGCGCCAAGCGCTTCATCCTGGCCTACCACAACGAGATGCCCAGGTACGATTTCTTTGATTGTGTCATAGAGCTGTTTGGCCCACTGGTTGTGCATCTCCATCGAGAATAAGCAGTAATCCAGCCAGCGTGACCCCTTTTTCGCCCGGTGCATGTCCTGCACATCGAAATTGATGTCAGCCGCCTCCGGAATGACAGCCGCTTCATAATTCGGAAGCTGCATAGGCGTCATATTCCAGCGTTCTTGCAGCAGTTCGATGCTCTCATGACGCTGCTTGAGCCACGCAATGAAAGCTTCTTTCTCATACTTATCTCGACTGGAACGAGGTCCATCCGAGAAAATCTGAGCTGGATCGAACATCGACGGCTCGTTGATCAGGTCCCAATCCACATGGGTCGTCGCCTGATGTCGGGAAACGATGGAGCGAATAAACCGCTTTTGAGCTTCCACACTTTGCGGATCGAGATAGGGATTAACCCCTTCCCAAGTTTCAGGTGTGAAGGAGAAGAAGGTAAACGTCACCTGCAGTTGATGTTTTTTGGCCGTCAGTAGGAAGGCATCAATGGCTCTCAATACTTCTTCCGAAGCATGGCCATCCACCTGCATGATATTGCGGTAGGCTGTCCAAATGCCCGTACGAATCCAGTTAATGCCTGCTTTGGCCATTTGGGCCATATCCCGATCCCAGACATCGCTATTCGGCAGGAATAAGAATTTGCGAGCGACATCCGACGTCATGTACGTCATGCCAACTACGGGTAATGGACGACCATCCTTGATGAAATAATCGCGTCCGCAAGTGATGGGCTGACCATCTGCGAGGAGCCCAGCATCGTGCCCCCAGAATCCTTGACGAAGCAAGCGGAGCTCGCCGTCCTCTGAGACTGCTTTGCACGTTACGCGATACAAGCCACGCTGTATATCCATCGGTACCGGAATGCGCACCACATTAAATTCTTTGTTGACTTGAACGATTAGACGATGCGTCCAAGCATCTTGTGTAGCTTTTTCATGTTCGACCCGAAGATCCAGTGTCCACGTCTTAGCGGCATCTTTATCCCCAATTCGTTGCGTCTGAATCGTCAGCATCGCGTGCTCGCCAGGTTCATAGCTGGCATAATTCGGCTTGATCCACAATTCAGTCACACCGCTCGCACAGAATTTCGCCCATTGGACCAATTTCTGCGCGCCGCCTTCGCTCCAAAACGAGGGACTCAGCGGCACATTGACGAACATCCAACGCGAACCGATAAACGCACCGCGCGAATTCTCCCATAGGACGACAGGAGCCGCTACTTCGCGGCCAGTCTTGCCGATGCTTTTCAGCAACGGATAAATTTGCGTGCTCATCGTACCTGCCGCACCCATCTGATGAGGCAAATCACTGTCTCGCGTCGTATGCGGCACCATATTCCAAGTATCCGCAAACGCGAATAAAGACTCTTGCCCTTGCAGCAGCGGTAACGTTTCTAACGCGATATTGGAACGGATTGGCGTTCCTTCAACTCGCATGATTTCATGAATATGCAGCTGCTGGTGGTAGCCCGTCTGCTCAGATTCCACATGCCAATTCTCATCTTCCCAGCGGACAGGACGCTTGAAGGCTGCGCCGCCAACACTCAGCAGGCCGCCCCCGCGCTGCAAGAACGCCAGAATCTCAGGCCACGCCGCTTTCGGAAAATACGGCGCATGCAAATTGACGAAACATCCGCCAACTGCTGATATTAATGCCTCTGCAAGTGCATGGGCACCTACTACAACCGCCCCTTGCGCCATCAATTGCTCGATTTGCACATCGCTAAACGAACTGCTCGGGAATCCGGGTTCATGGAAGATAAGGACCGGACGACTCATAGAAGACCATCCTTCATCGCTTGATAAACCAATTGAGAGAACAGGCTGTTCGACCACGCAAACCATTTGCGCGTGAAAATCGTTGGGTCATCGACGTGAAAACCTTCATGCATGAATCCCGTATCCGCATCTGTCGCTTCCAGCATCGCGATCATCTCTAGCTTCTCTTCCGCCGTCGATGCCGTAATGCCTTGCATGGACAGAGCCATATGCCAAATGTAGTCGTCCGGCGTATGCGGACTGCCGATGCCTCGAGCCACCTTGCCTTCAAAATAGAACGGGTTCTCTTTGCTAAGCGCAAAGCGTCTTGTGTTTTGATATATAGGATCGTCCGCGGTCACATAGCCCAAGTAAGGAATCGACATAAGACCCGGCGTCCCGGCATCATCCATCAGGCAGTAATTGCCGAAGCCGTCTGTTTCATACGCATAAATAGGACCAAATGTCGGATGACGATAAATCCCGTACAATTGAATGCCATGGTCAATGTCCGCTTCGAGCGCTTTGAGTTGTGCGAGGAAATCCATGTCCCGGAATACCCATTCCGCGAATTCTTGCATATGGCGAAGGGCGACTACCGCGAACATATTCGCTGGAATGTTGTAATGAAAGTCACACGCATCGTCACTGGAACGGAAGCCTGACCACACCATCCCCGTATAATTCACAGGCATGCCCAAGCCATGATTGCGGAGGGAATCGGTTGGTATCCCGTTATTGCGGGTAAAGCGGTAAGGCGACTTTTCAAAATGATGCTGCTCGGTTTGGAACAACTCATAGATCTTAACCATCGCTGCTTTAAAGCCAGCATCAAAGATATCCGTCAATTCGGTTTCCTTCCAATACGCATAGGCCAGACGCATCGAGAAACACAAGGAATCGAGCTCAAATTTACGCTCCCATACCCATGGCGACATCTCTGTTTGGTCTGCTTTGTTCCAATGCCAATCATTGGCCGACTCATTAAACGCATTCGCATACGGATCAATATGAATATACTGAATATGACGTTTAATTAAACCGCTAATGATGCGTTGAAGATCCCTATCTTCTTTGGCAAAAGGCACGTAATGCATGACCTGTTCGACAGAATCACGCAGCCAGGACGCCGGAATATCTCCCGTGATTACAAACGTGGTGCCATCTGGCATCAACTTGGTTGTTGTTTCTAATGTATTCGGAAAACAATTTTTAAATAATTGCAGGAGTTTAGGACGATGCGCCAGCTTTTCTTCGGCTTCCAACAAGACATCTTGAATGGCTTGTGGCAGTTCTAGCTTGGGCATCGGAATTTTGGGCAGTCTGAATTGTTCCACGGTGAATCCTCCACATTTCTATAATCTACGAAGTTGGTTAGGGCACTACTCTTTTACAGCACCGATCGTCAAGCCTTGAATGAAGTAACGCTGGAAGAACGGATATGCGAATATAATCGGTCCAGTCGCAAGCACAACCATAGCCATCCGCGACGTATCCTGCGGCAGCGATTGCAGCAAGCCAATGCCAACCGACGGGTTGCTCGTGTTCTGAAGCAGGAACTGCATGCTATTCTCAATCCGCATCAGCATCGATTGCAGAGGCACCAAGCTCGGCGTGTCGATGTACAGAAGCGCATTGAACCAATCATTCCAGTACCCCAAAGTACTGAATAACCCGATCGTCGCGAGCCCTGGCAGGGACAGCGGCAGCACGAGCTTGACGAAGATGCCGAATTCGCCGGCTCCGTCCATTTTGCCCGATTCAATAATGGCATCCGGTACAGATGTGCTAAAGAAAGTACGCATAATCATGATATAGAAGGCGTTGCCCGCTAATGGCAGAACCAAAGCCCACAGGGAGTCCTTGAGCCCGAGCAATTGCGTCATGACAATATAAGTCGGCACAAGTCCACCGTTGAAGAGCATCGTAAAAAAGGCGAAAAAACCGAAGAAATTACGGAATTTAAAGCTTTTTCGGGAAATCGCGTACGCGAACGTAGCGGTCAGAATCAAGCTGACTAGCGTACCTACGACCGTCACAAGGATGGTGACCCCATAGGACATCAGCAATTGATCGCCTGCTTTGAAGAGATAACGGTAAGCTTCCAGGCTCCATTTCTCCGGGATGATGCGATATCCATTCGTATTCAGAGATTTCTCATCGGTGAACGAAATAATCGTCACAAACAGAAACGGGAAAACACAGGCAATGGTAAAAAGACCCGCGGCCACATGAGCGAACACATTCAAAAGTGGCGGCAATTTATGAAAGTCTTGTTTTTTCATCGCTTTGACAGCATTCATTATCAGTTCCTCCTTTCCTCAATCCTCAGTTAAAAGAGTGCATTGTCTTTATCAAATTTTCTAACGACATAGTTCGAAGTCATCACGAGAATGAAGCCGATCACGGACTGATACAAACCAGCCGCTGTACTCATCCCGATCTCTCCCGTAGATTTAAGGCCGCGGTATACGTACGTATCGATAACATTGGTTACGGAGTATAACGTCCCGGAGTCTCTAGGCACTTGCAGGAACAAGCCAAAGTCTGCATAAAAAATTCGTCCGATCGCCAGCAGCGTCAGAATCGTCATTAATGGTTTTAACATCGGGAAGGTAATGTTGCGGATTTGCTGCCATTTGCTCGCGCCGTCAATCATGGCTGCTTCATAAAGCGATTTATCGATTCCCATGATCGCCGCCAAATACACAACAGAGCTGTAGCCGACTGATTTCCAGAGGTAAACGAGAATAATGATAAGCGGCCAATACGTCTTGTCGTTGTACCAACGAATCGGATCCACGCCAAACCAGGGAAGTATATGATTAAGCATTCCTTTATCCACACTTAGGAAACTGAATACGAAATAGCCAACGATGACCCAAGATAAGAAATAGGGCATGAACATACCTGTTTGATAAAGCTTAGCAAGCTTTTTATTCGTAATTTCAGATAACACAATGGCGAGTCCAACGGACAGCACCAGACCTGCAATTATAAACACAATATTGTATAGTAAGGTGTTGCGCGTAATGATATAAGCATCGTTCGTACTAAAAAGGAATTTGAAGTTCTGTAAGCCAACCCACTTGCTCTCCACAATACTTGCCCAAAAACCATCACGGCTGTAACGGTACTGCTTGAAAGCAATAACCATGCCTGCCATCGGTAAATAAGAGAAGAACAGGAACCAAAGTGTTGCTGGTAATGCCATGAGCAGCAGCACTCTGCTTTGTTTAACATCTTTGAAAAAAGTTCCTATTCTGTTCATACAATCACCCCTTCGCTGATATTTAGACAAAGATCAGGTGAATGCAGAACATTCACCTCATCTTTAAA
The DNA here is from genome assembly GCF_052115445.1 of Paenibacillus sp. 2RAB27. Lineage (NCBI taxonomy): Bacteria > Bacillati > Bacillota > Bacilli > Caryophanales > Paenibacillaceae > Paenibacillus > Paenibacillus sp. 2RAB27. The sequence continues at coordinate 494,184 of NZ_JBFRGR010000002.1, forward strand.
CTTGCCTCTATTTTTTGTTAGCTGCTTTCCACGCGTCAATTTGACTTTGTGCTTCCGCCATAATTTTATCCAGTCCGGCTGCTTTGAATTTCTCGTTAGCAAGCAGAATGTATTTATCTGGATCAACGGTACCCGTCATAAGTGTTGCCCAGAACTCTTCTTTCACGTTCTGTACAGCGGCGATTTCGTTGATTACTTTGGTAGGATCGAAGTTAAAGCCAAGCAGCGGCGCAGGTACGCCTGTATCGTTAAATTTCTTGAATTCTTCCCATTTGTTCTCAGGGTCTTTGACATCTCTGTATGTCAACAACACATTACCAAGGGAGAATGTAGGCATATCATAGTTTTTGGATGCCGGTAAGTTTTCCATTGTGTCGTTGCCGACTTTTTTGTAGTGCTCGCCTTCAATACCGGAATCGACCATGTTGCGAAGTACAGGATCCGTGTTGAGTAGGTTCAGGAATTCCATCGCTTTTTCCGGATATTTGGAGTTGGCCGAGATCGCTTGCATGGAGCCCATAACGGACCAGTTATAAATTAAAGCTGGGCTTGCTGGTTTGGATACAACGGGGTATCCATAGCTTGCTGACCAAAGGTTGTCCGCGAAAGGTTGATTGGTCGCTTTATCGGAGAACCACTTGCCCGTCACTTGTACATCATTCAATGATGTCAGCGTGGACGCTTCCGTTGGAATGTAGCCGGCTTTGTAATATTTATTCATTGTTTTCAATGCTTGTTTCATTTCCGGTGTATCTAGAATGTTAACGACTTTCAAATCTTTATTGTCTACGCTAACAGCCATTGGCATTTTCTCAATGATGTAGTCATATGGCACATAAGGCATGTAGTTTTTATCAACAGCCAATCCGTAAGTGTTCGGCTCTTTGGCTTTAATTACTGAAAGAAGCGGCTCTAGGCTTTCCAGCGATTTCACGTTATCTAGACTGAGGTTATATTTATCAGCCAGGTTTTTGTTGAAGCGCCATACGTCTTGTGCTGGCAGCTCTTTATTAGCTGGAACACCGTAATTATGTCCATCAACTTTGGAGCCGTTAAGGAAAGCAGGGTCCAATGCTTTGACTATGCCTTGTCCATTTTTTTGCAGCAGCTCGTCAATTGGCTTGAATGCGCCTTTACGCGCATTTTGCACATAATCAAATGCCCATGAAGACGTGAACATAATATCCATAGGTGTGCCGGAAGCGGTCATTACTTGCATTTTTTGAGCATAATCGCCCCAATCCGTCATATTCATCTTCACCGTAACACCGATTTTCTCCGCAGTGTACTTGCTGACTTCAGCCATAACGCGCTCCACATCTTTCTGTGGCGTTCCGATTGTATACCAAATTAATTCAACGGGTTTATTCGCTGCCGCATTCCCTTTCGCATCATCGGCATCTTTGCTGCCACAAGCGCTAAGCGTCAAGGATACAGCTAAGGTTAATCCTAGTGTAGTGACCAAGTTTTTTTTCATTTTTCTCATTTTTTGAGTCCTCCCAAGTGAATACTCGTTTTCTACGCCCGTAGGGGCTATATTTACAGTACTGCATGAAAGCAATTACAAATAGACGATAAACTAAATGAACCCTGTCTAAAATAAAGAAAAAAACGCTATCAAATCATTTTCGCAAAAAAAAGACTGCTTCTAAGTTTCCCTAGAGCAGTCCACGATAATCCGTTGGCGAAATACCGACATATTTTTTGAATTGTTTATAAAAGTAACCCAATTCGGAGTAACCTACCTCTTTGGCAATCTGATGAACCTTCGCATGCGTTGTCTTGAGCAGTTCTTTCGCCTTCTCAACCCGGAAACGGTTCATATACTCCGTGAATGTCTCATTGATTTCTTTCTGAAACAATTGCCCTAAGTAAACAGGATGGATGTGGTAGTGAGCGCCAAGCATTTTGAGTGAGAGCTCCTCCGCATAGGACTGCTGCACATATTTCAACACCTGCTGCACAATCGGACTTCGAACGTCCGAAATCAAAAAGCCAACTGTCGTCTCGGCAATCTCCAGGATGGCAGCTTCCAGTTCTTCCAGCGCGACCGCCTCGCGAATCTGGTCAAAGGCAAGATGATACACCTCTAGTTCTTCGGTATGGCGGATTGCTTTGATTTCCAACTTGAAATGTATAACCATCTCAAAGGCGATATTCTGAAAATCGTGTGGCGTAATTCCCGGCAAGGCTTGAATTCGCTTGAAGTCGCTATGAATGCATGCACGCAGATTTTCTATATCTTTGGCAATAATTAGCTTCGCATAAGCCGGCCAATCAATGATCGAGAAATCCACCTTGGGATTGTCTTGATGCATAGCCAACTCCTGATAATCAATAATTGGCAGTTCAGGATAAATCCAGAAATACTCCTGTGCTTTTTTGGCGGCTTCATAGCTTTGCGCGACGCCATCCGGCAGGTGACCGACGGTCCCTATCGAGATGCGAACCGATTGGTCTTGAAACGCGGTATGAAGCTGATGAAGTAGTGCTATCAGTTCTTTTTTGCCCTCTTCCATGTGATCCATGGACGCAAGCAGCAAGATATCTCCGTCCAGATCGCGGAAAACGGTTACCCATTCGTAGACATCCAGCCGGCTAGTGATAAATTCCAAGCCCTTATCTGCATCAATAGGCATTCGCAGAACGGCCGCGACCATATAGGCGCTTGCTAAGTTGATGCCTAGAAGTTCTGCACGCTCATAGAACTCCAGCGGCGCAATCTGTTGCGTCAACCAACGATGCAGCGTGTTGTCCTTCAATATTTGCTTGCTGTATGCCTGGACCAACTGTGTCTCGTTCATGGTATTCAGCTTCTCAACGGTATTTTGCAGGGACGACTTGAGTTCTTGGATGTTAATGGGCTTGAGCAAGTAATTTTCGATGCCTAGCTGCATGCCCTCTTTCAAATAAGCAAACTCATCGAATCCACTGAGCACGATCACTTTCAATTCCGGGTGAACCGCTCTCGCGTGCCGAATCAAATCCAGCCCATTCATAATCGGCATGGAAATGTCTGTCACCAAAATATCGACGGATGTTTCCTGCAAAGCGTCTAAAGCCTTCTGTCCATTGCTGGCATGCCCCACAATTTCCAAACCAACTTCCGCCCAATCAATAATGTCATACAACCCTTCGATAATGAAAGGTTCATCGTCCGCAAGAAAGACCCTAAACATCGTCCACCTCCGTTCCACCGTCCATCGGCAACCAGATATCAATGGTTGTTCCTTGGCCTGGTTGGCTATGTAATTTCAAGCCGTATTCACTGCCATACAGCAGTTTAAGCCGTTGATTGATGCTTCGCAACCCAAAAGACTCCCCTTCCAATTCCTCATCTTGCAGAAATAAAGTCAATTCATTGAGCCGCTGGGGTGAAATCCCGTTGCCGTTGTCTTCAATCTGCACATGTAGAAACGCCTCTACCTGCTTCACTCGGATGTGAAGCTCATTATCCGAGCTTTCGCTTCGCAAGCCATGCACAATATAATTCTCAATGATCGGTTGCAGCGACATTTTCATCACGCGCACAGACCCGAGCCGTCGATCCCAATCCATGGCATACGTAAATTTATCCTTATATCGAATTTGAAATAGTTCCAAATACAGACGACAGGCTTCCAACTCATGTTTGAGTGTATAGATTTTCTTCTGTTGGACAAAACTTCGGAACAGCGCCGATAAGCTGTAGATCATTTCCCCAACGTCATGTGCGCCTTGCGAGATTGCCCGCATCCGAATCACTTCCAGCGTATTGTAGAGGAAATGAGGATTCACCCTAGCTTGCAGTGCCGTTAGTTCCGTCTGTTTTTGCTTAATGTTCGCCTTATACACCCGATCAATATAGAGGTTCAATTCCTCAATCATCTCGTTAAAGCTCCGTGATATTTGCCCGATCTCATCCTCCCGCACATCGGGTATCCGCACACTAAGATCGCCTTGCTTTACCTTTCTCGTGAATCGGATGATTTGATTGGTCCGCTTGGCGACACTCATCACGACAAGGAACGGAATCAGGATGGCGAAAAAGATACATATCGCACTGATGAGGAAAATCATACTGCCGATTTTCTTTGAGGAAGCATCCAGCTCTTTGCGGGGGATGATGCTGACCGTGCTGAAATTTCCCTTGCTTTGCGTGAGCTTCGTCACATAGTCGCCTTGGCTGGAACCACTATTCTCATACATCGCATTGATTTGATCCATATGTGGATAGATCTTCCCAACGTATTGATTCGAAGAATCGAACAGCACACCGCCGTCCGGTGCCAATACAAGAATCATCCCTTTCAGCTCATCCTTATCGTTCTGCAAAATCTTCCAAATCCCATCCGTACTAAAATAAACGACCTGCTGGCCAATCGTCTTCAGCGTTAACTTGTCCGTGATTGGCGTTCGAATCGCATAAAGGTTGGGATCCCATTGTCCGATCGCTTCACGCACCCAAATATTTGGCAGTTCCACACTCTTGCTTTCGAGAGCCATCACATCCGGGATATAAGAGCGAGCGCGATTGGTGGGAACGAATTTCATCTGCCCATTTTGCCCCAGCGCATATAACGTCTGCTGATCCTCGCTGTATAACAGCAAATTACGGATATCTTTGTTGTCTTCCACCTGATTTTTAAAATATTGCAGCCCATCGCTCCACATGCTGTTGCCGCCTAAATTATACTGCTCCAAACCGTGCTGGACATATTCTTGAAAAGGGTGTTGCAGCATAAAAGATACACCCGAAGCCAGCGAGCTATCCCGATAGAGGCCAAACAGGATGGACTGGGCTGAATCATATTTTCCACCCAAATAATTGTTAACGTTCGTCAGCGCTTTCTTCTGGATATCCAACTCTCGATTGATCGCCGCTTGAGACATCGAGTAGTACATAAAATAAGAAAACGAAATAATCGTTAGAACCGTAATCATCGAAAAGAGGAGCAGCAGCCTCATAAACAAATTATTTTGCAAATAATTCCGATATATCTTGCGCAGCACCATCCAGTTATCATCTCCTGCTGTTAATCGGGTACATTATAGCATAAAAATCTCGAAGGGATGAATTTCAGGCCCACTCGCACAGAAACCTAAAAGTCGAGACGGTTATATCCGTTAAGTGACTGCCCAAGCAACAATCCTGAGCGTCTGCTTCATATTCCATGACAGCTCTGTAAGGGAAGCGAAAAGACAAAAAAACGCAGCTAGATCAGTTACTGATCCGCTGCGCTAATGTCTACCGAGTTGCGATACTGCCCCGGAGTCATACCCTCCATCTTCCGGAAATACCGGATAAAGTTCTGTGAATTATTGTATTGAAGTTTTTCGGCAATGTCCGAAATCTTCATGCTCGTCTCCGTCAACCACTTTTTCGCAATCCGTACCCGGTACTGGGCAAGGTATTCGTCAAAAAGCATGCCTACTTCCTTACAGAAAACATGCCGGATATAGTCCAAAGCTCAGAAGTAATATTTTCCATTGGCGCTGAAAGCAGAAAAGAAGTAGATACCTTTATTCAAAAAGTAGAGTTTGCCGGAGGAAGCATCTTTGGCAAGCCGAGTGAAATTGACGGCTGGATGTACGGCGCAGGATTTGCCGACCTGGACGGTCGCCACTGAAACCTGCTGTTCATGGATGAGAGCACAATGCCGAAACGCTAAATTATGAAAACGCCGGTCACCTACTTAAGGTTACCAGTGTATAAGAAAAAGTGCTTGTGTTCACACAAGCACTTTTTCTATAGTTAACGGACGAAGCGCATGGCTTTCGTCCACATGCACGAAGGCGTCGTACCGCCGAGCCATCACAGAGGGAACGTAGTTCCCTCGCTCAGCAGTGGGGCGGTACACGACACCGATGGCACGGTGCCCCAGCACCTCGTGCCCGAGTAACGGATCCTCCTTGCTTAGCAGGAGGATCTGATCATATGCGCCAGCGCGATGCATGAGCTCTTCCCAGCTGCCCTGCTGTGCAGCGGGCACTTGCATCGTCGCCATCGGCGCGCCCCAAGATTTCGCGGCAATGACGGTGCCGCGGTAAGTGCCGAAGCCGATGGCACACACATCGGCTTCGCCGTGCGCTTCGCGCACAAGCTGGCCGACGTTGATCATGTCGTCGTTCAGCATATCGGTTGCACGCGCATCGCCAATGTGCGTGTTATGCTCCCAGACGATAACTTTGGCGTCTGAGCCGTGATGGATGGCGAGGCGGCGCAGTGCCTCGACCATGTGTCGGTCGCGGACGTTCCACGATTCCGCGTCATGCTTGACCATGGTGCTGTAATAATCCTCCGCATTTACGGCAACAAGCGCGTTTATTTCTGCACTAAGGGCGGCTTCGCTGTCTTCGTCGTACCGCACTCGTTTCACGTGAAGCTCCTTCAGCAACTTCACGACATCGTCCTTACAGCTCTCGCCGTAGAAAGCCGCAGAAACTCCGTAGTTTTGCCCCTCTTTATCATAGGAATCGAAGCACTCAAAGGCTTTACGGGCTAAAGCTAACTGCTCAGGTGTGCCTTTTTCGTGCAAGTAGCGTTCGATTTCTTCCAATGACTCCCATAAACTATAAACGTCAAGTCCATAAAAACCGACGCGCTGCGCCATCGATTTGTCTTCATTATGCTTTTTTAACCAATCCATTAATTCCCCAACTTCTTCATTTGCCCACATCCATGTTGGCCAGCGATTGAACCCTTCCATAACAGCACGGGCGTTTGGCTTCGCATCCTTGTACTGCTTGACATACCGGTTAACCTCATAGCAGGAAGGCCAATCCCCTTCAACTGCTATAAAAGAAAATCCCTTCGTCTCAATCAATTTACGGCTCAACTCCATGCGAAGCTTATAAAATTCGGAAGTACCATGCGTGGCCTCACCAAGTAAAACATACTTTTTATCGCCAATCGCTTCGATTAATACATCTAAATCATCTGTACTGTTCAAAGGCACAGCCTGTTTCTTGATCTGTTCCACGATGAGTTCATCCATGTTCACTTGAGTTACTCCTATTCATAATGAGTTTTCTTTCGTAGTATGCACAAAAATACGAAGAAAAAAGCACTTCACGGGAAGCGCTTTTTTTCCAAAAATTATCAATACGCTGCCTTGTGCCGGCTCCGAATGACGCTATACTCTATTCAACCTTATGGTCGGGATAACAAATAGTTGGCATCACGCAGTAAATATTGCGCCGCCTGGCTTGTCAAATGCTTACCGCTTTGCGCCTTGACCTGGTGCACGAAATCGTCCAACGCATTCGCGGACAACTTGCTTTGCAGGCTAACTATGAAATTTTTAGCAAAGTGAAAGCGATATCAAACATTTGAAATTGTTTACACTCAGTGCACAAAATACGATTTGAGAATAATTACGATTAGCACAATTTAATCCAAGTTGCTCTATAAGGACGATGGGGAATGAAATGAGGAAGATCGAGAAGATGATCATCTTATGGAAGTATTTTGATTTCGCTGCTGCCTTCATTGGCATGTGCTCCTCCCAAATGCCGATGAGGTCGTTACGTTTATCGTAGCCAGTTTTGGAGTTACCGTCTATAATCACATCCGGCTTTTTTTGCTCGTTATCGATCGAATTTGTTAAAACACGATAAATAAGAGAAAAAAGTGGATGACGTTGTAGATTTCACGACAGGTTAGAAGGTAAGTAATCACGAAATATGGGTATCAACCTAGTGCGGAACCATCCACTTGACCATATATTGATATTGCCACCCAGCACAGTCAACTTAATCGTCACCCTCATTTATAAAACGAAAAAAACGGTCTGTATTCGCATCTACTTCGCGATAAGACCGTTTTTTTGTGTGAAATTCTCAGTTGGCGGAAATTCCTACACACAAATTGGTTCGTGCGTCCAATCAATGACTATAAAACGAACATATTTTATACCGTAGTGAAAAATCACCAGAGAGGAATGAGTAAACATGGGAGCAGTAGGTTATGGTGGAAGTTGTGCAGGTCACGGTTCAAGCGCAGCAGCTATTTTGGTTCTTTTTATTCTTTTGGTTATCATCACGTCAGCTTTTGTATGGTAATTCCTTAATCCTACACAATAACAACAAGAAAAAACGGCCGCGAAATAATATACGGGCCGTTTTTTTTCTTTGTTCTTATCATAATAAAGATCACCCTTATTCTTATACTTAATCATATAATACTTCAATAAAAATGGGCTGCGCCGAAATAAATCTTTCGGTGCAGCCCCTTATTTCAACTTACCACCAGAATCCTGGACCACCGAAGCCGCCGAAGCCGCCAAAGCCTCCGCCAAAACCACCAAATGCAAAAGGTTCAGTGCCAATAGCTAAGAGATCAAATAAAACCAATGGGATGATCGCTTTAACCTGTACTTTCTCACCTTTTTGTGGAGCTATAATCAATTTGTTACCGCTAATTCTGACCAATTTGCCAGATACGCTTGTTCCGTCTTTTTTCAGTGCCATAATTTGTTTACCAACCATTTTACGAACGTCCTCTTTCCTAATTTGGGATGTCATGAACGTCCACCTCCTTCTGCCACCAGAGATACATTGCTATACAATGTACTCCTGTTTAGGTAAGATCGATTGGATACCTGTCCACCCATGTGTAAAAACAGTCATTCACCTACATCTGAAAATTGTAAGCGCCTTGTCCAATACGTGCATATATTAGTCATCACTCCTATAAAATGAAGTCATCTTAAAGAAAGGTTGTTATTAGGAGAAAAATTAGCGGAATCCTTGAAGCGATGAGATTCAATTTTGGAATCCTTGAGCGGGGGCTAATGCTGCGAGATGAGGTGATCTGCATGAATGCTATCATATCCGTTGTTGGAACAGGTTTATTGGTCGACTTCGTATGCGGAATGTTATTGGACCATTATCAGGTCGTTCGACAGAAAGATTTCACTTCAGACATACCGAAAGCAGCGAAATTGGTTGTGGTGCTGCACGATGACTGGCCTTCCTCGGGATACTTAGAGGCTGAAGAGGTGTTACAGCAGGTTAGCATCCCATGGCTGCGGGGCTTTATTTCAATGGATGAGGGCATAGTTGGGCCTTTGATTCGTCCGGGTGTGCCGGGATGCACGGAATGTGCGGATAACCGGCGTTTTACGGCGTCGCCTGGGAACATACAACATGCAGTACGATCTTCGCCCTCAGGACTTTGGCATGTTGCTCACTTGCTGGTTGCCGAGACGCAGCGAGTGCTGCAGGGCAGCCGAGCCCATACAGAAGAGCATATGTATATCGTTAACCTAAATAATCTGAGTAGCTCGCTCCATTTTATTCTGCCTGACCCGCTTTGTCCGGTGTGTGGCTGCTTGCCAGACGATTCATCGGAGGCGGCCAACATTTCGCTCAAGCCGAGACCGAAGATAAGCGCAGACAGTTACCGATGCCGTCCGATAGAGGACCTGAAACAACATTTGGTCAAAGACTATTTGGATTACCGAACTGGCGTTTTTAATGCCAAGATGCTTGACCTCGAATCGCCGTTTGCTGGGGTGGGGGTCAATCTGCCGTCGTTTATGATGGGCGATGAGGTAACGGGAGGTCGCAGCTTTTCTTATGCTGAAAGCGAATTGACCGCAATCTTGGAAGGATTGGAGCGGCACTGTGGAATAACCCCCCGCGGCAAACGAACCATAATCTACGACAGCTTCAACCATGTTGCGGATCAAGCACTCGACCCCTCCAAGGTTGGATTATATTCGAAGAAACAGTACGCCCAGTCTGATTGCACGTTCCAACCGTTTGACCCCGCCATCCCGATCGATTGGATTTGGGGCTATTCGCTAGTGCAGAATTCTCCGATCCTTGTTCCTGAGAGTCTCGCTTATTACAGCTCGGGATTTGGTTCCGCCTTTGTTCAGGAAGGCTCTAACGGGTGTGCATTAGGCGGGAGCTTGGAGGAAGCCATCTTGCACGGTATTTTGGAAGTGGTGGAGCGCGACGCGTTCCTGATGACTTGGTATGCGCAGTTGCCTATCCCGCGCTTGGACCCCTATTCCACTAACGATCAGGAACTGCGGCTCATGCTCGAAAGGCTCCGCGTTGTTGCCGGATACGATATACATTTGTTTAATATGACGATGGAGAATGGGATTCCGAGCATTTGGGCACTCGCGAAAAGCATCAGCCCTGGGAAGATGAATATTATCTGTTCGGCGGGAACTCATCTGGATCCAGTAAGAGCTGCGAAAAGCGCCATTCACGAATTTGCCGGCAGGTTGATCTTTTTGCAAGAGAAATTTGAGGAGGGCCAAGAACATATTAGGCAGATGCTCGACGATCCATTTCTCGTATATCAAATGGAGGATCATGCCCTGCTTTACGGTTTGCCGCAAGCAGAGGAACGGCTGCAATTTTTGTTGAACGACCAACGCCCGCTCAGAACGTTTGACGAGGAGTTCAAGCGTAAGGCAAGTCATGCGGATCTGACCGATGATCTGAAGGACACGATCGAGGTGTTTCACCAATTGAACCTCGATGTGATTGTGGTGGATCAATCATCGCTGGAAACGCTGCGAAACGGGCTGCATTGTGTAAAAGTACTGATTCCGGGAATGTTGCCGATGACGTTCGGACATCATTTGAAACGCTTGACGGGGCTAAAGAGAGTGTATCGGGTGCCGGCGAAGCTTGGATATGCGAAAGAACCGCTGAAGGCTGGTCAACTCAATCCTCATCCGCATCCATTTCTATAATAGCCGAATGATCAGTATGTCAACTCCATTATTATCGTCATTTGTGACTCACAAATAAACCGGATTCCTGTACGCTTAGGAATCCGGTTTATAATGTGTGTATTCATAGGGGGAAGATGCGGTTATTTTTTCCGGGTATATTGTAAATGTAAACTCAATTTGGTGCATACGTCCAATCAATTACTATCTAACGAACATATTTTATACCGTAGTGACAAATCACCAGAGGGGAATGAGTACACATGGGAGCAGTAGGTTATGGTGGAAGTTGTGCAGGTCACGGTTCAAGCGCAGCAGCTATTTTGGTTCTTTTTATTCTTTTGGTTATCATCACGTCAGCTTTTGTATGGTAATTCCTTAATCCTACACAAATAATAACGAGAAAAAACGTCCGCGAAATAAAATACGGGCTGTTTTTTCTCGTTGTTTTTATCATAAACAAATCACCAATAAAATCACTTGGAATTAGCTCTGCGCTTGCTGCATTGGGATATCACCTTGATTAGCACCGAGATCTCAAAGAGGCTACTCGTGATACGCCTTCTTTCCTTGCCCGTCGAGGCCGGCAAGCTCCAGCTGACCAAAGCCAGTCACCGCTTCCCGCGTACCATCACGGCTCGGATCAACATAGCTGACGAACCAGGTATCCAGCCGTTCCTTCATGGAACGTCGCTGTTCTTCGGCCTCCGGCGCGTCGATCACATTGTTGCGTTCGTCCGGGTCGGCCGCCAAGTTATATAACTCATGCGGTCCATAAGGATACCTGTGAACGTATTTCCATTCCCGCGAACGGATCATGCGAACCGGACCGTATTCGTCATAGATGACGACATCCTCTCGTCCAGCCCCTTCATCGCCAAGCAAGAGGGGCAGGAAGCTTCGACCAGGCAGATTCCCCGCTTCTGGATGCTCAATCCCTCCGACATACGCCAGCAATGTCGGCATAAAATCGTACCCGCTGACCAGTTCGTCGCAGACGCTGCCTTGCGGAATGCGGCTCGGGTGGCTGAAGATGGCTGGTACTTTAACGGACGTATCAAACATATTGAACGGGAACGTGCCGTTGCCTTTCCCCCATATGCCGTGATGACCGCAGTTGAAACCGTTGTCGCTCAAGAAGCAGATCAGCGTTTGCTCGCGCATACCCTTCGCCTCGAGCTTGTCGAGAATGCGGCCAACATTGCGGTCCATTGCCGTCACGGCAGCAAAGTATCCTTTCAAGTTTTCCCGTTGGTCGTCGGACCAAGGTGCTGTTTGGATCGACCAGGGATGCTTCGGCTCCTGCGGGCAGGTGTCGAACTGGCAATTATCGTACATATCGACGAACTCCTGAGGATGGCTGTCGATCCAAGGACTGTGCGGCGCCGTGTAATGCACACCCAAGTAAAACGGCTGATCATCTTGTTGTGACTCCAGGAAATGCAAGGCATCGTCGGTGATAACATCGGTCAAGTAACCCGGTTCGTCGATCAATTCGCCATCGCGAATCATCGGCGCATTATAATAAGCGCTGCCTCCCTGCTGGTGCACATACCAATGTGTAAATCCTTTTTGGGGCTTTATACTGTCGCCAAGGTGCCATTTCCCGCTCAATCCACACGTATAACCGCTATTAGCTAAAAGTTCCGTATAGGCGGTTTGGCCCTTCAAATATTCAATCGGTCGATCCCCCACATTACCACCGCGAATCCAATCATGTATGCCGTGTTGCGACGGCATGCGTCCGGTCAACAGCGAAGCGCGCGCAGGCGAACATACCGGCGAGGTGCAGAAAAAGTTCGAGAACCGCACCCCTTCTGCCGCCAAACGGTCCAAGTTCGGCGTCTGGATCTCGCGATTGCCAGCACAGCCGAGCGCCCAAGCGCCTTGATCGTCACTCAATATGAAAACTATGTTCGGCTGCTTTTGTACAGATGGAAGCATCTTATCAACACCCTTTCCTTACTTCTTCTGCTGCGCCAAGTACGCCTTGTTAACCGCTTCTAGCACTTTGTTGCCGCCTTGGTCACGCCATTTTTTAGATAACTCGGCCAAACCAGCGTCAATTTCCTTCTTGCCAACAATCATGTCGAGATAATATTGATTCAACAATTCCCCCAACACGCTGCCCATCTCCACTTCCTCAGCGGTCGTCACATTCACGAGGTTCGGGACCAGGTTTTTTGTGGCGATGTCTACGGATTGCTTCGCTCGGTCGGCCTGAGGCTCGGTCTGCGGCAAATAATTTTCCGTAAGCGGCCATACGACGCTGCCCCAAGCGAGTGGATGCGACCAGCCGTTAGTGGCAAAGCCGTCTTTGGCCCGTTCTTCTTCATTGTACGTAATTTTGTCGCCTGCTTTCGTGTAATGAACGCCTTCGATTCCAAGCTCTAGCAAGCTTCGGCCTTCCTTAGACAGCATGAATTCGATTAATTTAGCCGCTTTTTGCGGATCTTTGGAATTTTTCGTAACCGCTGTGAACAGGCCGCCCTTCGGCGCACTCGCCATCCCTCTTTTGCCATCCGGTCCGGCCGGCGGTGCCATGAATCCAAGCTTGCCTTGCGGATTCACTTTTTGCAGGCTCGTTTCGAGACGGTTCACGTGACGAAACAGCGGTGTGCCCATGAATCCGACCTTGCTTTGAAAAAACTTTTGCTCCCGCTGCTGTGTATCGTTCAGCAGAAATTCCGGGTCAATCAGCTTCTCTTCCCACAACTTACGCAAATATTGAACGCCTTGCTTGAAAGAGGGATGCTCGAATATGGGAGCGACCTTGCCTGTGCTGTCCAGAACCCAATCGCCATGAGGCAAACCATAACCGTACAGGACGAAATGGAACGACCCGTTGAATCCAGTGCTTTTGGTGCCTGTCAATCCGTACGTATCGGCCTTTCCATTCTTGTCGGGATCTTTCGTCGCGATTTCTTTGAGCACCGTATATAATTCGTCCAGCGTCTGCGGCACCTTCAATCCGAGTGTTTCAAGCCAGTCCGCGCGATAGGCAACCGTAGTGTTCGAGCGCTCCTCGATGAAGGGGTACCCGTAATATTTACCGTTAACGGCGGTCCAAGATAATTGCTTCTCGAGCTTCTCCTTGACGGTCGGCATTACGGGCAAATAGTCGTTTAACGGTACGAGTAAGCCTTCCGAGATCCATTGGTTTAATGATGGGGACGGATAATTAATGGTCACGATATCCGGCAAGTCCCCGGTCGCCATAGCAACGTTGATCTTCTCAAAGCCGTTCTCCGGCACGAGCTTGACTTCCAAATCGATACCGAGTTTATTGTTGATTTCGGCAATAACCCGGTCTCCCGGATTGATTGCCTTGGCAGCACCGTCGCCTGGGGTGAGAAATACGATTTTGACCTTTTTGACTTCCTTATTCGTTCCGGTGGCACCTGCCCCAGACTCATTTTCGGAGTTTCCGCATCCTGCTACAGATACCGCCAGCACCCCGGAAAGTGCAAGTGCAAGCCATTTATTATTTTTTAGCATCGTTTGTCCTCCTCTTCTAATACGAACCGTCATTCCTTAACCGCTCCAAGCGTAACCCCTTGCACGAAATACCTCTGAAAGAACGGGTATATGAGCATGACTGGAATGGTGGAAATCATGATCGTTGCCATCTTGATCGATTGACCGAGCAGAAACGGGCTGTCACCTCCAGATTGAAAGGCGGCCTCGTTATCAATGAGCATGGACCGCAAAAATAACTGGAGCGGCCATATTTCCTTATCCGTCACATACATGACCGCTGTGAAAAATTCGTTCCATTTCGATACCGCATAAAACAAGGATATGGTAGCGATGGCTGGCATTGACAGCGGGACGATAATTCGCAGCAATATACCGAAATCATTGCAGCCGTCGATGCGCGCAGACTCTTCCAAGCTTTCCGGAACGGATGAGAAGAAACTGCGCATGAGAATCAAATTATACGTCTGAATCGCTGCGGGAATCATCATTGCCCACATCGAATTGATGATTCCGAGCTGTTTGACTACCAGATAGTTCGGAATGATGCCCCCGCCGAACATCATCGTGAATACGATCGCGAACATGATGATACGTCCGCCTGGCAACTGCTTCTTGGAGAGTGCGTAAGCGGCCAATAGGGTCGCTATCATGCTAATCAATGTTCCGAGTACAGTAACGATCACACTCACTTTGTACGAAACCCACAACTGCTTCAAACCGAGAATATAGGTGTAGGCTTCGAATGTAATCGATTGTGGATAGAGATGAATGCTTGATGACAGACTTTCTTGAATGGGCGTGATCGAGACGATGAGCGAGTCCCAGAATGGGTACAGCGTCAACAGCGTGATCAACACCAGAAATATAACATTCGCTGCGTCGAATAGCTTTCCGCCGAAACTGCCGCGAACCATGCTGCATTCCTCCTTTGCCTTTTTAGTAAACACCTTGCTCACCCATCATACGGGCCAGCCGATTCGCGATAATAAGCAGCAAGAAGTTAATTGCCGATTTGAACAAGCCGACTGCTGCGGCCAGGCTAAACCGTCCTTCGGTCAACCCGATCCTGTACACATAGGTGTCGATAATATCGGATGTTTGATAGACACCAGGATGGTACAACACGAAAATCTGTTCGAAACCCGCCTCCATCAGATGGCCAATCCTCAAAATCAATAAAATGATGATCGTGCTGCGAATACACGGCAACGTAATATGCCAGATACGCCTCCACCGGTTGGCCCCATCCATTACCGCAGCCTCATACAACTGCGGATTGACTCCAGCGAGAGCAGCCATATAGATGATTGTGCTCCAACCGAACTCCTTCCAGATCATCGACCAGACGAGTGTGCTGCGGAAATAGCTTTCATCGGTCAGGAAGCCTACCGGCTCTCCGCCAAACGAGCGAATCGCGTTGTTGACGACACCGCTGTCGGTCGATAGCAGATTAATCAACAGCCCACCGAGGATGACCCAGGAAATGAAGTGAGGCAAGTAAATAACCGTTTGTACCGTGCGCTTGAATGCAATCTTGCGAACTTCATTCATTAATACCGCCACAAACAAAGGCAACGGAAAACCGAAAACAAGCCTGTATAAGCTGATGACGATTGTGTTCCAAAACACTTGCCAAAACTTGTCGAGCGCGAACAACGTTTCGAAGTGCTTAAACCCTACCCATGGACTCCCAATAATCCCTTTCGTAATACTGAATTGCTTAAACGCAATTAGAGCTCCATACATCGGGTAATAATGGAAGACACCGTAATAAACAATCGCAGGCAAAAGCATCAAATAAATATAGCGGTTGGATGCGATGCGTTTCCACAACAATCGTCTCCGTATATTGAGTTTCGGCCCCGACGTGGTCGATGGAACAGCCATGGACAAAATTCCCCCTTTCTTTATGCTTGTTATCTGTAGGTCATGTAAGCACTTTCAGCATAAAGTGGAGGGGGAGGTGTCCTCAAGATTCAATTGTTGATAACGGTTTCATAATGTCATTTTCGTTAGGTGTCAATTCATCGGATTAGATTCATTCGTTCGTATTTAGGCTCTCAAGACGGTCCAGTACGTCCCCATTCCGGTACTCTGTTGGCGTCAAACCTGTCATTTTTTTGAATGTGCGAATTAAATTTTGCTTTTGTCCGAACCCCGTCGCTTCGGCGATATCGTTAATATTACGGTCCGTCTCTTTCAATAGCCGGCATGCTTCACGGAAGCGCGTCTCTGTCAAATAATCGATAAACGTCGATCCCGTCATTTCCTTAAACAGCTTCGATAAATATTGGCTGTTCATGTATGCCATGTCGGCCAGCAGT
This sequence comes from Paenibacillus sp. 2RAB27, assembly GCF_052115445.1. Classification (NCBI taxonomy): domain Bacteria; kingdom Bacillati; phylum Bacillota; class Bacilli; order Caryophanales; family Paenibacillaceae; genus Paenibacillus; species Paenibacillus sp. 2RAB27. The sequence goes on from NZ_JBFRGR010000002.1 coordinate 510,667, forward strand.
TGAAGACCGAGAGGCTCTCGGTAGTGTTCACGAATATAAGCCGCCAATTTAGCGATCACTTCTGCGTTTTTATTGTCACGCCTATGCTCTATGTCGCCTGCGATAATAGTCAGGATACGGTCCAGCCAAACCGTGATTTCTTCTAAATTTTGAAGCTTAGCGAATTCATGGTGCCATCGGTTTACTTGCTCGACCGTTTCTTCTCCGGATATGGCAAGCTCTACCCGTACTGTCACGAGAGCGTTCAGCAAGTGGAGCAATATCATGTTTTTGTAGGAGAGGCCGAAATGGCCGTCATGTTCGAGCTGGTTGATGATGCTGTCCTTCGTTTCTTTCACTTTATCTAAATGGCCAGATTTCAGATCGCCGACAAGTTTGTCTACTTGCTGACGGTACGCGATAAACTGGTTCCGATTAGCACGGTTGACATCTAGATCGTGAATCGACAAGATGCTTCCAATCCCGGCAATCCTTTCGTGCAGAAGTGCTTCGGTTGCTTCGTTGTAGGAAAGTGGTATTTCCGTTATAAGCTCGTAATTACCGCCTATTCCGAATGTAACGGAGACGCCTTCGAGTTTCGAGGTCACCTCGTTCTTGATCCGGAAAGCGAGTTCCTTCGCCTTGTCGATTGCTGGGTTAGCCGAATCCCAATGTCCCGTGTTGAGAATGATGACATCGTGCTTATGAAACCTGCTGATGTAAGCTCCTTTACCATAGAGACCGATGGCATCCTCACAAATGGTGCGGATCTGGAAATGAATCAGGTTACGAACCTGCTCGTCAGGAGACCTGAGCATAGGACCATTCAAATGGACCCGCATGGCCATCACCAGAAAACCGTGCGGCTCTAGATTGAGGTGATAATAGTTCAATTGCCCAATCATTTCATCCTCGTCGGCTGTTTTGCCTGATAACAGATTTAGAAGTAAATGATCCTTCAAAATAAGCTCCTGTCCGCGAAACCTTGTCTTGAACTCCTCGTTCTCGTGATGCAGCCGATCGATCGACTCGCGGATAAATCCGAACTCATCCCCGTACTTCGCCTTCGGCAGCGGCTTCTCCATGTAAGAGATGAGAGCTTGCACCATGTTCCGGACCGGCTGGTAATGCCGTCTCGAGACGACTACCATCAGCAACACTCCCGCTGCCAAGCTGATTACTGAGATAAGCAGTGTAATCCGAATCACTTCGTTGGAACGTTTAAATAACTCTCCGTGCGGGTTCAACGTAATGTATATCCAGTTGGTAAACGACGAGCTCAGAAACGATACGAACATCTTTTTACCGCCGATTGTTTCCACGAAATATCCTTCTTTATGCTCGCTAATTCGCTTGATGTCTGCCTGCTTGAACTGTTCGAGCAGCATGCTTTTATCTTTGTAGGACAGCACTTCGCCGTTGCTATTGAGAACCGCGACATTGCCAAGCTTCCGGTTGTTCGTATTGACTACCGCATTGTAGAGCACGTCCTCCTTGAGATTAATCAGCAAGACGCCCTTCTTTTCTACGCTATTGAACGGTACAGTAATTAAAAAGCTAATGACGTTGTCCCGATCGCCACCTGTCGTCAACATGCTTGCCGCTAACCAGGCCGAGGTGTTCGGACCTTCTACAAAACGATCTAATACCGATCGATACGAAAAGTCAGCCATGTCGGTAATGCCCGAGCTCGATATTAGCTTCCGGTTGACGGAACTATATAAATATATGGAGTGTACGTAGTTGGACGAATTGATCCGTTCATCGAACAACGCTCCTGTATTTTTCAGAAACCGATATTCTTCTTCCAAATTCCACGGGAGCCAAACTGATTTTTGCACGTCACTGTTCAAAGCAAGCGTCGTAGCAATTTGTTGGACTTCGCCAAGCGACTGATCGACAATTTTGCTCGTTTGCAATAACAATTCATTATTGGCACCGATAACCTCCTCCTTCAACATAGCTGTCGTGTACCGGTATACGAGAGCTCCAACAAGACATGTAATCAGAACAACAGCAATTGTCAAATGAAACAACAATCGGATATAGATGGATCGTTTCACCGGATGCCCTCCCCCTATTTGGTAATTTCTTTATTTTACCGTGAGGGGTATCTTCCGTCCAGATAGAACCTTGAAATGCCTCCTCTGATACTATTATCCAATTAAAATAAGCCGGAACCCCAATTGCCCAAGGAGTCCTGGCCTTATTTCATTCTTATTCTAAACACTCTCCAACAACCGCCATCCCTAAAAACGTACAAACCGCTTCGCCAGCATCGCTATCTGATGATCATGCATCCGAACAAACAAGCAATTGAACTCCGCTTTCTTTTAAAGTCGCATGAAGTTCACCTTCTGGGTACTTGTCTGAAATAACTCGATGCACCGCACCTATCTCAGCAAATGAAAACAGATCCCGAACGCCATACTTCGTGTGATCCATTATTACGTTTATTTCAGACGCTTGTTCGATAACAAGCCTTTTGATTTCAGCCTCGTGCATATTAGAATTACTGAATCCATGCTTAGAGGTGAGACCCGTTGTTCCAATAAATACGCGGTCAAACGCCATTTTGGCAATTGCTACGGCAGCGACTGGGCCAACGAGTGTCGATGTTTTATCCAGCAGCATGCCTCCCACGACAATGGTCGGAATCTGCTTGCCTTGCAGCTCGGCTGCAATATTTAATGCATTGGTAACCACAGTGATCGGCATATTCGGTGTTAGATACTTGGCTACTTGAAGTGTCGTTGAACCTCCATCCAGAAAGATAGATTCCCCTTCATTAATGAGCTGTGCTGCGCGGAGGCCCATTTTCATTTTTTCTTCCATCATGACGCCTGTGCGATCTTGCAGGGCAATATCCTTGCCTATCAGGATAGCTCCTCCAAAAGTTCGTCTAAGCAGTCCCATGGTCTCAAGCTTTTCTATATCACGACGTATCGTCATTTCTGTGACATTAAACATTTCTTTCAATTCAGCAATTCGAATCTCACCATCGAGTGCCATCCGATCTAAGATTTGTTGCTGCCGACCATTTATTTGATTTGTTATCATGAAGAACCCCCGTCAATGTTTCTATTCACCTTATTATCCCAATCATTTAACTGAGGTTCAACCTGATTTCATATTTTACCGTTTCACCTGGCTCCAGATATACCAAAGTCCCTCGCTCACGCTCTTCTTTACGACCTCCTACATGACAATTAGCAGGCTCGATACCAAGCACATGTGTCCCACTACCAGGCATTTTCCATTGAACGAGATTAGGCAGCGTTTGCGAAGACCATTGAAGAGAGGCTTGAACCGTCCCTGTTCCCCCATTTAATGGAAAACAAGGATTGCTAATTCGCACCAATGGCTTATTGGCAGACTCATGATAATAAACACGTTCTTGATAAGCAGCATCAGGAGCCTGCCACTCACCATAGGCATGGATAGAAGTATCTTGATCACGCGGACTCACCTGATCACTATAAAATTGAATACGTGTCTCTTCCATCAGCAGCGGGAAACCAAAGTTAAAATGGTACATAATCATATGCGGACAGGGCTCAAAACCCATGTTACGAACTTCGTCTTTAATTAGTATTGTATTGTCACCAACACGACTGTTGATTTCTCTAGCTAATTGAAGTCTTCCACCGAAAATAGAGGTTTCGTTAATGGTTCCTGAAATACACAGATCCATCTCATCTTCCTGCCAAGTGCTTCGTGCACATACTTGTTCTGCTGGTGTATGATGATACCGTCCATGAAGTCCAAGACGCTCACCCTGATCCTCACAGCTAGCCCCTACTTGCATGAGCCCACATGTCATGAGTAACCCGCCAGATGCAGTCCGGAGCCATTGATTGCCTTCCGCCTCATAGTATGAAGGATGGGCATCCCCATTCGGTGATTGCCAGCTAATCGGCACACCATGATATTCCGCCAAGGAGATATCTAAACCTTTGGATGGGACCACGTTATAACTTAAGCCTGCACCTGTCCGCACCTGAATATACGCCACACCTGCTTCTTTGCCTTCAACGGCAACGAAGCGTTTGATTCCCGCTATTTGATCTATCTTGCCCACTCTCGCCTCCATGTCTCGACGCGACCATGCTTTTCCATATAGGTTCATAGGATTCTACCTACGCATCTTCATGAATAATCGGCATTCGTTGAATGCGCAGATCTGTAAAGATATCCAACTCATCCCGACTCGTACTTGAAAATTCGGAAATGATGGCCCCTTCAACGCCAGCTTGAAACCAATGTTTAATCCCAGGTTCAATGGTATATTGCTCGCCCGGATGGAGGACGATTTCATTCATGACAGTATAGGAATCCTCACTTCCTGAAGGTAAAATAGCCGCTATCTCTGGTGTAGGCTCCCCCTCCACATATAAATAGACGACCCCTGCACGGCAGCGAAAAGTTTCCATTTTACCAGGTTCGTTCGCGATTCTAGGATGAAGGTGCTCGGGACAAGTTTGTCGTGGAAAAAGAACTAAGTCTTTTGCACAATAACGGTCGGTATTGATATAAGTAATGAGCTCCAGCCCTTGTACCTCAAGCTGTCCCAGTCCAAAGTCTGCAACTTCAATTCGTGCAATCTCTTCCTGAGTTAAATGAATGCCTGATGATGTCAACATATGTTCAGCCAGCTGCTGAGCTTGCTTAATCTCACTTCGCTTCATTCGCTTCTCACGCTCTCTTTCGAAGACTTATGATAAGGTCCTATCCAGATCTGATCATCATGCAAATGCCAATTGACCAGCTTCAACTTCGTCGCCCGTTTCTTCCATCCTTTGTTCATTCGGTCTTGGACCGCTGTCCACTCGGGTATGCCACTGGTCGCATCCGCCTGTTCCACATTGCAAGCTCCTACGCCAACAGCGCTCTGCAGTGACTCCTTTAGAGATAGCCCCCTTGTCAGTCCAAATAGGAAACCTGCAATTGTGCAATCTCCTGCCCCTGTTGTACCTACAACATCGACTTCATAACAAGAGGAAATGTATTCGCAGTTTAGCCAATCATCGAATTGATTCTGCTGGGGTAAACTTAGCCCCATCCGTGCAAATTTCTTCTCATCTGAGGTTGTTCGTACATATAACCCATGCTCCCCCAGTTTAATGACTACAATCGCCACCCCCATTTGGATGAGCTCAGCGGATAGTTGAGCTAATAATACGCCATCAGCATAAGACAACAGGTCGCCATCTGGAGCCGTTTTTTCCATGAGGTCGTAACGCTCTCGGTCGAGCATATAAACAATTTCTTCGAAGCTTGGTAAAAAAACATCGACATAAGGAAGAGCTTGCGTCAGAATTTCTCGCCAATTCCCCCTTCCAGCAGTTGATTCTGGGTCAGGTTTGGCCATATCAAGAGAAACCGTCAAGCCACTCGCTTTGACTTTCTTCAATAAGGATACAAGCTCTGCCCCCTCATTCTCGAACATGTTCTTCATGAGAGGTGGATAACCAAAATGAAACAGCTTTGCTCCTTGCAATTGTTCCTGATTCAAATCAGAAGCCGCATACGTATCATTAGCTCCCGTCGAGTGCAGAAACATCCGATCCATATTCGGTGGACTAATGACGATGGAATAGGAACTATTAGCCTCCGGCGATACAATCATCCCCTCCACTAAGGAAGGATCCTGCTGCCTCAGCAGGGTAAGTATGGCTTCACCGAAGGGGTCCGCACCTATCTTCCCCATTAATTTCACCTTGCTTCCCAGTCGGTGAAGCGCAAGTCCGGTATTTGAAACTGCACCTCCCGTTGAAATGACGGCAGGCCCGATATTCACAAGCTTCCCAGGTGATAGCAGGGCAGCCAAGCTCGATTGTTTCTCATCAATCGTTGGAATAATATCCAAGCAAATATGCCCTGCCACGATGACTTCCGCTTTGCCGCTCACATTTATTCCTCCCAATGTAGCGCTATGGTTTGACCGGTTCGATTGGATTCTAACGCAGCTGTAAACACCTGATGACTGGCTGCGGCTTCTTCTGGCGTGGCGCAATAAAAAGGCTGCGCCATCTCTTTAGGGTGTGCTAATTCATCACAGAATGCAGCCCACATCTGCAAGATCGAATCCGAGAAGCCGAACTCAAAGATTGCTCCTGTAATGGTGCTGTACGCCGACTTATAAGGAGCATCTGTTTGATGCCAAGACTGTACCCCGCCAGGGTTGTAAGGCAATGAACTCACTTGCTTTGGGTTCTTGGTTGTAAATTCCGCAGAGAATTCCGTGCCCATGATTCGGATGAACCACGTATTAGCATGTCCTGGGGCAATACGCTTGGTCGATAGGACCATCGGAAATTGTTGCCCTCCCGTATCTACCTCACAGGCCAATATGGCATTATCCCACGTTTCGCATGGAACTATCTCCCCTTTGCCATCGGGACGTTCTGGTACAATTTTGGACAGCAAAGCTCTTACGGATTTCGGTTTCCAACCAAAACGCAGAGGCAAATGAAGAACGTGCATCCCCAGATCGCCCATACAACCATATTCGCCATTCGTAGCGATACGCCTTTTCCAATTGATTGGTTTCGTCGGATCTAAGTCACTTGAATGCCAGAATCCAGCCTCAACCTCAATGATCTTCCCGAATTTATTCTCTTCTACCCACTGAACCATTTGTTGAACGCCTGGGAAAAATGGGAATTCTGATGAGCAACGAACGATGACATGGGGATTGCGTGAAATAGCTTCCAATATCAAGGTATTGGCTGCCTGATCGATACCGAATGGCTTTTCACCTAGCAAATGTTTCCCTGCTTCAATGATATCGATATAGATTTGAGCATGCAGGTTGTGGGGAACCGCACAGTAAATCGCGTCAATATGGGGGTTCGCAAGCATCTCCCTATAATCCGTATAGGTAGCTTCCACACTTGATACGCTGTCCTTGAACCACTGTGTCGCTGCAGAGTTGGCATCACAAACCGCTATGATTCGGGGTTCACTATCGATCTCGGTAAGATGGCACCATCTTGCGGCGCTACTTGCAAATTCTTTGCCCATCAAGCCGCAGCCGATAACACCAAACCGAATAATTGTCCTAGTCAAAATGAGATGACCTCCTTCTGGTATGTTAAGTTATTTACGCAGTAACGCAAGCGCCTGGTCTTCCGAAGCCCCGTGATGAACAATGGACATTAAAGCTTTGGTCATGCCAGCAGGATTCGGATGCTGAATGACATTGCGGCCGTACACAATACCCGATGCGCCTTGCTTCATCAGCTCCACCGTGCGGCTCATGATCTCTTCATCGCTTGCTCGGCCTCCCCCGCGGACAAGGACAGGAACGCCAGAAGCAATCCCAATGACACGATGATACTCTTCTACATGCTCAGATGGGTCTGCTTTAATGACATCTGCCCCAAGTTCAACAGCTTGCCTAACAAGCGGCATTATTTTGTTGATATCGCCATCGACGATATAGCCGCCTTTTTCCTCGTTTGCAAGCATAACTAAAGGCTCCACCATCAGCGGCATGCCGAATTTTTCACATGCTGTTTTAAGATGTGATACATTTTTCACACATTGATAATGAAGCTGGGGCTGATTCGGCAATTGCAACAGGTTCACACATACAGCTACAGCATCCATCCGGACTGCTTGCTCAATCGCTTTGTCAATCAGTTCGCTGAAAAGAAACGCAGGAAGCACATTCCCATAAATATTGGCAACATCTGTACGAAGCACAAGTCCTGGTTTATGACTGCCTGGGATGGCTTGCAAATGCTTGGCTTGACCTATGCTAAGTTGAATACAGTTCGGACTCGCATGAACGATGGTTTCAACAGCTTCCTTCATATTTTCGATTCCGGTTAGAAACTGAGCCTCATTAAAGAAGCCATGATCGATAGCTACATCAAAGCATTTCCCCTGCTCACTAAACATGCGATTTAATCTTGGTTGAACGGACATGTCTCCCACCCTTTTCATTGTTTTAAAATAACATTTAAAAGTTAATTTATAACATAATAATATGTTATTTTATAACATACGTCTATCACTTTTTCTATTCTGCGATAAAAAAATACGAGCTCCTAGATCCAACTCTAGGGCTCGCATGGTTAACCTACACTTTTACAGATCCCATCATAATACCGTCAATAAAGTATCTTTGCATAAATGGATAGATCGCAATAATTGGAATCAACCTTAATAACCTTCCATTAATGACTCTTGCACAACTTCTCCTGTTTCTTTACGATACCGTAGCGTAACAATTTCGAAGCCATTCAACTTGATTTCCTTATGCAAATTATTTTCCGGGAAATACAATTTGGCCGTTTCACCTTTACCTGAGGATTCAAATAAGCGCAAAATATAACCATCTCCATTCTCAGCTCTCTTGAAGGCAGTCAATTGAACGCTTGAAGCTTCAAGCTGGAATGGGCATTGCGGCTGCGTGCCTTCGCCGGATGGGAAGAATGAAAGCGCATATGGCTTTTCATGATGGACCAGCGCTTCCGTCTCGATTACAGCGAAGCGATTCTCTGCTGCACCCGCGTTCAACCAAAACGAGAACTCACGTTCTCCTTGGTCCATGCGAGGGAGGAATCGATCCTGAGGTAAGATCGGTCGTTCCCCAATCGGGTGGGCACAATATCCTGCGCCGCGGAGCAAGGACAAGCGAATCTCACCCGCTTGATAATCGGAACCATAGACGGAATCGTTAATTAACGTCACAGCACTAGCGGTGTGATCATTCGCAGATTGTTCCTGCGCAGCTACCCAGCGTTGGGCAACAACCTCATCGCCATTCCTCTTTAATTCACTGATGCCGTAAGCCGTCTGCCCCACATACGCCGCTTCCTCCAATAAGGTAGGTACGGACCATTTCAACATTTTATCCTTCTCGTTCCAATACACACGCACATGAATTTCAACTTCCGTTCCTTGCTTTGGAAGCTTATAGGTTTGGCAGATGACGGAATCGCCATAGCTGAGCAACGCCTCGATGACGGTGCGAACCGGACCATCCTCGACCACACGAACAGAGGCTAACTCACCTTGCTTAACGCCGCTGAACGTTGTTCCGCTACGAGGGTTCATCAGCTCGAATTCCCCTTCTACACTGTCAAAACGATTCACGTCCATCCGCCATGGATCTTCATTATCAGTCACGACGATCGGCTTGCATGCAGATGGCTTCAAGTAAGAGACGCCATCCACTCGATACGAATCGATGAGACCTGTCGAACCGTTGATGATGACATCCAGTCGCTCAGAACGGAAAATCCAATTGCCGCCCTCTGGCAGAAGCGCAACCGCTGGACGCTCCGGAATCATTTCCAATCGACAATCAAATCGGTTCATGGTCATCGGCTCTAGTACTGCTTTGAACACGGTGCGTTTCCGCCAATCCAAGTTCAAGTTACTCAGCTCTTTCTCTGGCTGTGAAGGCACCTGCTGTCCGCCTCGGTAAACCACAGGGAGCGAGAATTCCTCGTTCCAGTTCTGATCTTCCAGCATAAATTCACATTCTACTGTCGTCTCGATTGGGAATGGATGCGGATTAAACACAAGAATCGGATATTCCTTGAGCTGTGCCTTCGGCTGCCCCTTCGCTAAAGCGAAGAAAGCTCTAGCTTTCATCCGTGCGACAATTTCCAATCCATGATCCAGCGTTCGAATAGAAGCTTCTTCCGCTGGCTGTACGGATGTACCGGGTAAGATGTCATGGAATTGTGCGGTCATCAGATCGCGTAAAGCTTCGTGCATCTCCTTATGCGGATAAGCAAGTAAACGATTTAGCACGGCTGCCGACAACATTTTTTCCGTCATAAATAATTCACTTTCCAGCTTGCGATGCTTCTGTTTAATACGGATCATCGATGTGTAGCACCCAACAAATCGGGGATTCAAATCGCCGTCAAAGTTAGGTAATTCAACCTTCGCAAGGAGTTCCTTAAAGTACGCTTCCGGCGTGGAATGCCGAATATCAAAGCCCGTATCCGCTTTCATCAACTCCGCAATGTGACCCAAATCTTCCCGAGAAGGGCCCCCGCCATGATTACCGACACCCCATAGAACAAGACCAACAGGTTGATCCCCTAGCTGCTCCATATGCTGCTTGATTTTCTCTACTGATTTACCCAGCAAGGTGTTGTAGCCATCTTTCACCTTATGGGCAGCTAGTTTGGAACCATTAAAGCCTTCCCAGATAAAATCCTGTCCTGGAAGCTCGGGAAATGAATCTGGACGCATGAACACATAAGAATCATAGCCAGCCTGCTGCATAATTTGAACGAGCCCTTTACTATGTCCAAAAGAATCGAAATTAATTGCCGTTGTGGGCCGTGCACCGAATTGCTCCTCGAAATACATCCTTCCGCTCAGCATCTGTCTAACGAACGATTCGCCAGAAGGCATGTTGCAATCCGGCTGCAAATACCAGCCACCCATGATATGCCATTTCCCCTGCTTAACGAGCCCCTGTATGCGAACAAACAGTTCAGGTTCATACTCTTCAATCCACAAATAAAGATGAGCCTCATTATGGTTAAATACGAAGCCGCCATACTCTTCGCAGAATTCAGCTGCTGCACGGAAGGTCGAAACCGCCGCTGCTGCCCCCTCTTCCCATTCCCATTGCCAAACGGGATCTAGATGCGCATTGCATAATAAGTGTAATGATTTCATCGCATATCCTCTCAGGATGGTGCTCCTGCTTCCATCGCCAGTTTATTTTTCTTATACATATCCATATAGTAAGTAAGCACTTGCGGTTGTTTTCGGAAGCTCCGTATGACGGGCTATATTTTCACCTGTAGGAGGCTCGTCATCTAGCATTGTACAACCGACAACGACCACGAACATGACCGCAAATCCTATTCCCTTCATCCATTGCTTCACTACGAAGGCAGGGCCTCCTTCCATGATCTCTCGATCATCTTATTGTATGTAGTCTAAAAAATAGAAACCAATCCCTCCTTGACGGATCGAATGAAAAGGTTCACATTCTCTCTATCTTAAGGGACTGGCTTACGAATTAATACTATAATCTAGGACTTTTCGTTAGATTTCAGGTACTTTCGTCAGCTGCCCCTGCGATCTGAATTTTAAAAGTTGTACTTTTAGGAGGAGACCGAGTTAAATGTAAGCACATTTTAATAATTAAATAAAAAAAGGCCTTACGATTTCTCGTAAGGCCCTGCTTTGCGCAATTTTTTTCTATTTCATTCTAATGCACCAGCCGCCCATCCCATATCGCTTACAGATATGGTCGATTTGAATCAAGCTCAAATCCTTCGCCTCTATTTTGCGGTGTTCACCGCCAAGGTTTAAAATGTCGCCAGTTTTAAAGCAAATCGCGGTGAATCTTAACAACGAGCTTGACTAAATGCACGCTCCCTGTCGGATGACAATTAGGTCGATGAATTTCGCCAGGCCAATAGACGGTGAAATCGCCTGGTAGAAGCCGGATACGTCCTTCGTTCTCAACATGTTCGAACAGGATGTAGTCGCTCTGCTCCAGTTTGTCTTCAACCGTTTGGTTCAGATCGGAGGTAGATGCGAAGCCTTGCCATTCTTCCCCTTCCAATACGAAATGGATGTCGGCATAACAGGCATGTGCCTCGGCAAGCTGTTCCTCAAACAGCTTTGTCATCGGTTTCTGCTTCATGACGTACATGTTCTTCCCTTCAAATTCAACCGTAGAACGCATATCGGCCGTGTTCATATTTATGACGTATTCGAGTGCACGACATACGGCCTCACCGTATTGAAATTGGTGATCCTGCCTATGTCGGATCGTATCGATAATCATCGCAGACTCCTCCTAATGTCCGATGCCCGTATTGCTTCGGTGACGACACAGCACGTTACTCTCAACGTAGAATACTCTGATTTGTTCACATTCTTTTACGGTAAACCGTTTAAGCGGCTGGCGGACGGCCCACGATGAGATAACGCCCTGCAAGTAAAGCATATATTTCTCATAGGGGATAACATCGAACTGAATCATATGCGCGATCACCTCGTTGGCTTCGGATTGCATCGCCAGCAGCGTTGGCATATGAGGCCGCTCTTCTGCCGCTATCAGCTTATACATCTGTGCGAACAAGCCGGGCATCATGTTGAACGTGCTGCCAATGGCACCGTCTGCCCCTGCATAAGCGCCTCCCGAATAGATCTCGTCATGTCCATTGAAAATCAGGAATTCACTGCCGCATCTTGCCCGAATCTGCTGCATCTCAAACAAATTCAGCGACGTGAATTTCACTCCGATGCATTGCGGATTACGGCTCATCTGCTCGTAGAAGTCCATGGACAAGCTGACCCCTGTCGCTCCTGGGAAATGGTAGACGATCATCGGGAGCGGGACCGCAGCCATAATGGCCTCGTAATGCTCTCGGATTTCTTTCATCGTCACCTTGTAGTAGAACGGAACGACAGCCGATACTGCGTCGACGCCTTGCTTTTCCGCGTGTTTGGCAAGTCTGATCGATTCCAGCGTGCTGATGCAACCTACGTGCGCAATAATTGTAACCCGCCCAGCAGCAGCCCTAACCACCGTCTCCAATATTTGTTCCCGCTCACCGCTAGTCAAAATAAATCCTTCTCCAGTGCTTCCCCCCACATAAAATCCATGAATGCCCTGACTAATTTGATGCTCCACTAGATTTGCCAAAGATTCAAAATCGATTGCGCCATCCTCATGCATCGGTGTCAGCAGCGCCGTAAAAATACCGCGAAACGTAGATCGTTTTTCATTGTTTATAGTTTCGTTGTTAATCGTCATACTCCTATTTCCTCCCTTGGCGCCATAGCGCTTGTTGTGAATCGTGATGATTGTATTGTAGCGCCAGGCATGGTGATGCGTTTCTCATTTTTTTATTAAAACTCTCATTTCTTTATGAAACCGACTCAATTATAATGAAGCTAAAACGGAAGGGAGCCAAAGGTGCCATGTACCCGCAGTACTTGTTCGAATACCCGAATGTCGAAACAGACTTTCCTTTTTATATGAAAAAAAAGAAGTACACCTCGGTCCCGTCACATCGCCACGACTTTATCGAATTATCATTCGTGCTTGAAGGGACGGGCAAGGAACGCATCAACGGTACCGAGCATAACTTGCAGCCCGGCACAGTCGTTCTTCTGCTGCCTTACCAGATTCACGAATATGATGCCACGCCAGGCGAGACGCTGCAGATGTATATTTGTAATTTCGATATGAAGCTGCTTACTGCGGGCCCGGAATCGGCCTGGGGCGTGTACGAGCTTCTAATTGGCAGCGACAATCCCAGATCAACGCATATCCGATTGGAGGGCCACGATTTCGAGGAAGGGCTGCTGCTATGGGAACGGTTGTACCGGGAATACGAATCGTCGAAAGCCTGGAAGCCGATCATGCTGCGAGCGTTGCTTCTCGAAGCATTGGCACTGTTCGTTCGAGGCAGCGACAAGCCAGACGGAAAGCGAATTGAAAGGCAACACCCAAAAAATTCCAAGAGCATCTGGCCTATTGTCCAGTACGTTTACGACCATTATCTTGAACCGTTATCGCTGACATCATTGTCCGAGCAGTTTCATATACATCCGACACAACTCAGCACGCAGTTCGGAAGCGAATTCGGCATCCATTTCATCGATTTCCTTCATGAGCTTCGGATCCGACACGCTTGCAGCCTGCTCATTTCCTCGGATTTGCCGATCTCGCAGATCGCCTACGAATCCGGTTTCTCTTCCTATCCCACGTTCTCCCGCTCCTTTCTTCGCACGAAGGGAATGTCGCCGCGCGATTACCGGGAGCAGCAAGGGCGAGAGCACTAAATCTCTGTTCTCCTCCGAAACATATTAAATCCCTCCATTCCATTTGAAAATAAATTTTGGACCGCCTTATATTAGAAAAGCCCGGTCAGAATTATCTCCTAACCGGGGCAGGCCATTATTCTAGCGCGTGGGCAAGTTCAATCAAGATGTCTGCCAACTCGTTCGGAATCCGTTTTCCTTTTTGCGCTGATATCTCGTTCACATAAGCGCCATACTGCGAATGTTCCAGCTTTTTGACAAGCGAGTTGATCACTCCGTTCGATCCAGCACCGGTTACGAATCGCTGTGTTACTATCATTAAGCTGTCCCTTGTCACTTGAATTGTGTAGCTTGATGTTTCGATTGAAGTGTTGCCTGCTGCATCCTCAGCAGTTGCCGATACCTGATGTGTGCCCAACCCCAGCATATAGGCAGGACTATCAACCAGCAGCCCGTTACAATTGCTGTAAACAATGCCCGATACGCTATCCGTGGCCGAACATGTTATCTTCACATTCTGATCGACAGTAAACGTGCCAACGCCGGAAATCTGCACGACCGGGGAAGTCTGGTCAATTTTTAATGTAACCGACTTAGCTTGCTCCACATTACCTACAGCATCGGTTGAGCGGTATAACAACGTATGTGTTCCATCTTCAACAAACCTAAGTTCCTGCGTATATGGCTGCCATGTGACACCGTCATTCAAACTATACACAGACTCTGTCACACCGGATCGATCATCCGTGGCGCTCAGGTTAACTTTGACAGCAGATACGTACCAATCATTATGCTTCGTTCCGGCAAGCGCAGCAAAAGTAGTTGGCGGGGTATCATCTGTTACGACCCACTGCATGGAACGAAATTTATTGGACAATTTGCCGTCGCCGATCCCGCCCCCCCATTCGATCCAACCTTTCCTACCGTTACCATCATTGTCATTAACCAATAAAGAGAAGCTGATGACCCCGTTCCTTTCAGCTTTAATCGGTGTTAATTCCGACCAAGGAAGCCCCAACTCGTAAATCGTTTCGTGCTGATTTTCATCTCTCGTGACGACAAGATCGCCATTTGTCACCAACCCTTTACTTACTCCCGGTGGTGTAATCCAGCGATAAATTTGCGGACCGTTTGGTGTTTGGGAAATCCCGTATTCATACCAACTGAGACTCTCTCCCGGGAGTCCGTTCGAAATTGCGAATTGAAAGCTGTCATTTTTATAAATGTCCGCTCCGGTAAAGGGTGCAGTCATGGTGTTATCTTTGACCCTGGCTGTGATATACAGACGATTCGAATCGAAGTTAAGCCAAAATTTCCCACTTAAATCACTTGCGCCTTGATAACCTGTCATCTTGACTGTACCCTTGGACAGGTCGATTGTGGAGGAAGCGGCTGCCGTTTCTGGATCGAGCCCTCCGCCAACGTTTACCGTCCCTTGCATAATGGGATTGAATTCAGCCGTTCCTTCATAAGTGAATGGATCGAATTCATCAAAGTAGACCGTGACTTTAAGCGCATTGGTTACCCCTAGACCGTAACCGATAAGCGGAATATCATATACATCTGCGGAACTGGACTGAACCACAGCATGTATGTCCTTCGTTCCCGATTGCGTACCGAACTTCCATTCGACTTTTTTAACTTGCAATCCTTTGGTGGCAGAAAGATTGTTAATCTGAATTTGAAGCGTTTTGGTCATCGTATCTACGTCGGCAAAAATGGGACGAACCTTGACTTCATAGGACTGGAGAGCTGTAACCGCACTCCTTATCATGCCGATCTTGTCATTCCCTTTCGTCAAGTAACCCTTAACCAAGCGGACTCCGGGTTCATTCAGATTCGAAACGGTCAGCATTTGGGTAACCTTATGACCACCCTCGGCAACTACCGGATATGACTCGCCTTCAACCTTCAAGCTAAATGAGTATGATGCAAATGTTGTATTATCGGTTTCCAATGTCAGATTGATCGGATCACCAACCCGAGTGGGATCTCCATGCAGGGAGAACGTGGAATCCTTTTCGACTCCGGAAATATGCCCTTTTATAAAAAGCGGCTCATCGTTTAATGTCACATACACATTCCCATTATAGGGGACGTAGGTTTCTGTATTTCCCATCATATCCGTGATTTGGATCGAATTGGTGGTATGAATAACAGCCGGGACCGACGAACCTATTGCCCACAAAGCTCTTATTTGTTCACCGTTCTTTTCAAAAACGTAACTTCGGATGTCAGTATCCGTCGAATCCTTACTTACGAACTGTGCGCCGCCAAGTGCTCTTGACATGGTCGCATAAGCCGCGTAGGCAGGCTTAGGCGTGTAAGCGCCCAGTTTATCATTCGGATTACGGATGATGCCGAAATTATCTTCGTTATAATTGAGCTGAACTCCATCGTTCATAAAATCGTACCACATAATTTTATCGATGCCGTTCGCGATTGAAACGACGTAACCACGAATCAGGTAGTCCGCCTGCTTCTGTTCATCCACTCCGCGACTGTCCAGTTGCGTCGGCCAGCCTGTCTCGGAGATCCAGATCGGTTTCAGCTGCCCATTATTGTAGGTCCGAATCAAGTCCTGCAAGCCTTTAATTTGACTTTCCAATCGTTCCGGCTCACCGGGATAAACATAAGGATGAACGGAAATCACATCCAAATATTGCATGCCCCCAAGCTGGAATACTTTTTCCATCCAATTCAAGTCGATAGCCATGACCATGCCCACGACAGGCATGTCAGGATGCGCAGCCTTGACTGTTTCATATGTTTTTTTCAGCAATGGAAAATAGTTTTCCGGTTTGGAATCTGCCGGACCGTTTCCTCTGTCCCCGAAGCTTCCGTTGAATTCGTTGAAAACCTCGACGGCATCAAGCTGGCCATCGTAACGATCCGCATATGCTTTCACATAATTGGCGAATCCTTCACGGCCCTCATCGGTATAGGGGGTGCTATTGTTATCGTAAAACGGGTTGTTGAATCCGGAAACAAACGTGAAATCAAAATGATCATCATTCAACTTCGCCATGTAATCATCAGGAGAAGGAGAAAAGGTGTATGAACCCTTTTGCTTTTCAATACTGTTCCATTCTCTGCCGTCCCGAACCATATCGATTCCGGCATATTTCATCATTTTTATCATATTAGCAGCATCTGCCGGCGGGATACGGTGCAGATGGGTAGCCATCCCGAACGGAGAATTCGCATGCCCCGATTGATCTAAAGGAGAAAGCACGGCAAACGGAGTTTTGATGGAAACGGGATCGCTGATGTTCGATTGGACCTTAATTTGTAGAGTGAAATAACCGAACGTTGTAAAAGGAACGGTCAAAATAGCCTCGCCCTGAACAACCGGACTGATCCCTTCGGAAACCGCAGCTCCTTGATAGTCATAGACTGCCCACGTTACGCTTGGTCTTGTAGATATTACCTTAAATTGGATAGCCTCATGATCCATAAACACATTGCCCGGACGAAGCTGTACCAGTTTCGTGGATGGCAACATCGTTGTAATAAAAGGGCCATCCGTGCTCCATTGATTCAAGCCGTTCACGGCCTCAACCTTAAACGTGTACTTTTGATCGATTAGCAGCCCCGTAACCGTATAAGAGCTTACAGTACCGGCAACCGTCCCCAGGAGGATTCCGTTTTGATAGATTTTATAACCAGTTACGCCAACAGGGTCCGCCGCAGCCGACCAGTTTAATTGTAAGCCCGTTTCATTGGGATTCGAAACGGTGAGGCTTCCTCCGGACGGCCAATTGGGAGCGTTTGCATTTACTCGATCTGTGGAAAGTTCCAGATACGGCCGGTTCACCGTGTTTTCCATGCTGTTAATTTGCACAGCATGACCTTGTGCAGCTTGCTCCAAGAATGCGAAACTGACCGTCTGATCCAACGCCTTTTGCCTTTTCACAAAAGCAGTCACATCGACTTCATACCAGCCCGCTGTTTTGCCTACATCGATGTTGGCGATGTAAGTATCAATAGCTGGCTTCGTATTCCAAGTTACCGTGTTGGCTTTCCATGAATCGTCCACCATACCAAATACTTGGACACCAATTGTCGAATTCTCGGTATCAATGGCATAGATCTTTAATTTGGCCGACCCAATCTCGCTGGCATAATATTTCAAATCATACTTCATATACGTTTGCCGGTTTAAATTGGCGTCTGCATCAAAATTCTTCACACCTAGCAACGCAGCTGTTCCATAGTTATCATTCGCGTTCCCTCCGCCCCGGACATAGGTGTCCTCGAGTGGCAGAATAACCGTCTGTTTCGGGTTAGGCAACGTTACGGTCACATACGGCCCGTCGTTACTCCATTGATTCAGGGCATTACCGCCTTCAACCTTGAACGTAACCTTCTGTCCGACCTGCAATCCTGTCACCGTGTACGAAGTTACCGATCCGCCAACCGTTCCGATGACATTTCCGTTTTGATAAATCGTATAGTTTGCCACGCCTGCCGGGTCTGTGGCCGCCGTCCAGTTCAATTGCAGGCCTGTTGCGCTTACATTAGAAATATTGACTGCCCCCCCAGACGGCCAATTGGGAGCGCTTGCATTTACACGATCAGTGGAAATTTCCAAATACGGACGGTTCTCCGTATTCTCCACACTATTGATGTTCACAGCATGACCTTGTGCAGCTTGCTCTAAGAACGCGAAGCTGGCTGTCTGATCCAACGCTTTCTGCCGCTTCACGAATGCCGTCACATCGATTTCGTACCAGCTCGCTGTTTTGCCAACATTGATATTGGTTATATAATGTTCGGGAATCGGCTTGGTATTCCACGTTACCGTGTTTCCTTTCCATGCGTCGTCTTCCATGCCAAACACTTGAACGCCGATCGTTGAATTCTCAGTGTCAATGGCATATATCTTTAACTTGGCCGATCCGATCTCACCTGCAAAAGAGCTTAAATCATATTTCATGAAAGCTTGTCGGTTAATATTAATATCCGCATCAAAACTCTTTACACCTAGAGTTGTAGAGGATCCAAAGTTCGTATTCGCATTCCCTCCATTTCTGACATAGGTGTCTTCGCTCGGATTTAATTGTGAGATAACCGGATTAGATGGATTAGATACCGCAGCTAAAGCAGACATTTTATCGTTTGCATAGGGAACAAGCGGAGCAACAAAACCTTGGAGCAAAGCAGCTGTCATTGAAAAAGCTAAAACCATACTCGTTATTTTCAATTGCATCTTTTTTATCATTTACTCACCTCATATCGTTATTTTAAAATAGTTGCCAAGCGCTTTCCCCGGACATGATGGACATCCGGAAAAAGTACTTGCCAATTTCGGTACAGATTGTTATTTAAAATTGTTCTTGTTCTTCTGATACCAATCCTGGACCTGTTTATCTACGTTATCTCCGCCGAGGCGCTTCCATTCTTTGCGGAGGTCGTTCAGTCCATCCTGGGCTGTTATGGACTTCCCACCGGTAACCACTTTCGTTTCAATCTGAACAGCGATCGGTGAGAACGTAGAGATCAACTGGGTTAGTTCAGGAATATCTGGGCTGTATGGTATATCCCTCCGGTATGTATTCTTCATCGTCAATTCGAGCGATTTCGCCTTCAACTTGGCATAGTTCTGAGATATCTCATCTTTCGCCGCCATGTCTACGATTAATTTAGGTGTCATCATCGAATCGATCATGAGCGCGTATTCGCCAGCATAACTGACTTCCTTGATAAATTTGTCCTGATTAATTGTCTGCCGAACGCCATCAACTGTTTTATAATGTACGTTCTCCTCCCCATACTTGAGAGGTACCCATCCATCCGTCAGCATCCAGTCTATAAATTGTATGGCCGATTTGATCTGGTCTTCCTTCATTTTACTGTTAAATACTGTAAATACACTCGGTGGCGCTTCCTGATATAAGCCGTTCTTACCAAACTTGGTACTGACCGATTCGAGCGGTGTCAACTTCGCATCTGGCACATTTTTCAGCAAATCGCGATAGGCGTTATCCATACTCCCCGCACCCCATTGGCCCAAATATATGCCTGCTTTACCGGTCGTCAACAACTGGGTTGAGCGCTGAAAATTAGTGTCTGTAATATATTCCTTGTCGATAAGCCCTTCGTCAAAGAGCTGCTTCTGGAATGCAAGCGAATCCGCGTAACGGTCAAGGAGCCTGCCGTATTCCAGCTTGCCGCCTTCCACATACCACTGATTTTCCTGTGTGAAAAATAATGCGCGCAAAATACCGACACCGCTACCGCTTAATGAAATCGGAATAGTGTCCGCTTTGCCGTTGCCATCCGGGTCACCGTCTCTAAATTTGCGAGCGACTTCGAGAAATTCCTCTGCCGTAGACGGAGTCTTTAGACCTAGCTTATCCAGCCAGTCCTGACGAATCCACATGCCGTGATTGGCGACCGTATCACGCGCGAACGAAACCGCATACGTTTGACCGTTGACGTTCAGATAAGGTTTAAGCTCCGGGTGCTTCTCCAGATAAGCTTTATACGCCGTGCTGTATTTGTTGATATAATCGCCGATCGGCTGAATTACGCCTTGATTGGCCAACTGGCTGATGTAATTTCGGTCATATTCCCAGATCAAATCAGGTGCTTCACCGGAAGCGATCAAGGCGTTCAATTTGGGCTGCGCCTGGCTCCGGGTAACGGGAACCCATTTGACATTTACAGGTGATTTCTCGTTGATCCACTTTGTCCACCGGTTGTTTTCATAAGTACCTTCCTCCGTCGGCACTGCACCTCGATCAAACATCGATACGCTGATTTCCTTCTTAGGTCCCGTACTTGGAACGGTGGTGGAGCCGGGTGAAACTGAAGACTGTACAGAAGAAGTATCCTTGGAACTACATGCGGCAAGCATTGTTAAAGACATGGTTATAGCGAGAATAGCTTTTCCCGCTTGTTTCAACTTGCTCATTCTTTCATCCCCTTACATGTATAATATTTATATCAAGAGCAAGTTCGCTCTGGATATCAACCTTTGACCGATCCGATCAAAACACCTTTGACAAAATATTTCTGAAGGAATGGATATACGCACAGAATCGGCAACACGGCTATGACAACAGCTGCTGCTTTAATTGCTTCCGGAGTAAGCAAAATTCGTTCCACGGCATCATTTCCTCCAATATTGTTTAATAAATTCTCGTCCACCTTGTTAACCATCTGATACAGCTTCACCATAACAGTCAATTTGGTCGACTTTGTGATATAGAGCATCACGTTAAAGTAGCTGTTCCACCAATTAACGGCATAGAACAAAGATAATGCAGCCAAAATAGGCTTGCAGAGTGGGATAAAAATCTGCATTAATATTCGCCAATCACCAGCGCCATCCATCGCTGCAGACTCTTCAATTTCTTCCGGCAGCCCTTCCATGAATGTTTTCATCACAAACATGTTGTAGGTGCTGATCAATCCAGGCAGCCAGACGGCCCAATAGGAGTTCATTAACCCCAACATTTTGATGAGGATAAAGTTGGGAATAATGCCGGCGACAAACAACATCGTAATCGTGATCATCATTAGTATTGCGTTTCGACCAAGAAGTCTCCGTCTAGAAAGCGGATAGGCTGCCAGAATTGTCATGATCATATTAAGCACCGTTCCAACTAACGTGACAACAACCGTGTTACGCATGGCTACGAATAGCTGACCATCGTCAAACAAACGTTCATAGGCGACTATATTAAACTCGATCGGCCATAAGAAAACTTCACCGGAATTAATCGCCCTGCTGCTGCTGAAGGATGCCACTATTTCGTACCAGAACGGGAACAAGGTCATTAATGAGATTATGCCGAGAATGAGGTACATACTTATACTTGCCAATCGAGTTAGAATCCCTTTGCTCGTTATACTCATTGCTTACCATAGCCCCCGTTCACCGGTCATTCGAATCATCCGGTTAACACCAACGATCAGGATCAAGCCGATGGCCGATTGAAACAGTCCGATCGCCGTTGTATAGCTGTAGCTCATATTCTGTAAACCTACCCTATACACATAGGTGCTAATTACATCTGCAACATCAAGTACGGAATTGTTTTGTAGAACGAGCGTTTGTTCCAATCCCACATCCATCATTTGACCCATCCTAAGAATAAGTAGAACGGCAATCGTACTGCGAACACCGGGTAATGTAATGTGCCATATTTGGCGAAGCTTGTTGGCACCATCCATCTTCGCTGCATCATAAAGCTGCGGATCGATCGAGGCCATTGCTGCCATATACAGGATCGTTCCCCACCCGGCTTCCCTCCAAGTGCCCGACAACGTATAGATTAGCGGCCACCAGAACGAATCTGCCATGAAATAGACGGATTCCCCACCGGATATTTTCTTGAGGACCATATTCACAACTCCCGTGCTTGGTGACAACACGGCAACCACAATTCCGCCCAGCACTGCCCATGACATGAAATGGGGAACGTATAAAAAATTCTGTACAATACTCTTGTACCATTTCCTGCGGACTTCATTGAGCAGAAGAGCAAGGACAACCGGAATTGGGAATCCAAAAACGAGGCTGTACAAGTTAAGTACGAGTGTGTTTCGTAATATCCGCCAAAAGTCAGGGCTGGCAAAAATCATTTGAAAATGCTTAAGTCCAACCCACTGGCTTCCGAATACACCGTCTGCGAACCTATAATTCTTAAAAGCAATGATTTCTCCGATCATTGGAGCGAATTTGAACAGCAGATAAAAGCTGATCACGGGCAGGAGCATCATATACAAATGTTTATCCTGCATCATCCTTCTCCAAATCGATTGTCTAAACGTTCTCGCTTCAACCCTTTGCTTCCCGGTCCGCAATTCTGTTGCCGGGAGTCTAGCCTTCATATCGTTTCACCCTCTCGTTAAGTCTTTTCCCAAACCTTTCGTTCGGTTACAGTTTGATTGTAGGAGGGCTGACAAGAGAAGGAAATAGACGTGTTATGAGGTATGTGCCTTTTTTTGTATATTGCCTGGTTACATTTCTTTAGGGTGGTACCTTTATCTTGGGTTTTTGCTCATTAAAGCTTACTCCGACGCAGAATTCGCTCCTATTCCGAGCACCCACTCCCGATATTCGGTGGGCGTCATGCCCGTATATTTTTTGAAAGCCCGAAGGTAGCTGCGTGTATTTGTATACCCAACCCATTCTGCGATATCGTTAATCTTGCGGTTCTTAACAACAAGCAGCTCCTTGGAAGCATTGATCCGGATCTCAATCAAATAATCAATGAAGTTTTTCTCCGTATATTCTTTGAACAGCTTGCTTATATATGACGGATTTAATTGAAATTTTTCGGACAGCAACTCAAGGGAAAATTCACTCTCACGATAATGTTCTCGAATGTAAACCAACAACCTGTCAATTGTCTTATTGCTTCCCCGTTGACTGCGTTTTCCTTCAATTTTACCCGCTAATCCTTCAAGTACAGTTTTGACGATCTGCTGCATATCCTGCCAATTGTCGCATTGATGAATCCGTTGGTGGAGATTACCCATCTCTTCAAGTGATTCTTCCGTATTTATGCCGATCGAAGCAACGACCTGCAATGATTTCATAATCAGATCGTAGGAGAGCTGCCTTATCAAATCGGGAGATAAGCTGCCATTTACCGCTTCTTGAAACAATTCCGTTATATATCCCTCTAATTTCTCGTTTTCTGTCTGCTTTAACGCTTCTACAATTCGATCCGTCATCTTTATCATGCGGTAATAGTCCTGATTATCATGCCCCAGCAAATCTTCTATAGAAATGACCGAATGACTGCCGATGACCATTTTGTATTGCAGGGCTTTTTGCGACTCTTCGTACGATATCGGGATATCCTTCATTTCCTGATAGCATCTTCCTACACCAATGGTCACCTGAAGCCCGAATTGCCTCTTCATGACATCCAAAACCAACTCGAGAACGGCCAATGCACGCAGATGGTTTTGTTCCATATCTCCTTCTGCAAAGCTAAAAACGATGGCAGCGAAACCCACTCCTAAATCAACTGCAACCCCCGAATTTTCCATATTCATCAACTCTTCCGCAACGTTGCATAACGCATACGTATACAAGGTTTCATCTTTCGGGCTAACACCGCCCTCCTTACTGATCTCGGCTGTACACACGACAAACCATTCAGAAAACAAGTTAACTCCAGTAAATTCCAGGTGATGGCGCACGGATGCATACTCCGTTCTATAGCCGGACAGCATGTCCAAGATGATTCTCCATTTCAATACTGGCTTGGAATCCCGGACCTGCTTCTCTAGTTGTTCACGATCTACAAACATTTGGTCGAATACCGTTTCAAGGTAACCCAGCCCAACAGCACTTCTCATCGGCTCATCTTCAGGATGGACTGGCTTGAACGCTCCTGACATTTTCCCGGCTAATCGATCCAAGGGCTTAAAGGTCCGCCGGTTTACGTAAAAAAGAACAGTTAGACCTAAAAGAACCATACCGGCGGCAAACGCAATCATTAAACTCCGTGTAGACTCCAAAGGCTGATATACGTTTGATTTGGGAATAACGCTGACAATTCGCCACCCCGTATATGTAGAGGCTGTATAAAATATCGATTGCTCAATCCCCTCCATTTTCACTGTGAAATATCCACTTCCGTTATGGCTCAGAATCTGTTGAATATAGGGAATGTGTGCCAAGTTCTTATATAATTGCGTTGCGTCGTCATGAGTCACAATGTTTGCTTGATCATCCATAATGAAGGTATGTCCGCCCTGGTCTTCTTCATACACATCCTTGATCATCCGATAAAGAACATCTACACTGATATTGATGGCAACAAGTCCCTTTCGATATTCAGGGCTGCTGATCGATGGATAGGAACGAATCAGCGTAACGACATCCTGTTGTTTTTCACCATCCCACACTTTATGAGTAGTCAGCCATTTTGAATGCCCTTTCATTTTGATATAAGTAGCCAACCAGCTGTCTTCCGAGTCACTTCTCTTCAAATACGTTTTATCAGTCAGTATATCGCCACTTGCCTCTGAATAAAGGAATATTGAAGCAAACAGTTCATTCGTATGCACAGCCGTTTTCAGTTTGTTTGATAATCCAAAAAAATTCGCATATTTCTGAGCTGCATCATCATAACTGTCATACATAAAATATACATACTCTAACTCCTGCGACATATTGAGCAAATCTTTCTCCGTTTGACGAAACACGATCTCGATTTTATCATCAATTTGCTTCAACAAAGCAACATGAGTATTCTTCAGATCCTGCTCCAATCGTCCTACGGTACCCGCATAAGACAGCCAAAAAGATAAAAAAATTATCGTTATGAAAACCAAACTGTAAACAAACATGACCTTTCTTGAAATGCTGAATCTCATAGACTACCCCTCTCTATTACAATCACTCGCATTATATCGCTAGTCTTATTGGCGGAATTCAGTAGGAGTCATCCCGATCTTCTTCTTGAAAAGCCGACTAAAATATTTTTCGTCTTGGTACCCCACTTGATTGGCGATTTCATACGTTTTAAGATTAGAGCCGAGTAGCAATTCCTTAGCTTTATCCATCCGAACCTGGGTTACATAGTCAGTTAAATTTATGCCTTCGACCTGTTTAAACAAAAAGCTTAGATAGACTGGCGACACAAAAACTTCTTTGGCAATGGTATCCAAAGAAAGGTTACTTGCATATTTGGTTTCTAACATCGTTTTAGCAGCTTCCACAACGTTATTCTTGCCGGATTTTCGCAAATCAACGGTTAACTTGAGCAAATGACGAAGAAACGTTTTGCAGATTTGACTAAGTTCCTGCAAGGTAGCAGCGGCTACAACGTATTGAATTTGCTCAGCCGTCAATAGATGATCCAATTGCATCTTGGGATGCAATTCGGAAATAACGCTGGCGCTATAAATCATGGCTTGCAGACTTTCCGTTTTCGTTAATGGAATTGTAATCTCCTTCTCTTGCAGTTCATTGAAAAATGAGTGCATCCAATCCTCTAATTCCTGAAGATTACCTATCTTAAGTGCCATTCGCAGCCGTTCATAAGCAGTTGATATTTCTTCAGCTGTAGACGCTTCAGTTATTAAAGACTCCCGTCCATCGTTCTTTCTCTTGCTCTTTGACATTTCCCAGTCTAAGTCATCAATAAAAATGACTTCGTTCGGTCCAGTGTAATATTTATATTCCAAGGCCATTTGAGCCTGTTCATAGGCCATCTTCCCTTCGAGAACCAATTGTTCATTATGGGCTGAGATCCCGACGGTAACAAAGTATTTTAATGTTTGCTTAATATTTATCACCAAATGCTGCAGGTCACGGCGAAGTTCCTCCATCGCAAATGACATATTAATAATCATCACAAACTGTCCGGATTTCTTCAGAAAGATGCATTTATTTTCCCATCGTTGCAACGTTTCCTCAGTAATATTCTGGATAGCGAAATTCATCAGTTGTTGATCTTCATAATTATAATTTCTGAGGGTTTCGGGATCCTGCTCGATTTGCAGCAGGACTATTCGGAAAGGCTCCACGGTCAATGGAACCTTCAGGTAGGCAGTTTTCTCCCTAAACAACTTCTCGTTAAGTCGAGCTCCTTCCAGTAAGCTTCTTAAAAACCTGTCACGGATTAGAGGCATATTTTCCTGTAGTTGGTGGTTGCGTTGGTTTTCTTCCTCCCATTCTTTTTTTATTTTAATGAGCACTTCTAACATCATATCCGTGTCCGGCGGCTTAAGAAGGTAATCCGAAGCTCCAAGCTGAAGTGCTTGTCTGACATAGTCAAATTCATCGTGGCCGCTGAGAATGATGGATTTCATTGACCATTTCCGATTGCGAATTTCTGTAAGCAATTCCACGCCCCCCATGATTGGCATTTGACAATCCACTATAATCAAATGGGGCATTAGGCATGCCATTTGCTCCAAAGCCTTTCTCCCATTTTCAGCCGGTGGAAGCCATTCAAAGCCGTATTCCCCCCATGGAATTAACATGCTCAATCCTTTTATAACAATCGCTTCATCATCAATGACCATGACTTTCATATAGTTTCCCCCATTGTGTTTCATTTTCAATGATTGGAATTCTTACAATCACAGTGGTGCCGATATCAGGAATACTGTTGATTTGCAGGGCATATTCAGGACCAAACATCATCTGCAACCGTTCGTTCACATTTCGCAAGCCATAACCGCCTTTACTTCGTACTGGTATATATAACAGTTGTTCCACCTGATCCGGATTCATTCCATTACCATTGTCTTGAACGATCCAAACAATATCACTTTCTTGAACATAAGAACGAATTAATAGAACTCCTTGGCGATCCGTAGGCGGTTCGAACGCGTGTAGGATGGCATTTTCCACAATAGGTTGGAGAAGAAGCTTCAACGTAATAAAATGGCCAATGGTGGAATCGATATGATAAATGGGAGTGAATCGACTAGGAAAACGTGCATGTTGAATATTGATATAGGCTTTGATTTGATTCATTTCATTTTCTAATTTGTAGTAATCTTCACCCTTATTCAGCGAAAGCCGGAACAATTCGCTCAACGATTGAACGACTTTAGCCGTTTGGTTATCTCCGTTGATTTTTGAACTAAAGAAAATGTAATCCAACGTATTGTACAGGAAATGTGGCTCAATCTGTGCTTGAAGTGTTTTCAATTCAATCATTTTCTGATTCGTTTGACTGATATAAACTTTCTGAATTAGTTCATTCAATTGGGCGACCATTTCATTATACTTTTGCGTGAGCAGCCCGATTTCATCTTTCGACTCCACAGGGACCTTTTGATTAAAGTCCCCTCGTTTAAAATTGTTCATAGACCGAAGCAATTTCTTAATAGGCAGTGTAATGCCTTTAGAAAGCAATATAGACATCACAATCGCAATTAGCAGGAGTGAGAACGACAATATGATCGTGCTGCTGAGCACAATGCTATATTGCTTTTGGATGTCGTCCATCGGAGTAAGGCTCACAATATGCCATCGATATAGCTCAATAGACGTGTTCGCAGCTAAATATTTTTTATTTCCTATTTCATAGATCCAGGTTTGATTGGGCTGAAGCAGATTTTTAATTCCGTTCACATTGTCCTTAAAATGCTTGCTCATTTCTTTATCATCCAACTTACTTGCAACGAGTCGATAATTGTCGTCGAAGAGAAGCAGATTGGTCGTCCGACTGATCTGCACATCTTGGATGGCATCTCTTATGGCATCTCTATTAATTCCAAGAAAAAACATCCCCAACTTTTTGTCTGCATCATACAAACTTAAAATACGTCTGCCTAGTACGATATCATTGTAATTATGTGCGTATATAAACAGAGAAGAGCCCGAATAATCCAAGTGAGACTGGCCGTTACGCGCAGCCGTAGCCATATATAATGGGGACTCTTTAAATTCTTCATAGGGTACCACCTGCCTGAAAAACTCCGAGAAATCCTTAAACATAAAATCATTTTCTCCATACAAAACAATAAATGATATATACTTTTTTGCTTGTTTCAAATTAGATAAATAATTGAAAATTGTCTTTTGTGGATCACCAATATACGAAGGAGCAGTTTGGCTTAGCATCGATTGAATGGTTTCGTTCCCCACAATAAAGGAAGAAAGGTCGGTGGCATCATCCAGCATATGCTTAATATTGTCGGCAATAAGCCGGATGATTTGCACTTGATTCTGCATCGTCTGTTTCTCCAAAAAACGGGTTGCTATGTAGTATGAAAAGCTGCCAAGCCCAATGACGGGAATAAGCACGAGCAAAATGAAGGAAACAAGCATTTTGGTTTGCAATGTTTTGAATTGAAGCATCCTGTTTTCTCCTCACTTATGTTAATTACTAGCATTATAAAGCTTTGCAAACGTCTAAGGTATAGCCTTTCCCCACTTGCTTGAATAAGTCCACTAATCCTTAAAATCGTCACATTGTAATAAAATTCGAGAACATTTACGATAAATTTGTATCCAAATCATCAAGGAGGGGTAAACATGAAACAGTTAAAAAAGCCTGCAACGATCCTAATCAGCCTCGTAGTACTGGCAAGTGTAGCGTTGACAGGCTGTAGTTCTAACAAAGAGGAAAAAAGTGCATCGAACACAACTCCGGCAGCATCAACGAAAGAAATCGATTGGAAAACCGTGAAAGCGGATATACGTTTCGTCTATCCGGGAACATCAGAGGCAGAAAAAGAGTTAGCCGATCAATTTAAAACAAAAATGAAAGAAAAGTATCCAAACGTCAACATTGAGTACATGTTCTTATCCTGGCAGGATATGGAGAAGAAGCTGCCTATTATGCTATCCTCTGCCGATTATCCGGATATAACGATGACTCAAGACGTCACAAGCCTTATTCAGCTGGATGGATTGGAGGATATTTCTCCTTATTTCAATAAAAAAGGCGCAGCATTGAAAAAAGAAGATTTTCTCCCAGGAACACTGGAATATGCGTCCAAAGGAGATAAAATCTATTCCGTTCCGAATCTTGCCAACTCCTTTACCCTCATGGTAAATGAAAAAATGTTGAACGAAGCTGGCATGAAAATTGAAGAATTAAAAACTTGGGACAGCCTGGAGAAAGCAGCACAACTCATGACGAAAGGCGATAAGTACGGCTTTGGTTATCCGCTAGGCGTAGCTCGGTTTGCTTTCAGAGTTCCTTTTACGGCCGCATATAGCAATGGGCTCCTGCTCAGCGATACTACGGAAGCATCAAAGAAAAAATATATCGAGACGCTAGATCATTTCAAAAAATTAGAAGCCTACGGTCCGAAAGCACATTTCACATGGGGCTATCCGGAAATGTGGCGCTCGTTTAGCAACGGAGAAGTGGGCATGGTTGCTGCAGGAACCTACTTTTCTGCTAATGTGTACAGCATCAATCCGGACATCATTAAGGTAACCAGAGCGATTCCTTATCCGAAGGGACCTTCTGGGGACAAGGCACAAGCACCGGTATCGAGCGTTGGAGTAGGCATGTTCAAAGGCAGCAAAAATAAAGATGTTGCATGGAAGCTAATCGAAGAGTGGTCCTCTTCCGAGTTTAATACGTCAGAAGCAGCTGTAGTAAACGTCACTGCAATGAAAACTGCAAATTTGGATGAGATCGTTAAGAAGGCTGAAAAAGTTTACCCAAAAGCCATTGATGGTCACAAGCGAATTTTGCAAGACTTTAACCAAATTCTAGTCAACAATGGTGTACCCATGGCTACCATCGTAGGGCAACCTGAGATAGAGACGCTTGTGCAAGATAATATGACGAAGCTTCTCACGGGAAAAACGAGTACGGAAGAAACGTACACGGCTATCAAAGATGGGATCAATAAAATAAAAGATAAGTTCAAATAACGTTTGTAAGCATGCATCGGGGAACCGACAGGAAGTTAAAGTCGCTGTTCCCCGTTTTTTTTACTCTTATTAAGGAGGTAGTTCACCTATGGACACGCCAATCAAACAACCTAATTCTTCTATTGCGTTAAGAAATAAACATAACCGTTCCCTTATCAAACGGTATGCTTTCGGATATTTGCTGCTTGCGCCAGTCGTATTATATGTGGCCTTGTTTCAATTTTATCCGTTGTTCGATACGCTTCGTCTCAGCTTCTTCAAATACTCACTGCTTCATGGCGGTGGCACGCAGTTTACGGGCTTGAACAACTATAAAGAGTTGATTATGGATGATGATCATTTCTGGTTCATTCTTAGAAATAGCCTTGTTTGGGTTATTGGTTCAACATTGCTCCAATTTCTTATAGCCGTTCCAGCTGCACTTATCCTAAATCAGAAGCTTCGCCTCAGGGGCCTTTGGCGTGGGTTAGTTATGGTTCCATGGGTTTCTCCTGTTGTTGTGATCGGCATCATTTGGAAATGGATTTATGACGGACAATATGGGTTGCTCAATTACTATTTAAAGCTGCTGCATCTGCTTCAAGACAACATCGTTTGGCTCGGGAACGAATTTTGGGTGTGGCCATCATTGCTGCTCACTTCTACTTGGAAAGGGTTCCCCTATGTTACATTAATGCTGCTATCCGCACTGCAGGGAATATCCAGTGAGATGAAGGAAGCAGCAGAAATTGACGGGGCGAACAATTGGCAGAGATTTCTTTATGTCACACTACCTTCGTTAAGACCGATCATGTATGTCACAGGTATGGTTTCACTCATCGCTTCTTGGACGAAGTTCGAAATGATCTGGGCATTGACCAATGGTGGACCGGGTTATACAACCAGTATTTTGCCGACCTATTTATACACCCATGCATTCGTTTATTTGGATTTAGGTAAAGGCGCTGCTATTGGAACTTTATCGATGCTGATTGTGTTGATTATGGTATTTGTTTATGCAAGATTGTTTGGTAAAGATAATAGTTAAGGGGCGAGAACATGAGAGAAACTTACTTGATGAGAATATGGAAATACACGATTTTGTTTCTATTATTAGTTTTTACCTTAGTACCTTTTCTTTGGCTATTGGATACTTCATTCAAGAGCGACGAAGCCATATTTGCCTCTAAACCGACTTGGTGGGTATCACCTTTTACTTTGGATAGTTATACATGGGCTCTAGGAAAAAAAGGGATCCAGCTTGGAAAACTGTTGTCCAACTCTCTGATCACATGTGCGATTACCGCGCTGATAACGGGTTTGATAGCTTGTATCAGCGGTTATGGTTTAGCCAGATATAAAGTTCCAGGGATTAAACTCATATTCGTACTGCTCGTATTGGCGCAGATGATTCAAGGACCAATGATTATGATTCCATGGTATAAGTTTGCATCCTCGATGTCGCTTTTGAATACCAAGACAATACTTGTCATGATTTATTGTACGATGACAATTCCTGTTGGCGTCTGGATCATGAGCGGTTTTTTCAAAACAATCCCGATCGATTTGGAAGAAGCGGCCTACATGGATGGCGCATCGAAACTAAAAACATTGTTTGTTGTTGTGATTCCCCTTGCTTTGCCCGGGTTAGTCGCCATTAGCCTCTATTCCTTTATTCTTGGTTGGAACGATTACCAATACTCGCTTATTTTAACGAACTCCCTTGCTGCGAAAACTGTCCAGGTTGGCATCGCTGAGGTGATGGAAAGCATGGGTTCGACCAATTGGGGAGGCATTCTGGCCAGTGGTGTAATTATCATCCTTCCAATTATTCTGATCTTTGCTATCATTCAGAAATTTCTCATTGAAGGTTTAACCGCCGGAAGTGTTAAAGGATAATTTCTACACAATAACGAGTGTTAAGAAGGCTTGTAACCTTTAACACTCGTTTCAAAGTTTCTATCACAAACATCTATTTCACACAAATAGTCTTTTAGTTTCTCCAGGCTTTATTTCAATGGCTTGTCCTTCCAAGCTGAACCACACGGACAAGGCAGAAGGATTATGAACCAGTTCCCCTGAAACAGCAAACCGTAATTGGTGCAATGCTTTGACGTAAAGGACGATTTCAATATTGGTCGCATACCATATATCGGGTTGCTGACCGATCAATTCACCAAATCGCTCAAGCTGCTCCCAGTTTTGATTGTTATTAAATTCATAACTGTGACCCCATACATATAGCAAAGACATTCGAGGATGACGCGGTCGATCATCAATAAACTTTTGGCCGTATTCCAGCATATCGCGATGGTGGCAGGTAGGAGACCACAGCAACCACTCCTCCGGCATGTCAAAGCTTCCATGATTGATTGTAGTTCGCGCATACTCCACTCCCAGTGCAGGAAGCAGCGCCACAACCTCCTTGTTCCAAGCGCCGTGTGGGTATGACAACCCCTTGACGGGATATTCGGCAAGCTGCTCCAACTCCCGGCGATCCTGCAAGATCTCATCGGCAATTCTTTCCTTTGGAGACAAACTCAGATATGGATGGCTGACCGTATGAGCTGACACCTCATGCCCGCTAAATAATTCTTTCACTTCCGAACGATCCAAATAACCTGGTTTTCCCAAGAGTCCGGAATTCAAGTGAAACGTCCCCCGAATGTCGAAATCATTCAAAATACGAACCATTCTCCGGTCGAATTCCCGTCCGTCATCGTAACTTAGCGTCAGAGCTTTGCACTTTCCGCCGGGAAATAGATCAAAACGAATACGCATACCATCCCTCCAAATTTCAACCTTTTATGGAACCAATCATAGCTCCTTTTATGAAATATTTTTGCAGCCATGGATATATTAATATGATGGGGCCTATCGAAAGCAGCGCAATGCCAGAGCGGACGTTGCTCATCGCAAGCTGCGCTTGCTGCGCATTATTATTTAACATCAAATCATTGCTTTGTTCGCTGATGGATGCCAGCATTTCACGCATAATCACTTGGATAACCGTCAAATTGCGGTTCCGAATATAAACAATGGCATCAAACCATGCATTCCAATGCTCGACTGCAGCCCAAAGGGCTATGGTAGCCAGTACAGGCGTCGAAACCGGCAAAATGATTCTAAACAGAAGCGTCAAATAACCGGCTCCGTCGATCACGGCGGATTCCTCCATAGCTGTATCCAAGGACATAAAATAATTTCGCATGATAATGATACTGAAAATGGCAACAGCTCCCGGAATGATGAGAACTAGAAAGTTGTCGAGCAGCCCCAAACTACGAATGATCAGATAAGTCGGGATTAACCCCCCGCTAAAAAACATAGGGATGATGAAATAAGTGGTAAGCCCCCCGCGAAAAGGAAGTTCTTTCTTGGCAAGCGGATAAGCGGCCAGTATGGTAAATAAAACCTCCAATACAGTCCCGAAGGCGGTACGTAAAATCGAGTTCATATAGGGCCGAACGATCTCCCCAGTGGAGAGCAAATACCGATAAGCTTCAAAGGACCAATTATTTGGCCAGAAATGGAAACCGAGCGTAGTCGCTTCTCTTCCGTCGGAGAAAGATAACACCACCACCTGCCAGAACGGATAGAGGATGACCAATGAAAAAATAACCATAAACATGCTGTTTAGACCAACAAACCACCAACCGGGTTGGAGTCTGACGCGGATTCTGCCTGTTCTTTGCTGCACTTGCCTCATGTTCACCACACCCCATAGTCGTTGAATTTACGCACAATCTGATTCACTGTGACGAGCAGAACAACCCCCACCACGTTTTTGAACAACCCGACTGCAGCGGAATAATCTAATCTAAATTCGACGAGACCCGCCCGGTACACATAGGTATCGATAATATCTCCAACTTCATAGACCAACGGACTATACAAGTTAAGAATTTGATCAAACCCGCCGGATAAAATGTGACCTAAACGAAGTAGAAATAAAATAGTGATCACAGGGATAAGCGAAGGCAGTGTAATATAAATCATCTTGTGAAAACGGTTAGCCCCGTCTGATTCCGCCGCTTCATAGATTTCCGGTGAAATCGAGGATATCGAAGCCAGATACAGAATCGACGCCCAACCCACTTCCTTCCATGCATCGGAAATAAGCAGAAGAGGGATAAAATAAGTTTTACTGGATAAAAAGTTGATCGGTGTTCCGCCGAATAAGGTAATGACGTAATTGACTACCCCCCGCTGTGGGGAAAAGACCTCAACGACCATGCTGGCAATAATGACCCAAGACATGAAATGCGGTAAATACGAAATGCTTTGTACGGTCCTCTTAAATTTATTGTGCATGATTTCGTTGATCAGCAGCGCAAAGATGATCGGGAACGTAAAGCCTACCGCAAGCCGCAGAACGCTGATGATGACGGTATTTCGGAGTGCTCTTATAAAAACGAAATCATGAAACATATTTTTAAAGTGTTCAAAATTATTCCAGGGGCTGTCCCAAATACCAAGCCCGGCTTTAAAGTCCTTAAAAGCTATGATCACGCCATACATCGGCGCATAATGAAAGATAGCAAGATGCACGACAGGCAACAGCAAAAGAAAATACAACATTTTCATTTTTTTTACTTTTTTCCACTTCAGAGCTCTGGATGGTTTCGCTTTAATGACTGATGTTTCAACTGAGATAGCCATGTTCCTCCGCCTTTCTAAAAAGTGGGGAGACTTGTCTCCGACAAATCTCCCACGTTCCATATCTTATTCGTTTTTCCTATATTGGAAATTACTTCTTACGGAGATCTGCGACTTTCGGCGCTTTTTCCAGTTCGGCAAGAAGCTCATCACCACCGCTGCTGCGCCAATTCTTCACGTAGGCATCCCAAGCAGAATCGACATTCAGCTCACTCGTAATGGACTTAAACAAGAATTCATCCGTAATCGTTTTTAATTTTGCATCGTATTTGGTTTTCAACTCATTGTATTTGGTTTGATTGAAATAATCCCATTTGAAGGGCCGATAGGCAGTTTTCCTGCCTATTTCTGCTCCAAAATACAGATCTGTCAATTTGGAAACGGCAGCATTACTATAATACGCATTGACATTCCCTAGTTGGATCGGCAAATTGTAGTAACCTATACCGTCTTTTTCGACTTCCGCTGCCTGTTTAGGAATGACAGCCGACTTATAAGGCTCAGCTTCCCACGAATAATCTTTTCCTTCTTCACCGAACGCTGAGAGCATGAGCCCCTCTTTGTCCAAGTTCAAATAGTCAAAAATCTGGAGAATACGGGCTAATTTTTCATCCGAGACATCCTTTTTGATGACCATCGCGTAGCCGAATCCATCTACAGGCGTATAAGCGGCCGAACCCTGCTGACCTTTAGAACCGATAGGTGCCGGGGTAAAAAGAAATTTCGCATTCGGATCCTTCAAGACGAGATTTCCAGGCGGACGATTGAACGTAAAGGGCACCATGCCTGCCGCTTGAACCTGCACCTGCGCTGCGCCGTATTTCCCGGCAGCGAATTTTTCCCAGCTTTTAGCGCGGTTTAATGTGGTGAATTCCGGATCGATATACCCCTTCTTATTTAAAGAGGCCATGTATGTCAGAAACTCTTTATAGTTTTGGCTGATCGCATAATTGACTACTTTCCCGTTTTCCTCCACATTATAATCCCAACCAACGCCAAACGCCCCAGCTTCCGTATTTAAAGCCCAAGATGCATCGCTATTGTTCAGAAGTAAGCCATACGTATCCTTTTTACCGTTGCCGTCAGGATCATTATTGGCAAACGCTTCGAACATTTTCTGCTCTTCATCTAGTGTAAACGCTTGCTTTGTAAAGAAAATTCTTTCGGCACCACCGGAAGTCCCCACTGGAACGATGTCCCCTTTTGGTTTAAATCCGAGTTTTTCCATCCAATCCAGACGGTAAACTTGACCCCAAGTGAGATTATCCCAATCTTGTTTATAACCCGTGAGGGCATAATATTCGCCATTCTTACCAGGAACTTGATTTATTTTCCACCCCGTTGGCTGATCGCTTAAAACTTTAGCGTAATTAGGAGCGTACTTCATGATCATATCCTTGGGTATGCTTCGGGTGACAGAATCCGAATATAACTTTTCTGGCGCATCCATGAAGGCGATATCCGGCAATTCTCCCGAGGCTACCATCAGATTTTTTTGTTCCTTGTTGTTTACATCCAGTTTTCGATTCTTCAATTTCACATTGAATTTCTTTTCAATCATTTGTTGAACCTTGTTGTTGTCTTCAATCTTGCCTCTAGCCCCTTGGCCAACCCAACTGATGTCCAGCGTTTTTGAGGTATCCGCTGGCTTGTCTGACACATTGGTAACGTTCGGTTCGCTCGTTGTTTCCCCCCCCGAGCATCCCGAGGCCATCAAGACTACTGCCAAGCTTAGTGCGGTAACGCTTACTTTTTTACTTGTCATATTCATCCCCCTAATCTTATCGCTTGCCTTACCTATTCATTATAAATAAGAAGCCCCTGAGATCAGTAACACTATCATCAGGGGTTTATAATACGAATCTCATACATTTGAGGACGCTTCCATAGGGTTAACGCTCTGGTACGGAAGCCGGATTGTCACTATCGTTCCAACACCGGAACTATCGATCGATAAGCCATACACATCGCCAAAATGGAGTTTAATTCTACTATTCACATTATATAATCCTACATTTCCCCGATCTCTATTCTCCAAACGAAGACGAATTTCTTCTAGCTTATTTTGTTCTATTCCGGGGCCGTTATCCTTGACGACCACTTCGATATGATTCTCCTTTTTCATACAGCTGACCCTGATCCTAATCTCTCTGTTATTCATCTTAAGCGTATGTCTTATTGAATTCTCAATAATGGGCTGTAGGATCATCTTATTAACGACACAATCGTTCAGCGATTCGTCCATATGCCATTCGAAATAAATCCTATTCTTATAGCGGTAGCTCATGATCTTCGAATAGGACTGGCAGTAAACGATCTCTTCTCTAAGCGTCGTTAATGGGCTGTCTTTCCCCATGGCGTATCGAAACAGACGACTCAAT
Source organism: Paenibacillus sp. 2RAB27 (assembly GCF_052115445.1). Taxonomy (NCBI): domain Bacteria; kingdom Bacillati; phylum Bacillota; class Bacilli; order Caryophanales; family Paenibacillaceae; genus Paenibacillus; species Paenibacillus sp. 2RAB27. The sequence continues at coordinate 547,768 of NZ_JBFRGR010000002.1, forward strand.
AGTCCAATCATATCTACTGCCAAATGGCGCTCTCCCTTTTCGATCATATACATGATATTTTCAAGTGTATTGTAAAGGAAATGGGGATTAATTTGTGCCTGCAGCGCCTCCATGTGCAGCTCCCTTTTCTCAAATTCAAGGGTTAGCCTTTCTTCATTCGCATCCAACGTGTCCTGTACCAACCTGTGAATCCTCTCCAGCATGTGGTTAAAGGAAATTCTTAGCTGTTCAACTTCATCAATCGCAAAGCTTCTATGGAGAGTTAATTGATTAACACGATCAAGATCAATGCTCAGATAACGGTTTTGAATGGAAGCTAGCGGCTGCACTAAATACTGTGACATCAAATAGGAAAATAGGAGAATCAGCAAAAAAAGAATGACCAATAAATAAATATCATCGAAAAAGAGACGTATCACCTGATCCCTAATCGCCGAAGCATCGTACCTTGCAATCACATACCAGGGTAAAGCAGCGATTTTCTTGGAAAAATATATGGCGTTATTCGAGCGGAATAGGGTCCCCTCCGATGAATCCAATTGAAACGGAATGTCGGCTTTCTGCCCGATTCTTCCCATATCCGGATGGGAGATTATACGTCCATTTTCATCCATGATAAACGCTTCACTGCCATTCCCGTTCAGATCGGCATACAGATTGGTGAAGAAAACACCGTTTATATCCGTTTTCATATAAGCAATCGGACTTGAATAGCGATTAATATCGACGATGCCTATGCTTAAACTTACCGTAGATGAGGCTGTATCCGTCGGTGGAAGCCAGTAAAAAATAGGTTTACGGCTAGCACGCATTTGCTCGAAAAAAGTCGGGTCGATTTGGTTTGCATGCTTATATCGATTGCTGTAGATCAATTGATTATTTATATTGTAGATGCCAATGGCATCCTCACTGAGAATGGGCAAAAAACTATCAAAAATCAGTTGATCCATATGCTGTTGCAGGTTATCGCTCGGTTGATCCACATAGGATACAACAAACGCGTCGTAAGCCAAACGGGTCATGGCAGACTCTTTTTGATCGGCAAATAACTCTACTCGATGAGCTGTCTTATCAAACAGCGTATAAAAGGTTTCTTCCAATTCCTGCGTAATAATTTTTGATGATTGCACATAAAAAACCGTAACGAAAAGACAGATAGGAAGCAGTATCGTAATTAAAAAATACACAAAAAAACGGTCTCTCATCGTGAACCTTTTGTATCGATTCCGTCCATCTTCCACAGGTTCCCATCGTTCCTCCAAGCTGCGCTGCCTGCCGATCCAACTAATCAGGCTGTGCAAAGGGAACAAGATTTTGCGGCCTATCAAATGCGATAGAAAAAAAGTAAGTAATGCGCTGCCGCCTAATATGATGAGCGAATATCCCCCAAGCGCCAGAAGCTGCCTTTTATGAAACCCAGATTCGTTTTCAGCCAATGCGATGCGGATGTCATGAAATCCGATATCCCGAAAAAAATAACGTTTCCCCGAGAGTGGAATGCCCTCCATTTGCTGCGTATTCTCCCTACTTTTCAGCAGTTCATTGATTTCTGGCGTAACTGTGCTCCCCTTAAATAGAACTTGGTCCTTTGCATCCAAGACCGCCAGAGATTCACCGTATGGAAGAATACGATTGAACGCCACTGTATTTAAATTGATTGTGAGTATTCCGAGTGAACCTTCTGGACCTTTAAGCGGACACATAAAGTAACTCGATTTGTTCCATATGTCCAGTAGATTTCGCAGCGCGTCATCATTGATTTCCAATGAATTCAAGCCAAATGCTTGATACGTCTGGTTTATGGAGACGAACCTGATCTGATTGTCTAGGTTGGAAAGTGACAATTGATTGCCCTCAAAATAATACGAGGAATACTTGGCATTCGAACTGTACTGGCCACCCTTTGTCCAAACCGTGATGCCACTGATGAACTCATTTCCTTTATTCAAATTAAATAGGGAGGACTCTACATTTTGCGACAGACTCACCTTTTCATACGAAGTTGCATCTTGTCGCTCTAATTTGTCCAACGATTGGATTAATATGGTATTATTCCGCAAACTATCTATGGTTTGGTAAATATCTTCGAATTGCTTGCGCACATCCGCGGTTGTTTGATTCAATTTCATGGCTTGCATCATATCGGTTTTCTCATCAATGTAACGGACGGTTTTCACATAGAGGACATAGCCGATAATGATGAGCATTAGCGAGACGATCGAAAGGGAGAAAAGCAACAAAAAACGATTCAGCTTTATCTCTTTTCGCTTCATTACAAGCCTTCCTTGAACTGGAAGACCGATCCGCCAGATTCTCTATAGGTTTGCGGCGTAACACCGCTTATGCGTTTGAATATTTTATTGAAATACGAAAAATTGCCATAACCGACACTCATCGAAATTTCAAAAACTTTGTAATCGGTATGCAACAATAATTTCATGGACTCGTTGATTCTAACCTCGTTCAGATAATCAATAAAATTCTTACCCGTTTCCCGCTTGAATAATGTGCTGAAATAGTTCGGATTGACGTGCAGCCGTTCCGAAACGTCTTCCAGCTTGATTCGTTCTGGATAGTTTTCAGTAATATATTGCTTCGCAACAGCAACATACGAATTGCGATCTCCACTCGTCTTTACGACCATATGTTTAACGGAATTAACGGGTTGCCCAGCTTCGTTCTTTAAATTATTGGCGACATCTCGGAACAGCTCGAGGAATTCATCGCGAATAATTGGCTTCAGCAGGTAACCTTTCACCCCAAAACGTATCGCCTCTTTAGCATATTGAAAATCATCATACGCACTCATCAGTGCAACCTTGATGTGAGGAAATTCACTTTTCACGCACTGTGCAAGTTGTAATCCCGTCATATTCGGCATTAAAATATCCGTCAAAATGACATCCGGATGACATTCGCGTACCATTTGTAGAGCTAATTCTCCATCTGAAGCACACCCTGCCACTTCAAATCCAATCTCAGCCCATGGCATGTTATTGATTACCCTTTCGCGAATAAACTCCTCATCATCAGCAATCAATACTTTGTACATCGAATCCATCCCCCCTGTTATAAGCGCTTACAAATAGAGAAGATTGTTTCTCCTTATAATTCCTTATAATTAGATGTTACCTTGATAAGTATGAAAAAACAACTACCGTCTATAGACGGTAGTTGCCTTGCCTAAACCATTATTCTGGTGTCTAACACTGCCGCCATTAAATCGATTCCAGTCCGCTTAAACGGTGGATCTGTTTCCGGAGCATCGAAGGCCGGATCCTCAACCTGCATATAGGTAATGATTGCTTTGCCGGATTTTGTGAACATACAATTCAGATTGGTATATTCATTCGGTCCCACCGCAATATTCCCCACTCTTTTCCAGGATTCCCCGCCGTCTGTAGAAACTGCTGCGCTTAAAGGTGTACGTCGTCCGAAATGATGCTTACCGGGTTCGTACTGACTATCGTTCCATAACAGAAGGAGTACATCGGTGCCAGGAACTCGCCGCAAACAAGTGCATGATTCCGGCGATTTCAAACCGCTTGTTTGCGGTAAACTCCACGTGTTGCCGCCGTCCATTGAAGTACACAGAAACACCGCGCCCAATTGAGACCTGATGGACATGAGAAGACGTCCGTCACTCATTTCAGCAACGGAGGATTCCATGGCGCCACGCATAGGCAAATCTACGGTACCAGCTGCACGCGTCCATGTAAATCCGTCATCATCGCTAAAGCAGCATCCTATCTCATTGTGTTGACCACCTTGATGGCCTGTGCCGAAGTGGAATGGAAGTAACAATCGACCGCTGGACAGTAGGTTGATATGATTCGCACCACCTTGCAGCCATTGACCCTTCGTACGTTCCCAAATGTGTGCAAGAAATTCCCAGGTCTCGCCTCCATCCTTCGAGACATAGGCTTCCATTGTGGAGCTGGATCCTCCCTGATGGCCTCTTAAGCAATGGAGAATTAACGTTCCATTGGGTAGAAGACACAGACCAGGAGCCTGTACATTGTGATCTTCCGGATTGACATCGATGAGCATCCGCTCGCGTTCCCAGGTCATTCCGCCGTCCGTAGAAGTTTTGGCATAAATCCGGCATAAATCGAAATCGCTTCCAAAAGAACCGTCATACTTGTGCCAAACCGCTAACAATGTGCCATCCTCCAACTCAGCGATGGAAGCCGTATCATTCCTTGGGTTATTTGCAGCAGATTTCGCAATTGTCGCGTATTTTATTGTATTCATCATGTCATTTCACCTCGTAAATGGTCATTGTTGTCATTTTTTTTATAAATTCACCTGATTGAGAAATGGTTTCCCCTCACGATAATTCATCAGATTGTTCAAGAGCAAATGACAGAAACGATCGAATTCTTTGACCGACCGTCCTCCCGAATGAGGTGTAATGATCACATTATCCATTTCCCATAACGGACTTTCCATTGGAAGCGGTTCTACCTCGAAGACATCAAGCCCCGCTCCCTTCAGCCTACCGCTAATCAAAGCCGCATGCAGGACATTCTCATCGACGATACTTCCGCGAGCCAGATTATAGAAATAGGCCCCATTTTTCATAGAAGCGAACATTTTATAATCAAACAATTTCTCTGTCTGTGCGTTGCCGGGTAAGATCAGGATCACATGATCAGCTTTCGCTACAGCTTCCTTGATTCGGGAGCTTGAGTACATTTCATCCATGTAAGGATGTGATTCTCCGATTTCACGACGCACCCCAATAGTACGAACGCCTAATAGGCGCAGACGTCGCGCGATTTCTGTGCCGATGTCACCCACTCCGACGATGCATGCCGTGCTGCCATACACCTCTTCATATTCTGATTGACGACTCCAGCTATGCTTACTCATATCGCGTATGTGATGCGAAATACGGCGCGTCAATGCGAACATCATAGCAATTAAATGCTCTGCTACAGCAACAGACATGACACCGCTAGCATTACAAAGCGTAAAAGAGGGATCATCTTGATGTTTGTTGCCCAGGAAAGCGTCATAACCAACGCTTCCTAATTGGACAAGCCGAACCGGGCTTCCTGCAAGCCATTCCGCTTTCGGCCAACCAACCACAATATGAGACTTACTTATCTTTTCACGGAAAACAGACTCAGAAGTTTCTTCGTCTATTCGTTCCATTGACGCCCAACCGGACAAAGCCTGCCGGATACGTTCCATGTGTTGTTCCGTAAAACCATTAACTGCAACCAAGACATGAGGTTTCATGGTTTATTTCTCCCACCTTCCTATTAGGAAACCGTCAGCGGAACCCGATATACAGAACCTGGCATGTAGGGATATTTCTCTTCCAGCCCTTCGGGCCAATGTACACCTAATCCAGGGGTTGACGGAACCTGTATACATCCGTTCACCATTTTCAAGGGTTCAACCATCATTTCCACACGCAGGGGATTCGGCACATTGGAAAGCTCCAGAATCGTGCAGTTCCTAGAAGCGAACGCAGCGTGGAAATTCCCCATGATGCCCACTCCTCCGCACCATGCATGAACGGCAATCGGAATGGACTTACGTTCGCACATTTGCGCTACTTGGCGGAACACGCTCAATCCCCCGATAACGGCAGCATCCGGCTGGAACAGGTCGAGCGAATTCGCTTTCAAATACGATTCAGCTTCTACAAGACTTGTAACCGTCTCACCTCCTGCAACCGGGATGTTGACGTGACGGCGAATTTCCGCAAATCCTTCATAGTTAGTTACCTCTGCCGGTTCTTCCATCCAAAGGAGGTTGTATTTCTCAATGCGTTTTGCGATCTCAATTGCCTGTTTGACGGACCATGGATACTTCGCTAAGCCTTGCGCGGCATCGACAGCCAGTCCGATATCCGGGCCAAGTGCTTCACGGCACACGGCTACCTTCTCTTCAATCGCGTCGATATCCGGCAGCAGGTTGATACGAATTTTCACCGCCCGGAAGCCTTGCGTCACATAGTCACGCATTTCTTGTTTAAGCTCATCAATCGGTTTATTATTACCACCGCTCGCATAAGCCTTAATTTCATTATGCACCTTGCCACCAAGTAATTCGTACACTGAAACGCCAAGTGCCTTGCCTTTTAGATCCCAAAGTGCCATCTCGATGCCGCCAATCACGCATTGCGTTAGCCCCATTCGACCTAGGTAATAATTAGCAACCCGCATTCGATCGGACATCTCAAGAACGGACATGGGGTTTTGCCCAATCAGATCGTGCTCCATTTGTTCCGCTATTCCTCTGACTGCTTCGGGTGCATAAGTGCCCGCGTAGGTTTCACCCAAACCATAAATGCCTACATCGGTTTCCACTTTCAGAAAGGCCGTTGGACGGTACCCTGTTTTCAGACAAATTTCCCGCTCCGCATCCCCTTTATTGGCGTACGGAGCGCTGACAAGGATGCATTTAACAGCTGTGATTTTCATTCCATTTTTACCCCCTCGATGTTCAATTTCACCCAATAACTCGTTCACTCCGCTATTAATTATATAGAGGAAGCACCTGAACGCCGTAACACAATCCTTAGAGGTTTATAATACAATTTTCACCGATTTGGAGACACTTTCTTCCATCGGATGGTCGGATGTTCAATCAGCCTAATAGTACTTGAATAAATCCACCAAATCTAAATTTCATCCCGTTATCGCATAGTGTTCCTAGTGATAATATGAGAGAAACCTCTATTGACGACTTTCAAAGATGAGCGACCGTGCTTAGAGGAATCTACATTTTAATGGAGGGGATACGGTAGCAAGTATCTACTTATGAATGCGCTTTAAATAAACTATGATTCATGGCAATTGATATGTTAGGAGGAAACTTTATTATGAAAGAAAATCAAAAAATACTTCTTTTTAGCCTCAGTTTCACTTTCATCTTTACCTTGACACTTGGGTACTTCATACTTATTAATTCACCTGTTGCTCATGCGTCTTCACCACCTTCTTACATGCTTGATGAAAAGGTAGCTTATCAAAATGATGGTTCAAATAACTTTTGGTGGACTCACATGCGATGTGCGACCACTCCGGGCGGTTCAAGTCCCCAAATTATGTGCACCGTTTCTAAAGATAAGAATGAAAGCCCTACCAATTTATCGGATGTCTTTTATGATATTGCTTTTACGTCCAGCACGGATTTAGGTGAGACTTGGTCATCGCTGACAACCATTCCTCAATTTCAATGGAAGACACTGCCGGATGGTTACCAAGGTATGCTAATTGATCCCGTCCCCGTGTATCACAAAAAAACAGGAAAGATCATCCTGTTCGGCATGGCCCAATCCTATGGCCTTAATTTTGCTAAGAAACATAACTACCCCGCTTATGCAGTATACGATCCTGCCACTTCAACTTGGAGCAGCGATTGGTATTTATTGGACTGGCCTAATATTTTCGGACATACGGGCAGTGTTTATCCCTATGAAGCTGAGGATGGTACAGGAGACATTCTTTGGCCAATCAATTTATTGGACGGAACGGGCTCCGTAAAGGTTGTTAAGGCCTCATTTAACGGCACTGCACTTTCCTACATCAACCAAGGTACGTCGGTACCCAATTCAGGGGGGAACGGAAACCGTTCCGGTATTGAAACATCCCTTACCAAGTACAATAATGAATACTTTATGACCCTTCGCGATGATCTCCAGAACAGGTTGGCCAAAAGCAGTGACGGTTTGACCTGGCAGTCAGCAGTGACTTTGCAATGGGAGGACGGAACAGCTATAACCGGTAGTATGAATACGCAGATGCATTGGGTGACACAACCGAATACGCTATACCTTGTCTATACACGACAGGATGCTTCTAACACGGATATCCTCAGATACCGGGCTCCCTTATGGATGGCTGAAGTCGATTCGGTCACGCTTCGTGTCAAGAAAGACACAGAGCAAATCGTGATGTCGATAACAGACAACCGGGCGCAATTGGGCAATTTCGGAACCACTGCGGTTACACCTGATTTAAGCATTGTGACAAGCAACGAATGGAACTCCCTCGTTCCTAATCGAGCCATTGTTTCGAGAATTTGGTGGAATAAATCGAACATCGGTACTTGGAGCTTAGATGAAACCTCAGGAACTACAGTTGTGGATTCCGCTGGCGGCCTTAATCCCGGAACCATTGTGAACGCGACGCGTGACACAAACGGCAAATTTGGAAGTGCTTTACACTTTGACGGCAGCGGCGATTATGTAAACTTAGGCAATCCTTCCAGCGGTGCATTTGATTTCGGAACCACACAAAACTTCTCGATCTCTGCTTGGGTGAAAACCAGCGTAACGGGTACAACACAATATATTTTAAATAAAGGAGATACGAACGCTTCATATTGGTTACGATTCGAGGCGAATAATACCATTAAATTCCTTCTCGACTATGGCAGTACCTTTGACTCCGCTCAATCGACAGCCACCTATACGGATGGGCTATGGCATCATGTTGTTGGTGTCGCCGACCGAACAGCGGGTCTTAAACTATACGTCGACGGTGTATTAGTTGGGCAGGATACCAGCCCTACAAGCGGGACCATCTCCAACTCCCTTCCATTAACCATTGGAAGCAATTCTACAAGCACAATGAATGGTTTCATTGATGAAGTGAGACTATACAACTATGCTTTGAATTCAACGGAAGTGGGACATTTATACGGGTTGAGTGGATATTGGAAGTTTGATGAGACCACGGGAAGTACAGTGCTGGATTCTACCTACAATGGTTATCATGGAACAATTACAAATGCTGTTCGGAGTGCGAGCGGTATGTTTGGCGGTGCTTTAAGCTTTGACGGAAATGGCGATTATGTATCTTTGGGAGATCCCTTCAGCAATGATTTTGATTTCGGTAGAACAGGGAACTTCTCCGTTTCCGCATGGGTGAAGACAAGCGTCTCTGGTACAATCAAATATATGTTGAATAAAGGAGATTCAAATGCCGCATATTGGTTACGATTTGAAACAAATAATACGATTAAATTTCTGTTGGATTATGGTAGTACCAGTGATGCGATCCAATCGACAGCAACCTTTGCAGATGGGCAGTGGCACCATGTTGTAGCCGTAGCCGATAGGGTTTTGGGGCTAAAGCTATACGTCGATTCTGTTTTGGTCGGCCAGAACACTATACTTACGGGTGGGAATATATCTAATGCATTTCCTTTGACCGTAGGCGTCAACTCCGCAAGCTCGATGAACGGCCTGGTCGACCAAGTTAGGATATACGCTTATCCTTTAAGTGCAGCAGATGTCCAAAGCTTGCAATAGAATTCCAGCAATCACAGTAAAAAAGGTAGTTACTGCGTTAGAGCAGCATCTACCTTTTTTCATTGGAATTATTCGATGAAGTACCGTGTAACCAATGGGATTTTAAAGGTTATCTTGCTAAAACATAAGTTGACAGTATAATTAAGCAATAATTAAAGACTATCTTTGATCTGTTTTAGCAGTTACACCAAAACCCGTTTGTGTGTATTTGCAATGCTGTTCTTTCCTTTACCGCTTCGCCTTGTAAAATTCATGATATAGCTTCATCAGCGCCCGCTTCTTAATACGCGACACATAGCTACGCGAAATCCCCATCTCCTTCGGCACCTTGCAATCGTTGGATGCGTAAACGTATGTGCAGAAACTTCATGTCCACAATACAATTCTGCAACCTCCTCCTTAGGCATATCTCCAGTCATTTCCCTTCATTATTTTATCACTCCAATAGTTATTGGTTCGCTGGTCGTCACTGCAATACAACGAAACTCATCTTGCTCTTCGAATATGATCAGCTTAGTCACATCACCAAGCTTGTAAGGCCTGCTCGCGCAATAAAAGTGATATAGCACCCCGTTCCAGTAGATTACGCTCGACTTATGGGCATGAATTTCATCAAGTTCCCCTTCGGCCCCATGTGGAAGCAGCGGCTGCTCAACCGCACGCCAATTTGTTAAATCGTCAGAAAACGCCAGGGCACCCTGCGCGTGACGGCAATCGAAGCCAAAGGCAAAATTGACCCACTGCTGACCATCATGCTTTATACAAGGGTCGCTAATAAATTGACTAAAAAAGCTCTCTTCCTTCACTTTAAGTATGGGGTTGTTCTCATAGCGTTCCCAATGGATTAAATCGTTCGAAAAGGCAAGCCCCGTCTCTTCTTTCCAAGGCCACTGCTCCTCGCGCTTAGCATTGTAAAACATCCAATATCTCTCTTCATGTTCGATAACGCAGCATTTATATAAACCTGCCTTTTCCCAATTCGCTCCATTTTGATTGGTAAAGACAGGATGATCCAACCTATGCCATTCCAGTAAGTTCTCATCCTCTGTCCATGCGAGTCCCATCACGGCGCCGCCTGCTTCATAGCCCTTATCCGGATAAGCGTGGTAGATCATCCAATAGCGATTGTCTATCTTTTTGAGTCGCGGCAGGTCGTACAGGAAATTTGACTCCAGCAGCATCCATGATCCGGCAGCACCCACATGATCCCATCTTTCATCCGTGCGCAATCGCGGGAGAATAATCGCCTTATGCTCCCATTCCAACAAATTCGAGCTTGTCGCAAGCGCTGTCTGATATCCTACTCCGTCAAATCCAACGTACATCATATAGAAACAATCCTGATGGGCAAAAACAAAAGGACAATCAACGGCTTGTGAATCAAAATTGCCTTCCGTTCCCGATCCGCTCAATACCGGACGGTCGAGCCTATAGGGTGTATGCAGCTGTGTAAATTGCTCAATATTGATTTTCGACATCATGAACCACCTAGCTTTCTTATTTTGTAAAAACACCTGCTCCCATCGAGGGAGCAAGTGTTCAGGAATCATTTTATCAACTGTTTACGATCACAATTAGCTTCCCACTAACCGTAGCTCCAGCATAATTAAGGAGTTCAACTTGGTACTCATACGTACCTTTCGGTTTATTGCGGATCGCTGTTGTGACTGACTGCGCGCTCGGCGTGCGATCAGCAAGCTGTCGCGTATCGATGAGTATGCCATTTTCATACAGGCGGTAAGTCGTACCATTAGTACCCCACCACATATTCATGCTGACGTAGAAGTTTCCGTCACCATCCCAATTATCATGGGAGAGAACGGGCACCGCCGGTGCTGCTTGGGTAACCGTTACCGTATGCACATCGCTTCGTGTTGTACCCGATGCGTTGGAAAGCTCCGCATAATAACGGTAAGTACCATTAGGTCGGTACGTAACGGATGTGACGGTAGTTTGGGCATTCGGCGAATGCGCTGTGAGGGTTTGCGTATCGATCAGTACGTCATTCTCGAAAAGCTTATACGTACTGCCGTTATTTCCCCACCACATGTTCATGGTGATCGAGTACTTGCCGTCCAGAATTCCCGTGTCGTACCCATTATCATCCGACAACACCGCTTTTCCAGGAGCATCCTGAGGATTCGGTTTCGGCGAAGGCTTCACCGTAACGCCCCCATTCCCCTCACTATGAAGGAAATACGTGGCATCATTCTGATTGAACGAAACTTGAACCGGATATACCTTTTCCTGATCCGCGTTCGCTTCCAATTGGATGGTGTAGTTGAGCAGTGCTATCCCATTCACATCGGTAACAGCCGTTCCGATCGTATTCTCGTATACCGCAAAGGACACGGCTTCCCCGGCAATCGCATGCCCATTCCTATCCTGCAATGTAGCCCTTAATTCTACGGAATCATTTAGCTTTCCTTCCGCATTAGAGGCTGCCAGTATCGTGCTATGGTACAGTTTGAAAGGAATCGTTTGCTCGGTCGCATTTCCGGCCTGATCAACAGCTTGTACGTATAACGTATGGTTCCCTTTGCTAGTCACGGGGGTGCCAGATATCCAGACTTCCTCATCCAAAAGCGTGCGAACGGTTTGCAAGTCACCGTCTTCATCCTCGGCTCTCACGACTGGAATTACTTGATCCGTGTAGTTCCCCCCTGCCGTTACCCCTTCCATGGTGATGACGGGAGGCGTTGGCGCTTTAATCCATTGAACCGTTCTGAATTTTTTGGGATCTTTGGTTTCACCAATGCCAGAACCCCACTCGATATATCCTTTACGACCGGTACCATCGTTATCATTTACGACCAATGAGAAGCTGAAGGCCCCATTCGTTTCCGGTTTAATCGGCGCAAGCTCCGACCATGGAAGCGCGAGTTCATAGACCGTAACCTTTTGTGCTTCATCGCGCGATACCTGCAAAGAGCCGTTCGTCACAAGCTCCCTGACGCTGGTATTAGGCGATGAATAACGAAAGATTTGCGGCCTTTGCGGTGTTTGGGATAGTCCAATTTCATACCATCCCAAATTCTCTCCAGGGATACCCGCCATCGCAGCAAACTGCAGGCTGTCATTTTTCCAAATTTCCGCTCCGCTTATAGATGTATAATTCACATCGTCAATGATTTTCGCGGTCAAATAGAAATAATCCCGATCCCAATTCACCCATACGCTGCCGTCCAAATCCGTTGGACCTGTGTAATTTTGCATTTTTACCGTTCCTTGCGACAATTGGGCGACTGGCGGCGACGCTATGATCGCTGGGTCAGCCAAGCCGTCAAGCTGCAGCGTACCAGGAAGGATCGGATTGAAATCCAGCTTCCCTCCATAAACGAAGGATGCTTTTCCGTCAAATTGGACAGTCACTTGCACTTGGTTGCTGACGCCGTAATTAAACCCGCTGAGCGGAATATCAAACGTCTTGGTGGTGTCTGGAGGAATCACATCGTTCAAATTCTGTGTTCCTGACTGCGTACCAAACTGCCAATCGGCTTTCCTGACGGTTAGCCCTTGCTGCTTGGAATAGTTCTGGATTTGGATCTTCAATGCTTCCCCTTTCGTATTCACATCTGTAATAACAGGGATGATTCTTGCACGATAGGAAGGGAGGGTCTGAATCGCATGCTTCAGTCTTCCAATTCGGTTCCCACTCACGGTCAAATCGCCTGTTACATAGCGAATGCCTTCCTGGCTCAATCCAGGCAGGGCAAATGGCTGTGACGCATTCTGACCGGCTCCCGCGTACAAAGGATAGGTTGAGCCTTCCACAGTAAATGTTGCAGTCAGCGGCGATGTGGATGCATTATTTGCTTCCACACTCAGCAATACTGGCTCACCAGTTACGGCTTCTGCTCCCGTCAATGCGAACGTCGAATCGACCGCAATACCGTCAATATCGCTTTGAATGTAAATAGGTTCGGCGGTTAGTGTCATATACACTTTGCCATTCAGTGGTGTAAAGGTTTCCGTGTTCCCCATGATATCCGTGACTTGAATCGGTACATTCGTTTGAATGGCTGCCTGCACGGGGGTATTGGCCCAAACAACCCTTAGCTTCTGGCCGTTTTTATCAAATTTGTAGCTGGTTATGCCCGTACCGACGGTTTCTTGTTCGACAAATGAGGCTCCAATTAATTCTCGGGTCATCGCCCCGTAAGCCGCATAGGCTGGTTTCGGCGTGAATTGGCCCTTGGGATCGTTCTGATGTCGAATGAGACCAAAATTATTTTCGCCATAGTCGGCTTGCATGCCATCGTTCATCAAGTCGTACCAGAACACTTTCTCGACGCCGGCGCCCAGCGCCTGCACATAGGCACGCACCAAATAATCCGCTTGCGTTTTTTCGACTACGCCCGTGGTGCCAATGTGTGTCGGCCAGCCGACTTCTGTAATCCAAAGCGGTTTATCTTGACCTTGATTATATTTCCGGATCAAGCTTTTCGCATCAAGCACAGCCTGCAGCATGCCATCTGGAGTTAGATTGTATGGATGGATGGAAACTGCATCCATGTACTGAAGTCCGCCAAGCTTAAACACTTCCTCCATCCAGGGGATATCGACAGCTGTTGCCATGCCGACTACGGTGACGTCCGGTCTGGCAGCTTTCACCGTCTCGTAGGTCTTCTTCAGCAGTTTAAAATAATAGTCTGGACGTGAGTCTGCCGGACCGTTCCCCCGATCACCGAAACCTCCGTTGAACTCATTGTAGACTTCCACCCATTCCATCTGATTGCCATATAAGTCCAACAAAGCCTTGCCATAATTGGCGAACCCCTGACGGCCATCGTCTGAATAGGGCGTACTGTCTTGATCGTAAAACGGATTCGTAAAGTCAAGGGTGATGAACGGCTTTAGGCCGTCTTGCTGCGTTTTCCGCATAAAGGCATCACGGCCTGGCGGCTTCTGATATTTCCCTTTTTCATATTCAACATCTACCCATGTAATTTCGTCACGGACATTTTTGGCCCCCGCCCGCTTCAACAGCGTACTTAACTCAGGCGTCCATCCGGAGCTTGTTCTAGCAAGGTGAGTGGATACCCCAAATGGAGAGTTGTCTGCCAGAGTTGGGTCATCAGCCGCCAAGCGGGCAAACGAAATGTCCGTACTCTGAATCGTTTGACCCCCCTTCTTCGCAGCAACAGATAGCTTATAATAACCAAGCTGCTGAACAGGAATCGTCAAATTCAATTGTCCGCCCTGCACCGCCTCGGTGCCTGCCAATACTTGATGATCCAAATGATCATAAACGCTCCAGCTTACCGTATCTCCCCTTGTTGTGAGAGGAAAGGATGCAGGCTCACTCGCCAGGAAGACATTCCCCAATTGGGACTGCTGAACGGCCAAATCCGGGAAGGAACCGGTCGCAACGACATTGTCGAAGCGGATATCCCCGCTTGTTTTGCCGCTGACCAGACCGGACTTCTCCACCAAGAGCCCGATTGCCTGGGCGGGACCATGCCATACCCCGTCGTTTGCCCCGCTGTAATGCAAATAGCTTGTGCCGGCGTTAAAGGTCCACACTTCGATTTTTTGCCAATCGCCGGTAGGCGCCAAGGAGATTTTCTGCTGATGTACCTGCCCGGTCGAGTCCTTCACCAGCAGCAGGACCACAGAATAATCGGACGTTTTGACCCAGAACGACAGTTTCTTCAGATCTATAGGCGTAGAAAAGCTTCGTCCGAGCGAAACATTCAGCCCGCCAGCGCTGAAATTCCCGCTCAGCTTGCCTGAGTAAGCACCCGACTTGATCTCGGCCGTATCCCGTATATATTCGCCCTTGGCTCCGCCTTGCGAGGCCAGCGACCATATGTCGAAGCCGTTCTCGAAGGTGCCGATGGCGTTCTCCCATACGGTCTCCTGAGGCGGCGCCATTACCGACACATCGTCTATCCAAGCGTCTCCGCTCGTTTTGCCGCCGATCAAATTAGACTTTTCCAGCAAAAAGGAGATGCCAATAACGGGACCGTGCCATTTGCCGTCGTTGGCACCGCCGAAATGCAGATAGTTCGTGCCAATGTTGAAGGTGCTAATTTCGATCTTCTGCCAATTGGCATTCGCCAGCGCGATCTTCCGCTGATGCACCTGTCCGGTCGAATCAACTACCCGAAGCGTAACCCCGGAGGCGTCGGCCGACTTCAGCCAAAACTCCAGCTTCCGCATATCCAAGGGCAGAAAATTTTTACTGATGGCTACATATTTGCCGCCCGCACTGAAATCGCCATGTAACTTCCCCGAAAAGGTCCCGGATCTCGGAGCCGACGCATCCCGTCCATACGCGCCTTGGGCTCCCGGAAACTCGGATCCCAAGCTGAAATTCCAAAGTTCTTCATCGCTTTCAAAATTGCCGATCGTTGCGCTTTGCAAGGCTTCCTCCGCTTGAACCGTTGTCACATTTCCTCCCGGCAGAAGTCCGTTCATAGGCAAGGAGGACAAAAGCAGGACCAGAACCAAGCTTACCATCCACTTTTTCATTTCCAATTCATTCACTCCCTCATTTGTCATTTTCCATCTAATCGGTATCCCTATCACCGGTCCGTTCCCGGAGTTCGACTATCACATGATGGACTTAAATTAAGAAAGCGTTTTCATTTTGCAGCTTACATAGCAACTCGGATTGTTTCGTTGCCGTGTTGATGAGCCCATATCTCGTGCCCAACATATTTGACTGGTCGTCAGCTCTCCTCCCTTTTCTGCGAATAGAGGTTGCTCTTTTCCCCGGTCCCGTTTCGACCACCCAAAGTCGATCTGGAATTTACTCCGTTGCACCCTCATGCGTGAAGAACACCTGATTCGGATCAATCGGATTGATCGTTGTTAGCCAGATGTAATTCGGCTTGAACCCACCATACCAACCGCCGTTTTTTATGGAAAGCTTCACTTCTTGATGTTCTCAGCTTCTTTTGATTCTAGTGCTACACATTTTTTGCACCACTATTCTTTTCATGATACAAAAGCACTTAATCATCAAGTTTCCTCCATATTCACAACACAAATAAGCGCTCACACAATAGTGAACGCTTAACGCTCCAAATCCAACTGAACCCCCGTACTTCCGAAATTTAGCTTAGGTTAGTTCAAGCTATCCAAAAGTGTTTTCATTTGAGGATCAAGGTTCAATGCATTCAGAATGATTGTAAGTGCCTCTGCACGTGTGGAGTTGCCTTGCGGATCGAATATCCCATCATTCTTCCCGCTGATGATGCCTGCCTCTGCTGCATCTTTAATTTGATTCATTGCATAGGAGCTTGCACTTGCCATATCGGCAAAGTTCCCCTTGGAAGTATCCTTGTCCGCTTTACTCAAGTTGACAATTCGGGACAACATAACGACCATTTCTTCTCGGCTGATCGTTGTGTCCGGCTTGAAGGTTCCGTCTCCGTAACCGGCAATCACACCTGCGCTAGCAAGTTTCTCAATAGCGCTTTTAGCCCAATGGTTGTCAATATCGTTCAGAACAAGTAAATGATTCGTGTCGCCACTGATATCGAATACGCGCGAGATCATCATTGCAAATTCGGCGCGTGTAATTTTGCCATCCGGTTGAAAAGTTCCATTTTCATACCCATCGATAACGTGCAGTTTCACGAACGTATCGATGGTCTTTTCAGCCCAGTGCCCTTTAATGTCAGCCAGTTCAATCTTGGCAATAGATTTGTTAGCTTCCTTTACTTTGGACTCGAAAGCATGAACTAAGTTTATTACATTGACAATATCACTATTGAATACATCCACCGCTGGTTTACCGCTGTTACCCGATGCCTTTACAAGAACCGATAGCTTGCTTTTAATCGAAACCATATTAGGCACTAATTGCGAATTCATTAGTTTCACACTGTCCAGTTCAATATCGGCCGAACCCTGATTAACCGCATGAAATGTCAGCGTAGCCAGTGTTACATCCCCGGACTCGCCTGATTTATTGCCGATATGCGTATGTGCGATTTGAATCTTATTCCCGTTTACAATCGGATTAACCGTATAGCCTTCACTTCTACCAACACTCTTTACAAACTTCAGATGGCTGGTATCAAAGGATAAATTGACCTCATATGCGTACATATCACTTAATTGTTTTCCGCTTACCGTCACCTGGAAGTCATTTCCTTCAGAAACACTTTGGTTCGTGATGGAAAGTAAAAAGGTTGCTCCGGAGTTTGCATGTATAACGATTTGAGGAAGTAAGAGCATAGTCAAAAGTAACGTCAGACTGAATACGAGAAGTTTTTTTAACATCGATGAAGTTCGCCCTTTCGGTACATATTTCTGAATAATTGGAGGGAGAGCGTATTCAGCTCTCCCTCCACACTCCTATCTTCGCTAATGCGAGTAAAAATCCATTCCAGTAAACATGATGCGTGGTTTTTTATTGTAAGATCGTTCTGGCTACGATTGCCAGGTCTTCAATATCAACCTTACCGTCATGATTGACATCCGCTTTCTCATTCCAGCCCGCTTGACCTTGCTGCTTACCATAACCCCCTGCAACAATAGCCAAGTCTCCAATAGAAATACTTCCATCTCCATTGACATCTGCCGTTATTCTCTTCGTGTTAAACATTTGAATGGCAGCTTCCAATCCGGCTTTCGCACTATCTACCTGCTGCTGTGCGGCATTCGGATTGTTTGCTGTCGCAGTGGCTGCATCGATTGCAGACTGCAATTGCGCTTTGGAGCCAATCGCATACAGCCCGTTCCCATTGCCTTCCACTGCAGCATTGTACGTGGCCTGTGCACTTGCGATCAATGCATTCAAGAGCGACTTATCAACAGGTGTACTAGGAATACTTATTTGTATCTCACGAGAGGATCCGTCTACTTGCAGTTCATTCCCCTGTCCATTGGCAATAATGACATTACTTACAGAAACTGTCGAAGAGGTAGCCTGAGTAACAGGTTTCGCCGTAAATTTGATAGTCAACAAATCTCCTTGAGCCAACACCCCTTGGTTCGCGCCCACACTGGCAACCAAAATCCGAATATGCCCTGGCACGGCCTCCTTTTGCTCGATGACTTGAAATCCGTCTTTCAGTGAAGTAACTGAATTAAATTGCAAACTCGCTGGATCATAATGAAGAGTCAAATCTTGCGCATACACTTGCTGGTATACACTTTGCGTAACGCCAGTCAATCCCATCGTTACATCAAAGGTTTCGCCCTGGTTCACCTGCTGTGCACCTGCCAAAGTAGACTGAGGCATCGTTGGCGCTGGCAGCACACTTATTAGTTGTGCATTGCGAAACAGTGCGGGGTCCTTCGGCGTCGTTCCGACTCCCGATCCCCACTGCAAGAAACCATCGCGGGAATCGCCCGTGGAGCCCTTATCATCGTCATTCACCAGGAACGACATTCCGATGGTCTGCGTCGGTGGCCCGCTAAACCCAAGCGAGGCCCATGGGACAGAGATGACATAGTGCATGGTGCTGCCGCTTTGCGTGATATTCGCTTGGGCGCCAGGAGTTGGTCCCACCTGCTGGCCAGTCGGCGCTGCGAAGGTGTAAACCGACGGTCCGCTGTCGAGAAGTGCTGCACCGAGTTCAACGCGCTGGCCACCTGCCTGCCCCGGCACTCGGTCGTAGGTGCTGAACTGGATGGAATCGGTCTGCCACATCGTGTTTGGCGTGCGTGCGCCGAAGTGTTTGTCATCTGTGATCGTGGCGTCGATCACAAGCGCATCGTTGTTGTAGTTGATATGCAGCTGCCCACTTAGGTCGCTGTTACTACTGCGCGTCCCCAAAATCGATACCCATGTCGCTTGCGTCGCCAAGTCGATTGCGGGCAAGGTTTGGTGGTTCGCGGGTTCGATGGGAGCGTAGGAAATCGAACCCGATGAAACATCCGAATCTCTGGAGCTGTCAACGGCCACGTTATAACTCAGAGAATCGAACAACGGAATGTCGGAGAGCGGGACGCGTATCGACACAGTTCCACTTGCAGGGACATTCACCATATTCGACACATTCCCTGATGTCGGCCCTACTTGGTAGGCAACTTTGGTCGGCGTGAAGTCGCTGGCTCGATTGTTCTTCAGCGCGATGTCGAGAAAGTAGCTTCGGGATGCCGCATCCGATGTGATCGTCGGCTGGACGCTGATCTCGAACGGCTTGACGACATTTGTCGTTGCCCTCAAGCCAGCAACAAGACTCGGCTGGTTCTTGTCGTCGCCCCTCGTCACGTCTACGGCCACAGTCCGCGGGCCGAGGAGTGTGCTTGCAGGAACGCTGACGGTGGCGCTCGTTACCTGGCCCGGAGAAGTGAGAAGGTTCACAGGCTGCGATCCGTTCGCAGTGATTGTCAACTCATTAGGTAGGTCCGTATTGGGATTCGATCGGTCTGCAGTCACCGTAACTGTGACCGTATCTCCTTTGATCGACTGATCGGCGACTTTCACCGTTACCGCAGACTGCGTCACGCCCAAGCTGTCAACGTTGCCCGTAACGTAGATCGGGCTGCCGTTAAGCGTCAGAACGACCTTGCCGTCTGTCGGATTCACCGTTTGCGTTGCCCCATACTCATCAGTGATGATAAGAGGCTGGGAAGTATGCAAAGAAATGTTCTCGGAGCTGGTGGACCACATCACCCGAGTTGTCGAGTCTCCTCCCGTATTCGGATACGAGTAAGCGGTAACGGAGCCGAGGTCATCGCGAGCACCGATCGTCTTTCCGGTCACCGCGCGAATGAGCACAGCGTTAGCGACAGCTCCCGGTTTCGGAGCTACGCCAAGCACGCCATCGACGGGCTGCCTGAACAACCCAAAGTGATGTTCTCTATTAGTGGGGTCAGTACCGTCATCCATAGCCGAGTACCAGTTGAGGACGTCCACGCCAGCTGCCTTCACTAGCACCTGAGCACGCACCAGGTTGTCCGCTTGCTGGGGCTCCGTGGAGGCGGCGGCATACGTCGGCCAACCGTTCTCCGTAATCCAAAAGGGGACGTGCCGATTTCCAGCCGCCTGTTTCACCTGCTGCACCAACGCAGGGAGCTTCGATACCAACAGTGTGCGCTCGGGCGGGGTGTTTGCCCCCTCCAAAGCGTAGCCGTAGACATTCGTCGCGAACGTATCAATGTAGTTGATACCGCCGGCAGCGAAAAAGGCACTATACCAGTTATCGTCAAACGTGGTTGCAATCGGGCCCATGACGTTCGCGTCTGGGTTTCCTTCGTGAATGGGTCCGTACATGGCCTGAAGCATCTGCACATAGCAGGCTGCGGTAATACCGCAAGCGCCGTTGTTGAAGCCGGTGCCATTGAACTCGTTGTAGATGTTGAAATCGCTAACCTTGCCCTTATAGTGCTCTGCGGCAGCTTTCCCAAACTGACCAAATGCGGCCAGACCAGCCGCAGAGCTCGGCGTTTTCCCGTTGTCATAATTTGCGTTGTTGTATGCCACGACTCCCTGGGGAGTCATGCCGAGGTCAAGAGACTGTTGTGACTTGGCTTCAAAGGCGTACCCAGCCCAGTTGTACACGCCTGGCTGTTTTTCAATTAGCGACCAGTTAATGTCGCTTCGAATGTGGCCGTAGCCGATTGTCGCCAATGCGTTCATGAGTCCATCTTCGAGGGATTTGTAGTGACCAAAATGTGAGTCGATCCCGAAGAAGGAGTCAGGACTCAAGGCGCCCGCTGGCGTCGGGGTCACAATGCCAAACGTTGTGGCGCGCGTTACCGTTTGGTCATCAATTACGCTGGAGAAAGTGAGGTTGTAGAACCCCGGCCCGAGGTCCATCACGGATAGCGGAGCATGTCCGTTGGTGCCTACGGGGACAGATCCCGCGCGAAGACTCACGCCCTGATCATCTGAAATATCATAGGAAACCGAGTCACCCACCGTGCCGAAATCCAGGTTTGCGGAATTGGTTGTGAAGAGCAGGCTCGGGTTCATCACAGACAGCGCTGGAGTCGTTGCAAAAGTCACCCGGACTCGTGCGAAACAGATTCCCGGCATGACGCCGCCCAGGCTATGAACGCGCAGGCGGAAATCTGCGCCGTTTGTGCCGTTGGCGAACTTGATTCCGCTCAGCTCAAAGATCTGGTTCTTCCAAGTCTGACTGCCACTCGTGGGCATCCAAGGGGTGGCCTGGTAGGCGTTGCTCTGGCCGTCGTACTCGATGGCCATGGTCGTCGCCGCTGCATCAAAGTAATCAACGGACACAATCGCGTACGTTGCACCCGCAGGTTTCGCGGAGCTTGCTACATCAACGTAGACGTAGGGGTTTAGCGGATTTTGTGACGTCGCCCAGCACGCCGTGCCGTTTATGGTAGTCGCGGCGTGCGTCGGATCTTTGTCCGCATCGCCAGGCCAAGCCTTGGTTATACCGCTGTAAATTGGGGGCGAACTCAAAGTTACGTCGGCCTGCGGCTGGGCAGCGACAGCCCAGGGCGCCACCTCCCCAAAAATGCTAACTGACAAAAGCAAAACAAGCATCAAACGGATCATCCACTTTTTCACGAACATCACGTTCACTCCCTTATCCTGATCTGAAATCCAATCGCATTTACTGTTGTAAGCGTTTTCTATTATAGGTCTAGTCGTTAATTAATTTCTGATGCCCAGGCATGTCTTGCAGGCATCTGAACCCGCTCCACCTCTCCTTCTATGAATTGACCCCGCAGCTGGAGAATGAACCGGATGTGGGAGGTTTTGACCTCCCGGACATCCTGATGACCGTAGAACACACAGAGTGCAGCTGCTGTTCCCGCTGCTTCACCAATAGCGCTGACCGAGGCCATGATCCGGTAGGAACTGTGAGCTTCGTGAGTGCCGCTGATGCATCTGGAGCTCAGTAATAGATTGGCGCAGCCCTTGGGAATAAGCGAACGGTATGGGATATGGTAATAGCCTGGCTCGGGAATACTTTCAAGCCTAGTCGCGCCTCCATCCGGACTATGAATATCCAAGGAATAGGCGCATGCCGCCACCATATCATCAAAGCACCTGGTCTGCAGGCAGTCCTCTGCGGTCAGTTCATATTCTCCTACAATTCGCCGCCCCTCTCGGACACCGAGCTTAGGGGCAATGTAATCCAGCTTCGCATTATGGAAAGCAGGATGCTGTTGAATGGCATCAAACAACTCCTGCGCCTGCCGAATTCCCTCTTCCCTGCCCCTAGAAACGGTTTCTGGCCGGGTGGGGTCCACATCCAGCACCGAAGTAGAGTTGAACAGCAGGGCTTTTCCATCTGGATAAGGAAAACAAGTGATACCCTGCCGGGGGTTGCTGGTGCCGCCTGCCGCTTTCATGTCGAGGTAATAAGGCAGCAGCTCCCTGCGCAACGAATGAATCGCCGACCATTGCCGAATATCCGGCTCCTTCAGTAGGGAGCAGTCTATGCCGCTGACCTTGAAAGTGGCGGTGGCGGACTGCAACTTACCGTCACCTTCTCTGCCCAGTTTGTACTTCAATCCCGCCAACGCGGAAAGATTGCCGTCGGCAGTGGCGTCGAGGTATATCTTGGCGGTAACTGTAGCTGTTCGACTGCCCTGGAAATGTAGTCGGACAATTCGTCCATTCTGCTTATCTGCTTGGAAAACCTCACAGTCGGTCCACAACGTAAGGGTCGGTTCGGAGGCCAATAGCCTTTGGTATGCAGCCTTCAATTCCTGCTCATCATAAGTAGGAACAAGCTTCTCGCTGTAATGCGTGTATGAGGTGGGAAACAACTCTCGGTGAATTCCGCTGGTAATCGGTTTTCCCCAGGAATCCCGGAAGTTGCATACCAGGGATACACTGGAGAATACACCTGTTCCCCCCACTTCCCTGGCTTGCTCAATCAGCAGCACCCTCATCTGCAATCTTGCAGCAGCAAGCGCAGCGCTAATTCCTCCGACACCCGCGCCCGCTATGATAAGATCAAAATCAAAAAACTCTTTGTTCATATCGGTAGACCTCCCGAACCTTATTTCTTGGCCTGCTTCGTATACAGTTCCGTATAATCCTTTATAATCTGTTCCCCGCCCTGAGAGCGCCACTTCTCCACTTCTTTATTGAAGCCGGCTTCATCAAGGATTCCCATAATGAATTTGACACGGGCATCGGCAATGATCTTGTTCAGCTCCGTTCCCTTCTCCACAGCTGTCTGAGAGATCAGGGGCTCCATCGGGTTGGATATGGCAATTGCCTCGTTGTTTTTCAACATGGTGCGGAATCTATTGTCCGCTTCCCCCTTACCCTTCCAGATCATCAGCGCACCGTCATAGGTAGGCAGTTGCTTTAGAGGAGATACCTCGTTGGCATAAGCAGTCTGGTCAGAGATGACCGGTTCTCCGTCCGCTCCTTTGGTGTAATGAACACCCTCGATCCCCCACGTCCAGGTATACATCATTTTGTCATCGACGATTTTGTCGAAGAAACCAAGAAGTTGCTTCAGCTCCCCCTCCGACTTGACTGTGGCTTTTGGGAACACGAACATCCCATTATATCCAGTGGTTGCAAACACCCGCTCTCCCTTAGGTCCCTGAATTCTGCTAACAATATCGATCTTGGCAGCAGGATTGGCTTTCTTCAGTTCGTTTCCTCCTGTAATCACGAAGTCAAGGGTAGTGAACAGCATGCCGGCCTTGCTTTGATAGAATTGCTCTTGCTGTTTATTGACTTTGGTTGCAGCGAAATCTTGATTAATGAGCTTTTCGTCATACAGCTTCTTGTAGAACTTCATGGCTTCCATATTTTCTTTAGTCATAACCTGGGGAACTGCTTTGCCATCCTGAATCTCCCATTGGTTGGGCGCTCCGAAGAAGGAGGCGATGGTCTGGAAGCCGGTGAGACCCATGGCGCCTGCGCCGCCGGAATCCTCGGCCTCCACTAGCCCGAATGTATCGTTTTTGCCATTTTTGTCCGGATCGTTTAAGGCGAAAGCGCGGATAACCTTGTAGAGCTCATCGATGGTCTTGGGTTGCTGCAAGCCCAGATTGTCTAACCAATCCTGCCGGAAGGCGATGCCCTGACGGGCCAGCGCTCTGGCGCGGTACAAACCGTAAACCTTGCCATCGACTGAGATATTTTTCAGTACCTGCTCATTCGCGTTGTACTTGCTTAGGTTGGGAAACTCCTTGATATAGGGTCCGATCTCCCAGAACATGCCCGATCGTTCCGCATTGATAATTGATGAGGACTTGGTATCCCCAATCATCAGTACCTGAGGCAGATCATTGGAGGCGATGGAGACGTTGACCTTGTCATTGTAAGCAGACGCCGGAACCCAGGTGGTATTGATCTTGGTATTCGTGTATTCCTCGATCTGCTTGATAATCGGATTGTCGGCCTTGGGAGGCTCGGTCGACGAATACTGGTTCATCATCGTGAATGTAACCTTTCCGCTTGGCGTTGCCTGGTTCTTCTCTTCCTGATTGCCGCCGCACGCCGTCAAACTGGCAGCCGTCAGGATTGCTGCGAGACCCGTTAGGGCCATTTTGTGATTTAATTGATTCATGTCTTTTCTCCCCCTCATAATATTGAAGATATTATATTAAATGATGAACAAGTTCATCCTTTAACCGAACCGAGTAGCACTCCCTTGGCGAAGTGCTTTTGTAAAAATGGATAAACCGACAGAATCGGAACGCTGGAGAACACGATAATCGCCATGTTAATAATCTTGGACGGTGGAGGAGGCGCCTCGTTCATATCGGACAATCCCTTCTCCGACAGGATCACTATCTGTCTTAACAGAACCTGGATTGGCCATTTCTTTGAATCGTTGATGTACAAAATAGCGCTCAGGAAAGTATTCCAATGAGTTACTGCGTAGAACAGCGAAAAGGTTGCAATCGCAGGCAGAGATAATGGGATGACAATACGGAATAAAATCCCAAGGTCATTGCAACCGTCGATCTTGGCCGATTCCTCCAAACCGTCAGGCAACTGCTGGAAGAAGTTTTTGATGATGATCAGATTAAAAGCACTGATCGCGCCAGGAATAATAAGCGCCCAGTAGGTATTAGTAAGGTGTAATGCTTTAACCATCAAAAAAGTAGGCACGATACCGGCGTTGAACACCATCGTGAAAATAACCATGAGCATGACGGGACGACGTCCATACAGGTCTTTGCGGGCAAGTGGATACGCCATCAGCACAGTCAGCAGCAGGTTCACAAGTGTCCCAATCACAGTCACTCCAATAGTAACTGTCAAGCTACGAAGCAGTATTGGAGTAGACAGGATGTAACGGTAGCCCGCCAACGAGAATTTCGTTGGAAATACAAGGAAGCTTTTGGATAGCACCTCCTGCTCCGTCGCGAAGGAAATCACTATGATATACAGAAACGGGATGAGCATCACAGCCGACACCAACAGAAGGATTGCGATGTTCGTCCAGTCGAACAGACGGGTTCCCCAGCTTCGGTTTTGTTGATTCATAGATTAATACACCCCTTCCCCACCGAATTTTTTGGCCAACCAGTTTGAGCTGATGACCAGTACAAATCCAACAACCGACTTGAAAAGGCCGACAGCGGTACTGAAACTGAACTGCCCTTGCGTAATCCCGGCCGAATACACATAAGTGTCAAACACTTCCCCGACCTCACGGTTAATCGGATTCAGCATCAGGAAGATTTGCTCAAAGCCCGTGTCCAAAAAGGTACCCAGCCGGAGAATGAAAAGAATCATAATGGTAGAGCGAATGGCAGGAAGCGTCACGTGCCATAGTTGGCGCAACCTTCCCGCTCCGTCTATTTTTGCGGCTTCGTATATCTGGGGATCGACTCCTGCCAAGGCTGCAAGGAATATAATGGTCCCCCATCCTGTTTCCTTCCAAATCACTTCCAGTGTGATCATGGTTCTAAACCAGCCTGCACTTGCGAGAAAGTTGATTTTGCTCCCCCCCATTGCCATAATGGCTTCATTCACCAGTCCGCCGTCGATTGTAAAGAAGGTATAGACTATGCCGACCACCACGACCCATGAGATAAAATGGGGTACGTAGATGAAGGTCTGTATGGCCCGTTTAAATTTCTCATGGCGCACTTCATTAATTATGAGAGAGAGCAGGATCGGTGCGGGAAAAAAGAAAAAAATATTGTACCCGGCCAGCACCAGGGTATTCCTCAGAAGCATCCAGAACGACGGATCATAGAACAGCCGCTCGAAGTGCTTGATGCCAACCCACTTACTGCCGAAAAAGCCCAAGTAAGGCTGATAATCCTTGAAAGCTATGAGAAGTCCCCACATAGGGGCGTATTTGAACAACAGAAAGTAAAGCAACCCGGGGGCAAGCATCGCATACAGCCATTTGTTCCTCCGTATCTGGTACCAGAAACATTGCTTCTTCGGCTTAGCGGCAGACATTTGAAGCGCAAGATTTCCTTTGATTTGATTCATCTTCGACTCCACCTTCGTGTTTCGTGATTTTTTGTGAGTACCTTCAAGATAAACGGCCGACATGCGGACGTCTATAATCAAGGGATAATCATCAGGAAAGGTGTTTGTCATTGTAGAGACTATAATCATAATCACGTCCGGAATAATCATGAGCCTAGGCGAGAAGAGACCTCTTGTTATCGCTTCAACATGAAGAAGACCCCCTACGACAGGCAGGGGACCTATCGCGTGGAGTCTTTGGAGTGAAGCTTTCATATTTTGGGATGGCAGTGCAATTCCCGGTATTGTCCTGGCGTCATGTTCTCCATCTTGCGAAAAAAACGGATGAAATTCTGAGGGTTAGTGTAGGTTAATCTTACCGCAATATCCCCGATCTTCATATCTGTCTCGACCAGCCATTGCTTCGCCATCATCAAACGGTAGTTTAGAAGGTACTCGCTGAAGCTGATCCCTTTTTCCCTGCTGAACAGAGGCCCCAAATGGTTGGGGTGGTAATTCAATTGCATCGCGCATGCCTCAAGGGTAAGCTCGGTGTCAAAGCGTTGATGGATCAAATCAGTTATCTGGTCCGATATTTTCTTAGCGTGAGACTTGCTCTGCTGCTCTAGCCTGCGCATGATCGGGGCAATGACGGTATCGCAAAACCAAAGTCGGATTTCCTCCTGGGATTTTAGATCAAGTAGTCTGTCAAAAAGCTGCTTTTCCTGATCGAGTGGTAATTCCGTTTTTGTATCCTTCTTTGTATCCGCAGTTATCTCCGACTGTCCAAGCTCGGTCAGCATAGTGTACAGCCTGACCAATGACATCCGATATTGGCGCCAGTCGGCTTGCTCATTAAAGATCAGTCCAATGCAGCGTTCCAACAGCTTGTCAGCCCTTGTCCGCTCCACCAGCTTAACTGCATCGTAAAGCTCTTTGGCCGCACGGTGCGGGAACACGCTGGATACCAAGTCTTCAGGCTGGACATCATCGATAAACAGAACTGATTCCGGACCGAAACGAATCCGGTACCGAAGCGCCTCTAGTGCTTGCTCGGCAGAGACAGAAATATCGATGAGTCGCTTTTGGGGACGGCTGATGCCAATGCTAATTTGCAGCTTCAGGTATTGCTGTACTGTTTTCCTGATAAGCTCCGCTACGGCAAACAATCGATTCTTGTACTCCACATCCGCAGTTCCGGTACCTCCTACAACCGTGATCTGGGATTGTTCCAGCAATACAGGATCTAGCCGTTCCTCGGCGGGGATCAGCTCGCCGGCGATATTTGCGATGGCGAAGAGCAGCAGATCACGGTCATTTTCATTATACTGGGAGCTCTCCAGATCATCGATCTGAATGGCGAGTACGGCATGCCACTCCCAATTGGCATGATAGCCATACTCTTTCAGTCTGGCCGGTAACTGAGACTCTTTCTCCTCGCCTCGAATCAGCTTCATGACAAAAAAATGCTTCAGCTCCCGTACTTGTCCCGTAAGCTGTGCCAAGAGGCGGGATTCCGTCTGAAGCATGGATTGCAGTCGATAGCCGATCATGGCAAATTCATCGGTGCGGGCTTCTTCTGGCGGATCTTCGAATCTGTCGGCAATCGTCGCGACCAATTTCCGTACTGGCCGGTAGAACGTCCTGGAACCGTATAGTGCCAGCCCGCAGGTTACCAGAACCATGAGCAGGCAGACAAACAGAGTGACCCAACCTATAGAGCGGGAATCTCGGGTAATATCTTTTATGGATATGGCAGACACATAAATCCAGCCATTGTAACTTGACTTGCGCATGATGACGCTTGTGTTGTCACCGTCAAGCTCTACATTGAATTGCCCTTCCGTTTCACTTCGCCTTTGCACCTCGGCAACAAGTTGCTCCAAGCCGGATTGCTGCACTTTCTGATCGCTTCTGGACAGCAGACGGTAATCCTTGTCCAATACCAAGATGCTGCCGATCCGGTTATCGGCTGCCAGAAGTCTCGCCAGCTGCGATTCGGCGATGGTCACGATGGCCAGTCCGTCGGCTTTCAGCGAATTCAGCGGGATTTTCTTCACGAGACTAATACTTGGCGAACGCTTGTCCTCGTCCGTTACCCAAAAAGAAAATGAAGGCAGATTCTCATACCGGAGAAGCTGATCCAGATTCCGTACATCATCAAATGTAAAAATATTGTTGTTATCGACGCCCCATTGACCTTTTAAATTCAGTACCGTCATATTGTTTATCGTCAGCTCGAAGGTTTGGCTGCGCACCATGTTCTGGTACATTTCATTATAAACCTGATAATTGGCTGCTGAATAAGGGAGCGACATAGCATTAACTACAAGAGGCGAGCTAATGTACTGTGTAACCGAATGATCTATCGTCTTGAGGATCTGCTCCACACGAAGTTGGGACTGCTGAAGTGTCGCCATGCTACTCTGGTTGACCTTGTCTTGAACTATAGAGGAGGCTTTGTAATATGAGATGATTCCAACGATAATAGCTGGAATAGAGCCGATCAGCAGACTGTATATTAAGAGACGGTTGAAATATGTGCTGGAACGAATTTTCATAACATCTCCCTTGTAAGCAGTTTCGCCTAATTTTTCTCCTATTATAGAGACGAGATTGAAGGAAGTCCATAATCATGGCATAATCATATGAACGGATTATCAGGTCTGACCCATTATCCAGCAGATGTACGAATTCGTTCAATTCATTGATATTGTATTTCAGATTGTCTAAACTACATGATAAGAGCGCCTACTTGATGGTGTTGGGTTATAAGCCCGTGACAAACCCATCATACCGAGGCGCTTCTTTTTTGACAAAGGCTATTCTTCCCATCGAAACACTTTTGCCGTTATCACTAAACTTCCCTCTCAATTTACTCGAAAAGCTTACCTCCTTGAATCCTCACCTAGCTATAACCGGTCGCTAATATCTATAATCCCAACATGTAGCACATCATGCTCATCCGAAAACGTGAAGGTAACCTTACGGCTGTCCGGACTAAATGATGGATGCGGGTGACCAGGATGCATCCCACGGCATGGCAGTTCGCATAGCAGCTCGGACTGTTTCGTTGCCGTGTTGATGAGCACGATTTTGGAAATACCGGGCTCCTGTGTGTCCGCCACTGCATATCGGCCGTCAGGACTAATGCCGACATGCCAATACCTGTAGTCTCCATTAATAAATTCGTGCCGCTCGCCCCGACGATCCACGAAATAAACGCCAGTCGGTTTATCCGGACTATGCGGATATTTCACGAAGTACAGTCCGCTGCCGTCGAGCGCCCATATCTCGTGCCCAACATATTCGATTGGCCGTCCGCTCTCCTCCTTTTTCTGCGAAAAGAGGTTGCTCATCTCCCCGGTCCTCGTGTCGACCACCCAAAGTCGATCCGGAATTTGCTCTGTCGCGCCTTCATGCGAGAAAAATACCTGATTCGGATCAACCGGATTGATCATCGCATGATTCGCTATCGGGTAAGGCTCAGCAAATTGAGGACGGGCTGCTTCGCATACCTCGCCGCTGGACACATTTACCGTGCCGATTACCCAAACGGCTTCCTGTGACTCCGCATCCTCGGACTGAAGAAGCGCCTCCTTCCAATACACGCCAAGCACCTTGCCGTCGTTCGTTATCGACAAAGGCCCAAAGAACGTGCAATGCTCCTCCAATTTGCAAATCGTATGCCTTTCCCCGCTCCATGCATCAATTGCGTATAGCTCATTCCCCTTCAATAAATAGATGATATCATCGGGCGAAACGACCCCGCTTCCCCAAATCTGGCCTTCTTCCAGCACCTGCACATCACCCGTTTCCATATCGAAACGCACGATGTCACCCTTCCACGTCTCTCGGTCCATGTCCGTATGCACAATCAGATGTCGGCTGTTCGACAACCAGGACATCGCCGTAAAATACAGATGCGCTGTATCGCCTCCTTCCACGCCAAGTGCGAGGATCGACTGCCCGGTGATTGTATCTGTTATTGTTGTACTGGTTAACATCATCAGTACCTCCTGTAGCATTTTTATTCGGCAACATCGGTATCGTTAGCTCCATCTGCTCCTCTCAGCAGCGCTTGTTCCCTCTCCCGATATTCACCTGGGATAAATCCGGTACTCCTCTTGAAAATCCGCACGAAGCTGTTGACGTTCGTGTAGCCAACCGCCTCCGACACATCTCTAATCAACATATCGGAACCGGCAAGCAACTCTTTCGCCTTTCTCATGCGAATATCCATTAAATAATCAATGAAATTTCTTTCCTTGTGCTCCTTGAATATGCGACTCACATGCGACGCACTCAGCTTGAATTCACTTGCCAAATAATTCAGGGATAAATCGCTGTGCATATAGTGGGCGTTAATAAAGGCGGTGATTCGCTCAACTACATCGTTTCGCTCTCGATTACTGCGTCTCTCCTCAATTTGCTTGGCAAACTGGCCAAGCTGCTCAATGACATAATCCGAGAGCTCATGGATATTTTCATGTTGACTCAGCAGGTCGAATAATCTATGCGGAGGTGCTTCTTCGAGCATTACAGGGTCAATCTCACCTACTGCTTTGGCCGCCTTCATCATAAAGTGGACAACCAATTGGCGAATCATATCAGGTGCAGCACCGCTGCCAGCCATCTCACCAAACCAACGCTCCGTCTGCTTCTTCATCTTCTCGCTATCCGTCAGTCGAAGCGAGTCAACGATGCCGTCCGTCATGCCAAGCAGCCGCATAAACTCTCCGCTCGCTGGTTCTCGAATATCATCGTTAGAGATGATAGTATTGCCTCCGAGTATCATTTTGTAAGACAATGCCGACATCGCGTCATGATACGAGTATTGAAGCGTGTCTATCTCTTGCGCAATGTGACCCAATCCAATTGAAATCGTCTGCTTAAACTGCTCTTCCACATAGCTCTTGATCATCTCTGCAACTGCAAATGCACGAAGTAGATTCGCTTCCGCTTCGGCTTCATGAAACGAGATCACAATAACCACTAGGCCGTCCCGTGCTTCAATGGCGATCCCCCGGTACTCCGCATTGATCATCTCTTCCGCAACATTGCAGAGCGCGTAGCTATATAAATGGAGATCCTGTGACGAGGCAATGCTCGATTTCTGATCGAACTCAGCAGCCAACACGATATACTGCTTCGCATGCAGCGGGAAACCAATGGCTTCAAGGCTGGCGCGCAGCTCCTCTGGATTTTTGCGTGCGCCAATCAAGGCATCCATCACTAGGCGCCATTTAATAACCGGCTGCGTTTCCCTCATTTGCCTGTACATGCGATTGCTATCGGCCAAAACGTATGACAAAGAAACTTCGATACCGCTCCATTCGTCGTCAGCCCAATGCTCGTTTTTTCTTTCATATTGGCCGTATGCCTGAAGCTGTTTCGTCACATTCGAGAGGACCCGATTGACCGGCCGGAACATCCAACTGTTTAACACCATGGACATGCCTCCTGCTAAAAGTAGAAGCAGAATAGAAATGCCGAACAATGTGTTTCGCACCTGGACCAGCGGCTTGCTGAGTGCTGCGTCAGAAACCACACTAATAATTTCCCAGCCTGTATACGGACTCTTCATATAAAAGGCCGTTCTGTTGACTCCATTCATTTTCGTACGGAATTGCCCTTCATCCCGCTGGGTCATATCTTTGGACCAAAGAAGCCCACCTGCTTGTTTGCCAATCAAAGATTTATCGGAATGACTGAGAATGATTCCCTCCGCATCAGCTAGAAACAAGTAGCCGAGAGAAGGATCAATGGCGTTTTTGATTAGATTGTAGATAGATCGCTCATCAATATTGAAAGCAACTGCACCTTTCCGGTATCCTT
This sequence comes from Paenibacillus sp. 2RAB27, assembly GCF_052115445.1. NCBI lineage: Bacteria > Bacillati > Bacillota > Bacilli > Caryophanales > Paenibacillaceae > Paenibacillus > Paenibacillus sp. 2RAB27. The sequence continues at coordinate 580,182 of NZ_JBFRGR010000002.1, forward strand.
CCCCATGTACAAGCGGATAGGAACGAATGAGCGTCATGACGTTCTGCCGAATGTTACCCGAATCATCAAGGGATAGCTTTCTAGTGCCAATCCACTGATAAAAGCCTTTATATCTCTCAAAAGCATTCATCCATTGATAATCGGGTCCTAGCTCCGGCGTCTGAAATGGATTCGTCTGTGACCAACGCTTTTTCGCATAGGAATACAAGTCGATTGAAAAAATGGTATCGTTACTCAGCAGCATATCCGCGATTCTGTTGTTAATCGTGATCGTATCCTGCTGATCAGCCCCTTCATCCTCCATGAACGTCCTCATATCTCGGCTGCGTAAAAATTGCATCGTTTCCGAATCGATCCCCTTCAACACCAACAGCAGTTTATCGTTTACCTCGTGGAGCAGGGACATGTTCGTTTGCTCGACTTCTGCCTGAAGATGCTCGGTCGTGATGAAATAGGACAGGCCTGCTGTCGAAACAATACATAGGCTCAAAAAAAGCAAAATTATCGACATTGCGCGCTTCGAACGGCTTCTCTTTTGCTGCCAGAACATGCCTCTGCCTCCTCGAGTCTCCATAATTAGAAATAATGGGACCTGAATGGGCCCATTATTTCTTCATTGTGTTGTGTTATTTGAAACTTGCTTTATTCTTTTCGTACCATTCTTGTGCGATTTGATCGGCCTTGTCGCCGCCAGCGCTCTTGTATTCTTTACGTATCATGTCAAGAGCTTGCTCTGGCGTGATATCGCCTTTGACGATAGCTCTCGTGCGGATCTCGACCAATTTCGGCTCGATACTCGCAAACACGTTGCTGATTTCCGGAGAATTCGGGGAATACGGAATATCCCGACGGAACGGCACGCTAAGCGCTGTCTTCATCGCTTCAGCGTTCAACTTCGCCCAGCGTTGCGAAAGCGGATCTTGTGGGGCTTTGACCATCAAATCCTCCAACTTGAACGTCTTCGCATCGTTTCTTAGGATCGCATACTCACCAGCGTATGCAACTTCCTTCTTGAATTTGTCTGCGTCAATCACTTGAGGAACGCCATTCACCAATTTGAAATGCGTGTTCTCAATACCATTCGCAAGCGTGTACCAGCCCTTATCCAGCATCCAGTCGAGATATTGGATCGCTGCTTTCGGATTTTTCATATTTTTGTTAAAAGCGACATAAATATTGGCTGGCGTCTCTTGATAGCCGCCAAACTTGCCGTACTTCGTCGAGAAAGCTGCTAAAGGCACTGGGTTCGCATCCGGGAAATTTTTCATCAGATCCTTCATATAGGTGTCAATGCCATTGCCGACACTACCAATCAGGATGCCTGTTTTGCCTTGCGCCCAGTCGCCCATCATCTTCTGACTATTTTTATCCGTCAAGTATTCTTTATCAATGTATCCGTTCTCGTATAGTTTACGTTCGAAGTTAATTGCACCAACGTTGCGGTCAACGACCCTCGAGTTAACCATTTTACCCCCATCGAGGTACCATTGCGTGCTATGTGTCCCATACAGACCAGAGATCACGTTAGACCAAACAAACATCGACACGACAGGTGCGTTCGTATTGCCGGATAAACCCTTATCTTTGAAAGCTTTCGTCACTGCGAAAAACTCTTCCTCCGTCGTCGGCGCCTTCATGCCAACCTTATCCAGCCAATCCTGCCGGATCCACATGCCAGCATTAGCTATGCCGCTCAATGCCCGTTTTGATGTGATCCCATATATTTTACCATCAAATGTCATCAGCGGCTTTAAGTCCGGATTTTCGTTGATATAATTTTTAATGACGGTGCTGTATTGATTGATGTAATCATCAAGGGGTTGAACAACGCCCTGCGAGACAAGCGTGCCGATATAATTGCGGTCGAAGTCCCAGATCAAATCCGGCGCTTCGCCTGAGGCAATCAGCGTATTCAGCTTATCCTGCGCCTGGTTGCGTGGAACCGGTACATATTTAACTTGTATGCCCGATTGCTCCTGAATCCATTTGGTCCAGCGATTCTGTTCATACGAGCCTTCTTCTGCGGCAACCGCACCTCGGTCGTACATGGTAACACTAACGGCCTTCGGCAGTTTATCGTATTTATCTTCCACCTTTGCCGCTGCGGACGGAGTTGGACTTCCACTTGCTCCTTCCTCCGTTTTACTGCAGCCCGTTAGCGCCGCTCCTAACGTCATTGCCAAAATCGTAGAACCTAACACCCAACTTTTTGTTCTCTTCATACGATGACCTCCCACATGGTTTAATTATATCACAAGGCGACTTGCGCCATTATGAACGGAGCCAATGACAATCCGCGTTAAACAAGCTAGCCTTTGACGGAGCCCATTAAAACGCCTTTCACGAAATATTTTTGTAGAAAAGGATAAATAATCAGAATAGGCAGTGAAGCCAGCATAGCGGCTCCAGCACGAACACCTTCTGGTGGCAGCGCGTTGTTCGCGTTCGAATCCCCAACAAGCAGTGCGGGATCGAGGTTGTCGATCATCTGGTAGAGCTTGACCATCAGCGACATGTGGGTTGAACTTTTAATAAAGATAAGCACGTTGTAATACGCGTTCCACCACCCTACCGCGTAGAAGAGCGTCAATGCTGCAATAACCGGAAGTGCTAGCGGAAGAACGATACGAACAAGCACTACCCAATCCTTTGCTCCATCAATGGAGGCTGATTCCTCAAGCTCACTCGGTAAACCTTCGAAAAAGGTTTTCAAGACGAACAAATTGTAGGTGCTGATGAGGCCTGATAACCAAAGAGACCAATAGGTGTTCATGAGCCCTAAGCTTTTAATAAGTAGAAACTGAGGGATAAGTCCTCCCGTGAACAGCATCGTGAAAATAATCATGCCGAGGACGAGACCCCGTCCACGCAGGTCCATTTTGGACAGCGGGTAAGCCGCCATAATCGTAACCAGCATGTTGAGCACGGTACCAACAACGGTCATCACGACCGTATTTTTCATCGCGATGAACAGCTGACCGTCATCAATCAAGTTACGATAGGCATCCCATGTAAATTGTCTAGGCCATATCGAAACATAACCGGCGCGAATAGCTTCGCCCGAGCTAAGAGAAACCGCCAACACATTCAAAAAAGGGAAGAACGTCGAGAACGTGCATATCCCTAAGAAGAGATAGAGTAGTAAGCGGGGCACGCGCTCTTTCCAGACAGTCATTCGCAGCCCCTCCTTTCGGTGATTGAATTTGCCTCCAACGGCTCGCTCCGCTACCATAACGCTCGCTCTCCCATCGCTCGAATAATTCGATTCACTGTAAGCACGAGTACTAACCCTACGAGGGATTGAACCAATCCAATCGCTGTCGTATAGCTGTATTGCAGGTTAACGAGCCCAAGCCTGTAAATATAAGTACTCATCACGTCGGAAACGCTGGTTACCATGGGATTGGTCAGTGCCCAGACGTGCTCGAAGCCAACATCGAACATACGGCCCATTTGCAGAACCAGCAAGAGCGCAATTGTGCTTCGGATGCCTGGAAGCGTCACATGCCATATTTGTCTCAGCTTACCGCCCCCGTCTATACGGGCTGCTTCATATAAATGTGGGTCAATGCTAGCCATTGCCGCCAAATAAAGAATCGTGCTAAAGCCAGCATCCCGCCATATGCCGGAAAACACATAGACGAGGGGCCACCAAAAGGTGTTTCCCATGAAATAGATCGGATCCATACCGAATGCCTTCAGGATATAATTGATAAACCCGCTGCCCGGTGAAAGTAATCCGATGACGATTGTGCCGAGGATAATCCACGATAAAAAATGCGGCAAATACAATAGGTTCTGAACAACTCGCTTGTACCATTCCACACGTACCTCGTTCAGCATGATGGCGAGTATGATCGGGACAGGAAAACCAAAACACAGTCCATATAGATTTAATAGGAGCGTGTTGCGTACAATCTTAAACAGATCACTGCTGTGCAGCAGCCGATTGAAATGCTCCAGTCCCACCCACTTGCTGCCCCATATACCGTCAGCTAGACGAAAATTCTTAAACGCAATGATTTCCCCGTATAACGGGAAGTACTTAAATATTACGAAGTAAGCGATCACGGGAACGAGCAGCATATAAAGAAATGGTCTGCGTTTCAGGTCCCTCCATATTGGTCTGCGTGATGCCTTCAGTTTGGCGCGTCCGTGGCTTCCGGCATCCACAGCTGGTTGTGAGAGCATGCATGGTTCACCTTCCTTTCTGTTATTAGCCTGATGTGATTCGGCTTGAACCCACCATACCAACAGCCGTTTTATATGGAAAGCTTCACTTCTTGATGTTCTCAGCTTCTCTTGCTTTGAGGGCTACACAATTTTTGCTCTCCTATTCTTTTCATGATAAAAGCCCGGGCGCTAGGCGCCCGGGCTGGGAAAAACGGCGATGCGGGCATTGATTTCTCATGGATTAGATTCTTTCCATGATTTGTTTACTCTTTCAGATATGAATCAGTATCCGGATAATTCGCTTTCATCCAGTCGATCGCCGATCATAAAACAATTCTCGAAAGGCAATTCCAAATGGGCAGCTGCAGCCTCAGCCGCAATCAAGGATGGTTTGCCTACAACAAAAACTATGGCTTTGCCTGTTGCAATCTCAAGAGCTGCGATAAATGTACCTGCATCCGGAATTTGTCCGCCGTCTAATGGACAAGTTGCATCAGGGTTGGAAGCGACGATAATGGATCCTCTTACCGCTGCCTGATACACTGTTTAGCTTGTCATAGGTGAATTGGCGATCCCATGAGAGCACGACATATTGGGCTTGCTCGCTGTCTGGTCGCAAAGTTTGTATTGCCTCCGCTGCCCCTTCAATCGTTCTATCCCCCAGATATACAGTAACCATCTAAATCGAACACATAGCCCCTTGCCATATCTTTCCCACCCTTTGAAAAATTAAATTTTATCCGGCAAGGCGACTGAAAACAGAAAAAGACCGTATCCATGTAAACACATTCCACCAATTTTCTGGTAGGATATGATTACGGATAAGGTCTTCTCCTAGACTCGCGCCTAACCGTATATTCATCCTTAATATGTTAACTATAAAACGTTTTCACATTTTTTGCCAAGCACGAACCCGAGCGTAACATAACGAGAGCAGAATTTACTGCTAGTAATCGTTCGTAATTGTAAAAATAGATGTGGCTTTCAATATCTTTCTTAAGTGCTTCAATTGAGTCCCGCCAATTTGTTCATTGTCCAAAACAGTCGATTACGTGGCTCTGTGATTTCCTTTACCTTCTCTTTATCTTCTTCATGGCTTTCTTCGAGGGGGAGCTGCGCAAGATATAACGTTCTATCCCTTATACTGTTTTGGAATTTTTCGTGATGCGTGCAGAAAGTCGAGATTCTCTTTTGCAAAGGATAACTAACTTGGATTTGGACGTACTCATCTAGCAGGAAGATCCGAGAGACAACCTGCCACGTACGGTCGCCGACATCCCTCTCCTCAGTGCACCGATCTCCGTTAGGTTAAAACTTTTCTTAACTTGTTTATACTTTCGATTACACATTTCATATTCTCTTCATTATTCATTTCATTTCTTGCATATAACAGTGCTGGTCTTAACGATTCAACAGACTTCCCGAATTGTTTCATCCACTCAAATCTTGGGACTATCCAAAGATGAAAATGATGTGTTGTATCTTCATTGTAAAAATAATAAACATAATCAATCCCTAACTCTTTTCTTTGGGCATCACGAATCTTTTTTACCAACTCTATATAACGAAGAGATTCATCATCAGTTAGTTCATCCATACAATAAAAATGCCTTTTAGACGCAAGGATAACTAATCCAGGGATAGGATACGCTACATCCTGATGAGCATGGAAGAACTCATCTTCATAAACTACACCACCAGTTAGTTCAACTAATCCACCAGTTAAAGCACAACTTAAGCATTCAACTTCTACTGTCATCCCATTGGCAAGTGTAATTTCTCTCATCTCTTTCTCCTTTTGAAACATAAGTTTTTGTTCATTTTAACATCCATATGCTCTTTAATCCCAATATAGCTAATTCCGAAACGTCCTAACGATTCTTTAATCTTTCTACTTTGTAACTCTCATTCGGCGCATAGAAACGCCATTTTCCAGAAAGGAATCTATGTTGCGAAAGCCCGTTTTTTCGTAGCAGCGGATGGCTCTTTTATTATCCAACCGCACGTCAAGCTGTACATATCGCAGTCGCGGATCGGAGAAAGATTTCTCCAACATACATCTCGTAATCTCGGTACCAAGCCCACGTGAGTACAGGGATGGCGTATTCAATACCCTCACCTGTTGAGTCCATGCCTTTCAGACTCACACGGCCAATCATCCGCTCGTTTATAAATATGGCGAAATAACTAGCGTCAGTACGGTTAATCTTTTTTTGCCAGTACTTGGTCAATTCTTCGATCGTGTAGGGGTGAAACGTTTTAGCGTTTGCAGTTTCATGCAACTCGCGATTATTATACCAGTCCAGCATAACGGGAACATCTAAAAGGGCGATACGCCGGTAAGACCATTCCAATATTTCCATTATTGATAGGGCTCCTCATGTTATTATTAATAAAGTAAAATCCTACTCAAGAATTTTATTAATATTATGATTGAATGAAATCTAATGTACCGTCAATGCGCCAACCTTTACCTTCTACAAGTTTTACTTTAATTTCGTGTACTTCATAGTTATCTGAATCCCCTAACGGAACTTTCAATGAATATGTTTTTTGAATGTTCCCGTCCTTGATTAATGTGGCTTGGGATGCGTTCCAATCCCTAGTGCTTCCACCATCGGCATCTGATTGCGACAGTCTGCCATTGATTTCGAGTAACATTCCGGTTTCGATTTCTTTATTCCAAAAAGCCGCTGATTGTTCTGGCGTAGTTACTTCTTCTAGATACGCAATAAACTTTTCTTTGGTATCCAAATCATTTCCCATCCACCGATAACTGTTACCTTCTACTTTAAAACTTCTTTCAACTAATTCAACGCCCGAACCACCATTTGCTATATGCCAGTAATGTCTTTGCGCAGCGCCGGCTAATTGAACCGCTACTTTTTCGTTCATTAGCTGATTGTAAATTTCACTCTCAATAATGACGGTATTATTTCCTTGATCCCATATAACTTTTGCGCCAAGTGATTCAGCCAAGGCACGTGCCGGGATCATGGTGCTTCCGTCTATAATTTGAGGCGGTACTTCAGAAGTAATTACCTTTCCGTTAACAATCATTTTTACGATTGCAGGCGCAGCAAAAGAAACGCTTGAGAATAGAGCAGATCCTACAATCATGCCACATACAAATGTTTTCCAATTCATTTTCAATAGAATACCACCTTTCGTTACATCCATCTTTCGTGAAGTCTGCGATATCGTCTAAAGACATACCCGTTTTTTTAGTGCAACCAAGAACATTAAAAACCGAATGTCAGTGTCTATAAATTCACGAATCACGCTTTTGGTTCTTCTTATTTTTGGGATCCGCTTTCTTGACCATTTTACCCCCATCAAAATGTCGACCGTAAGTTTTTACATGCGTAGTGATTTCCTCAGCAGGAGGTAGTTGCCCCTCAAGCTCCCAAGTTAAAAAATAGGACTGTACTTTTCCACTATAAAATACCCAGCTAAAAAATCTTCGTGTAAAATTGTGGAAGCCTTTGGTCCTGAATTTATTCATACGCTTGCCATCTTTCCAGACGGTTGTCGTTTGACCAACGCCTCCCTGCATTTGACCAGTCAATTCCGCATATAGAAGGTCTTCATTTTGGGTCATTGCTTTCATAATGAATTGATTTAACAACCCATTTATCATCAATCTTGGAATATTGAAAAGTTCTCCTCTTGTTACAGAAATCACTGCACCTGGTGGCAACAAGACATTTCTGTCTCCCAAGGTAAATGTGGCTCCGTACTTATTAGTAGGGTCTTCATGTTTCGTCCATGTTTTCATTAGGTCTCCTCCTTATTTTTTTAATGAACTCATTCCCAACCAAACAAAGCCAGCGCCAGTAAAGGCTGCACCGAGCGTAGAGATTAAAGCTTCTACATCACCTGCTAAACTCCCGCTCGCAAAGACCATTGTTCCCACGATCAGAAGTATCCCACCACCACGCGGAAGTGCCTTTCGCCGAAGAAATGAGAGCCCGAAGAGGATCATTCCGAGTACAAATAGCAATGGACCAAAGGTATGTAGGTTCCTTGTTATACTCGTCTCGAAAACCGCGTCTACTTGCTTTCCGAATGCACCAGCAACTTCCACAAAAACAATTGCCGTAACAAAAATGGTACCCACAATGCCTGAAATCATGCCTAACAATCCGAGTAACCCGATTTGACTTCCGTACGCCGTGTACAACCAAAAGAATGCAAATACAAGAAGTAAATGAGCGGATAAAACTAAAGTCTGCCCCAATACTGTCCCTGGACCGTTACTTGCCCCAAGGTTCAGTACATGCGCAATAACAAGCAGCACCCCCGATACGACACATGATAATCCGCCTAGACGTTCCGATAATGTAGTTTTCATTTTACAGCTCCCGATTGATTTACTGAAGTACTAAAAAACGAAATCATCAACGAATTTATCGTTGTCGGCCGTTCCATGGCCAGCCCGTGGCCAGTATCTGCCACTAATTTCGTTTGTATGTGCGGAACTAAGTGATTGGCTCTTGCAATCGCTTTTCTAGGATCATATTGAATATCTTGATCTCCGATCAGCAGGAGAGTTGGGCATTGAATGGCTTTCAGCTCATCATCCTCCATGTAACTTGGAAATAACTTATTTTTTGGCAAAGCATTCTGCATGCCCGCAATGAATTGGTTTCTCAAAGTTTCATTAACCTGATTTCCTTTACCGATCATGTAGTTCATTAGGCCGTTCAGACGTTTGGTTGTTGGAAAGACACCGGCGAGAAGGCATTTGATGAAAAATTTCTTGCTCTGTGGTTGAAAAGAAGCTGCTGGACTCATGACCACCATTTTATTGATAAACTGCGGAGCGTAAATGGCCAAAACCAAAGCAATAAATCCACCGTATGACAGACCTGCAACATGAGCCTTTTGAATATTCAAACCGTTCAAGATTTCACGGAACCAACTCGCACATTCTTCTTTGTTTTTAATCTGCCGAATAGCTTCACTCTTGTTAATATCTCCGATAAAATCCACTGCATAGGTACGATACCGTTTGCTTAGTGGCCTGATATTTTCGATCCACATCGTAGAACTAAAGCCAAATCCATGGAACAGAATCAGCGGTTCGGCATCTTCCGGTCCTGAAATAAGTACGTGTGTTTCACCAAAAGAAGTATCAAAGTATGCTGATTCTACCGGTACATCCCATTCTTGAAGTGTTCTATCGTAAGCTTGAATAAAGGTTTCCTTCGCACCGTTTTTATTTCTGTAAATCGTTTTCATGGTACGCGACTCCCCAATATCTTTTCAAAACAATAGTAAGGCTTTTGGCGAAAAGGAAAGCGTATCGTTCCGATCCGCTCATAACCAGCCTGTTCATACATCCTGACGGCAGTATCATTTGCAGAGAATACGTCCAGGCGGATACTGGTGCACGTTTGGTCAAGGGCATATTGTTCCGCGAAACCAAGCAGAATTTTGCCTAGTCCCCTTCTCTGGAACTCGGGATGAACGGCAAGCCGGTGAACACAGGCAGGCTTCCCTTGCCGATCCGTCCAGTCCAAAATATCGTATCGCGAGCTTTGCTTTTCATTCACGACAACCGCTGCAATCACGGTATTGCTCTGTTTTACTCCGAACAGGCTTCCACTTTGGAGATCACTCTGGATGATGAAGCGGTTAGGGTAAAAGCGGTCCCACTGCTTGACACCTTCTCTTCGGAGGTGTTGCGTGACGGATGTGTAGAGGTTCCGTAGGCTGTGTCCGTCCAAAAGTTGAAATTGTTCCACTTGCATAAGATTCCTCCAGTTTTTATACAGCGTGCAGTTTAATTTGTTCAAGACGCCTAGCTGATTTTTTGCGATAGACCATCGTCCACAAAATTGCCGCTCCTATAAATCCGTACAGGACAAAATTGGATATCGCTAGAAATTGTGAAGTAGAGAGATGATTGACCATGATGACTCTCACGACCGACTCCATGACTAGAACAATCCCCCATACGAATGTCATTAGCCGCAGCACATAGCGAAAATATGGATATTTCCAATTATCCGCAAATCCTTCGATTGCAAGAAATCGCAGCACTAGGTAGTACATTAGCGGACGTTTAAACGAGAGGGAGCCCAGGAAAATAAGCCCGACGGAGCCTGTGATGAGCGATTCTCGGACTAATAAAATTTTCTCATTCCCGCCCATAGATACGAGGATCAGCGTTAAGAGGAACGTGAACAGCATTAACGCCCCGAATACGTCGAATTTTTTATGTCTGATTAGGTGGACGAGATTGTCCACAAGAGGCACCAGAGTCGCAATAGTCAAAGCGAGAACGCTGCTCATGGAATGACTTAACCATTCATAAATCCCCCATGGGGCCAAGCCGTTTATGATCAAAGTAAACAGTACGTAAGTACGCGGAGTCATTTTCACAAGTTTTTTCTCTCCTGTATTCCATGTTTCCATTTTTTTTCGCTCCTTTTCAGCACTTCCGCTAAACATCATTAGAGCAATCATTGCCGACATGTATACGATAAAATAAGGCTGTCTTATGTCCGTACAGGCTGCCACAACTACATATACCGCACAAGTGCAGCATGCGAGAAGGAGAAGGGCTGTAGTACGGCCTAGTCGTCGAAACATGTTCATTCCCCTGAGGTCCTTCATTCCACAATCGGAATGACATGGCTGGCTAGTCTCTTTACTTTCATCGCTCTCCTGCGTATCGCCCATTCGACAATCAACAGATTCGGTACCCACGCTAACCAGGCCGCAATTGGATAAGCCGTCTCGAAATCGAACGGAATCATGAGCAGCGGCAGCCAAATACGCAAAGTAACACCCGAAAAGGTTAATGCATAGCTTCGCAGCATCCATTGTTGATGAGCCCCGACTTGGCTCTTTTGTATCCGGTTAACGGCCGTCAAAGTCGCACAAATCCATAAGCTATCCAACAAGAAAAAACCGGCCTTCGAAAACCCGCCTCCACTTGCAAAAATGGATAGATAAATATTGACAATTCCGCTGATGAGAATGCTGATCACATAGATTTTGCCAAGCCATCGATGAAGTTGCATCCTTTTTGCTTCAGGCTTGCGGAGAAGTTGAAATAGTCCAACCACTAGTGCGACGCACCCGCTTACGATATGTGTGTACAACACATAAATCCATGGAGAATAATGAAAGTCTGGTTTCGATAACTTGACCTTGACGAGTCCTGCATACTCGGCACCGACAATTCCGTATTGCACGACAACATAGCCAAGTACAATAGCAACAACCAAAATGGTCATAATGATTTTACCAACCGTTGTTAAATATGAATTCATTACATTTCTCCTCACCCTTCTTCTTCGACATGAATCCGCTTTTCGTACCCTAAGTATAGAAAAGTACGCCCTAGATACCTAGGGTGGAAAGTACATAACTTTCGGGTATACTTTCTGAACTGCCCGCTCCTGTATGCACGCATTTGACCTAAAAAAAGCGCTACATACCGTCAATAGGTATGTAGCGCTTTTTTATTCTTTGCGATCTCTTGTACTCAGAGGTTATAACAAATTATGTAATTTATTTACTGCTTGCGTACGATTCTCCACATTCAGCTTTGAATAAATGATGGACACGTAGTTTTTTATCGTACTTTCCGAAAAATGCATCTTCAGCGCAATCTCTTTATATTTAAACCCGTCCGAAAGAAACCGGACGATTTCCATCTCTTTCTCGGTTAGCCCATATACCGGATTGCTTTCTTCCGGCTCCTCCCGTGCGTCTTGAAGAGTCGGAGTATGTTTTTGACGGGTATCGACCAGCAGCTTGGCGGTTTCCATAGAGATCAACGAACCTCCGCTGTTTACAATCCGAACAGCTTCGGCCAAATGCTTAGGTTGAACGCTTTTCAGCAGATAACCCTCAGCACCGAGCGAGATCGCTTCCGCTGCATTATCGGTATCCTGAAACGTAGTCAATATGATTACTTTGACATCAGGCCAACGCTGTTTGATGATGCTCGTCGCCTTAATTCCATTCATCTCCGGCATATGAATGTCCATTAAGATGACATCCGGCGCTTCTATCTCGCACATTTCTATCAGGGCAAGTCCGTTCCCAGCCACGCCAATAACCTGCAAATCCAGTTCCATATCGAGCAAAATGCGGAAGCTTTCTGCAATTAGCTCCTGGTCCTCCGCAAGGAGAAGCCTAATATTTGTCATGTTGCCACGTTTTTTTACCGGAATCTCACACTTTACCCAGACACCACCATTGAAATCTGAAGTGATTTCAACCTTACCTAACGCGGCTGATATCCTTTCCTTCATCGTCTGGATCCCGAAACCTTGCTGAAGCTTTTCTTTGGTAGCCCCAATACCATTATCCTTGACTTCGAGGTGGATCTTATCGGCTAGGTAACGAAGTTGGATTTGGATCCTGTTCGCACGTGCATGGCGAACAGCGTTCGTAAGCGCCTCTTGCACGCATCGCAAAAGTGCAAGATGCTGTGCCTGCGAAAGTGGATAGACGACGCCTTCTGTAAGATACTCCACCTCGATTCCCGTATTTATGGAGAGCTCGCTACCCAACTGACTGATCTGGTCAAACAGTGATTCCTGAAGACCGAAGTTATCTGCATTGTGAACATGATCGCGTATATCCTCCAAGCCTCTTCTCGCGAAATCTAGCAGCTTATCCAAACGCTCTGTTTGTTTTTCCGCCCCTTGAAGATATAGGTCCATCTCCCGTTTTGTCAACTCAAGTCCCGCAATCATGGAAGTCAGCGTATGACCAATCGTGTCATGGAGTTCTCGCGAAATTCGGTTACGTTCTTCGACGATCGTAAGCTGCTCCACTTGCTTCGAATATTCGGTTAACGCGCGGTTCTGTTCATGGATAAGCAGCATCTGATTCTCATTGTCCCGCAACAGTTCACTCATTTGTTTATTATGATCGATGAACTGATGGAATCTGTTGCCGATCTTGGTTACTCCCCACAAAACAACGGTTGTCTGCAGGACGATCACAATCGAACCGTTCACCGTTGCACCATCCATTTGTGGAAAGAAAAGATCTTTTCTGAAAATGAAGCCGAGCGCTGTAAAGATAGCAGTTGTCATCCCTGTATATATAATTAGCTGCCCATTAAGGTAAACAAGCGCGAGGGCTAGATTAATATACATAATTTGAAAGATCAGCGAGTTATCGTTGAATGCCCACAGCTGGTACATCGAAAAGAGAAGCATCCCCGTCATAAAAACATACTTATAATTCTTTTCAATAGAGGGTACGAATAATAACGAAAGCATAATACCAAAAAAAACGAGAATAATGAGTATAAATTGGCCATTGATCGAATTAAATAAGGAATAATGCGTAGCGATGTTCAATTCAGCCATTATAAAAATAGGCCCACATAGCAAAAAAAAGAGCAGTCTATTTTTTTGCACGTCAAGCTCCAAATTTGTGAAACAGGTTTCTTTCAGCCAGCTAACCATTAAGAGGAAATTCCTCCTTGAATAAGGGAATGTTTGAAAGCTCACACAAATGAATTCGCATGATTCCTGGATCGTCTCCACTACTATAAAGAAGTAATCCAAGCGTAATCCGCATTTCCTGCGGGATGGTTTTTATCCAACAAGCAGACGAATGCCTTCGTGATTAATAATTTGACTAGCATTGTGATCCTGATCATGGAGGCTGCCACATCCTGTACATGTCCATACCCTTAAGAAATGATGTTTCACATCCGAATTACGGGGTTCCACACCATGACAAGTGTTCTCTGCTGTTCATTAAACAATACCATACTAATTCACCATCGAATAGTGCCATTCCTCTAGTTTACTGCCGAGGGTGTCAATCAACGAAATCTCATTCCCCCTCTTTGTCCGTTCCGATCGGATCATGCAAGGACATCTTTCCGAGTTTTCTTCAACGAACGCAGATGCATCAAGATCTCATTCTCAATACAACGCGCCGCAAAAGTTAGGGCTTTTGAGAACAATCCGTTGCAATCTTCGACTAGAAGACATTAAAACCCGATATATATTCAATACTAATTAAATAACCCCGTAGAAATTAAAAAAGTGAATGTTCACAAAAGTGAACATCCACTAACGATTTTTATTTTCTTGATTATTTGCTCTCTTGAATAACAAGTGGGACTACCTTGCCCTGATTCACATCAATTAAACCGAAGTCCGTAATTTTCAAAGCCGGACTTACCGGTAGGGAGTGCGTACTGATGGACATGATGGGATTATAGTGCTGGTAACCCAGCGATTCCATAGCTTTGCGGAGCTGTTCAACTTCCATGGCTACCTGCTCCAGCGGCTCTTCCGTTAAGATGCCGCCCACTGGCAGCCTGAGGTTCGCGATCACTTTGCCGTCTTCCACGACGCTGAAACCGCCTTGATTGTTAATCACTTCGTTAGCGGCAAGCTGCATATCGCCGGGATTGTGCCCGACAACGAGCAAGTTATGATTGTCGTGAGAGTACGTCGTCGCGATGGCTCCCCGCTTGATCGTATCGCCGCCAATCAACCCGTAGGCGCGATTGCCATTCTTCCCGTAGCGTTCGAAAGTAGCAATGAGCGCGCTGCCGCTTTCCTGCCATAGCAGCTTCCCTTGCTGAACTTTAACCTGCGCGTGCTGTTCTTCTGTGAATGTAGAACCATCCTTCACCATCATCTTGCGGCACGTATAAACATCGTCAGCTTCTTCAATACTGACTTCAAAATCCGCTTCCTTTAAAGGCGCCATCTGCACGCTTTGATAATAATGCGCCGGGAAAGCCGGAGGCTTGATGATTGGCGTATAAGCCTCTTCCACATCGTAAACTTTACGTCCCGCCTTGAAAACCTGCTCAATCGTTAGCTGTTCTAGATTGGAAAGCAGCAGGAAATCGCCTATCTTGCCAGGGGAGATTACCCCGCGGTCATACATCCGCATCCGCTTGGCTGGAGAGAGTGTGCTGGCATAAATGGCCTGCTCGGGCTTCATACCCATGCCGATTGCTTTGCGCACAATATGATTCAAGTGCCCGCGGCGCTGGAAGGAGTCAGCCATCACATCATCGGTAACGAAACAGTAATGCTCGGATACATCATGCTGGATTAAATAGGCCATGACTTCATCCGTCATTGATTTCTCTTGAATTTCGATGAACATGCCCGCAGCGATCCGGGCTTCCATGCCCTCAATCGACTGATGCGTATGATCCGAATCGACCCCGCTGTAAATCATCCTGTGCAGGTCCAAATCCAACAGCTTTGGCACATGCCCTTCAATAATGAGATGCGGATAGTTGGCACGGACATGGTTGATGATTTGATTTGTTTTGCAATCGGGGTCTGTGATAACATCAACGAAATTCATGATTTCACCCAGACAGATGATCCGCTCCGTACGTAACAGCTCGTCCAAATCGGCGATATGAATCTCGCCGCCTGTCGTTTCCATGGATGTCGCTGGAACCGAGCTCGGGATCGCATAGAACATGTCCGCGACAGTATCCTGACTTGCTTTCATAAACTGCTTGACTCCATCCAGTCCGAAGACGTTGGCAATCTCGTGAGGTTCGGGCACAATGGTTGTGACCCCATTACGGATGAGTCCGTAGGAGAACGTCTCTGGTGTCACCATCGTGCTTTCAATATGCAAATGGATATCGATAAGACCGGGAATCATGTAACGGCCGTTTCCGTCCAAACGCTCCGCGGCTTCGAAACTTTCCGATCCTCTTTTGCCAATATATAGAAATTTACCGTCCAGTATGGCTGCATTGCCATGGATAAATGTTTTAAAATAACTGTTATAAATATGAACATTTTCAATCAGTACATCAATGCGCATCTGTCTTCACCTCCAAGTCCACTACTCAACGATTACTAATTTCTCACCTGGAAAATGAAGCCGAACCTCTTGCCCATTCGCGTAAGGAAGCTCCATCTCTTTATTCACGGTGAAGGAACCAAGTTCCGTTTCAATCACATACTGATAGCTTCGCCCGAGGAACGTGCTAACCTTGACGCGGCCGTTCACGCGATTAGCCCCTGCCTCAAGCTCATCCAGGGTTCCCATCACGACATCGTCCGGACGAATAGCTCCTTGCTTGCCTTGCTGTTCGCCTTTACTCGCATGCTTGGTTACAGCGAACATATAATTTTTCACCTTGAGGGCAATCTCTTCACTGCTATCAAATCGTGACTCGAAGGTGATAAAATTCGTAAACCCGATAAACCGCGCCACGAACTCCGTCTTCGGATATTTGAATATCGTCGCCGGGGCGCCTAGCTGCTCGATAATCCCTTTATTCATGATCGCTACTTTATCGGAGATCGAGAAGCACTCTTCCTGATCATGCGATACATATACCGTCGTAATGCCCAGCTCCTGCTGGATACGGCGGATCTCCACCCGCATGTTGACGCGCAGATTCGCATCCAAATTGCTCAGCGGCTCGTCGAAGAGCAGCAGTTCCGGCTCGATGACGAGCGCCCGCGCAATCGCGACGCGCTGTCTTTGACCGCCCGACAGCTCTTTAGGGTAACGCTTCTCGAAGCCGGATAAGCTGACGACATCGAGAATGTGACGCACACGGCGATCCAGCTCCGCCCCACTCACTTTGCGCAAGCGTAGGCCGAAAGCCACATTATCGTAAATCGACAAATGAGGGAATAGCGCATAGCTCTGGAAAACGAAGCCAAAATTGCGTTTATTCACAGGAACACGCGTATAATCTTTTCCATTCAAAGAGAAAGTGCCTGATTTCGCCTCGATGAATCCTGCTATAAGCCGCAAGGTCGTCGTTTTCCCGCATCCGCTAGGACCAAGCAGCGAGATCAAGCTTCCTTTTTCAACACTTAGGTTAAAATCCTGCAGAATATAGTGCTGGTCATAGGCAACCGAAATTTTTTCCAGTGATAGCAATGCCATGAATACAAGCCTCCGTTATCGTTTGGTGAAATAGGATAAACCCATCAACCGTTCAATGATGAACATAAGTACAGCTGTGAACAGCATCAGCAGTACAGAAATAGCAGCAATTGTCGGATCAAAATGATTCTCCACATAAGTCAGCATCTGAATAGGCAGTGTACTGACCCCAGGCCCCGTCATAAAGACTGAAATATCCACATTATTAAAAGATTCCAAGAATGCAATCAAAATTGCCGCAATAATCCCGGATTTGATATTTGGCAGTACGACTTTAAAGAAGGTCTTCAAGTGGCTGCTGCCCAAGCTTAACGCGGCTTCTTCAATCGCAAAATCGAAATTCGATAAGCTAGAAGCAATTACTCGAATGATAAAAGGCAGCATGATGACTGTATGTCCAACCAGCAAGGCCGCATATATCGGTAGGTGGTACACCACGATCAGGTACTTGAGCATCGTAAAACCAAGTACAATACCAGGAATTAGCACCGGGGAAATGAAGATCGCATTGAGCGTTTCCTTCCCTTTGAACGCAAATCGGCTTAATGCGTAAGCGGCAGGAATCCCCAGCAGCAGCGCAAATAAATTACCGAGCAGCGATACGATGATGGAAGTGCTGAACGTCGACATGAACATCTTGACGTCCAGGATGTTACGGTACCATTTTAAAGAGAAGCCTGTCGGCGGGAATTTCAAGATACTCCCTGGCTCAAAAGATGCAAATGCAATGATGACGAGCGGCCCGAGCAAAAATAGATAGACAAGAAGCGTAAATACGGCCAGCCCTCGGTTCTTCTCCCGCATATTTCTACCCCTTCGGATTTAATTTAACAGCCAGTTTGTTCATCAGTGCGATGACCACAAAAGTAATCACAATCATAATTACCGCAATAACGGAGGCGAGATACCAATCATTCAGCGTAATCGCGTTCTGATATAGGAATGTGGAGATAACACGCTGCTTGCCTCCGAGCAAAGCCGGTGTCGTATAGGCCGTCAGACTGCCCACGAAGACTAGAATACTTCCTATGATTAATCCGGGTACGCTAAGCGGCACGATGACTTTGACGAAAGCTTTGAAGCGACCCGCTCCCAAGCTTTCCGCCGCTTTCAGCAGATCCGGATCTATATTCTCAAGAACACCTACCAAGGTAATAATAATAAGCGGCAGGAATAAATGGACCAGACCGATCATCATCGCAGCAGGCGTGTACAAGATATCGAGCGGCTCCTTGATCAAGCCAATAGCGATCAGCGCATTATTCAGCAGCCCCTTTTTGCCCAAAATAATCATCCAACTGAATGACCTAACAACAGAGCTGGTGAGCAGCGGAAAAATCGCTAAGGCAAGCAGAATCGCCTTCTGCCTTGGGCTTTGCTTGGAGATGAAATAGGCAACCGGGAAGCCCACCACGATGCATAGCAAGGTTGTGACCACACTAACACGCAGGGTTGTCCATAAAATTTTCAGAAAGTAGGGGTCCTTGAAGAAACTCCAGTAACCGGCTAATGTGAAGCTGCCTTTATTGAAAAAGGTTGAACCTATCGTAAGAAGGATCGGAACCACCATGAAAACCGTCAGGAACAGTAATCCAGGCAGCAATAGTAAATATAAATACGTTTTTTTCATGTAGCTTTACTCCTGTTCCTGGGTTCGCTAGGCGCGCAATGCGCGGATAAATTGGTCTAGAAAAGCTTCGGCGGACACTTCCATACACACATGGACATTAGCAGGCTTAGCCAATCGGCTTTGGAAATCACAGACCGTTTGCCCGTCGCACAGCTCACTTCGGGTTTCTATATCTACGTAATAATGGCGGGTGGTAACCAGATCTTTATTCAGCGCCACCCCGACTGCGAGCGGGTCGTGAAGGGCACAAGCCCGTACACCGTTGCGCTCTTGATAACGTTGCATGTAATCTGCTGTGCTTTCCTTGACATAGCGGCCAATCGGCGTATCTCCGAGCGAGCGGATATGTTCTTCTGTCAGCAGCGCCTTCCGGGTCACATCCAAGCCTACGAGCGTTATGGCCGGGAATCCCGCATGCAGCACGATCTTTGCTGCTTCTGGATCGACGTACATGTTATACTCCGCTGTCGGCGTCACATTCCCGAAACCTTGGACAACGCCGCCCATTACAACTACTTCGCTGACCTGATGAACCAAGTCCGGATATTTCATAACAGCCATGGCCAGATTCGTCAGCGGCGCGGTCATAATAAGCGTGACTTCACCTGTGTGCTGCTTCACTTGCTCAATGATGAAATCGACTGCATGTCCTTCAGCCGCGTACATGTGAACCTGCATATCGCTTAAAGCTCCGCCAAGTCCGTCCTTGCCGTGAACGCGATGTTCAAAATAAGTTGTGCGCAGCAGAGGCTTATTCGCCCCTTTAATGACTGGAATCTGCTGCTCCATTCCCAGCAGCTGCAAGACTTTGCAGGTATTCAGGGTCGCTTGGTCAAGTGACACATTGCCGTTCACCGTAGTGATACCTAGCACTTCCATTTCCCCGCTGCCAACAGCCAGCAAAATGCCCAGCGCGTCGTCTACGCCTGTATCAACATCAAGGATGACCTTCTTTGTCATGATAAACCCCCTTCCATTTCATACAGACAAGGGTATATCCACAATCATATACCCTTGTTCAATTTCAACTATTGAGTGACTTCTTTATTCCAGCGGTCAATCCAACCTTTAAGGTTTTGATTCACGAATTTCATGTCCAATTTGCGAAGCTTGCTTACGACTTCTGTTCCATAAGTAATACCTTGCGCTTCATCAGCCGAGAGCTGAAGTGTCGTATTCACAGGTGAATCGATTTTGGACTTTGCTGATTTTTCTTGGACTTCTTTGCTCAAATGCCAGTTGATAAAATCTTCAGCCAACTGCTTATTTTTACTTCCTTTGATCACGTTAACCGTATTCATGACAGCGTATGCCCCTTCAGTCGGGGAAACAAACTTAGTTTCCGGTACAGCCGTTTTCAAATCCTTTACATACATTTCCATGATTGGCCCAGCGGCAATTTCCCCTTGCGCGAACATGTTCACGAATTCGGAAGTTTGCCCGTAGTATTTGACGACGCCTTTATTTAGTTCTTTCACCTTGGCGAATGCTTGATCCGCATTGAACGTTGTGTTGCCTGCAACGACCGATGCCGCATCAAGGATCATTGGACCTGTTGTCGACGTGATGCTTGGCAATGTCAGTTTCTTCGCAAGCTCAGGACTCCATAAGTCGCTCCACGACTTGATTTCTTTACTCGTCGCCTTCGGATTATAGGCGATTCCCAACCGACCAATCGTATAGGCAGGACCATAGTCTTCACCAAGCGGAGCCTTTGCCAAATCGTAGATGTCTTTCAAATTCGGCATACGGGTGCGATCAATCTTTTCAAAGAGTCCAGCTTCAATACCTTGCTGTGCATAGTAATCGGATAAATAGATAAGATCCACTTTGGAACTGCTGCCTTGCTTCACTTTGTTCAGACGCTCCGAATTGTTCCCAATTTCCAGTACGATCTTGACGTTGTGCTCTTTCTCAAACGGCGCATATACTTCTTTCTTGAAGAAGTCATCCGAGAAGCCCCATGTAGAAATGACTAATTCGGTAGGCGCTCCTTTGGCTGTTGCCGTCGGTGCCGTTGAAGCTGGACTTGCGCTTGCAGTACCCTGATCTTTGGACGGAGCTGCGCCGCATCCTGTGAGAGCTAGTCCCACCACGGACAGTGAAATAAGGCTATGAAGCATTCTTTTTTTCATCATGAATAACCTCCCAAGTTTGTATATCTATATTTTGAAGCGTCAAACCCTTGTCAATTTTTACTAGTATGCTACCCTCGGCTTCATATCTATGCGCAAAAGCAATAATAAACAGAAAAGTGCCCTTGATAGAAGAAATCTTCTAATCAAGAGCACTTTTCATCGTAAACAATGTAAAGAGACATCTACGGATATACATGCGGTTTCCACTTAAGATAGATCAAAAGTGAAACACCATGGTCTAAGCTATTCGGTTTGTTTAAGAATGATGTTCGTAATTGCCCATTGCGTTGGCGGATCATAATCTCTTAATACCGCATCCATCGATAATCCCATCTCTTGTTCCAACTTCTCGCGGATTCTTTTCTTATATATCGAAGACATATAGAAATCCACTTCGTGTTTCAAAGTCGGCGCCTCGCCTTCAAGCGCGGTAGAACGGGGGGAACGACGATGCTTTGCATGAAAAGTAATGATGTTCTGATCCAGCGATACCTTCAGTAAAGTGGTTCCAAAGCCGAACAATTCTTTAGAAATCTCGTTATATAGGTGACACAGCTTCTTCTTGTACTCATTAGAATCTGATTGGGACATTAAAATCACCTTCAAGAACGATTATTGACTTTTATGATTTCAAATCTATCTTAATAATACATAGGATTACTGAATAAATCAAGCAAATCGTTCGCCTTTTTATCTATATTGACTAATTATAAAGAGTACATCACATAGAAATATGCCATTTTCCCGAAATATCTCTCATGCTTTGTAAGAATTAATACTTCCACTGAAGGTCCATTCATTCAAATTTCATCAATCACATCACTCTTCGCAAAATATTAAAGTGTTTTCCTCACAACATGGGATCTTGCATGATCATTATAATTTTTGAATATCAATCGACTAAAATTGTAAGCACCGTTATTCCAAACATGGAAATCATGAAAACCATTCTTAATCCGAATTTGATAAAAATGATAAAGAGGATTCCCCGAATGTATAAGCCCATCTATAGATTTTATGTAGCTGCCATTTGCTACTCCGTCTGCATCGCCGCAGGTGGTATATAGTAAATGAAGGTTATAGAAGCATGATGTAAGACTGACTCCAAGCGTTTTGCCATCACTTGACGTAGGAGCGTTGGAAAAAGCTCCGACATTAGCAAACAAATCTATCATGCCTGGAGCGAGCACAGTCTTGTCCAATCCGTTATTCCAGGGACTCTCTGTGCCAGTGATTCGCGTCGAATCATGTCGGTAACCACCGAGTATTAGATTCAAGGCTTGCATTCCCCCCATCGAAAGCCCGGCGATCGCTCTGCGCCTGCGGTTATATATGATTCCCTCAGGTGAAGTGACTGTTATATCTGCAAAGGTTTTGTAATTGGATTCTATAAATGGAATCAGATCGTATCTCAGCTCATAATCAAAGTAATAGAATCCCAGCATATTGGTTCCTTCGGGATTGAAGGAGGTGTCTGTCCAATCATGAGCGCTTCTTCCGTTAGGAAATACGACGATCAACGGATCGATATCACCGTTGGCAATGAGATTGTCAAATAGATTACAAATGATAAATCGTCCGTCGGCCTTACCGTTACTGCTTAACCATTCATCTTGATCCCCACCTACTCCATGAAGCAAATACAGTACATTATATCTAACAGTAGAGTCCTTTGGATCATAACCCGCAGGCAAGTAGACGTTGCATTTCTTAAATATCGCATCTCCTGCAACCGTTTCTCTTCCTGCTTCACTGGCATCTATGTTCCTATCTGTTACAAGCTGTCGAGACAAATGAATATAGTTGCCTACCTTATAGGAAACCTCTTGAATCGTACCTTGAAGCCCATCATTAACTGACCTCAAATATTCGGCAGGTACTGCCGTCACATTTATGCTTCTCATAGATCATTATTGTCCCTTCGAATATATTCTTTCTACAATAAGAAATCATGGCCAGCAGAGACCTGAACAGCATTTGATCCCTTAGCCCAAAACAAAGCTGCCGCACATGAAATTCACGTGCGGACAGCCTTCCTTATTCATGCTCGCGAGCGTTATTGGAACTTTTGAGCATCCAAAATCCTAATGATGATAACCGTCGTTTCTGCGCGGGTGCTAAAAGCCTTCGGCTTCAGCGTACCGTCTTCGTAGCCGTTCAGCACACCCTTGGCGTTCAAAGCCACAAGCAGTCCTTGAGCCCAGGTGGAGACTTCGCCTCTGTCCTTATATTCCAATTCACCGTTGACAGGTACCACATGTGCGGCACGTGCAAGTATTACAGCCATTTGTTCCCTAGTGATGTTGTCATCCGGCCCGAAGTTTCCAACTTCATAGTCATCCACGAAGAGTTCTATTAGATCCGTCGCGGTTTTG
The DNA here is from genome assembly GCF_052115445.1 of Paenibacillus sp. 2RAB27. NCBI lineage: Bacteria > Bacillati > Bacillota > Bacilli > Caryophanales > Paenibacillaceae > Paenibacillus > Paenibacillus sp. 2RAB27. The sequence continues at coordinate 603,386 of NZ_JBFRGR010000002.1, forward strand.
GTCATGTCTTTGACCGCTATGCGGGCATACACATTTTGTTCATCCCACAAGGTTTTCACTTCAGCCTGAAGGGTACCTAATTGTTGCGTTTTCAATGCCGGAACCGTGTTCCAAACCGGATCTGAAGCATTAGCCGGTGTACCTTTCGCTGTATTTGCTGTCTGCGCGGTTATTGGAAGATGGGATGGTGTCAGCGTCTTTACTGCTTCAATCATTCCCCAATAAGCATATTTGGCTTGATACTGCACATCGAAAGGGAAAGGAGCATCTTTACGGGTTGTACCTTGGTTATCAAGCCAGGTATGATCATCTGCAATCCCCCATATCGTAACATTGCTGATCCATCCGTCAGGATTATAGGCCTGCGTGTTCGAGGCAGCATGTTTGCCCTCATTGTCCAGCCGAACAAGCTCTTGGAACAATTGCTTATAACGGTAGACTTGTTTCACAAGGCTGGTATCATCATAGCTGGTGGAACTGTTGTCGGTATAAACCGAAACGTCAAGCTCCGTTATTTGATTGTCGAGCCCGGCTTCTCCGAATTTCCGTATGGAATCAGAAATTTGCTCGATCGAAGGACCGCCAATGCTGATGTGCGTTTGATGACCCACACCGTCAATGTGAACTCCCTCGCCTTTCAGCTTTGTCACCAAATTGAACAAAAAGTCGCGTTTGGCCGGATCCTGCGTACTGTAATCGTTGATATACAGTTTAGCGTCTGGCAACTCTTGACGAGCAACCCTAAAGGCTGTACGGATGAAATCCAAGCCAGTCAGCGTATACCACTCGCTCTTCCGCATGCCGTCCGGCTGTCCAGGATCAATAACTTCGTTGACCACGTCGACGGCATTGATTGGCACTTCCATGGAACTATAGTGACGTGCCACGGTTTGGATATACGTCGTCAGACGGTTAAGCACCAGCTGTTTATTCTCCGGTGTAGCTGCAAGCGGCTGGCCCTGCGCATCCTTAAACATCCATTCAGCAGCCTGCGAATGCCAAGCGAGGGTATGCAGCCGGAAATTCATCGTGTGATCCTTGGCATATTGTGCGATCTTGTCTGCTTCCGTCCAGTTCCATTGCCCTTCTGTCGGTTCCAGAGAACCCGGCTTTGTAGCATTCTCAGCTACGAGCGAGCTATAGTGATAATCCAGAAGCGTGTGAACATCGGAAGTAAGCTGATCTCCTGTTACGGCAGCACCGACTTTGAAGTTGTCCGCATAGATGTCCTTCAAAGGATCAATATCCGTTTGAATCGGCTTCGGCCCGGATACTTGACCCACATAGGACAAATTGAAATCGTCTATATAGAAGGATCTTGTATCTTCGTACTTATTGGCTACTTCCACGTATGCATTCAATACGGTCGGAGTGCCAGCAACGGTAAACGCACCGGTCAATTGTACCCATTGATCAGAAGTTACCGTCACGTTTGACGAAACATTCGTATATGTACTATCGCCGCTCTGCACAGAGAGCCGCAATACAGTCGGGGATTGTCCCGGAGCCATTTTTACCCAAGTGGACAAATTGTACTTATAGCCCTTGTACATCTTGCCAAGGACATTCAGCAAAGGCCCATCATATTGCTCTGATACCGTGGTCAGCAAGCTCTTGGAGCCGCTTGTGGTGTGATTGTCTGCCGTCGATATATCGATATTGCCGGAGCCGTTTCTGCGCACCCAATTTCCTTGTCCGTCCTCAAAGGAGGATTGGACCCCAGTTTGGTCAACTGTTCCCGAATCAACCGGTGCAGCCGGCGTGACATCAGTTAACTGTACTTCATCGATATAGAGGTCCTCCGTAGTGGTGGAAGCTGAAGCTGAATCCGACTCCACCCATATTTTGAACGCCTTCGTATCACCTGGAAGCTCGTATCCCTTTAGTTCAAAAGTGGTCCATTCGGTGGAACTAACCGACTTATTCACCACCAGCCATGGATATTTATTGGTCAGCGAAGCAGCATCGACATTGGAAGCGATATGGAAATTATCGGTTCCTGCTCCGACTTTAAGCTTCAGTGACAAATCATACGTATGGCCAGCTTGTGTGTACGAAGTCAAATCCAGGAACGGGGAGCTATTACTTGCAGCACGGTTCGTCATCGCCAGGGATTTGGAGCCATCGGAGGCCGTTGCCGACGTCACGGCAATTGAACCGTCTCCCATCCAGGATACCTTAGCCCAACCGCCAGTTTGGTCGTCTTCAAAACTTTGGGACAATACGACCGTATTGCCGGCAGCCGATGCCATCACGGGCACTAGAAGTTGGGGGGAGATCATCCCAAACAGCAGCACAATTGCCATCCATACATGAAGTTGTTTTCTCACAAGCATTCTCATCCTCCTCTTCTGAAATCGCTTACAATTTTATTTCAATTTCATTCTACAACTTAGATAATTGGCTTCACATACTCAATTTAAAGAATAGTCCCCCCTTAATTATGGCAATTTGCCTACCCGATTACACGCCAAAATGCCTGCTTAGGCCGAAGATCCCCATCAAATAGAAACGGCCAGTTCTTTCTGCCGCGAACTGGGAAGTTGTCCAACCAGGTATAGTTGTCAGCCGCTCCCCAGAAAGTTACCGACGTAATGACTTCTCGATATTCCTTAAATAGCCTGAAGATCTCTTCGTACCTCTGCTGCTGCAGCTCCACCATTTGCTCGGTGGGCACACTCAGATCAGTCCGCCTGTCCTCAAATTGAAACATGGAAAGATCTAACTCGGTGATGTGAAGCTCCAGATCGAGGGAAGCGTATAGCTCGATCGCTTGACTTATTTCATCCAAGGAAGGACCATAGATATTCCAATGTCCCTGCATGCCGATTCCGTGGATAGGAACCCCCTTCTCCTTCAATGAACGGACGAGATTATAAATCTTATCCCGTTTGACAGGCTCTGTCTCGTTGTAGTCGTTATAGAACAGAAGTGCATTCGGATCGGCTTCATGGGCTGCCTCGAAAGCATGGCGGATATAATCCTCACCGAGAATCTCCAGCCATTTGGTACTTCGCATCACCAGATCCACCTTGTCCTCGATCGCCTCGTTGACCACGTCCCACGCATAAACCCTCCCCTTGTAACGACTGGCTACCGTACGGATATGCTCCTGCATCCGTAAGAGAACCAGTTCTCTACTGGCAGGACCGCCGGAAGGGCTTTCAAACACCCAATCGGAGGTTTGATTATGCCAGACCATCGTATGGCCCCGAACGGCAATCCCGTTCTGCATGGCGAAATCCATGATTTCATCCGCTGTCTCAAATGTGTAGCGCTCTTCCTCAGGATGGATCTCCGCGAACTTCATCTGGTTCTCCGCTGTAATGCTGTTATAATGCCTGGCGATGAAGTTTCCTTCGGATCGGATAGTCTTCGTGCTAACAGCAGCCCCGACTCTGAATATGTCCTTATAAGCCTCGTGTAAGCTCGGTACCTTGTTGTTCATAGATTGATAAACCTCCTCATCATCCCCTGTTTAAACAGGCCTACTATGTTATATGATATAGAATCTGACTACACTTACCATTCACAGATTAAAGAACTCTCCCCCCTTTTCTTAAAATCTTTCAAGATTGTGTGTAATGTTTTCAGTCGCACTCCTAACAAATAGACGTTTATTTCTTAGAAAAGAAATACACGTCCTTCATTTGCCATCCTTTATGCTTTGCTTAACTGTCTAAACACACCGGGCTTGTCAGACACACGTTTCTCAAACTCTTTGAGGAAATGATGATAGTGAACGTATCCGATCTGCTCCGCAATTAGACGAATCGTTTCATCAGTTTCGCATAGCATACGCTTCGCCGCGTTAATTCGCAGGTCATGAATATACTCAATGATGCCTACACCGTTCCTCTTCATAAACGCTTGGCCTAAGTATACTGGGTTCATGAAGAACCGTTCTCCGATATCTTTAATCGTCAGCGATTCCCGATAATGCTCCTGGATAAAACGCTCAATAACTCGAAGGGGGTGCCCGGAGAACTTCTCTTTATGCTGCTTTAGCTGGCTCATATACTGCTGCACATACGCTTGCAGGGACTCCTCCACTTCCTGTAGGGAACGATGCTCCCTTCTCAAAAAATCGCGAACACGAGGCAGCGCATCCGAATCAATACCCATGTCCCGCATGACAGCAGCGCTTTTCAAAACAATGCGTATGACCAGCAAATGAACGACTTCCCGGGCCGTTTTGTTAGCTGACAGTATCACAAACATTTGCTTAATCAGGTCCTCAACCCGCTTATCCTGAAGCGCCTCAAGGGCACTTTGAATGTTATCTACGATAGAAACCGCATGAAGATCATAGCTGATTTGCTTGTGATGAATCTTATCGTAATCGAGTGGACCACCGGATATATGAAAGAAATGATGCACGGATGTCTCTAGAGCACCTGCATACGAATCTTCTATATGACGGAGGGACTCCACCCGCGGTCCTATCGAGAAACAGCATTCGATACCCTGCTCATGTAGATCTTCGTATACCTGCCCAGCCCATTCCTCGATCTCAGGGAATGACTCCATAACAAGGCCGTCCTGGCTCCCAAACAAATCGATTGCATGAGCTTTTCGTGAAAGGAAGTAACGTGCATCCAGCTCCTGTTTTATGCCGCTAAGCCATTCTACATGAATGTACCTCCAGCCCTGATTTCCTTGTGCCAAGGGATCTAGTATTTCCCCAACGTTTCCGTCTGTTGCAGAAATTTCCCCCCGAAGCATTTGAGCAAGCAGCGTAGGTACTAGACGGTCGGTAACGAGGTCATGGCGTGCCCTTTGCTGTTCTCTGTGCTGCAGCTCTTCAATAACGAATTGAATAACAGCCTCCCATTCCCTGTCCAAAGCCGGTTTAAGCAAATAATGCTTTACGCCATACCTTAAGGCAGATCGAGCATATTCGAAATCATTGTAGCCGCTTAAAATGATGAATACGGGATCGTTGCCTGCTTTTTGCACCCGATCGATTAATTCTAATCCGTCAATGACCGGCATCCGAATATCCGTCACAACGAGATCAGGCTTACAGGCTTCAATGCAGGCTAAAGCTTCTTCGCCGTTCTCGCACATTTGTACGATTTCAAAGCCAAGCTCTTCCCATTCGACCATCAGCTTTATACCTTCCAAAGCGAAAGGCTCATCATCCACGAAGATAACCTTATACATGTCCGATCGTCTCCTCCTGTTTCCTAATAAGACTCAAAGGAATCTGTATGGTAACGCTCGTTTTCTCGAAGGGGATACTTTCAATTTGGAACAGTGAGCGTTCCGCATAAAACAGATTTAAACGTCGATACACATTGCGAAGTCCGATGTTCTTGCCGTTGTCTTCTCCTTTATACAGACTCTGAACAATTTCATCCAATTTTGTGCTGTTCATACCAATTCCGTTATCTTCGACCTTCATGAGCATGTTCATCCCAGCTCTTTCTACAGATATCCGAATTCTGCGATTCCCTTTCACCGATTGAAGCCCATGCTTGCAAGAGTTCTCCACGAGCGATTGAATACTCATCTTCGGGATTCGATACGATAGAACAGAGTCGTCAACGGACAATTCATAGTGGAACCGATCTTGGAATCTGAACTTCTCGATCTGGAGGTACATTTCAGTGAAGCTTAGCTCTTCTTCTACTGTCACCAAATCCTCCTTCCAGCTTAGCAGCCTTCTCAAAATCTGGGACAAGTTTTGAATAATTTCTATCACATGCTCATAACGATATTTCTTGCATACAACAAGAATCGCATTTAATGTATTGAACAGAAAATGAGGATCTACTTGGCTCTGCAAATAATTCAGCTCGGCCTGTACGCGTTCTAGCTCCAAATCTTTTTTTTGAATTTCGAGTTTGTACACGTCGTTAATTAAATTACGAATTTTCTCCGTCATCAAATTAAAGCTGCGAAGAAGATGACCGATCTCATCTTTTCCTTCATACATCGTAATGGGCTCGAACCTCTCATTTTTCACCAACTGCATATGTTTGGAGAGCTTTCTTACCCGGAAATTGAAAGAATGCATAATAATGTAAATCAATATTGTCGGAATGATCGTACTAATGAGCGTCAGCCAGATAAAGAAATGGATAACCCCTCTTCTCTCTTCCGCAATTCGACTTCCCTCTGGAATTCCGACCAGCCGCCAGTTAAGCACATAACTAGCGTTACTGAGAGGACTGACAAAACTATTTTCAGGTAAGCCTGTCAGCTGAGAAACCTTTGACACAGGCAGGGTCGGGAGCAAAGGGTCACTTCCCTTAAACGCACCTGCTGATTCAAGAACAAGCCGATTTTCCTCATCCACCAGCTTGATTAACAAGTAATTACTCTCTTTATCAAACAGCTCCAGCAGCTTATCCATCCGAATATCGATACGCAGATATTTGGAGAATTTCATGAGGTCTGGGAAATTGTCCAGCTTCCGAATAATGCTGACATATACCAATTTTTCCTCGGGATTCATGGGATTCGTATCCAAATAAGAGGTCACTGTCACCTTATCTTTATTTTCGTTCATCTTCTGATACCATTCACTCTTCAGATCATTAGGCTTAAGCATAAAGTAACTTCCACCATTGGATAGCGTTGGGTTCGATGTGTATACGCCAATCCAAGAGATGTAAGGATAAATATTCGGATACTGCCCCAATTTGTCTCGGAGGAAACTGTCGTATTCTTCGTAATAAGCAACATTATCCGAGTACGTAAATTCTAGCATCTCATTAAATACACGATCAGCGGAAACAGCATTGCCAATCACAACACCTGAGTTCACCATTTGCATGATTTCATTTCCAACCCTATTCAGAGAAATCTGCAAGTTATCCATCTCTCTACGTTCTGTATTTTTGCTATCCTGTAAGAAAAACAAGCTGTTTATACACAATATTGGCAGCAACACACACATCAAGTAAATGATCAGAAACTTGAACTTCAGGGGAATATCATTAACAATACGCAACATTTTCAATTTCCGGCTCATATTTGCTCTCCTTGTCAGTCATAGGTTAACCCTTCTTGTAGGCGGAGGGTAACAGGCCAGTAAGTGCCTTGAACTTGGTTACGAACTGTTCGGAATCCGAGTAACCGACACGATCAGCGACATCGGATATTTTCAGTTCTTCTCGGCGAAGTAATTTTTTGGCCTCGTCGATTCGTACGACATGTAAATATTCATTGAAGGTGAGGCCAACTTGCTTCTTAAACCTCTGGCCAAAATACGCAGCATTCAGCCTAAAATGCTCTGCAACAACCTGCAGTTGCAGCTTTTCCCTGTAGTGCGATTTAATATATTCTCCTGCTGCGGATACGACCTCATCTTGCCCTACGCCTTTTTTCTGACCAATCCACTCTACTGCTTGCAGAATTTCTTGTGTTACTTTGCGCTCCAAGAGGCCAATATCCATTGGAACAGTGGGAACAAACCAATTTGAAGCCCAATTAGGATCACCGCCAAATTGGGTAATTGACTTAAGAATTTCAAGCTTAATGTTGTCTAAATAAGCACTTACCCAAGATTCAGATACGGACTGCCTCGAAAAAGCGATGAATAACTGGTGTACTTGGGCTCGCACTGTTTCTGGACACCCACTCCCTACAGCATCTAGGATAGATTCCGTCATACCAAATGCAGGAAGCGTCTCCGCTGACCACTCTCCTTGATAGATGTACATTCCTTCCGCTCCAGAAGGGAACTTGCACATTTCGGCTATAAGCCCCTCACGAAATGCTTCTTTTAACGCATGCGGTCCCTTATGTTCACTGCTAATAGAAAAGGAGATCGCTGTGCCCCAGTCATGTCTGACACTGGTCATGATCTCTGTCATCATCTCAGTAGAAAGTTCGCGTTCCTCGGGTCCTGTGACCAGCAAGAATCCATGGCGTTCTTTCCCTACGCCAAATGGAATCATCCTCACTTGCGTAAGCTTCATCTTATCTGCAATAATCTGCTTCAGGTCCGCCTGAATTTGAGCTTGAATGTTAGGTTCAAGTAAAACGCAGCGGAAGCTAGAATGTTCATGAAGATCCAACAAAGCGCTCGCCTGCTCGATCCATTTCTGCCTGTTTTCACCCTGTACCAACTTTGAAATCGTTTCCAATCGTAAGCAATCTAAAGCAGCGCTTTCGAACTGGCTAGCAGCTATACGTTCTAGAATCGTAACTGCGACCGCTTCCACTGCAGCTACGAGCTCCGCTTCAATTAAGGGTTTCATCAAATAATTGGCGACACCATGCCGCATCGCTGTTTTGGCATATTCGAAATCCGCGTACCCACTCAAAATGATAAATTTCATTTCAGGATGGAGGCTGGACGCTTGTTCAATCAATTCCAAGCCATCTATAACAGGCATTCGAACATCCGTCAGCACCAAATGAGGCAGTGCCGACGCCATCAAAGCTAATGCGTCTTCCCCATCTGAAGCTTCCCCGCACACTATAAAGCCTAGTTTATTCCAATCAATCATCGTCCGCAGTCCCTCTAGCATGTAAGGCTCGTCATCGGCAAACATAACCCTTAACATGGGAATCACCTCACTTCAGAAAGTCGATATGAACTATTATAAAGGATAAGATGAGATTGTATAAAGCAAAAACCGTCCCAGCACCGAGCTGAAACGGGAAATGATTATGATCATCACTTGCTAAGTCTTATTCTTTGACACTTCCAAGGTTCATACCGACGATAAAATACCTTTGCAGGAAAGGATACACGAATAGAATCGGAACCGCCGCCACAATCGTGATCGCCGCACGTATGGAAGAAGGCGTAACCATGGCCTTCGTTTGATTTGCGTTTGCCCCAGCCATCAGACCGGGATCGTTGTTGCTGCTCATCGTTGATCCAAGCAGCTTCATCATTTCGTACTGAAGTGTACTCAGCTTCAAATCAGACGAAGCATACAGAAACGTATCGAACCAGGAATTCCAAGAGCCAACTGCAATAAACAAGGCGATGGTCGCTAGGACAGGCGTACACAGCGGGAATATGATGCGTATAAATATGGTGAAATCACCGGCTCCGTCCATTTTCGCAGACTCAACCAAGCCTGAAGGAAGCGTTCGAATATACGTCCGAATGACAATGAGATTAAACGCATTCACCATTCCTGGGAGCACATACACCCAGAAGTTATTCAGAAGCCCCAGGCTTTTGATCAGAAAGTAGTTAGGAATAAGTCCTGCATTAAAATACATCGTCAACACAAAAATTAAACCGATGATTTTACGAAAAAGATAGTGGGGCTGTGCTAGTGTATACGCTAACATGGTGGTAAGGAATACACCTATCACCGTCGTTGTAATCGTACGAGCGACTGAAATCCACGCCGCATGGTAAATCGTACCCGAAAGGAAAATCGCCTTATAATTTTGCAATGACCATGAACGAGGCCATATATAGATGCCTCCCCGAAGCGCATCATTGCCCTCATTGAATGAAATCGTTAGTGTATGAAGGAACGGATATAATGTTACTATAGCAAGAACGAGCATGAAGATGCCGTTAATCGTATGGAACAGAATCGGCTCCATCCGAATTCTGCGCGCAGTCGTTGTCCCCATCGTCATTTCTCCTTTATATCAACCGCTCTTCACCAAGACGCTTGGCGGTAGAATTTGCAATTAGAATAAGGATTATGCTTACAACTGTTTTGAAAATACCTGCCGCAGTGGCCAGCGAATAGTTGCCTTGAGCAATCCCGTACTTTAGAACGAAAATATCAATCGTTTGCGACCAGTCGACAATCAATCCATTGCCGAGCAGGTACTGGATTTCAAAGCCTGCATCCAGAATATGTCCGATGTTCATGATTAATAGAATGATAAATGTCGACTTGATCCCAGGCAATGTGACGTACAGGATCTTCTGGTAACGGTTTGCACCGTCGATCCCAGCAGACTCATACAGCGACGGATCAATCGAGGTGATAGCTGCAAGGTAAATGATGGTATTCCATCCCACCTCTTTCCACACATTAGACAAGCCCACAATCCCCCAAAAATATTTACCCTGACTAAGCCACATCACAGGTTCATTAATGAGGTGCAGCTTCATCAACAACTGATTAATGATACCATCGTCAACGGATAGCGAAGTCGCTACAATACCCGCAGCAATGATCCATGACAGAAAATGGGGCAGATAAGAAATCGTTTGGATGGACCGTTTCCAGAAACGAGCTTTAATTTCATTCAGCAATAGTGCTAAAAGTATGGCTGTTGCAAAGCCAAGAACCAAATTGATCATACTCATGGCAAGCGTGTTGCGAAGCACTGTCATGAACGTATCATCTTGAAACAGAAATTTAAAGTGCTTCAACCCCACCCACTGTTGTTTGGAAAATTTCAAAGCCGGACGATAATTCTGGAACGCCATCAACCAGCCCCAAATCGGTACATAATTGAAAATAAGAATATAAATCACGATGGGAAACGACATCAGAATTAACTGCTTCTGGTTTTTGATCGTCTTCCAACTTAAACCGACGCCGATTTCCGGATCAATTTTTTTCTTTTTCTTTGGTCTTTTGGACAGTATGGTCTCGGCCATCGACATTCCCTCCTAGGAAGTAAATCGGAGAAGACCCTGAGTCTCCCCCCACACTACTGCATGTTCTATTCTCTTATTTGCTGCTCCAATTCTTAATACGCCAGTTAATTTGTTCATTGATACGATCTTCGATGGCTTTGAAATTGCTTTTGGAAATCTGATCCACATATTCCTTCCATACACCTTCAAATTCATCCGGTTTGACCATAATAGCTTTCGGCAAATATTTGACGGCAAGGTCTTCCATCTTCTGATTGGCCACTTTGGCTGGTGAACCATCCACCAGATCAATACTCCACGCTGGGTAGTATATGGGATTTTCTACAGGTGATTTGAAGAACTCTGCCCATGTCTTATGGTTGTATGCCTTCAGCACTTCCTGATCCTGCGGCTTCAAACTGTCGAAGAATTCCTGTGGCTGTGATCCCGCATCAGTTGCATTTCCGTCACTATACGAACCTTGCATCTTAGGAAGGCCACCCAAGAACGCATCCGCTTTATTCGCTAGCTTCCATGTATTATCGTCTGCTTTCGCGCGCTGTTCAGGCGTACGGTAGAACTTACCGTCCTTCACCTCATAATCCTCGCCTTGAATACCCCATTGGAGCGTCTTCTGCCAATCTTCGGTCATTAGCGCATCAAGGAATTTGATGATTTGAACCGGATCCTTGGCTTTCGTCGAAATCCCGAATCCGCGATTGATGTTCACAACTGGACGGTCACGGTAGTGCTCTGTGGCGCCTGGATACAAGAGCGGGAACCCGACGTATGTGCTGCCGAATTTACCTTGTGATTTCAAAGAAAGTTCTCCATCGTTAAAGTTCCATTGCTGGTCGAACATCCCAATAACGCGGCCACTGGCAATTTTAGCTAAGTACTGATCGTAGTTCTGTACCAGTGCTTCCCTGTCCATCAAGCCTTGCGCATTGATCTCATTCAACTTCTTGTAATAGGTCTTGGCAATATCCTTGTCCGCAAAAATTTGCGCTTTCCCGTTATCGACGATAACACCACCGTCATTTGGATAACCAGCTAAATGCTCTGGCGGATTAAGCAACGGGAATTTTCTCCAGTCGAAGCTCAACGTCTCGAACCCGATCATATCTGGATGTTTCGCTTTGTATTTCGCTATGATAGCGAAATAATCGTCCAACGTTTTAGGAGTTGGATAACCCATTTCCTTCAGGACATCCTTTTGCAAGTAAAAGCCTGGTCCTCCATAGGCAGTATCGTTAACTTGACCACTGTACACACCGTAAGCCGGCAGAGCATAAAGGTGACCGCTTGCAGGATCCTTGATCTGATTCCACACGGAGGCATAGTGCTTCTTCAAATTCGGTGCGTACTTGTCAATCAGGTCCTCGAGGGGAATAAAAGCACCGGCTGCAATTAGTTTATCATCCCCGGACATAATATCCGCATAATCACCGCCGGCAATCATAACGCCCATCTTCTGCTGCAGGTCACCGACAAGAAACTCCATTTTTAGGCTAACGCCAGTTTTATCTTTAATCATCTTGTAGATCTTGTTGTCAGGAGTCGGCTGTTGACCAGGGCCACCAATGAACACTGACAATGTAACCGGTTTGATCGCGTCGTTTTTCGTTGCTGCAGGACTTGTCTGACTACCGCTAGGCGAAGAGGTGCTGCTTGCCGTATCCTTCGAGTCGGTGCATCCTGTCAACGTTAATCCTAGAGCCAGAACAGGTACCAAAGTTGCTAAAACAGGACGTTTTATTTTCTTAACCATTTTTCTAATCCTCCCTTATTGTCTCCATAAAGATGAATGTTTGTATAGGTCAATCATTTATTTGCTTACACTATTTATTATACGGATCAAGAATGCGCTTACAATTCACAGATTAAAGATATTCCCCCTATGAATTACAGCTGTTAATACTATACAAAGTCAAGAACACGTGACAATCGGAAAAATTCTGAAGAATGTCTGATAAACGTTCGTCCCATCTATACAAGCAGCTTCCTCCAATTCCTTGGGAAGTGAACGGAGAAAGGCAAATATCTTGACAATAATAAAGCGCTCCAGCGGGAAGTAAATCTCCCATCGGAACGCTTCGTTATGCACAAATCGAGTCAGCACTATATCTGATCGGCGGCGACTACAAGAAGATTTTCTCCTATACTCGCATAGGCAGTAAAAGAGAGTTCGTTTTCCGAAGCGAGCTGGTTTTCACTAATCAACTTTTCCTTCAACTTAGCTAGGAGCCCTTTCGCGTTAATATTATCAACTCTGACTGATACCGTATATTGATGTTTATTTTTTATTTTATCCATGTCCATCATGTAAATTCCTCCCGCAATGAAGTAAGCACCCTAAGTTCAATATTAATCGCCATGGTCGAAACGCATCTGTGCCCTACCCCTTGCTCGAAAGCAATGATTAATGGATAAGGCACAACATGCGCAATATTAGGTTATGTGATGGTTATAGTAAATCAGACTTACGTAGCAACTGTTGTACCATCTTAGCAACCTCAGCTCTTGTAATATTTGCTTTCGGTGCAAGAGTAGCTTCGTCTCTTCCACTTACAATACCCGCTTGGATGCTATTAGCAATGCCACTCATTGCCCAAGGTGCACTTTCTGTTGCATCTGTGTAAGTACGTAATACATCAGCGGCATTGTGGTTTGTGAGTTTCGCTTTCAAACCGGTCATCTCCATCGCTTTAGCAATAATAGCCATGGCCTGCTCTCTAGTAATCCTGTCTCCAGGACGGAAAGTACCATCCTCGAAACCGTCAATAAGATGGCTGGATTGAGCCGTCATTATTGCACTACTGTACCAATCCGCAGCCTTAACATCGGAGAAGTTCGATGTTCTATTCTCCAACTTTAAGCCCAATCCTCGAACGATAATGGCAGTAAACTCGGCACGAGTAATATCTGCGTCGGGATTAAATAGGTCATTGCCAATCCCACCAATGATCATTCTTGATCCTAAATTGTTCACAGCATCTTTTGCCCAGTGCGTCGAGACATCAGAGAATGATACTGGATGCCAAATCAGAGAGTACGTACTGTTCGTTAAACTGCTAACCTCTGCATAATACTTGCCGTCTACGTTTACAAGTTTAGTTGGTACATGACGAACTGTTCCATCTGGCTCTATAACAACCGCCGTAGTAATCTTATTCCGATCTACGCCATCCGGAATGGCAATCGTACGTTTTACATAGGCGTTGAAGTTAGATAATAGGATGATCTTTTCGCCGTACTTCGCTTCAACTGTAAATTCAATCGGTGGAACGACAAGTGTAAACTTATCTTTGTCTGCTGCATTCTCCACGACTTTTACCATATTAGGGGATGGCTTTGCGATCTGAATTTGAATCGTAATGTCTTGCAAGGCCACTGATCCTCCGACTTGATCTGAGATCGCGCGAAGATCAATTTGTTGTGCAGGCAGCGTATACGTTGCTCGATCCGTTTTAATCTCTACTATAGCTTTGTTTTCTTGTAAGTTTTTGACCATCTGACCGTTCAATTGACCAATTACAACATCGGAATCGCCAGTAACTGGCACAGTAATGTTAGCTTTTTCCCCAACCACCGCGAGCAATTGATCAAGCTTCTTCTGGTCAAATGCAATGGTCGTGACTGTCTGGCCATTCACTTTAGTTGTTTCTGTGCTTCCAGCACTTTCTGCTTTTCCGTTAACCAGAATGTCAGCGTCTTGACCGCTTGTCACCGGTGTTGTTGGTGTTGTTGGTGTTGAAGGAGTGCCACTGTCACCACTGTCACCACTGTCACTATTGTTATCCAGTGGAATTACCGTTATCGTCTTTTGAGCTGTCTTCTCTGTGCCACCGGCATGGACTGTTAATTGAAGCACCCCTGTTCCGACATTCGTTCCTTTAATGGTTACCGAATTCTTCCCGCTGTCTCCAATGATGCTAATACCGCCACTTGATTCCCATAGATACGTTGCATCCGTTACGCTTGATGGATTGATTAACGAGTTGAAAGTTAAGAGATCGTTCACGTTAACCGATTGAGCTCCGTTAGTAATTGTAACTGATTCTAGTGTATCGCCATTTGGATCTGGATCAACACTTGCTGGCGTCACTGTAATCGTCGTATCGGACGTTTTCTCCGTGCCACCGCCAATTACTGTTAATTTAAGTGTTCCTGTCCCGGAATTGGTTCCTTTGATGGTGACCGCATCATTGCTGTTGCTGCCTACAATGCTAATTCCACCACTTGTTTCCCATAGATACGTTGCATCCGTTACGCTAGACGGATTGATTACAGCGTTAAAGGTCAATTGCTCATTTACTTTAACAGTTTGCGATCCGTTTATAATCTGGACTGATTCTAATGGAATGACATCTGGCCCCGTCGGTTTCGTATTGAATTTCCAATAATCCATCGCGAATAAGTTATTGCCTGTGCCACTAAACATGAAGAAAACATTGTGAATCCCTTTCACATTCTCCACATTCGTTTTCAACAACTGCCATACTTGATTGCCACCTGTAGGCGCTATGTCCAGCGTACCAATTACATCACCAATCGGGCTGTCCAGACGTATTTCTACTTTACCGCCTACTGTCGATGCGATGTTTGCTTCAAACGAAGCAGCTCCTGTATCACCAAAGTCAGCATTAGATACTGCCAGCCAGTCTCCGTTATTAATATCCGTAACATCGAGGTTAAGGCTTGCTAGCGGGTTGCCTGGTGCTGTGCTCACCTCAGTAAGAATACCTGCGTTCCAAGCAATTGTTTCAGCTTCAACTCTCGTATAAGGATCAAGATTCGCTATCTGGGATACACCTTTCATATCCCCCTTAATATCTTTAATTAATCCATTATCATAATACTCAACCTTATTAATATGAGGAGAACGATAACCTTTGCCATCCCCTACGACAGCCTTACTGACCGTTTGAGCATGGTAGACCACATACCACTGATCATTAAATTCGAAAATCGCATGATGGTTATTACCGCCAACGCCAAAGAATACAGACGGATTTTTCAGGATCGGTGAAACGTAAGTAAACGGACCCATAGGACTATCACTTACCATGTAAGCAATTTCTCCAGGGGGAGGTGTTCCATCCGGGTGTGTTCCTGAGAAATTAGAGCAATAAGAGTAATAATATTTACCATTGTATTTATGAATACCTGAATCCTCAAACATATAAGGGGCATCAATTGTAACAGCTGACCCTGCCATATGAATCATATCATCAGCTAACTTCACTACTCTAGCCGTTTTCGGATGTGCAATTTGCTCTGGGGTTGGATTCGGATCTCCTGGTATACCCCCACCAAAATAGAGATAACCAGTTCCATCATCATCAACCAATACGGCTGGGTCAAATAGCCATGCTACACCAGGAACTCCAGGGCTGCTACTAGTGATCAAAGCTTGGCCCAGTGGATCAGTCCACGGACCAATGGGACTATCCGCAGTGAGTACACCAATTCCACTAGCACCATTTGCGAAATAAAGGAAGAATTTATCTACACCATTAATTTTCTTATGTGCTGCTGCTGGCGCCCAAGATAGATCTGCCCATTTGGCAACACCCGCGCCATTATTCGCATTATTCTTTCCAGCTACAGGGATTGCACCATGATCTGTCCAATTGACCATATCCGCTGAGGATATCACAAATATTCTATTCAAATTGCTAAATGAATTATCTTTGATATTTCCATTTGAATCATACTCATAATCGTCACTTGACATATAGATGTACACTCTGCCGTCATAAACCATCGCAAACGGATCTGCTCCTAATTTATGACTCATAAGCGGGTTCGCATAGCCTGGAATCTTGGCATATGCATGTGTAGGCAGTAGCTTTAATCCAATGTTTGATACGGAGTTGTTAACATTGTATTGAACATTTCCACCATCAACCCTGATGTAGTCTGTCTTAATTTGTACGGTTTGATCAGCAGGGACAAAGCCATTAACCTTTAACTTAATCGTTGCGAACACATTAGAAGATTGATTATTTGCAAAGTTTACGTTATTTCCAGTTACATGTAAAAGCAATTGATTGTTGGCAAACGTATAGGAAGTATTTCCAACAATATTAGCCGTATTAAAGTCTACACCCGTTACAATGAGTTCCTTCGGTATTTGAAAAGAAGCTGAGATTGCTGAATAATTCCCATTCGGTAATGCATTCATTTGGACTGGAACTTGCAGCTCGATGTTCTGAACTCCGATCACATTCGGAACATTGGTTAGATTTGCCTGAAGTACTGTTGCGGGCGAATTCGTTCCTGTCAATTTATTATCTATTCTAAAATAGTCAAAATCAACAATACCGCCTGTTGTTTTCGTTGCATAATTGAATAATGCGAATCGATATCCCATAAAATGAGGCAATGTATAATGCATTTGCAGCGTATTCCCTATTGCTGTCCATGTAATGCCGTCAAGGCTGTAATAGAAATAAGCCTTATCTGTCTGATTTTTATAGTCAAAATCAATTTTAAAATATACGTTATCCTGAGTGACAGGAATACTAGCTTTTTCAACTGGAGTTCCAGAACTGCCATCCACCATAACAATGGACTTCGAAGTCCCGGACATTTTCACCCCAACGAATCCATATTCTTTTTGGAATGCAGCGAGTCCTGCATAATCGCCATCTTTCATCTTGCTGATATCCATGGCCATATTTCCTGAGCTTTCTGGACCAAATGTTCTCTGTGTCAGTGTATTTCTGGCATCAAGAATACTTGTACTCTTTCTTCCAGTAGTAAGTCTTAGATAGCCAGAACGCTCCGTAAGGGACCAGTGGTTATTATCGGGATTATGATTCCATTGCCACACTAATCCAAGATTAGATCCATTGTAATCGTATTCCCCGTTCTTCACTTTATCCAAACCTCCAGCGGGCGTAGCGTCGATTAAGGAAATATCATCGACATAGAAATCCATTAGATCATTCGTCGGATCTTGCGCTGCTGTCCAGGAAGTTTCAATAAATATACGCGGTTGATTAAAAACAGCATTGTCAGGAACTGTATAGGTGCCTTCAATTGTGCCCCACACACCTTTGGTCATGACGCCTGATCCAAGAATCTTGATCGTCGTCCAATCTCCATCTTGGATATCGAAATTAAATGCTCTCGTAGCAGGACCTGAGTTATATTTCACTTTGGCGGAAAATTTATATTTACTGCCAGCTGTTACTTTTCCGGTTACAGACTGTTGCACGCCAGCTCCAGTTGCTGTCCGTCCACTAATGAATAAACTATTGGTTCCGCTAAAACGTTCATTCGTTGATACCACAACCGTTGCAGTATCATGTTTCTCCCAAGGAGTTAGGCCCTTTTCCATTTTACCATTTGTTAAAAGATTCCCATCAGGTGTAACATCCACGAAAGAAATATCATCGACGTAGAAATTCATTAGATCATTCGTGGGATCTTGGGCTGCTGTCCAAATTGTCTCAATAAATATACGTGGTAGAGTGAAGGTTGCATCCGCCGGAACCGTATAGGTGCCTTCAATTGTGCCCCATTCACCTTTGGTCATGACGCCTGATCCAAGAATCTTAATCGTCGTCCAATCTCCATCTTGGATATCGAAATTGAATTGCTTCGTAGCTGGTCCAGAGTTATATTTCACTTTCGCGGAAAATTTATAAGTAGCCCCCGCTTTTATTTTTCCAGTAACAAATTGTTGCACACCAGCACCAGTAGCTCCCCTGCCGCTAATATATAAACTATTGGTTCCGCTAAAATGCTCATCCGTTGATACCACAACCGTTGCAGTATCATGTTTCTCCCATGGCGTTAACCCGTTCTCCATCCCACCGTTCACAAAAAGTTCTGTTCCTTCATTTATAGGTAGTGGTGTCACAGGTGTTGGCACTGTAGGTGCTGTAGTTGAAGTTGTATTAATAACGGTATGCGATGCCCCCACTTTTTGGGAGCTTTGATAGAATTCATCAGAAGCGACCAAATTGTTCTTAGATGCTACACCACTAACGGGAATAGCCATACTTTGTGGAACCGTACCGTTAATGCCGAATACTGGCCAACCATCACTCCATGTAACTGGCACTAGGTAAGGTATACGTCCGACTGAGCCACGGTCTCCAAATAACATGGCATACCATTTGCCATCAACGGTATCAATGATACCGCCTTGTGCAATACCAGCATTGTTTAAGGCAACCTTACCTTCATATACACCATCAATTTTGTCTGCTCGATGCATGATTTCAACACGACCAGAATTCTTAGGCCATGTTATATTGAATACGTAATATGTACCGTTAATTTTTTGGATATGTGTGCCTTCAGCTTGAAGATTGACATTCTCCGCTGTACTTGCAACTAGGCTCGCATTAGGAATAATGACTTTATTAAGGCCGCTTGCTTTGATTGCGGTAGCATCTGGAGTCAGTTCAATTGCTTTAATATCACCGCCGCCATAAACCATATAGACACGTCCATCATCATCAAACAGCAATGACATATCATGATAAACCCCATCAAGCTCTGAATGGGTCCATGGACCCTTTTCTATATCTGTTGTTTGATAGATATAGGTTTTGCCAGTATCATAGGAAGCAAATGCCACATAATATTTGCCATTATGGTATCTTAAGCTGCTTGCCCATGAACCTTTCCCATAATTGTCTTTTCCATTTCTAAGTGCTTGTTCATCATTATCAGCAAGCATATCGTAAACATAATTGACGATTTCCCAGTTTTTGAGATCATATGATTTCATAATAGGAACACCAGGGTTCATATGCATGGTTGTGCTACTCATATAATAAGCATCACCTACTCTGATGACATCGAGATCGGGAACGTCAGCCCATATAAATGGGTTCTCTAAGGTGTCTTCATTGGATTGTGCATATATCGAAGCACTTGGTACAATACTTAGCAATAATGTAAGCGCTAATAAAAATACCCCTAGCTTCTTACTCATAAGCACAAGATTCCTCTCATGTTTCTTTTTCATTTCTATTTATTACACTCCTTCTTAGTAATTTGTATGTAACAAATTACTATGCTGTGATAATTACTGTTTACAGTTTAACTTAAACGTAATCATTTCAGAATGTAATTTCTTATTCGAAAAGTGAAGATTTCTATGAATTGACTTCGTAGATTCTAAGAAAAACCAACAAATACAAGTATGCCCTATCCATATGAAGCTTTCTATCTGGATAGGGCATAACTAGCATTCAGTTTTTATTGGAGTATTTGGGATGCAACAACCGCAAGATCACTAATATCAATCTTATTATCGTTGTTCATATCAGCAATCTTGGCTGTCGCCCAGTCTGTGCTATTGGAATTCTTACCGTAATGGTAAGCTACCATCGCAAGATCACCTACATTGATGCTTCCATCCTTGTTGAT